>JBBALV010000001.1:0-177416 GCA_040402815.1 Flavobacterium sp.
ACACCGCAGGAAGCACTGTTGGGCAATCGGCTACTTTTAATATCTGTATACAGACTCCGCCGCCGCCAGCTACAAATGACGAATGTTCTACAGCAATAAATGTACCTGTTAATATAATGTCAAATTGTGATTTGACGACTCCAGGTAATTTAATTGGGGCAACAGCTTCAACACAACCAGTAGGTACTCAGCCGACAGCTTCTCCTTGTACAGCGGGTGCTGATGACGATGTTTGGTTTAGTTTTGTTGCAAGTTCAGGGACTGAAATTGTTTCTTTATTAAATATTGCTGGAACTTCAACTAACTTGAATCATGCTATATATTCAACCTCATCTGCAACCAACCCCTGTGGAAATTTGACTAGAATCAACTGTAGTGCAGCTGGATCTATAACAACTGTAAATAAAAATTTAGTTGTAGGAAATACCTATTTTATAAGAATTTGGTCAACAGAGACAACAAGTCAAGTTGTAACCTTTAATGTATGCGTAAAAGCAGTTTCTAGTTGTCAAAATGCAGCTCCTTTTTGTGGTTCTTCTCTAGCAAATCCTTATATATACCCAAATACAACTAATTTGCCAGATACAAGTCAAGTTGCGTGTTTGGGTTCTATTCCGAATCCAACTTTTTATACTTTACATGTAGACCAAACAGGACCTTTGACCTTTAATATATTACAATATGATGGTTTTGATGCTGCTGGAAATCCAACAGGTGCTTCACATGATGTTGATTTTGTTGCATGGGGACCTTTTACATCAACGGCAGCATGTAATCAAATTGCTTTTTCAGATTGCCCAACTTGCCCATTTGACAATTTACCTCCAAATAATACTTTTTATCCATTCGGTAATATCGTAGATTGTAGTTATTCCGCAAGTTTTACAGAAACTTTGACAATACCAAATGCTATAGCGGGTCAATATTACATAATTTTAGTAACTAATTTTAGTAATCAACCGGGGTACATTAGGTTAGTTCAAACCAATTTTGGACTACCATCAGCTGGAAATACGGTTTGTTGTAATGTTGAGTTTGGTTCGGCTGAACCTGCAGTTGATACAATAAAAGCCTGTGCGAATAGTGTTACATTAAATGCGTTAGCAGGGGTTACCGATTTAAACAACGTACCTGGTGTAAATAGTTATCAATGGTACTATGATCCATCGACTGCAACTAATCCTCCGGTAACTCCTACAACTTTGGTTTCAGACCCAACGGCTATACATTCAACCTATGTTGCTACACAATCAGGGACTTATTTGGTTAAGGGGTCATGTGGAATAACACCTGTTCACGATTTAGTTGTAGTAACACTTTCACCACCGGTTATTGCTACTACACCATTAGATTTTATCAAATGTGATATAGATGGAACCGATGTTGTTGAAGATTGTCATTCAATATTTGATTTGACATCTTTGAATAATGAAATTTTAGGAACATTAAATCCTACTTTGTATAGTGTAACTTATCATTTAACAAGTGCCGATGCAACAGCAAATCCTGCTGCTAACGTAATTACAAACCCAAGCACTTTTAACGGTACGAACCAAACCATATATGTTAGAGTTGAAAGCAATACTCTTGTTACCTGCTTTGCAATGGTTGAAGCAAAACTAGTAGTTAAAAAAGTGGGAAATTCTAGCTTTACTTATGCACCATTAGCAAGTTGTTCCAATAGTTCTAATCCTGTTTTAACGATTACGGGAACTTCTATTGGATGTACAGGAGTTCAGACGGATGTTATTCATGCTTTTACCTATGTTGTCGTTTCGCCGATACCAACACCGCCAACGCCTCTACCTCATTTAGAGATAGATGCACTGACAGGGGCAATTAATTTAGCACTTAGTGATCCGGGAGTTTATACTATAACTCATACTGTTTCTGGTGCGGTGCTTTGTGCTGGAGTTTCAACCGATGTAACAATTACAATTACAGCCCCTCCAGTAGCAACCTTCCATTATGCACAATTACAATATTGCAATACTGGAATGACTGACATACCAGTTTTTGATGGGGTACATGGAACATTATCATCTATTCCAGCTGGTATAATTTTCAATTCGGATGGCTCAATTAATTTAGCTACAAGTCTTGCGGGTATATATACAATTCATAATTATATTGCAGCAGCCAATGGTTGTAATTATGTTGATGCTACTCAACCATTAACTATTTCGAATCAGATAAATGCTAACTTTACTTATTCATCTGCTAATTACTGCAAAAATTCAGGTAGTTCAAACCCTACAGCCAATTTAGATCCTGGAGCGGTAGTAGGGACATTTTCTTATACTACAACTACGCTTGGAGCAGTATTGGTATTGAATTCATCAGGTACAATCGATTTAACCAACAGTACAGCAGGAGTTTATACCGTTATCAACACTATTGCAGCAGGTAACGGCTGTTCAGAATCGGTATCAAATCCAGTAACAGTAGAAATCAAAGATTTACCGATAGGTACATTCCATTATGCACAATCATATTATTGCAATAATGGAATGACTGACATTCCAGTTTTTGACGGTGTGCATGGAACATTATCATCCGTTCCTGCAGGTATGATTTTCAATGCCGATGGTTCGATTGATTTAGCAACAAGTCCAACAGGAACTTATACTGTTCACAACATAATTGCTCCAGTAGGAGGATGTATCCAGGTAGATGAAACAACATTAGTTACCATAACAACACTCCCTATAGCGGGTTTTGATTACGATGCAACAGCCTACTGTAAAAACGCAAACAATCCTTTACTTACTTATGTTGCGAACGGCGTTTCGGGTCTATTTTCATATACCGCTACCCCAACAGCTGCGTTATTAGATATTAACCCAACAACAGGTGCTATTAATTTAGCAACAAGTGCAGCAGGAACTTATAGTATTATTAATACAATTGGAGCAGCTAACGGTTGTGGCGTTGTTGATTCTCCTGCAGTAACTATCACCGTAACAACTCCACCAGTAGCGGACTTTAGTTATGCAGACACTATTTATTGTAAAGTAACAGGTACAATTTCACCCGTATTTTTAGGTGGAGGAGTAGCAGGAGTCTTTTCGGCCTCACCATCAGGATTGGTAATAAATACATCAACAGGAATTGTAGATTTAGGTAATAGTGTTGCAGGGACTTATGTAATTACAAATACAATAGTTGCATCAGGAGGATGTGCACAAGTTCAAAATTCACTTCCTGTAAGTATAACGATCACCGCGCCACCAACAGGCACAATAAGTTACACTAGCGTGATGTGTCAGTCTAGTTCTGGATTGCAAAATGTTATTAATACCGCTCCAGCAGGAGGGACATATGCCTCAACATCGGGATTGAATTTAAATCCAACTACAGGAGCAATCAATCCTAGCGCAAGTGCAGCGGGTATTTACTCTGTTACTTATTCGTTGCCGGCATCGGCTGGATGTAGTGTGTTTATTACGCTACCAGTTCAGGTAACTATTATAGAACAATCTGCAGTTGAGTTCCAATCCGGATGTGACGCCACAATCTATAAATTGGTTGCTGTTCCAGGCACATTTAATCCAATAGGAGCTACTTATAGTTGGACTGGACCAAGTTTCTCTGTATTGCCTGGAACTCCAAATGCGATAAAAGTAAATACGATTGGACAATATAGTGTTTCTATAACTACGGCTGATGGCTGTACTGCCTCAGAACCATTTGATGTCACGAGTGTCACTTGTGAAATTCAAAAAGGAATATCGCCAAATGGTGATGATAAGAATGACAATTTTGATTTAACCGCATTGCATGTTAAAAAGATAGAAATTTTCAATCGTTATGGCGTAAGTGTTTATAGTTTAGAAAACTATACTACACAATGGCATGGTCAAGCCAATGGTGGATTAGCGCTTCCAGACGGCACCTATTTTTATACGATTGAAAAAGCAGATGGAATAACCATAACCGGTTGGGTTTATATCAATAAATAACATTAAATATGAAAGAAGCACAACGCACTACTTCGAGGGTTGTGTTTACTAAAAATTAACAATATAAAATGATGAAGAAAATAGTTTTAATAAGTCTGATAGCATTAGCAACAGTTTTTGAAGCCAAAGCCCAGCAAGCACCGCATTATACACAGTATATGTATAATATGAATATTATCAATCCAGCTTATGCGGGTTCAAAAGAAAACCTCTCCTTTGGTTTGCTCTATAGAAAGCAATGGATAAATATTGATGGAGCACCAACAACATTCTCTTTTTCGGGCTCTAGCCCAGTAGGGAAAAATGTAGGATTAGGACTTTCGATGATATCCGACCAAATAGGACCTGTAAAAGAACAAAATGTATATGGTGATTTTTCATACACGCTCAATTTAGGGGGTGAACATAAATTAGCACTTGGACTAAAAGCGGGTGCTACTTTTCAAAAAATAGGTTTAAATAGCGAAATATCGAATACGCTTCCACAATTAAATGATGATGCTTTTAAAGAAGACACCAACAACATTAATTTTAATATGGGAGCAGGATTCTTTTATTACACGGACAAGTACTATTTGGCAGCTTCTATTCCTAATATGATTCGATCAGTTCATTTGAATTATAATGGCGTAAAATATGGAACCGAAGTTCCTCATTATTTTGTTACGGGTGGTTATGTATTCAACATAAATCCAACACTGAAATTCAAACCTTCTATGATGTTTAAATCAGCGGTAAATTCTCCTGCATCATTAGATGCTTCTTCAAATTTCTTGTTTTTTGATAAATTTGAAGCGGGTTTGACTTACAGACTAAATGATAGCTTTGGTGGTATGGTAAATTATGCTATCAATCCTTCTCTAAGAGTTGGATATGCTTATGATAGTGTTATATCAGCATTAAATGCAACCACTCGTTCTTCACATGAAATCATCTTATTATTTGATGTGAACTTCCCGAAAAAAATATCACGTTCACCAAGATTTTTCTAACATAAATACGATTCCAAGTAATGAAAAAGTTATATATTTTATTAAGTTTTGTGTTAGTAAGCACTACAACAGTAAAAGCACAAACCAAAGAGACCCAAAGAGCAGACAAATTATTCAATCGATTTGAATATGTTGATGCCGTTAAAGAATATTTAAAATTAGTAGATCAAGGTAAGGAGACCAACTATGTTGATAAGCAATTGGCCGAAAGTTACTTCAATATGTTTAATTCTGTTGAAGCTGTAAAATGGTATGCAAAAGTAATTAAAGAGACTCAAGATGCTGAAACCTATTACAAATATGCTCAGATGTTAAAAGCAAATGGGAAATATGAATTGGCAAACAAACAAATGGCGACTTTTGCTGCTAAAGCACCTAACGACCAACGTGCAAAAACGTTTAACGAAAATCCAAACTATTTACCTAAATTATTAGATACACAAAAGACTTTTAATATTAAAGCACTTACTATAAATAGTGATAAATCGGAATTTGGAGCAGTGTTAACCAATGACAATTACTTTTATTTTGTAAGTACCAGAAATAAATCTAGAAGAACCGACGGATGGAATGACGAGCCCTATTTAGACATTTACCAATCTATTCGAAACACTGACGGAACGTATAGTTTGCCTACGGCCGTTTCGGAGCTAAATACAAAATGGCACGATGGCCCAGTTTCGATTGCATCAGATGGAAACACTATTTATTTTGCAAGAGACAGTCATTTCAGTAAAAGCTATGAAATGGATAAAAAGAGCAATGCTAAAATTGGACAAATAAATCTTTATAAAGCTAAAAAAGAAAATGGAAAATGGGGCAATATTTCACCTTTACCACTAAACAATAAAAGTTATACTACAAGTAGTCCAAGTATATCTAAAGATGGAAAAACTTTATACTTTACTTCTGATATGCCTGGAGGAAAGGGAGGAAATGATATTTGGAAAGTAGCCGTAAATGCCGATGACACTTATGGGACACCAGAAAATTTAGGGGATAAAGTTAACACTGAGGGAAGCGAACAGTTCCCATTTATTACTGATGATAACATTTTGTATTTCGCATCAAGTGGAAGACAAGGTTTAGGAGGATTGGATGTTTTTTCTATTGATTTAACTAAATCAGATGTTGCTAAAAATGTTGGAAAGCCTGTTAACAGTGAAAAAGACGATTTTTCATTTACCTTTAATACAACTAAAAATATAGGGTATTTTGCTAGTAATAGAGCAGGATCAGACGATTTATATGTAGCTGACCCAGTTTGTGGAGTAGAAGCTACAATATATGTAACTGATGCTAAATCAGGCAAACCTTTAGCTGACGCAAGAGTAGCGATACTCGATGATAAGAAAAATACAGTTGAAACTAAAAATACAGAAGCGAATGGAGAATTGGTTTACAACGTAGAATGTAGTAAAGCTTATACAGTACAGGTTTCAAAAGATGGTTTTGAAAGTGCTGTTTTTGTAGTTCCTCAGCCTGTACCTCAAAACAAAGGAGGCAAAGTAAAAGTGGATGCGCCTTTAAACCCGATAGATGTAATTATTACTCCAACAGAAATTGTACTTAAAGAAATTAACTTTGAATATAACAAAAGCAACATTACCCAAGAAGGGGCTTTTGAGTTAGACAAATTAGTACAAGTGATGAAAAGCAATACTGCTTTAGTAATTCTTGTAAAATCACACACCGATAGTAGAGGAAGCGATCAATACAATATGGATTTATCGGATAGAAGAGCTAAAGCTACAGTTCAATATGTAATTTCTAAAGATATCCCAGCAAGTAGAATATCTGGAAAAGGTTATGGAGAAAGTGAGCCTAAGGTAGATTGTAAAGACGCTTGTACTGAAGAGGAATATGCTCAAAACAGAAGAAGTGAATTTTTGATTGTAAAATAAAACATAATTTTTTTATAAAAACGCATTCAATTTTTTGGATGCGTTTTTTTATTCCATACGTTTTGTCAATTTTTATTATATTTTTTTACCCAATGCAATAAATTATTCTAATGATTTCTGAAGCAGCCAAGTTCACTCTTAAATTTATTAATCAAACGCATCGATCTGTTTTTCTTACAGGAAAAGCTGGAACAGGTAAAACGACGCTTTTAAGAGAAATCATTAACACTACTCATAAAAACACTTGTGTCGTTGCGCCTACGGGAATTGCAGCCTTAAATGCAGGCGGAGTTACCATACATTCCATGTTTCAGTTGCCTTTCGGTGGCTTTATTCCTGATAATTCAGCAGAAAATTTTGTTCAAAATTTAAAATTTGAAACCCCAAGTTCTTTACAACGTCATTTTAAAATGAATGGGCAAAAAAAGAGGGTTATTCAAAATATGGAACTGCTGATAATTGATGAAGTAAGCATGTTACGCGCGGATGTACTTGATGCTATTAATTGCATGATGCAAAGTGTACGAAAAAACGCGAATCCTTTTGGAGGAGTTCAGGTGCTTTACATTGGGGATTTGTTGCAATTGCCACCAGTAATTAGAGAGGAAGAATGGCAAGTTTTACGTAAATATTATAAAGGTAAATTCTTTTTTCATTCGCATGTTGTACAACAATATCCGCCTTTATATATAGAATTATCTAAGATTTTCCGTCAAACGGATAATCAATTTATTTCGGTATTAAATAACCTCAGAAACAATCAGGTCTCACAATCAGACATGACGATTTTAAACCAATTTGTGCAAACAGATTTTGATTTGAACACGAATAAAGGCTATATAATTTTAACCACGCATAATGCTAAAGCGGATGAAACGAATGCAAAAGCATTAGCCGATTTACATGGTAAAATTCACAAATATAAAGCGGAGATTATTGATGATTTTCCCGATAAAATTTTTCCAGTTGACAAAAACTTGTTGTTAAAAGTTGGCGCTCAAATTATGTTTGTAAAAAATGATTTGTCTGTGGACAAAAAATATTTTAATGGAAAGATTGGCACTATCCAATCGCTTACTTCTAAAGAAATTTTTGTTCACTTCCCTGATGAAAATGTAACAATTGAAGTAGAGAAATACGAATGGGTTAATATAAAATATTCCGTTGACTCGAATACAAAAGAAATTATAGAAGAGGTTTTAGGAACATTTGTGCACTATCCAATTAAATTGGCTTGGGCAATTACAGTACATAAAAGTCAGGGATTAACCTTTGACAAAGCAGCTTTAGATGTTTCTCAAGTATTTCTTCCAGGTCAAGCTTATGTGGCATTATCACGATTACGCTCGTTAGAAGGATTAATTTTGCTGTCACCCATGCGAATGAATGGTATTTCGAATGATCAAGATGTAATGAATTATGCACAAAATAAAGCGTCGGAAGACGATTTAGAAACAGCATTAAAAACAGCTACTAAACAGTTTATTCATCAGTATTTAAAGAATTGTTTTGATTGGGCTATTTTGGCTCAAGAATGGCGAAACCATCAATTTAGTTATAATCAAGATGCTGAAAAATCAGCAAAAGCTAAACACGCAGAATGGGCAAAAGCTCAAGCTGGAATTATATGGCAATTGCTAGAACCTTCTAGCAAATTCTTGTTGCAATTGGACAAAATTTTTAATTGCGAAACGCTTGATGTTGTTTTTGTAAACGAAAGAATCAATGCGGCATTTCACTATTTTTTGGAGCCAATGAACCAAATAGTTTACGCGTTATTATTTAAGATGGAAGAAGTAAAACGCATCAAAAATACTAAAGGATTTTATGAAGAATTGATGGATTTAGAAGCACTTCAAACAAAAGCAGTGTTGAATCTGATGCGCGCTAAATTACTGATGGAAAGCTTCATTTCTGGAGAAGAGGTTTCCAAAAAAACCCTATATTCAGAGGAGATAAAATGGTATAAAGTCAATCTGCATGAAAAAGTCATCCGCGATTTTAAAAATACAACTATTTTGTTGGTCGAGGAAGATGACGATATGGAACATCCTTATGATTCAAAAAAAACGAAAAGTAAAGAATCTAAAAAAGACACTGCACTTGAAACTTATGATTTATGGAAACAGCATAACTCGATTAAAGAAATTGCAACCATTAGGAAGTTAACAAAAGGAACAATCTATAGTCATTTTGCAAAGTTGATAGCAACAGAAACCATCACTTTATCCGAAATTTTGCCTGAAGATAAAATTCAAGAATTGACTTTACTTTTTAAAAATTACAAAGAGGAATCTTTAAATCAATTAAAAGAACAAGTAGGCAATAACTACACTTGGGATGAATTGAAAATGTTTAAAGCGAGTATCAAATAATTAAGAAAATGATATCATTTACTTTTTCTAACGCTACCTATTATATCTCGCAACAGCCCATTAAAATCAAAATTGGAATCTTCAGTAAGCCCCATTCTAACAATGACCATGTCGCAAGATGGAATTATAAAGACGCGTTGCCCTTGAAAACCATTGCACGAAAATAAATCTCTGGGAACATCTTTATATTTTCCGCCAGCATTGAGCCAAAAATGGGCTCCATATACGCCATGTGAATCATTTGTAGGTGTTGCAGCATATTTCACCCAGCTTTCCTCTAAAATCTGGTTTCCATTCCAATTTCCTTTGTGCAAATATAACAACCCAAATTTTGACCAATCTCGGGTGGTTGCCCAACCATAAGAGGAACCTACAAAATTGCCTTTCATATCTGTTTCCACCACCATAGAGTGCATGCCGATTTTATCTATCAAAGCCGAATACCAAAAATCTAAATATTCTTGGTGCGTTTTGAATTGCTTTCTCAAAATACCAGATAATAAATTGGTAGTTCCAGAGGAATAATTCCAATGGGTGTTGGGTTTAAATTTTGCGGGTTTAACCAATTGTGATTGCGTCATGTCTTCCGATTGGAATAGCATTTTAGTTGCATCACAAATCATCGTATAATCTTCTTTCCAATCCAAACCTGAATTCATGTGGAGCAGGTCGTTGATGGTAATTTTTGAACGCTCGTCATTTGCCCATTCGGGTATAGGTGCTGGTTTGAATATATCTAATTTTCTTTCTTTTTGCAACACGCCAAATAAGGCACTTGTAATGCTCTTTGTCATAGACCAGCCTAATATTTTGCTGTTTTTATTAAATCCAGTATCGTATTTTTCGGCTATAATTTTATCCTTATAAATCACGAGTAACGAACGCGTTCGTTTTGATTTTTTGCCTTTTTTATCAAAAGCATTTGCAACAGCTTTTGTCAATTTTTCATAATCAATATTGCTAAAAACGGAGTCTTTGGGTTCTTGATCTCCATAAGGAAAAGCTAAATCGGCGTTTAGTAAACTCCTTTTTGGAATTTCATAAGGTAGAGAAATATCAAAAGCATCATTAATTAAAGTAGCACCTAAACCTGTTCTGTAAATCGCTGTTCTTTCTTTAAATCCAAACACAGAAGAAGTTACAGAAGAAGTTGATTCAATAATTTTGTTTTTAGCTAAATGAATCAATTTTATATCATTATCACTTTTTTCGATTAAATCGAGTGTGCGATGATCTATAAAATGTCCCGAAGCAACACTTTTCGCTGAAAATCCTGAAATCAATTCCAGTTTTTGATAGGTGGTACTACCGAAATAAACTAGGAATAAAAGTACTATAAAACCAAGGAACTGCAAGGATTTTTTCGTCATAATATCATTTTAAATTGCGTCTTGTAAATATAAAAAATTAAAACAATTATTAACAAACGTTTTATAAAAAGCACTCTCAAATTTATTACTTTTGTATTTAGAATTTTTCTAAATAATTATGAAAGACCTTACCAACATCAGAGCTGATTTTCCTATTCTTTCCCAAAAAGTGAATGGCAAACCGCTAGTTTATTTTGATAACGCTGCCACTTCTCAAAAGCCACAAATTGTTATTGACGCCATCACTACCTATTATCAAGAAATTAATGCGAATATTCATCGCGGGGTGCATACCCTAAGTCAATTGGCGACCGATGCGTATGAAAAATCACGAAATACGATTCAAAATCACATCAATGCACGTTTGTCTTGCGAGGTTATTTTTACTGCTGGAACTACACATGGTATTAATTTGGTTGCCAACGGATTTGCTTCGCTATTGCAATCAGGTGACGAAATTTTGGTGTCAGCATTGGAGCATCATAGCAATATTGTGCCTTGGCAAATGCTTTGTGAACGAACTGGAGCTGTTCTGAAAGTAATTCCCATGAATGAAAAAGGGGAATTACTACTTTCGGAATTCGATGAATTACTTTCTGAAAAAACGAAAATAGTTACGGTAAACCATATTTCGAATGCTTTGGGAACAATAAACCCAATAAAATATATTATTGATAAAGCCCATCAATTTGGTGCTGCCGTTTTGATAGATGGCGCACAAGCCGTTCCGCATTTGAAACCCGATATGCAGGCTTTGGATTGTGATTTTTATGTTTTCTCGGGACATAAAATTTGTGGTCCTACAGGTGTTGGTATTTTATATGGAAAAGAAGTTTGGCTCAACAAATTACCGCCCTATCAAGGTGGAGGGGAAATGATAAAAGAAGTCACTTTTGAAAAAACCACCTATGCCGATTTGCCTCATAAATTTGAAGCAGGCACCCCAAATATAGCCGACGGAATAGCATTAGGCACGGCAATTGATTATCTAAACACTATTGGTTTTGATGCTATTGCAAAGCAAGAAAATGAATTATTGCATTACGGAACACAACAGTTATTGACTATTGAAGGATTGCGTATCTTTGGTACTTCTGACGAAAAAGCGGCTGTAATTTCTTTTAATATTGATGGTATTCATCCGTATGATATTGGGACAATTATTGATAAATTGGGTGTTGCCGTAAGAACAGGTCATCATTGCGCACAACCGATTATGAGTTTTTTTAAAATTCCGGGTACCCTACGAGCGAGTTTTGCGTTCTATAATACCAAAGAAGAAATTGATGTTTTGGTCGATGCCGTGAAAAAAGCTAAAATGATGTTGAGTTAAAATATAAAAATATGAAAACAGTAACTTTACTATTTCTTTACCTATTTCTAGGGAAAGGATGTTCCAATCCAACCCAAACAGCTATAAAGGACACAACAATTGAGTATTCCGCTTATTCAAGAGGTTTCTACCAAAAAATTATAATTCAAAATCAAACGCTTTCCAATCAGCGAGACCGAAAAGGAATTGCTAAACCAGAAATTATCCAAATTTCTGATGCCGATTGGCAAATTCTGGTTTCGGCTTTCCAAAAAATTAATATTGAAGGGATTCCAAACCTAAAAGATCCGACTCAAAAACGATTTTATGATGGAGCGGCCATTGCTGAAATGAAAGTTACTTATAAAGAGCAAACCTATCAAACTACGAATTTTGATCACGGAACACCACCCGCCGAAATTGCCGATTTGGTAAACAAAATAGTTTCATTAACAAATAAAGAAAATGAAAATTAAAGAGATTCAAAACGAAATAGTGGATGAATTTTCTATGTTTGATGATTGGATGCAACGCTACGAATACATTATTGAACTTGGAAAAAACCTTCCGTTGATTGAAGAAGTTTATAAAACAGATACCAATTTAATTAAAGGATGTCAGTCGAAAGTTTGGTTGCAAGGCGAACAAGTGGAGGATAAAATTATTTTCACGGCGGATAGTGATGCGATTTTAACCAAAGGCATTATTGCCATTTTAATTAGAACATTTTCTAATCAAAAAGCGGCTGATATTTTGAACGCCGACATGAATTTTATAGATGAAATTGGACTAAAAGATCATTTGTCGCCAACACGTGCCAACGGTCTTGTTTCGATGATTAAGAATATCAAAATGTATGCTTTGGCTTTTCAAACTAGAAATTAGTTTGATTGTAGATTGTATTCGTTAACTAAATGTTATTTATTCAAATTCAATACACCTTTTAAAAATGCCTTTCTCCGTCACTTTTCATGATTTTTATTCCAAGGTAAAAGATAGTTTATCCGAAGGCACTTTCGCTAAATTAACGTTAGCAAAAACTATTGGGAATACTGAGTTGATGAACATTTATGTTCGCCCAGTAATTGATGAAAATGTTTTGAAGTTGGAATTAAAATTCAAGTTTCAAAAAGAAGAAATTGTAGAAATTTATACTGTGGACAGTGCATTTAATAGACTAGTAGCGTTTATTAATAATCCGTTTTTGTCGGCCATTTTATTTACAACAGAATTTGATTTGGTCTATAAACTCAACAAAAAAAGAGCCGTTAGCATTATCGACCAATCACCAACATTTGCACATGCATCGCCAGTTGTTGTTGAATTTCTTGCTGGAAAATGATAATAGAATTCTTTTCGTTAATTCCCAATTGCCGTTTTAATTAAGCAATATTCATTTCGGGAATTTCGCCTTCAATAATCAAATCGGCTTCGGTGGAAGCGATGATGTGTGCTACTGAAACGCCCGGTGCGCGCTCTAAAAGTTGAAAACCTTTAGGAGTAATTGCTAAAACCGCCAATTCGGTTACCACTTTTTTCACGCAACCAACTCCTGTTAGTGGCAGACTGCATTTTTTTAGAATTTTGCTTTCGCCGGCTTTGTTGACGTGCATCATGGCTACAATAATGTTATCCGCAGAAGCTACTAAATCCATCGCGCCGCCCATTCCTTTAACCATTTTTCCGGGAATTTTCCAGTTGGCAATATCACCATTTTCTGAAACTTCCATAGCCCCAAGTATAGTTAAATCGACGTGTTGTCCACGAATCATTCCAAAACTAAAAGCGGAATCAAAGAAACTAGCTCCAGGCAAAGTAGTGATGGTTTGTTTTCCAGCATTGATTAAGTCAGCGTCTTCTTCGCCTTCAAACGGAAATGGTCCCATGCCTAAAACTCCGTTTTCACTTTGAAATTCTACTGCAATATCGGTGCGCACATAATTGGCTACTAAGGTTGGAATTCCGATTCCTAAGTTCACATAATAGCCGTCTTTTACTTCTTTAGCTATTCTTTTTGCGATATCGTTTTTGTCTAATGCCATGATGGTAATGTGTTAATGTGTCAATTTGAAAATTATCTCATTTTCAAATTATCTAATTCTTACAGTGCGTTGTTCTATTCTTTTTTCAAAATGAGTTCCTTGAAAAATGCGTTGAATTAAAATCCCTGGAATATGAACTTGATTGGGGTCTAATGTTCCTGCAGGCACTAATTCTTCTACTTCTGCAATGGTGATTTTTGCTGCGCCACACATGCAAGGGTTAAAGTTTCTCGCGGTTCCTTTAAAAATAAGATTTCCTGCTTCGTCACCTTTCCAAGCTTTGACTATGGAGAAATCCGCTGTGAAGGCGTGTTCCATGATGTGCATTTTCCCATTAAATTCTCGTACTTCTTTTCCTTCAGCCACTTCGGTTCCGTAGCCTGCGGGAGTAAAGAAAGCTGGAATTCCAGATTGTGCTGCACGACAACGCTCGGCTAAAGTGCCTTGTGGAATTAATTCTACATCCAATTCGCCTGAAAGCATTTGGCGTTCGAATTCGGCATTTTCGCCCACATAAGAAGAAATCATTTTTTTGATTTGCTTTTGTTGTAACAATAAACCGAGTCCAAAATCATCTACACCCGCATTGTTGGATATACAGGTTAGGTTTTTGGTTTTTTTTTTTACTAATTCGGCAATGCTGTTTTCGGGGATACCGCAAAGACCAAATCCACCCAAAAGCAGGGTCATATTGTCTTCGATACCTTGTAGGGCTTCTTGTACGGAGTTTACTTTTTTATTTATCATGTGAAAGTGAATTCAATTATAATCTAATTTATTTTGAAACGAATGCCGAAGTATTGATGGAGTTACTTTTGCTGGTATTCCTTGTTTTGTAATAAACAAAGAAGGTTTGGCCTACGTTTTGCTTCATAACTGTACTCCAAAATCATCTTTTTTTGTTCGGTTTCTGGTTTTGATGGCATAGAATTGCTTTTAGAGTAAGATGAATACAAATATATTAAATTCAATTCCAATTGTAGTACTAAATGAGTTTTGGTACCGTTAAAATTAACTATTGAATTAGGAGTTGATTTTATATTGTTATGTAAATCTCCAGTATAAACGCACTACTAATTTTAACGGAATTATTTTCCATCAATTTTATTCTGAAAGGCGAAGTAGGCTCTTTGTGATGCTTTTTCTTCTGCTTTCTTTTTAGAAACCGCTCGTGCTTTGGCAATAACTTTATTTTCGATGCTTAATTTTACACCAAAAAGACGTTCGCCACCAATACCATTGTCTTCAAAAACATCATAATGAAACGATTTTTTTTCTTTTTGACACCATTCGATTAACAAGCTTTTGTAACTAATCACTTTACCTTCAAGTCTCGGAATGTCAACATAGAGTTCAATAACTTTTTTATGGATAAATTTTTCACAAAACGCATAACCTCGATCCAAATAGATGGCGCCAACCAAAGCTTCAAACAAATTGCCATGAATGTTTTCGCCAAAATTCTGAGTACCTGTCTTACTTTCTAAAAAACGCACTAAATTTACATCTTTCCCTAGTTCGTTTAAGTGTTCCCGGCTTACTATTTTAGAACGCATTTTGGTGAGATATCCTTCGTCGCCTGTTGGGACTTCGTTGAAAAGGTGTGCTGCAATTATTGCACTCAACATTGCATCGCCTAAAAACTCTAATCGTTCATAGCTAATAGGATTTCCGTCGACATCCACTTTATTGGAAGATCGATGTGTAAATGATTTTTTGTAATAATCTAGATTTAATGGAGGGAAACCAAGTATTTTTTCGATTTCCGTAAAAAAAATCCCGTCTTCAAGAGAACGGGATTTTTTAAATATTTTTTTAAATAATTGCATCTAAAAGGTTATAATTCTAATTTTTTAACCAAGACGCAAGCATTGTGACCTCCAAATCCAAAAGTATTGCTCATCAGCACTTTTACATCTCTTTTTTGTGCCACATTAAATGTAAAATTCAATCGAGAATCTATATTTGCATCATCCGTAAAATGATTGATTGTCGGTGGAATAATACCATGTTTTATAGCAAGTATTGAAGAAATGGTTTCAACAGCTCCAGCAGCACCAAGTAAATGACCTGTCATGGATTTGGTTGAATTTAAATTCATTGAGTAGGCATGTTCACCAAACACATGTTGAATGGCTTTGCTTTCGGCTAAGTCTCCAAGTGGAGTAGAAGTACCGTGCATATTAACGCCATCTACATCATTGGGTTGAAGTCCGGCATCTCTCAAACAATTGAACATTACATTTTTCGCACCCAAACCTTCTGGATGAGGCGCTGTAATATGATGTGCATCGGCAGACATTCCACCTCCGCCAACTTCACAATAAATAGTCGCTCCACGGCCAATAGCATGTTCGTATTCTTCTAAAACTAGTGCACCTGCCCCTTCTCCAAGAACAAAACCGTCACGGTCAGCATCCATTGGTCGAGAAGCTGTTTTTGGATCATCGTTTCTGGTCGATAAAGCATGCATGGCATTAAAACCTCCCATGCCTGCAATAGTTACAGCGGCTTCTGAACCTCCCGTTATCATTGCATCGGCATGACCCAAACGAATGTAATTGAAAGCGTCGATAATGGCATTGGTTGATGATGCACAAGCAGAAACGGTTGCGAAATTAGGTCCTCTAAAACCATATTTTATAGAAATATGCCCAGCTGCAATATCAGAAATCATTTTTGGAATAAAAAATGGATTGAAACGTGGTGTTCCATCGCCTTTGGAAAATTCTAATACTTCATTTTGAAATGTTTCTAAACCGCCAATCCCGGAACCCCATATTACTCCAACACGATCTTTGTCTATTTTTTCAAAATCAAAATTGGCATCTCGAATTGCTTCATCTGAAGAAACCATGGCATATTGTGCATAGCGATCCATTTTTCGGGCCTCTTTTCGATCGATAAAATCTTCCACTACAAAATTTTTCAATTCACAAGCAAATTGCGTTTTGAATTTTGAGGCATCAAAATAAGTAATTGGAGCTGCTCCACTTATACCGTTAATAAGTCCGTTCCAATATTCTTGGACCGAATTTCCAATAGGTGTAAGCGCACCTAGGCCTGTAACAACAACTCTCCTTAATTTCATATATATCGTATTAAAATTATCAATGTAAACTAATAATACCTATGCTTTCTTCTATGTATAAATCATAAAAAGACATAGGTATTACAATAAATTATAGTAATGATTGGATTTCAATCGGATGTTAAATAGTATAAAAAATAATACACCCGCATACACAAAAATGGATGCGGGTGCTATTTTATTATTTTTTAGCTTCTTCGATATAAGAAATAGCTTGACCTACTGTAGCAATATTTTCGGCTTGGTCGTCTGGAATTTGGATATCAAATTCTTTTTCGAATTCCATAATTAGCTCAACAGTATCTAATGAATCTGCTCCTAAATCATTGGTGAAGCTTGCTTCTAGCACAACTTCATTTTCGTCAACGCCTAATTTGTCTACGATAATAGCTTTAACTCTTGATGCAATGTCTGACATAATCTTTAATTTTAAATTTAATTTGTTGGCAAAAATAAAAAACTTTATTTTAAAACAACGGTTTAGTTAATAAATAAACCACTAAATTATAAAATTAATTTCACAAAGGCTTCTTTAATCTATTTATTATTCCTTTTTTTGTGTAACTATTTTTTATTTCAAATGAAAAAAATTGTCCTATTTGCTTCGGGTTCGGGAACAAATGCCGAAAATATCATTTTGTTTTTCAATGCTTCAAAGACCGCAAAAGTGGTAGCTGTATTTTGTAACAATCCGAATGCTAAAGTTTTAGAAAGAGCCAAAAAGCTTCAAGTACCCACCGAAATTTTCACAAAATCAGCATTGAATACAGGAAATGTTTTGCAAAAACTACAATTATACAGCCCCGATTGTATTGTTTTGGCTGGGTTTCTATTGCAATTTCCGGAAGATATCATACAACATTATCCGAATTCTATTTTAAATATTCATCCTGCGCTGTTGCCAAAATATGGTGGTAAAGGCATGTATGGTATGCATGTACATCAAGCGGTTTTGGAAAACAAGGAACCTGAAACGGGCATCACTATTCATTATGTAAATGAAAATTATGATGAAGGCAATATTATATTTCAAGAAAAAGTAGCCATTTCCGATTGCAAATCAGCGGAAGAAATTGCTCAAAAAATTCACCAACTCGAACAAACACATTTCCCAACAGTAATAGATACATTTTTAAATTCTAAATTTTTGACCTACGACATTCAAATATTTACCGATGGAGCAGCCAAAGGAAACCCTGGTAAGGGCGGTTATGGAGTTGTTATGGAGTTGGTAGGAACGCCTTACAAAAAAGAATTTTACGAGGGTTTTCGTCATACTACCAATAACCGCATGGAATTGCTTGCCGTAATTGTTGGTCTCGAAAAATTGAAAAATCCTAACAGCAAAACACTTGTGGTTTCGGACTCTAAATATGTGGTTGATGCTGTGCTGAAAAAATGGGTTTTTGGGTGGGAGAAAAAAGGATTTGTAGGCAAGAAAAATCCTGATTTATGGAAGCGCTTTTTGATGATTTACCGCAAACATCAAGTTGATTTTAAATGGATCAAAGGTCACAACAATCATCCTCAAAACGAGCGTTGTGACGAACTAGCCGTTATGGCTTCGATGCAATCAAAGCTCTCCATTGATGCTTTCTATGAAAAAGAAACCGAAAAATTACTTTGATTTATACAATCGTTTTGCATTGAAATCCGTTTTTATGTAAAAAGTCCAAAACTTTAGGCAACGTATAGGATAGATTTTTAAAGGCTTTTATACTGTCGTGAAAAACGATTATACTGCCTGATTGCACGTTTGTAATGACATTTCCTAGGCATTTTTCAGGCAGAATAGTCGTGTCAAAATCGGCACTCAAAACGTCCCACAGTATTATTTTGTAGCCCCTATTTCTAATTTCAATTACTTGTTTGCTGCGTATTTTGCCATAAGGCGGCCGAAACAATTTTGAAGATTGGTGATTGAAAGGAGCCATTTCCGCTTCACAAAGGCTTATATTATCTAGGTATTTTTGATTGTTTGTTTCCCATCCATTAAGATGATTGAAGGTATGATTGGCTACTGCATGACCGCTGTCAATGATTTTTTGAAACAATGCTGGATTTTTTTGAATGTTATTGCCAATGCAAAAAAAAGTAGCTTTGCAATCATACTTTTCTAAAGTGGCCAAAGTCCAATCGGTAATTTCAGGAGTTGGGCCATCATCAAAAGTTAGATATACTGTTTTTTCAGGGTTCGGGAGGTACCAAACGTAGTTAGAAAACCATTTTTTAATAAGCCAATGCGTTTTTACCCAATAGAATTTCATCTGAAAATTGTAGTCTATGACTTGGTTTATAAAATTATTACACTTTAATTTCAAATTAAAAATAGAATCCCAAAGATATTGAAAAAGGAATTCTATTCCGTTTAATTTATTCATTTCTTCAACATCCAAAGTTTATACGACAAAAAAAGTCGCAGTTTACAGACCTTATGGCGCTGCAAACTGCGACTGAGGGTTCACGATGCACTGAATTCTACTACGTGAACACGGAACACTGCTGCTACTTCCCTAGCAGTAACAACTCGCTCACGACTACTTCGGTGATATAGCGTTTTTCGCCATTTTTATCGTCATAGCTTCTGTGGGTTAGTTTGCCTTCAATAGCCACTTCTTTGCCTTTGGTGACATATTTCTCAATGATTTCGGCTGTTTTTCCCCAAGCAACCACTTTGTGCCACTCCGTTTGTTCTACTTTTTCGCCTTTTTCGTTTTTATAACTATCGTTGGTAGCGATGGTTAAGTTGGCGACTTTTTTTCCTCCGTCTAAGGTTTTGATTTCTGGATCGTTTCCTACGTTTCCAATTAACTGTACTTTGTTTTTCATTGCATTCATGGCGTTTAAAATTTAATGGTTATTATATCTATTTTTTTATTGAAATTGACATTTGCTATTGCTATTGAAATTGCATTTGTTTGATTTCGACAGGGCAAAGATGCGGCGGCTTCCAAATTTTATTCGGTTATTAATTGTTTACTTTCGGTTGTAGTTGTTTGTAACCGTTTGTAATTGGAAATTTTTATTTATATTTGTTTGATAGTAAGAAATTTATGGAAAATACAATTGATTTAGAAAAACTCAAATATCCTATTGGTATTTTTCGAAAACCGGATCATATTGCTACTGAGTTGATCGATGACTGGAAAAAAATTATTCAATATTTTCCAACCGAATTAGAAAAAACAATTGAGTTTTTGGATTTAGAAAAATTAAATTGGATTTATAGACCCTATGGTTGGTCAATCAAACAGGTAATTCATCATTGTGCGGATAGTCACATGAATGCTTTTATAAGATTTAAATTGACATTAACAGAAGAAAATCCTATTATTAAACCTTATGAAGAGGCAAAATGGGCGATGCTATCCGATGGAAATTCCGATGCTATTTCTAGTTCAATATTTATTTTGAAAGGGGTTCACCTTCGTTGGAATTTAATTTTGAACACGATGTGCGCCAATGATTTTGAAAAAAATTACTTTCATCCCGAAAATCAAAAAGCATTTACACTTGCTGAAGCTTTGGGAATTTATGCCTGGCATTGCAATCATCACTTAGCACATATCAATCAAGCGCTGTATTTTAAAAATCAATTTTAACCGATTCCTAAAAATGAAAACCTGCTTAGAATGTAACGAAAAAATCATAGGTCGCGAGGACAAAAAGTTTTGTAGCGACGGTTGTCGCAATGCCTACAACAACAAAATCAATAAAGACAGCACCAATTTTATGCGCAATGTAAACAACAAGTTGCGCAAGAATTATCGCATTTTATGTGAGTTGAACGCAGAAGGTAAAACCAAAACGACCAAAACCAAACTCGCTAGCAATGGGTTTGACTTTGAATTTTTTACCAACATTTTACAAACCAAAACCGGAAACACTTACTATTTTGTGTACGATCAAGGCTATATGGCGCTGGAAAGTGACTATTACATTTTGGTGAAAAAAGAAATTTGATATACCACAATATTACAGCTAACAAACAAAGGTTTGCTCTGTTTTTTATAACAATTTCAACTTTATCGATTTTGAAAAGCAGCTTTTACGGCTAGTAGCTCTGCCGCAGTGGCGGTAATGTTAATTCGGTTGTTTGTTAAACTAGACCTATCATTCATATTTTAAGATTATGCTAGCTTAAATAATTTTTTTTTGCTCCGAAGTTGGGAGACTTCGGAGAGCTGGGGTTTTTAGACATAGAGAATTTCGTTTAAAATTTTTGTTCCAATGTAAGGACTTAAACCGTTTTTTGTAACAATTTCAACTTTTTCATTCTTGAAAAGTTGCTCTAATAAATCATAAACGGTTATATAATTATCGTATGTTTCTTTGTCAGGTTCAAAGTCTAGTAAAATATCAATATCGCTATTTTTTGATTGTCCTCCCCTTACATAAGAACCAAAAAGACCAATATCCCGAATCCCAAATTGAGCCATAGTTGCTTTATTGGTTTTTAGAGTGTTAACTATATTTTGTGTAGTTGTCATGGCTTACTTTTTATACAAAAATAGGAATCAAAATCAAATAATACCCAACTTTAACCCACAAAAAAAGGATGCGTTAACATCCCTTTGATTCGGAAACTATATGTTTTTTTAAATAGCAATGATTTCGAGTTTGTATAAATTAATCAAGTTGCCAATGAAGGGGCACGGATTGCAAATCCGCGCTATCGGGTCCTCCTCCTAATTTAATTACTCGTATCTCGAAGATATTTGATTAAACTTTTTGTCGTAAGTAGTGACCAACCCACTTTTCGATTTGATGATGATATTATTTCCATTGACATTTTTTACTCTGTCACCATCGCTAATATATTTCGATGTTATTTGGTTGAACTTTTGGTCATAAACCGTTACAAGATTACTTGAACTTTTTACAACAATTATGTTAGATGAAAATCCACTAAGTTCATCGCCACTTGAAATATATTTGGATGATATTTGGTTGTTTTTAGCATCACGAACAGTAAGTAGTCCGCTGCTAGACTGGGAAACATCAGAGATGTCTTGAGCATAAGATAAAATTGATGTTAATACAAATGCTGAAACTAAAAGAATTTTTTTCATTTTTTTTAAATTTAATTTTTCCCTACTCTTACGGATTTTCAGGTTACTCCTTTATTGTTATGGGTTTTTAAACTTCATTATTTTTTGCAATTACTCAGTGAATAGCCTCTTTTTATCCTTTATATCATTTTACGATAGGATTGAGCTAAAAGTTGAGCTTATTTTTTTATTTATAAATTATTACGATTCTATTAACTTTTGTGAAAGCAGTTCTTCCTCCTTCGTAAACTCTCAAAGAAATAACACATCCTTCTATTCCGCATTCATCTTTACAATTATGGCAATTTAAATTTTTACCAATATTCAATCTTATGATTCTCTCCAGAGGAAACAATGACGACTTACCTTCTTCTTTACATGCAAAACATATTTTATGATAGAGATGAATAAAAGGGATACCTTTTGCTACATCACCGCTTATTAGAAATTTGATATTGTTAGAACAACAATCATCATTTGAATTTTGTCTAACTAAATTTTCTAAAATTTGAATATCATTTTCCATATCTATTACTGTAAAATTATTTTTTTAATATCTATTGTGTGTCCTTGTGCGTCTATAACGTTTACAAAATAAACACCTTGTCCGCTCCAAGAGTTTAACGGAATGTAATATTGTTGCGTATTCATAGGCTGATTGAATACTTCTTGACCAAGAGTATTGGTAATTTTTATGCTATAACCTACCACATTTGCTAGAATACCACAATCAATAGTTATATGATCGTTAGCAGGATTTGGATAAATAGTTATTGTGTTATTATAAGTCATTGGATTGTAACTTAAAATACCGGTATTAATGATTAAAGTATCTGTAACAGTAACACTTTGGTAGCAGATGTTCTGACCATATAATGTAGTTATTTCTTGTGCTGTTAATATGCGATTGTAAATAGATAAATCATCTATTTTGCCTTTAAAATAACTGTAACCGCCCGTTCCTGCATCTTTTCCTATAACAAAACCTGAGTTGTTTAATGGAAATGGAAAATTTCCACCTCCCGTTGTATTTACATTATAAGAAACTCCATTGACATAAAAAACAACATTTGTTGAAGAATATGATGTTACACAAACAGCTACATGTACCCAATTGCTAGGAGTAACAACTATGCTTGTTGAAGTAATATCATTTGCACCACCTGTACCTATAGATGGTTTTCCTATTCCACCATATACAGGGGAGAAATAAAATTTCTTCAAATTATTTGTACCTAAATCTCCTAGTGATAAAATTGGTGAAAACCCACTTAATGTATTTAAATTAACCCAAGCCGAGATAGTAAACGGTACATTAATTAAAGGTGCATTAGCACAGCTAATAAAATTACTTGTTCCATCAAAACTATATGCACTATTAGCATTACCAAATCTATCAGTAGTTAAAGTTGCTCCATTAACGGTGCCGTTATTATTGTTACCACTAGCATCATTTGCATTACCACAAAAAGGATAATATGCCACTATACCATTGGTTAGTGTACCTGATAAAGGTGGGCAACTGGTTACTGCAACATCTCCATTATACAAAGTGGTTACCTCGCTGTCTGACAACACTCTGTTGTAAATTGCCAAATCATCTATTTTACCATTGAAATAAGCAATGCAAGCCCAAATAGAAGGGTGCGACGCTCCAATATAACAAGTTGTGTTTGCTGTAGTAGCATTACAAGTAACAGGATTACTTCCAATATAGACACCATTCAAATATACTTTTACTAAATTAGCTTCATAGGATACTACTACATGATTCCAAGTATTTAATGCATAGTTTGTTGATTGCATAAATTCATTTGCACAACCAGAAGGAATTGATTTTTGAATACCAATTCTTTTTGCAGTGCCTTGACCTAACACTACATCTCTAGATTGAGAATAAGAACCTGTTGAAAATACTGCCTGAAAAGTTTCATTACCACTACATGGGTTTCCAGTACCAGCCTTATTAAACCAAAACGAGTAAGATATTGGATTTTGAGTAAAAGCATTACTTGCAGGCACAGAAATAGAATTACTAGATCCGTTAAAACTATATGCACTATTAGCATTACCAAATCTATCAGTTGTTAATGTTGCGCCATTAACGGTTCCATTATTTCCATTGACACTGCTGTCATTTGCATTACCGCTAAATCCCCAATATCCAACTAATCCATTAGTAGGCACATAACTTGGTACTTGCGCATTCATTAATTGTGTAAAACCCATAAACACGAGTACTAAAAAAAAGAATTTTGTTTTCATAATATCATCATTTTAAATTTATTTCCTACAAATCTAAACCTTAAAACTAACCAAAAATTATCTTAATAAGTTCAAATGCGTTCAAACGTGTTCAAATAAAAAAGGTTTTTTATTTTTGAAAGAAAAATATGCCTGCACCAAAAGCAATCAGCCCCCACGAAAAAGAGTGGATCCAATATTATTTGCAAGAAACCTATGGTGTTATTGTTGCTGATACGTATGATTGTCAGACTTTAAGCGATGCCATTTTAAATAAAACAGCAATCAAAATAAGTTGCTCTACATTAAGGCGGCTTTATGATTTAGTGCCTAACCCTAGTGCGCATTCTAGTTTTATATTAAATGCTTTTGCTGTTTCCGCTGGGTTTATTACTTGGGATGTTTTTAAAAAACATGTGGCAGGTTTTGACGCCCACATGATCAATCAAAACATTCAAATTTATGCTCGCCAATTGCCTAATGGTCGTGAAGTCATTTTAGAAACCATTAAGAATTTACCCATTTCTACTTGGTTGGGCGGCTATCAATTGCAAAGCATTGTTACCATCGCCATAGAAAATAATGATTTCGAATTGCTCGACGATTTGGTTGCGATTCCATTTAATATAGACTGTATAAAGGTCAATGAACATTTGGTTATTGCTTTTCAATCCTTTTATTTTCAATCTGCAAAAGGGAACACCGCCCTTATTGCTTTTGTAGAAAGAAATATTGCAAAATCTAAAGTTTTGCAGAAATGCTTGTTGCAGGCCTATGTTGATGAAAGACATTTAAATGATTTTTTAGGTGTATGGCTTGATGCTATCCAAGAGCAGACATTGCCTGATTTGTTGTTGTTCAAAAATTTATTACTTTGTCAAAAAGCTTTTGTAATAGAAAAAGACATTGCAAAAGCTAAAAAAATAATTGTAAAGGTTAATAAACAAGTCGCTTCCTACCTTTTTGAAATCCATCCTATTTTGAAAGCGAGAATAGGCGTTTGGGAATTGATTCTAAATCAAAATCCCAAAAAGTTAAACAACTATTTCAACGAACTACAAAATCCTTTCGACATTGCTGATTTTGCGGTTATTGCCAGCAGGTTGTTATGGATGTACCATTCAGCAGAAGAAAGCATTCCTTTTTTAGACCATATCAATACCAAACAATTTCCGGTAGTAAAAGATTATTTTCAAAAAGGCAGGTGCAATGTTTTGTTGCTGACCTTTGCGATTAATCATTATCTAAAAAAAGATGCTACCAATGCCAAAAGCACTTTCAAGCTAGTTGACAGCAACACTTTTGCTTATGACATCGTAAATATTGATTTTTATTTGGCTTGGATGGAACGGTTGCGGTTGTTATAATTTTTGATTATTTAGTTGTAATGTTGCTTTCTACTTTAAATTAACTTTTTTGGTTTGAATCAAAAATTAAATTATTTCACAGCGTAAAAAAAGTCTTAATTTTTTTAGTAGCAAACAGATTTGTATGCTCTAATCACTATACTCGTTATTGGGATTTGATCTAAACAAGTAATTGCCGAAAGAGTTTGCACAAAACAAGTGCTAATTTCAATGTTTATTTTTTATTAAAAAATAGTGTTTTTATTCCTATTCTTATTTTAAAAGGATTAATTTGATTATTCGGTAATATTCAAGGGCTTTTTTTATCTTTGTGCAAAACCTATTAGAATACTATGTTAGTAGTAAACGTAAAAAACGAAACCTCCCGATTAAAAGCCGTAGTGCTTGGTTCGGCTATAAATAATGGTCCAACGCCATCGGTTAGTGAAGCGTATGATCCAAAATCATTAGAACATATATTGGCAGGAACCTATCCCATTGAAGCCGATATGGTCAAAGAAATGGACGCTTTTAATGCTATTTTTCAAAAATATGAAGTGACCGTTTTTCGACCAGAAATGATTCAAAATTACAATCAAATTTTTGCTAGAGATATTGGTTTTGTTATCGATGATATTTTTATTAAAGCCAATATTTTGCCCGATAGGGAGCGCGAATTAGATGCGATTCAATATGTTATCGATCAAATTGACCCATCAAAAGTGGTTCGTCCACCCGATGAGGTGCATATTGAAGGTGGAGATGTGATGCTTTGGAACGACTCTATTTTTATTGGCACCTATAAAGGTAGCGATTACAAAGACTATATAACGGCTCGAACCAATATGGCTGGGGTTAATTTTATAAAAAATCTGTTCCCTAACAAGATTGTAAAAGAATTTGACTTGGTTAAATCGAAGATAGAAGCGCGGGACAACGCCTTGCATTTGGATTGTTGTTTTCAACCTGTTGGAACCAATAAAGGGATTATTTATAAAAGTGGCTTTAGAGAAGAAGCCGATTATATGTATCTTGTAAAGCTATTTGGCAAAGACAATTTGTTTCATATTACTCGTGACGAAATGTATGATATGAATTCCAACGTATTTTCAATAGCACCCGATGTGGTCGTTTCTGAACAAAAATTCACGAGATTAAATAATTGGCTTAGACAACACGGTTTTACAGTAGAAGAAATTCCATATGCCGAAATTGCCAAACAAGAAGGGTTACTTCGATGCTCGACATTGCCTTTGATAAGGGAGTAGATTTGGGTTGTGTGTTATATGTTGTAAGGTTTGAGTTATCGGTTATCAGTTTGCAGTTTAATTATATAAATAGTTTTGAAAATGAGTAATTATCAAGATTTAGAGATTTATAAAATTAGCTTGTCATTATTTTATGAAATTCTTCCAGCTTCATTGTTGTTGCCAAAATAGGAATTCTACGAATTAGGCAGTCAAATACGCAGATCCGCCGATTCGGTAAATTCAAATATTGTAAAAGGTTACGGAAGAAACCGATATAAAGCCGATTTTATACGTTTTTTAGTTTTTTCTCATTCATGTTGTTTAGAAACCAAAGGACATTTAATCAAAATTAACCACTTTTATCAAGGTTTAATTCCAAATATTGAAAAACTAATAATTGATTATGATAATTTAGGAGCAAATTTTTTTAACTTTATAAAATACGTTGAAAGTAATTGGAAAACTTAAATAACAATAATAACTGAAAACGGGCAACCGAGAACTAATAATAACAAAATAAATAAATGAACCAAACAACCAATTCCATAATGATGATTCGCCCTGTGGCGTTTCGAATGAACGAACAAACAGTGGTAAACAATTACTACCAAAAAGTAATTGATGGATTAACGCCAGAAAACGTGAATGCTAAAGCCCAAGCTGAATTTGATACTTTTGTAAACAAACTTCGTTTAATAGGTGTTGATGTAACTGTGGTGGATGATACCCTTGCTCCAGATACTCCAGACAGTATTTTTCCGAACAATTGGATTTCGTTTCATGAGAATGGGGATGTTGTATTGTATCCAATGTTTGCCGAAAACAGACGATTAGAACGACGGGAAGATGTATTGGATATTCTGGAAGACAAAGGATTTGTGGTCCATGAAATCATGGATTATACTGCGGCTGAGGAAGATGGTTTCTATCTCGAAGGTACCGGAAGTTTATTGCTAGACAGAGAAAATGGAAAAGCCTATTGTGCTTTGTCACCAAGAGCTGACGAGGAGTTGTTTATTGAATTTTGCGAAGATTTTGACTTTGCGCCTATCATTTTTGAAGCATTTCAAACCGTAAATGGCGAACGTAAATTAATATATCACACCAATGTGATGATGTGTATTGGCGATACATTTGCCGTGATTTGTGCCGATTGTATCGACGACAAAAAAGAACGCAAAATGGTTTTAGATAATCTAAAAGCCGATGAAAAAGAAATAATTCTTTTAACAGAAGCCCAAATAAACAATTTTGCAGGGAATATGTTAGAAGTTAAAGGTGCTGATGATCGTCGTTATTTAGTGATGAGTTCTGCTGCTTATCATGCTTTAACCAAAAAACAAATTGCCCAATTAGAGGAGCATATTACCATAATTCACTCTAGTTTAGATACTATAGAAGCCTGTGGCGGCGGAAGCGCACGCTGTATGATGGCGGAAGTGTTTTTGCCAAAAGTATAATTAGAATTTTTATTTAAAAATCCAAATCCCATTTTTATGAAGATTTGGATTTTTTTTATTTCAAAATTTGACTGGCGTGCGTTTTTGTTTTAACGTCGGCAATCACTTCGTCAATTATTCCATTTTCATCAATGATAAAAGTAGTTCTGTGAATACCATCATATTCTTTACCCATAAATTTTTTGGGACCCCAAACGCCAAATGCCTGAATAACTGCTTTGTCTTCATCGGCTAATAAAGGAAACGGAAAATCATATTTCTCTTTGAATTTTAACTGGGCTTTTTGAGCATCGGCACTAACGCCTAAAATCGCATAATTCTTCGCCTTAAATTGTTCGAAATTATCTCTTAAATCACATGCTTCAGCCGTACAACCTGGAGTACTGGCTTTTGGATAAAAGAAAACAACTAATTTTTTTCCTCTGAAATCAGTCAATTGGTGCGTAGTTCCATCTTGATCAACTGCTGAAAAATCAGGAGCCTTATCGCCTTTTTTTAATGTTGTCATAATTTAATTTTTAAAATTTAGGAGTGTATTGGTTTTCTTATTAAATTGTACCAAATTTAAATAAAAATGACCAAACAAGAACGTGCTACATTTGTTATAAATACGTTAAAAGAAAAATATCCAACCATTCCAATCCCCTTGCATCACAAAGATGCCTACACCTTATTAATTGCGGTGTTACTATCAGCACAATGCACCGATGTACGAGTGAATCAAATAACGCCAATTCTTTTTGCTAAAGCGGATAATCCTTACGATATGGTTAAGCTATCTATCGAAGAAATTGCTGCCATCATTCGGCCATGTGGTTTATCGCCAATGAAATCCAAAGGGATTTATGGACTTTCGAAAATAATAATCGAGCAATACGAAGGTGTTGTGCCTGAGAGTTTTGAAGCATTAGAGTCTTTTCCAGCAGTTGGCCATAAAACGGCGAGTGTAGTCATGTCTCAGGCATTTGGAGTTGCTGCATTTCCCGTTGATACCCACATTCATCGATTGATGTATCGATGGAATTTTTCAAATGGGAAAAGTGTTCAGCAAACAGAAAAAGATGCCAAACGCCTTTTTCCTGAATCCGTTTGGAATGATTTGCACCTGCAAATGATTTGGTATGGGCGTGAATATTCTCCAGCTCGAGGGTGGAAATTAGAAGAAGATATAATCACAAAAACGATTGGAAGACAAAGCGTTTTGAAAGAATATTACAAAAAAAATCCCGTTACATTATAACGGGATTTTGATTAGTTAGCCAAATTCTCAATTCTCAGTTGACCCACTTTGATGTAGCTAAACGCTTTTGAATAATTTAACAAAAAAGAAACCGTATCTTTTTTGGGGGCCATTTTTGAAATTGCTACTGTTTTTTTAGAGTAAATTTTTGCCATATTTATTATTTTATTATAATAATAACGCAGCAAAAAATCAAATATTGTTAATTGGTTAATATTATTTTATTTTTTTCGATAACTTTTCTCAAATTTATGATTGCGTAACGCATTCTACCAAGAGCAGTATTGATGCTAACTCCAGTTAATTCTGATATTTCTTTAAAACTTAAATCTTGATATAAACGCATCAGCAATACTTCTTTTTGGTCCTCAGCCAGTTCATTAATAATTCGTTTTAAATCCAATTCAATATGTTTGGTAATAATTTGACCTTCAATAGTCTCAGAATTATCGGTAAGAATTGAAAAAATAGAAAATTCTTCGGTTTCTCGTAGCAACGGCATTTTTTTGTTGTTCCGAAAATGATCGATTATTAAATTATGGGCAATACGCATTACCCAAGGCAAAAACTTTCCTTCTTCGTTATACGAATCGGATTTTAAAGTTTTAATAACTTTCATGAAAGTATCCTGAAAAATATCATTCGATAAATCGCTATCAGCAATTTTCGAATAAATAAACCCGTAAATTTTGGATTGGTGCCTTTTGATTAACGTAGCCAAAGCATTTTCGTCTCCTGCTACATAACTTTTTACCAATAAAGCGTCTGGAAGTTGAACATTAGCCATAAGATTACCTTTTAGTTTTTGATTAAAAAAGAAGCGATTTTTTTCTAAAAAGTAAAATTATTGTATAGGCTTTGTTATTTTGATGTTAAATATTACTCAAATATTGCATAATCTTTTTTTAAAAAGCAAATTATTTTCGAAAATTAACAGTTTTTGTTCTGTGAAAAATTACATATTCTTCTCATATCATAAATTAATTGTTATGAAAACTAGTGTTATAATAAAATATGCTTATCCTTTATTTTGTTTTTTATTATTTCAATAGGCTACTTTTAAAGCCGTTGTTATTTCAAGTAAAAGATAATTTAATCTTTAAATGAATTAAAAAAGCCTTTTATTTGCTGCTAGAAAAATTTGTAAAAAATACATTAATGCCCAATTATTTTTCAGCTATTTCCTACAGCAATGAGGTTTACGATACAGATGCACTCAATTTTAATGAATTTGAGTCTTGTACTTTTACAGCTTGCGATTTCTCAAAATGTAATTTCATCGCGCTTTCTTTTATAGATTGTTCGTTTAATAATTGCATTTTTAATGGTGCTAAAATTAATCATGTAGCTTTTAGAACAGTAAATTTCAATGGTTGTACAATCAAAGATGTTAATTTTGCCATGTGTGATAAGTTCATTTTTGAAATCCATTTTAAAAATTGTACTTTGGATTTCTCCAAATTTTATGCCCTGAAAATGAAACGAACGTCTTTTATAAATTGCAGTTTAGTTGCAGTTGATTTTATGAATACTGATTTAAGTGAAGTCGTATTTGCTGCTTGCGACTTATATAAATCAGAATTTGAAAAAGCCATACTTTTTAAAACAGATTTTAAAACAAGTTATAATTACACCATTGATCCTGCCAAATCAAAATTTAAAAAAACCCTGTTTTCACTGGAAAACGTAAAAGGATTACTGTTTAAACATGATATTATTATTCGCTAATATTTTTATTTTTAGCTTCCTTTTTTAAAAGCGCTAATAAATAAAAGCAGCAAGCTACCGCAATAGCACCTAAGCTTCCCATAAAAAACCAATTGGTTTGATAACCTGAGCGTGCAATAATTTCCATTCCAATTTTAGAACTTCCGATGTGTGCTAAGCTAAAACTCATCGTGAAAAAAGCCATATATTTCCCTTCTTTTCCTTTAGGAGCTCTGCTCAATGCAAATGAATTGGAAAAAGGAAAAATAAACATTTCGCCAAAAGTGATGAATAACATACTAATTACTAATACGCCTGCCCAAAAATCAAATAAAAGCGAATAAAAACTTGCTGTCATCATTAAAGAACCCCAAAGTATTAGCTTGATTTTAGCACTTTTTTTATTTTCAAAATAGCTTACAATGGGCATTTCTAGAAGGAAAATAATTAGCCCATTTAAGGTTAATAATAAACCTGTTTGAAATTCAGTTAGCCCATACATTTCATGATGATACAGTGGTAAAGTCGTAAATAATTGAAAGAATAGCAAGGCTGTAATCCAGCAAATTACTATGAATACCCAAAATATTTTATCTTTAAAAATAGAATTAAATTGACTGGACTCCAATAGTTCCTTTTTTGAAAGCGCAACAGTTTTCTTTTCTTTAACCAAAAAAGCAAAAGTAGAAATAGCGATAATACACGTAGCACCATCTACCCAAAACAAGCGGCTATACCCCCAATTCATAATAATAATTCCACCCAAAGCGGGACCTGCAGCAAAACCTAAATTTACCGCCGAGCGCACTAAAGTAAAAGCTCTTGCTCTGTTTTCGGGTTTGGCATACGTCCCTAATGACACAAACATGGCCGGCCTAAACATATCCGCTACCACCATTAAGAGAAACATACCTATGCAAAGTCCTTTAAACGACGTGATATATTGCACCACAAAAAACAACAGACCACTAGTAAACAAGCTAAAAATCATTATTTTATAAAATCCAATTTTATCGGATAATTTTCCACCAAGAAAAGAACCTAACATCGAACCTAGCCCAAAAGCAACCATAATCCAGCCGACTTGACTGTAGGAAAAATGTAAATTTTCTTTTAAATATTTGGATAAAAAAGGCAAAACCATGGTGCCAGCTCTATTCACAAAAGTAATTATAGCAAGAATCCAAACCTCTCGAGAGAAGCCTCTAAAATTATTAATATAGAAATGAAAGCCCTTTTTTATCATATAAAAATTGAATAGTACAAATGTAAAAAACTTAATCGCTTTCTGACTTTGCTGCTTTATAACTTTTAAACTATTTTTGCAGCATGTACTATTTCAATTTTCATACCCATCGTTTTACGAATCAAAATAGGGTGTTCGAACTGGTAAACCAATATCCACTGGACTTTCACGCTACAATACCGTATTATTCCATTGGGATTCACCCTTGGCACATCAATGAAAAAAATATAAATAAGGAGTTACAAATAATAGAATCTAAATTAAAATTAGAAAATTGTCTTGCCATTGGCGAATGCGGTCTTGATAAAAGAATCGACATTCCAATGGATATGCAAATGAGGGTTTTTGAACAACAATTAGTTTTAGCAGAAAAGTACAAAAAACCCGTAGTAATTCATTGTGTAGCTGCTTTTCAAGAAGTTATTGCAATTAAAAAACGGTTGAAGGTCAGCGTTCCCATGCTAATTCACGGCTTTTCTAAAAATGAAATTATTTTAAAAGAACTAATAAAAAATGATTTTTATATCTCATTTGGTAAATATTTAATACGAAATCCAGACTTAGGAACCGTTTTTCAATCGGTTCCTGATGATCGCTTTTTCTTAGAAACCGACACTATAGAAGAAACAATTCAAGAAGTATATGATTTGGCTGCAACATATAAAAAATGCAATGTTGAGGCATTAGAGAAAATAATAAATAGTAATTTTGAAACCGTTTTTAATCGTAAAATAAATCAGTAAATTATGGCAGAATGGACAGAACGCGCGCTTCTATTATTTAAAGAAGAAGGATTAGAGAAATTAAAAAATGCTAATATATTAATTGTAGGCGTTGGCGGTGTTGGCTCCTTTGCGGCTGAATTTATTGCTCGAGCTGGTATAGGGAAGATCACTATTGTTGATGGCGACGTCGTAGATATTACAAATATCAACCGACAATTGCCAGCGTTACATTCTACCGTTGGGCTGTCAAAAATTGATGTCGTAGGAGCACGGTTATTAGATATAAACCCAGTCTTACAATTGACAAAAATAAAAGAATTTTTATCTCCAGAACGGGCATTTGAAATTGTGACTGATGACTATGATTATGTTTTAGATTGTATTGATAGTGTTACTCCAAAACTCAATTTAATTATTGCTGCCAAGCGAAAAAGAGTAAAAATTATTAGCAGCATGGGCGCTGGAGGTAAAATGGAAGCGGCAAAAGTAAAAGTGGCCGATATCAGTACTACCGAAAATTGTTTTTTGGCGAAAGCAATTAAAAAACGTTTGAAAGAAGTGAAAATTGACAAAGGGGTAAAAGTGGTTTTTTCTTCAGAAATTCAAGACGAAAAAAGTCTAAAAATTACTGATGGGAAAAATTACAAAAAATCATTTTATGGAACGAATAGCTATATGCCAGGATTGTTCGGGTTATATGCAGCCGAAACGGTTATTAGGCACTTATTAAAATAAAAGAAGCTCGTTCATGATTTGAAAAGTCTTCTTTTTTACTACGATTTTCCGCTTTATTTTCTAACAAATGGCGGCAATAATTTACTTGAAACTTCACCAAAACCGATACGAAATTCATGATTTTTACAGTAACCTGTAATGGTAACCGTATCGTTATCATTAATGAATTTTCTTTCTGAACCGTCAGCCATTTTTATGGGATTTTTACCCCCCCAAGTCAGTTCTAACATGGAACCAAAGCTGTCTTTTTCTGTGCCAGAGATAGTGCCAGAGCCCATCATATCGCCAGAATTCACGCGGCATCCGTTGGAAGTGTGATGTGCCAATTGCTGGCTCATTGACCAGTACATAAATTTAAAATTAGATTTAGAAACAATTGTTGGCAATACATTTTCAGGAGCAATAGCTACCTCTAAATGTATATCAAAGGCATGCCGTCCTTTTTGTTGTAAGTAAGGGAGCGGCGTTGGATCTTGTTTTGGCCCTTTAGTCCTAAAAGGTTCTAGCGCATCCATCGTAACTATCCAGGGTGAAATTGACGTTGCAAAGTTTTTTGCTAAAAACGGACCTAACGGTACATATTCCCATTTTTGAATGTCCCTTGCGCTCCAATCGTTGAGTAAAACCATTCCAAAAATATATTCTTCTGCTTCATGTACTGGAATATTTTCTCCCATAATGTTGGCATCAGTGGTAATAAAAGCCATTTCTAACTCAAAATCGATAGCTCTTGACGGCCCAAAAACAGGCGATTTTTCTCCATCAGGTAAAGTTTGACCCATTGGTCGGTGGACTGCAATTCCAGATGGAACAATAGAAGAACTTCGACCATGGTAGCCTACCGGAATGTGGAGCCAGTTTGGCAAAAGCGCATTGTCTGGATCTCTAAACATTTTTCCAACATTAGTTGCATGTTCTTTACTGGAGTAAAAATCAGTATAATCGCCAATAAGAACTGGTAATTGCATTTCGACATCTTCAATTTTAAAAACGATTAAATCCCTATGGGATTTATTTTCTCTTAAAATCGCATTATCATTATCAAAAAGGTCAGCAATTCGATTTCTAACCAAACGCCATGTTTTATTACCATCTGAAATAAAATCATTCAAAGTGTCTTGCATGAACATGTCATCGGTCAATTCAATACCGTCAAAATAATTTAGCTGTTGTAAAGCACCTAAATCTATTGCGAAATCACCAATTCTAGTTCCAATAGTAATGACATCCTCCTTAGTAAGAAAAACACCAAATGGAATATTTTGAATAGGGAAATCACTGTTATCAGAGACCGTTAGCCAAGATTTTCTTACCGGATTGTTAGCAGTTATAGGCATTTTGTAATGATTTATTTTTAATTAAATTTCAGTTATCAAATATATCATAATATGTTAATCTTACAAACCATTTTCGTATTTTTGACAAGTTTTTAATAAAAAAAAATAAAATGCAACACGACGAACAAATTTTTGACCTTATTCTCGAAGAACAAGAAAGACAAATTAATGGAATTGAACTTATTGCATCAGAAAACTTTGTCAGCGATCAAGTAATGGAAGCTGCAGGTTCATGCTTAACCAATAAATATGCTGAAGGCTATCCCGGAAAGCGTTATTATGGCGGTTGCGAAGTGGTAGATGTTGTAGAACAAATTGCTATTGATAGAGCTAAAGCGCTTTTTGGAGCTGAATATGCAAATGTACAACCCCATTCTGGTTCACAAGCCAATACGGCTGTTTATCATGCTTGTTTAAAGCCTGGCGATAAAATTCTAGGTTTTGATTTGTCTCATGGTGGTCATTTAACGCATGGTTCGCCTGTAAATTTTTCAGGTCGTTTGTATAATCCTGTTTTTTATGGTGTAGAAAAAGAGACAGGGCAATTCGATTATGATAAAATTCAAGAAATTGCAACCAAAGAGCAGCCAAAGTTAATTATTGCTGGTGCATCGGCTTATTCCCGTGATATGGATTTTGCTCGTTTCCGAAAAATTGCCGATAGCGTAAATGCGATTTTATTGGCCGATATTTCACATCCATCAGGTTTGATAGCCAAAGGTTTAATGAATGATCCAATTCCGCATTGTCATATTGTAACAACAACCACGCATAAAACCTTACGTGGTCCTAGAGGAGGATTGATAATGATGGGTAAAGATTTTGAAAACCCATTTGGATTAACTACTCCAAAAGGAGAAATTAGAATGATGTCTTCTTTATTGGATTTAGCTGTTTTTCCTGGAAACCAAGGTGGTCCACTAATGCACATTATTGCAGCAAAGGCAGTAGCTTTTGGAGAAGCATTGTCCGATGAATTTTTCCATTATTCGATGCAAGTTCAAAAAAATGCGAAAGCAATGGCTGCCGCTTTTATTAAAAGAGATTATCATTTAATTTCGGGTGGTACCGATAATCATATGATGTTGATTGATTTAAGAAACAAAAATATTACTGGTAAAGAAGCAGAAAATGCTTTGGTTCGTGCCGAAATTACAGTCAATAAAAACATGGTTCCATTTGATGATAAATCACCATTTATAACTTCTGGAATTCGAGTGGGAACACCTGCAATAACAACACGTGGACTTGTTGAAGAAGATATGGAAACCATTGTAGCTCTTATTGACCGAGTGCTTTCTAATCATACTGATGAATTGGTTATTGAAGCTGTGGCCGACGAAGTGAACGAAATGATGAGCGAAAGAGCCATTTTTGTGTTCTAAAAATAGTTTCAAGTTTCCGATTTCAAGTTTTGGGTCCTCAACTTGAAATCGGAAACAAATAAAACAAAAATAATATGTCGACATTCCGATTAAAATTGCCAACCGACCCACGCTGGGTAAATATTGTAGCATCTAATATAGAGGAGATTCTTACAGATCATGCGTGGTGCGAACAAAAAGCCGCATCCAATGCCATTACAATTATTACCATTAATTCTGAATATCCCGATTTGGTTACCGATATGTTGGCATTGGCAAAAGAAGAGATAGAGCATTTTGAAATGGTGCATAACATCATAAAAAAGCGAGGGTTATCTTTAGGACGGGAGCGTAAAGACGAATATGTTGGCGAATTGGCACAATACATGAAACGAAGTAATATTGGTAGTAGAGTTTCGGGTTTTGTAGAGCGAATGCTTTTTTCGGCAATGATTGAAGCTCGAAGTTGCGAGCGATTCAAAGTGCTTTCAGAAAACATTGAAGATCCAGAGTTAGCCTTGTTTTACAGAGAACTTATGGAAAGCGAAGCAGGGCATTATGCCACCTTTATTTCTTATGCTCGAAAATACGGAAAAGGTATTGATGTTGAAAAACGTTGGGCAGAGTGGCTGGAATTTGAAGCTTCTGTTATTGCAAAATATGGTAAACGAGAAACCATTCACGGCTAGGAATTTTGATTGGGTTTTTAACTAAAATAACTTCGAATTAGGTTTTATTCTTCCGCTGCTCGAAGTGTTCCTTAAAAAACGAACGCACATACGAAGTTGAATGCGCTGTGCGAAGTCGGTAGACTTCGCAGCGTTCTACACTAACAGTTTTTTTTCGGTTAGACTTCGGGGACTTGGCGAGCAAATAAAGTTTTGTAAAAAAACCAATCACAACTTTAAATTAGTGCAAATGCATTAGCATTAAAAATTTAAAAAAAAGGGAAAATTAATTAATTTTTTTTGAACTACCCCTTTTAACGAAAAGGTTATATTTGCATTACATATAACAACAAAAATGAATCCAAAAATTTTAATTATCGGTGCTTGTGGACAAATAGGAACAGAACTTACGCAAAAGTTACGTGCTATTTATGGTGTAGAAAATGTAATTGCTTCGGATATTAGAAAATTAAATATTGACGTTGTAAATTCAGGACCTTTTGAAGTGATAAATGCATTGGATTTTAATCAAATTGAACATTTGGTAGAAGTGCATCATATCACGGATGTTTATTTAATGGCGGCATTGCTTTCGGCTACAGCCGAGAAAAACCCAGCATTTGCATGGGATTTGAACATGAATTCTCTTTTCCATGTTTTGAATTTAGCGAAAGCAAAAAAGATTAAAAAAATATTTTGGCCATCGAGTATTGCAGTTTTTGGACCAACGACACCTAAAGAAAACACCCCGCAATATACCACTATGGAACCCTCTACAGTCTATGGAATCAGCAAACAATCAGGCGAAAGGTGGTGCGAATACTACAGTCATATTTTTGGTGTGGATGTAAGAAGCATTCGGTATCCTGGACTGATTTCGTGGAGTACACAGCCGGGTGGGGGTACAACAGATTATGCGGTTGACATATACTATAAAGCCATTGCGGATAAAAAATATGAATGTTTTTTATCTTGCGAAACCAAAATGCCGATGATGTATATGGACGATGCCATAAAAGCCACCATTCAAATCATGCAAGCGCCTGTGGAGGCTATCAAAATACGTTCTTCCTACAATTTGGCAGCAATGAGTTTTACGCCAACCATGATTGCCGATGAAATAAAAAAACACATTCCTGCGTTCGAAATTACGTATCAACCTGACTTTCGTCAAAAAATTGCTGATAGTTGGCCAGCGAGTATCGATGATAGTGCCGCCCGAGCCGATTGGGGCTGGCAACACGATTTTGATTTAGAATCCATGACCGTTGATATGTTGGCGCATTTGGATCAATAAACAATTATTTTGCTTTCAAAACGTCAATTATTTTATCTTCGATAGGCGTTTTAATTTTTACAACCTCATCTGTTTTTTCATTTGGAATTGTCATTGACAATACGTAATGTTGAATTTTCCATTCGTTGTTCGCTTTTATGAGCACACCCGAACCACGGCAAATTTTCATTTGTGTATCCAACAATTCATCAAACCAAGCTAAATTTTGTGCTTTATTGACATAAACATTTCGCTCCAGCGTTTTGAAATTCCATGCTTTACCTTTGTCAAAATAGGGTTTCGCAAAACTTCTAAATGCTTTGTTTTGCCAGTTTTCATTGGCATCAGTACCAATAAAAACAGCGTCTTCCGACATATACGAAAAATAGGTGTCGAATTCGGCTGCTGCTGCAGCTTTATGCCAAGAATTCAAGGTGATTTCAATTTTTAGTTTTTCACTAGAAACGGTTTCTTTAGTTGCATTGCAAGAAAAAAACAATAGCGACAAGAGCAGCAAACCAAAGTATTCGGTATTTTGAAATTTGGACATCATGATTCGTTTTGATAGTAGTTAAACGCCTTTTGGATTAATAATCTAATTTTCCAATATAGCGCATTCGTTTTACAATTTTACCTTTTCGGGATTCAATATAAGAAGTAGAATTACTCGCCTTGAACTTTCTTGGATTTGGGAGAATAGCAGCAATTCCAGCGGCTTCTCGTTTGCTTAATTCGTTAGCACTTTTATTATACCAAAATTCTGAAGCTGCTTGAACACCATAAACGCCATCGCCCATTTCGATGCTGTTTAAATATACTTCCATAATGCGCTCTTTTCCCCAAATCAGTTCAATAAGCATTGTAAAATAAGCTTCTAAGCCTTTGCGCAAATAACTTCTGCCTTGCCAAAGAAAAATATTTTTGGCAGTTTGTTGCGATATGGTGCTTCCTCCTTTTAATTTTTTTCCTTTTTCGTTGTTTTTAAATGCTTTTTGTATCGCATCGAAATCAAAGCCATAATGGGTTAAAAAAGTGCCATCTTCACTAGCAATTACAGCTTTTTGCATGTTTACAGCAATTGATTCCATCGGCACCCAATCGTGACTGCATTTCATTTCTTTTCCATCCATTTTTTGTTCTACCAAACGAATAACCATCAACGGAGTCATAGGCACAGGAACCCATTTAAAGAAAACAACCAAGAAAATTGAAATTCCAAAAAACCAAATCATGGCTTTGAACAAAAAATGTTTTATTTTTTTTAACATAAATGAAATTCTAAATTATACCAATTCTGCCAATTCTTTTCCGACTAAACTTCCTATTGCAACACCCATTCCACCCATACGAACACCACAATAAACGTGATTGGACATTTGCGAGACAATTGGGTTTTTGCTAGAACCCACACCCATTATGCCACTCCAGCGGTGTTCAATTTTGAAATCATGATTGGGCAAAATTACTTCTTTTAAAAGTGTTTCCAATTTATTTTGAATCAATGAGGTAGTAGCCAATTCCGTAGTGGTTTCTCCATCAAAATCAAGATTTCGTCCGCCGCCCAACAAAATTCTGTCTCCAATATTTCTAAAATAATAATACCCTTTATCCAAATGAAAGGTGCCTTTGATGTCTAAATTAGGAATCGGCTCGGTGATTAGTACTTGAGCTCGAGCGGGTTTAACTGCGCCTTTAGTCAACTGACCCGCAAAACCATTGGTCGTAAACAGCAATTTTTTTGTAATGAAACTAAACTTGTCGATTGCAACGTCAACGCCATTTGCTGTCTCAACAAATCCAGTTACGGTTTGTTGATTTACTATCAATATATTGTTTATAGCGGCTTGTTTCAACAGTTCTTGCATCATATTTCCAGTATCAATTTGCGCCTCAAACGGATTAAAAATCAAATATTCATTGGTGTTTTTAAATCCAAAACGATCGATTTCTTTGACAAAAACATCCGTTCTGAAGAGTGGCTTGATTATTTCATTAATAAAAGGCATTTTTTGTAAACACTCTTGAAAGGAACTGCTATCTTGATTTAAAAAAAGTTCATAGCCACCATACGGTTTAAAGTCTAAAATAGCGTCTCCCACCCGTTTTCGTAACAATTGCAAACCTTGCCAACGTTTTTGAACCAACTGAAGGACTTCTTCTTCGGAATGCGATTTTAAATCGTCTAAAATTTCTGAAAGGCTTCCAAAACAAGCAAATCCAGCATTTTTAGTGCTAGCGCCTTGTGGCAAAACGCCACTTTCTAGAATTAGAATCTTGCTTTCTGGAAAACGTTCCCGTAAGTGTAGGGCGGCGTGAATACCAACAATTCCGCTTCCTACAATAGTATAATCTACATTTGTAAACCAGTTTTTAAGTTCCCAAAAGCTCCAACTCATGTTTTAAATTTTTTATAAAAATAAGTTTTTATAAATTATTTCAATACAATTCAAAAAAATAATTTAAACAATCTAAAGTATAAACTTGCAGTCAAATACAAGTAAAGTTACTAGTTTTATCCTAATTGACGCTTTTAAAGCGCCGTTTTTATTGTAGATTTAATAAATTTATTGCAAAAAAATTGAATTGTTAAATAAAAAAAATTATATTTGAAATCTAAATTTATTAATTTCCAAATTTTTTTTTATGAAAAACAAACTACTTTTTATTGCTTTACTTGCATTCACCAGTTTTTCCTTTGCACAAGAAGGAAATTTTTGGAAAAAATCTATAAATAAAATTAACGCTGTTGTTTATGAAAATAAAAAGCAAATTACCAATCCAAATTTATTTGAATTGGATGCAAATGCTCTGAAAAACTTGCTCTCGAATGCTCCACAAAGAAATATGCTTTTTGGAAAATCAACTGTAATTGCTTCTTTCCCAAATGGAGAAGGACAATTTGAACGTTTTAAAATCCTGGAATCATCAAATATGGATGTGCAATTAGCAGCGAGATACCCTGAAATCAAATCGTATATTGGTCAAGGGATTGATAATCCAACAGCAACGATTTATTTTAGTATATCCCCTTTAGGTTTGCAAACTATGACACTTTATGGAGACAAATCGGCTGTTTTTATTGAGCCATATACCAAAGATCTGAATACGTATGCGGTTTATAAAAAATCGGACAAAGTGGCGTCGTTAAATAAATTTGAATGTAAGGTAGTCGATGTGGTAGCTCCACAAATGAATCAAGCAACAGCAAGACCCAACGCTGATGATGCACTATTAAGAACTTTCCGATTGGCGTTATCGGTAACTGGAGAATATACCACTTATTTTGGAGGTACTAAAGCATTAGCGCTAGCTGCAATGAACAATTCAATGACTCGTGTAAACGGCGTTTTTGAAAAAGATTTTTCTGCAAGAATGGTACTTGTAGCCAATAATGACTTGGTTATTTATACAAATGCTTCAACTGATCCATACGATGCAGCTACAACTGGATCCGGAGGAACTTGGAATCAGCAACTTCAAACCACTTTGACCAATACTATTGGAAGTGCAAACTACGACATAGGACATTTGTTCGGTGCTTCAGGAGGTGGAGGAAATGCTGGTTGTATCGCTTGTGTTTGTATTAACCCAACAACTTCAAAACCATTAGGAAAAGGAAGTGGATTTACCTCACCAGGAGATGCAATTCCTTCAGGAGATAATTTTGACATCGATTATGTAGCTCACGAAATGGGACATCAATTTGGTGCAAATCATACATTTACTCATAGTAATGAAAGTACGGGGGTTCAAATGGAACCGGGTTCTGGATCTACAATTATGGGATATGCTGGTATTACAACATTAGATGTTCAACCGCATTCCGATGATTATTTTCATGCAGTCAGTATTCAACAAGTTACCAATTATATTAAAACCACTACTTGTTCTGTAAATACGGCAACTGGGAATGCTATTCCAACAGCAAATGCTGGTTTAGATTATACCATCCCTAAAAGCACACCATTTATGTTAACAGCAACTGGAACAGATGCAAATGGAGATATTTTGACTTATAATTGGGAACAAATGGATTCTCAAACTACATCAGCTGTGCCAAGTGCAACTAAAACTACAGGAGTAAATTTCAGATCGTATACTGCTTCCACCTCTCCTACAAGATATTTCCCTAGAATGGCATCTGTACTTACTGGTTCAACTACAACTGCTGGAACAGAACTTACAGTTGAAGCTTTGCCGTCTGTAGCTAGAACTATGAATTTTAGAGCTACTGTTAGAGACAATAGGGCAGGAGGTTCAGGAAACAATAGTGATGATATGATACTTACAGTTAATGCAACTGCGGGTCCTTTCTCGGTTACTGCTCCTAACACTGCAGTTTCGTATATAGCAGGAAGTACTCAAACGGTAACTTGGGCCGTAGCAGGAACAACTGCCAACGGTGTAAATTGTGCCAATGTTGATATATTAATTTCTACAGATTCAGGTACAACATGGTCAACACTACTTGCTGCAACACCAAATGATGGCACACAAGCGGTTACTATTCCAAATACACTAGGAACTACAAATAGAATAATGGTAAAAGGAACTAATCATATTTTCTTTGATGTATCAAATACAAATTTCACCATCACATCGGGAGTGACTGATACTGTTGCGCCAACTGCGCCAACGTTATCCGCTTCAGGGACTACAACAACAACTACCAATTTATCTTGGTCTGGTGCAACAGACGCTATAGGGGTTACAGGTTATGATATTTACAAAGCAGGCGTGCTTTTAGGTTCAACTACAACTGCTACAACTTATGCAGTAACGGGTTTAACCGCTTCAACTGCTTATGCATTTACCGTAAAAGCTAAAGATGCTGCAGGAAATCTATCTGTTGCAAGTAACACTGTAACTGTAACAACTCTTGCAGTTGTCGCAGACACGACTGCGCCATCTGCTTCAACCCTTTCTGCTTCAGGAACAACTACCACAACAACCAATTTATCTTGGACTGCCGCTACTGATAATGTTGCCGTTACTGGTTATAATGTTTACAAAGCAGGTGTTCTTTTAGGTTCAACTACAACTGCAACTACTTATGCGGTTACGGGATTAACTGCTTCAACTGCTTATGCTTTTACAGTAAAAGCTAAAGATGCTGCAGGAAATTTATCTGTTGCAAGTAACACTGTAACTGTAACAACATTAGCAACAACAATTACTTATTGTGCTTCAACTTCAAGTAGTACAGCCGATGAAAAAATTGGCAAAGTGGTTTTTGGAACTATCAGTAATATTTCTACTGGAACTGCAGGTTACGAAAATTTTACAGCACTATCTACCAATGCTGTTCCTGGATCTACATATACAATAACGATAACACCGGCTTGGACTTCAACCGTTTTTAGCGAAGGATATGCGGTTTGGATTGATTATAATAAAAATGGTTTGTTTACTGATGCCGGCGAATTGGTATTTTCAAAAGCTGCATCAACAGTAACTCCTGCATCTGGTTCTTTCACAATTCCAGTTGGAACTGCACTTGGATCAACTCGCATGAGAGTTTCTATGAAATTCAATGCTATTCCAACCTCTTGTGAAACATTGACTTATGGGCAGGTGGAAGATTATACTGTAAACATTTCATCTGTTGCAAAAGGGACAGAGTTAGAAACTTCAAATGCTCCAATTTCTATTTATCCAAATCCCGTATCGGGAGATGTTTTAAATATTACTGCTATTGAAAACAATGCAACGTATAGAATCATCAATTTGTTAGGTCAAGAAATCGAGAAGGGAAAAGTTAATAACGGTACCGTTTCTGTAGCTTCTGTTCGCATGGGTACTTATTTATTAGAAATTACAACCAATACAGAAATACTTGTAAAACGATTTATTAAAAATTAACTATTTTAGTAAAAAAGAAAAGCTATCTGAAAAGGTAGCTTTTTTTTTGCAATAGAATCATTACTTTTATTCCCTGAAAGCGGTAAACGTATTTAGTATTGTAATTTTGTTTTTGTTTAAATGTAATGTTATAAAATTACTATTGAATGAATAACGTTTCTGTTTTTAATTTTTTTAAATAATTTATGAGGTCAAAAAAACAAAAAATAATTTTAGCTTTAAAGATTGTAATCGTCATTTTTATTCTACTACTACTTGGTTTTTTTGTTTTTAGAAACGCCTTTTTGCAAGAGGCCATTGTAAAAATAACAACCAAACTAGAAACCCAATATGACTGTAAATTTGCTGTAAAGGAAGCAAGTTTTGATGGAATTAATGGAGTAAATTTATCCGAAATTGTTTTGGTTCCTAAAAATGCTGATACCCTTTTTAGTATTCAAAAAATGAAAACTAGTGTTAGTTTTTGGCATTTACTCTTTGGCGATGTACAATTGGGCACATTGGAAATTAAAAACGGATTTGTGCAATTGGTGAAAAACGAAAACGGTAAAAATTTCGAGGCTTTTCTAAAAAAAGATACTGATACTGCTAAAGTTACTGAGAAAAAAGATTATGCAGTATGGGCCTATCATCTTATTTCGAAAGCTTTAAACTTGATACCAACCGATATGTCAATCGAGAATCTATCTTTTAGATTGGATGATAATGGTAAAAAAGCTACAATACTTTTTCAGAATTTAAGACTAGAAGACAAACAGCTTCAAACCGCAATTGACGTAAAAACGAATACATTTGCACAACGTTGGAGTATAAAAGGTTTTGCAGATCCAAGAAACAAAAAGGCAGATATTCGTTTTTTCAATATAGATACTGGTGCTATAAAGCTGCCCTATTTTGACGAACGGTTTAATTTGAAATCCAGTTTTGATTCTATTCGATTGAATGTAGAAAACATTGATATGGATGGTGACGAACTGCGTATTGATGGTTTTTCTTCTATCGCGAATCTAAAGATAAATCACGCTAAAATTGCCAGCAAAGATGTGGTTATTAAGAATGCAAAATTTGACTATCGATTGCTTTTAGGTTCCGATTTTATTTCTGTTGACAGCAGTTCTACGGTGCAATTCAACAAAATAAAATTCCATCCTTATTTGGCATATGAAACCGAATCAGACACTATTTATAAAATCAAAGTAGCAATTCCAAAAATGAAAGCCCAAGATTTTATCACTTCGCTTCCGGATGGTTTATTTACCCATTTTCAAGGTATGGAAGCGCAGGGTAATTTTGATTATCAATTGAATTTTATGTTCAATAAAAATAAGCCCAATCAGCTCGTTTTTGAAAGTAATTTAAACAAAGAAGATTTAAAAATTACTAAATATGGCGAGGCCAATCTCAACAAACTCAATGGTGAATTTGTATATCAAGCCATTATTAAAAATGTGTTACAACGCCCTATTTTAGTTGGAACGGCAAATTCAAATTATACGCCAATGAATAAAATTTCGCCTTATTTACGGAAATGTGTTTTAACAACAGAAGACCCTTCGTTCTTTTCGCATCGCGGATTTATTGCTGAAGCTTTCAAACAGTCCATTATAAAAAACATAAAAACCAAGAAGTTTTCTCGTGGCGGAAGCACCATCAGCATGCAATTGATTAAAAATGTTTTCCTAACTCGGGAGAAAACGGTTTCCCGTAAACTCGAAGAAATATTGCTGGTTTACATACTCGAAAACAATCATATTGTGAGCAAAGAACGTATGTTGGAAGTTTATTTTAATATTATTGAATGGGGACCAAATGTATATGGAATTGGCGAAGCAAGCCGTTTTTATTTTCAAAAATCACCTTCAGAACTCACCTTGAACGAATGCTTGTATCTTGCTACAATTATTCCAAGTCCAAGAAAATTCATGTATCAGTTCAACGAAGAAGGATTTTTGAAAGGATTTGCGACGACCAAACAAACGTATTTGACCAATTTAATGCTGCGAAGAGGCATTTTGTCTGTCGATGACACTCTATATAAACACCAAAAGGTAGTGCTTTCAGGCAATGCAAAATCGTTAATACGGCTTCGGGTAAAAGACACGATTCAAATGGACTCACTTTCAGTTGACGCAGTAGATGATGAGTTTTAGTGATTAAATTAGACTAGCTTTGCCGTCCCATAAAAAAGTGTAATCCAAATCAGTTGTGACTTTTTCAGAAAGAATGGTCTTTCCCACGGAACTACCCGTTTCATTAAATTCTGGTTCAGATAAAGAAAGTTGTTTGGCCAGAGCCTTGTAATAAGCTTTTCTTGTTGGATGAAACGGAGCGACGCCATTAAAAACAGCACCCCAACATCCATTTTGAATGATTTTCAAAATGATGCCAATGCAATCTTTTTGATGAATTAAATTGATGGGTGCTTCAGGATTTTCTATGTTTTTCTTCCCCGATAAAAAATAAATAGGGTGTCGGTTTTCGCCTATCAATCCACCAAAACGCAAAATAGTCGTTTGAAAATTTCGATTTTTTTGCAACAGCGATTCTACTGCGACTAATTGCTTACCCGCTTCTGTTTCAGGCATCGGAAATGTGTTTTCTGTAATCATTTCGTTTGTATCAGCGTATACCGAGGTAGAACTGATAAAAAGTACTTTCGAAATCTTCACTTTTTCTATAAGCGGCAATAAAACTTCCATTTTAGCTACAAAGTTTTCCTTTTCGACGCCACGTAATTTGGGCGGAATAGCTATAATTAAAATTTCTGCATGTGCTAAAAAGGAGTCAACATCCCCTTGGACAGCATTTTCCTTAAGTGTAATGTAATAAGGTTGGATATCTAGATTTTCTAACCCTTTTAATTTTCCAATTGAAGTGGTTGAACCTTTGATTTCAGCACCGCTAGCAATTAATGCATTTGCTAAAGGCATCCCCAACCATCCGCAACCTAAAATACTAATTTTTGACATTGGTGTATTGTGTCGTTTGGTGTGTGATGTAAAAACAGATTTGGTTCCTAAATAAGTCCATTTAAAAAAAATGGTAGTGTAAATTTACAAAAAAATAAATTTAGAAATCTTTTCAGTTTTACAACAAAAGAAACCAAAACAAATGAAGTTATTGATATTTTTTTTTCTTTACGGAAATAATAACAGTTATTAGTTGTTGAACCGTTACAATTTTTGACTTAAAATTGTGCGTTAATTTGACGGTACTAATTACCAACTTCCCCCGCTTCCGCCTCCAGAGAATCCTCCACCTCCAAAGCCTCCTCCAAAACCTCCGCTTCCTCCAAATCCGCCACCAGAAGATGAAGAACCTCCACCGCCAAATCCACCACGGCCTAAACTGCTCAAAATAAGCACATCCATTAGACTAGGACCGCCACCACCTGAATTTCCAGAGTTTCCTCCACCGTTCTTGTTTCGGGATATCAACACGAGTAAAATAATTACAATTATAACAATAGGAATAATGGGAAAATCAGTCTTTTTGTTCTGTTTTCGTGTTCCTTTATATTTTCCTTTAAAAACATCAAAAAGTGCATCAGCACCTTTGTCCAAACCCTTATAATAACTACCTGCTTTAAATTCCGGAACAATTATATAATCAATAATTTGCCCACCAATAGCTGCTGTCAATTTATCTTCAAGACCATAACCGGGATTTATGGCTATTTTTCGTTCGTCTTTAGCCACTAAAATAATGACCCCATTGTCTTCTTTGGCCTGGCCAATGCCCCAAGTCTGAGCCCAATTCGTTGCCAGTTGACTTACATCTTCACCTTTTAGACTTTCAATAGTAATTAACGTAATTTGAGTTGAGGTCGAATCAGAATATTTAATGAGTTTTTCTTCTAATTGGGCTTTTTCATTCGCATTTAAAACATTCGCATAGTCATAAACCGAAGTTTGTAAGCTAGGTTTTTCTGGAATTGTAAACTGAGCAAAGCTGATTTGTGTAAATAAGAAACAAATAAATAGTTTCAAAAATGTAGGGGAAAATTTATTTGCAACCATTATCCTTTAGATATTTCGTTTGACAATTCATTGGTGTCGCTTTCTTCATAAGGAAAATAGCGTTTTAATTGTTCTCCGGCTTTCGTAATTCCGTCAATAAGACCTTGTTTGAAATTTCCGTTTTGAAAATGAGCCACCATAACTTCTTTAGTAGTATCCCAAAAATCATTTTCAACAAGATTATTAATTCCTTCGTCGCCACAAATTACAAAGCTTTTATCTTGAATGGCGACATAAATTAACACACCGTTTTTAAGACGCGTTTTTTCCATTTCTAATAAATGGAAAACTTCCAAAGCGCGATCAAACGCATCAATGGAAGTTGTTTTTTCTATATGAACTCTAATCTCGCCAGAAGTTTCTTTTTCAGCCATACCAATAGCATTAACAACTGCTTGTTCCTCTTCTTTGGTTAAAAAATCTTCAACTTTTGACATTTAGAATAATTTAAATTTTTTTTTCAATATAGCCCATACTTTGGAGGGTTTGAGAGGATTAGAATTTTACTTCTACTGGTTTATCAGCGCCTTCAACCGATTTGAAATAAGGTTTTTCTTTGTAGCTTCCAAGTAAAAGACTTTGTGGCATTGCCAAAACATAGCCATTATAAGCTTCCACAGCTTCATTAAAACGGGTTCTGGCAGTTAAAATCTGATTTTCTGTACTAGTTAATTCTCTTTGTAAATCGATAAAGTTTTGATTTGCTTTCAATTCAGGATATCTTTCAACACTAACAAGTAATCTTGATAAAGAAGAAGAAACTCCAGACTGAGCTTGTTGAAATTGAGTTAATTGCTCAGGTGAAATATTTGTTGGATCAACTGTAATTGCAGTTGCTTTAGCTCGAGCTTCAATTACTGCGGTCAAAGTACTTTTTTCAAAATCAGCAGCACCTTTAACTGTATTTACCAAATTGCCTATTAAGTCATTTCTTCTTTGATAGGCAGCATCAACATTACCCCATTCTTTTCCAACAGCCTGATTATAGCGCAAAGCTGAATTTTTAATTCCAACAACCCAGAAAGCGATGATTAAGATTAATCCAATTCCAATAATCCAAGGTAAAAATTTTTTAAAATCCATTTTTGTTTAATTTAAAGTTTGTTTGTTATGTTTATTTTCAATTATCCTTTTGCAATTGTCATGCCATTCTAAAGGTGATTTTTAATATTTGTTAACTGCGTTCTAATGGTTTCTAGTTTGCTAATAATATCAAATTTATCTAAAGTTTTCTTCTGACCTTCTTTTAAGTGTGTTTTGGCACCTTCTAACGTGAAACCTCTTTCTTTTACCAAATGGTAAATCAATTGTAAATTTTTAACGTCTTCTGGCGTGAACATTCGATTGCCTTTGGCATTTTTCTTTGGTTTTAGAATGTCAAATTCTTTGTCCCAAAAGCGAATGAGCGAAGTATTTACATCAAAAGCGGTAGCTAATTCGCCAATACTATAATACCTTTTGTTGGGTGATAATTCTATGTGCATAGTTTTCGTATTTATATCTCAATCAAAAATTATAAGCTGCAATTGCTAATCTAACGATTGATTTTCTTGGTTCGCTAATTTTGAAATCACAACATATTCTGCCGCCGAAATATTTCCGTAATAAAAATTCAATGGATTCACTACTTCGCCATTTTTGTGTACTTCATAATGCAAATGCGGTGCTTCGGAACGTCCTGTACTACCAACATATCCAATAACATCTCCTCTTTTCAATCTTTGTCCAGCGTGGACTTTGTATCGGCTCAAATGTCCGTAAAGCGTCTCATATCCAAAACCGTGCCTAATCACAATATGATTGCCATAACCCGAAGCCGTATTGTCTGCTTTGTCAACAACTCCGTCTCCAGTGGCGTAAATTGGCGTACCGGTCTTGGCAGAAAAATCCATTCCCTCATGAAATTTTCTTACTTTCGTAAATGGATCACTTCGATAACCGAAGCCAGAAGCCATTTGTCTCAAATTTTCGTTCCGAACTGGCTGAATCGCAGGAATCGCAGCTAACAAACTATTTTTGGTTTTGGCCAATTTTACAATTTCATCTAACGATTTTGATTGAATGGCTAATCTTTTGGAAAGTACATCAACTCTTTTAGTGGTATTCATGACCAATTCTGAATTGTCGTATTTCTCTAATTCTTTATACCTATTGGCGTCTTTAAACCCCGCTTTTCTCTCTTCGTCTGCAATAGCAGCAGTATTGAAATAGACTCTATATAATTTGTTATCTCGCTCTTCAATAGTACTAATTACTTCATCAATTTGATTCATTTTATTATTTAAAACGGCATAATGAAGTTTTAAATTCTCAATCTCCCGAGCTTGCAATCGATCTTTAGGCGTTTCAAAAAAAGGAGTATTCAACAACACAATGAAACTTAAAAGTCCAAAAAGTGCCGACGCTACTAAAAATAACAAAATATAGGCGAAACTTCTTCTCTTTTGAGGCTTTATTTTTCTGTATGCTAAATTCTCTGAGTCGAAATAATATTTTACTTTCGCCATATTTTAAAATACCTTATTTTTGCAAATAATAAAAGGTTAGTCGAACAAATTTAAGAAATGTTTCATTTGTTCAGCGCTTTTTTGAATAAAATAATTAAATCACTTGTAAAAAGAACTGAAACAAAAATAGAATTTAATCGTTCGTCAAGTTTCTAAATGCTGGTACTTGAAACTAAAATACAATAAAAGCAATGACATCTAAAGCAATTCGTAAGCAATTCCTTCAATTTTTCGAGTCAAAAGGACATGTAATTGTTCCTTCAGCACCTATCGTTTTAAAAGATGATCCAACCCTGATGTTCAACAACTCTGGAATGGCTCAGTTCAAGGAATATTTTCTTGGAAACGGAACCCCAAAAAGTCCTCGAATTGCCGATACACAAAAATGTCTTCGCGTTTCAGGAAAACACAACGATTTAGAAGATGTGGGTTTTGATACTTATCATCATACGATGTTTGAAATGTTGGGGAACTGGTCATTTGGCGATTATTTCAAAAAAGAAGCTATCAATTGGGCATGGGAATTATTGACTGAAGTATATAAAATTCCAAAAGAAAATATTTACGTTTCTGTTTTTGAAGGAAGTCCAGAAGAAAATGTTCCCTTCGATCAAGAAGCTTGGGATATTTGGAAAAATTTAATTGATGAAGACCGAATCATTCTTGGAAACAAAAAAGACAATTTTTGGGAAATGGGTGACCAAGGACCCTGCGGACCCTGCTCAGAAATTCATGTCGATTTACGTTCGGATGCTGAAAAAGCCTTGGTTTCAGGAAAAAGTTTAGTAAACAATGACCATCCGCAAGTGGTTGAAATTTGGAATAACGTATTTATGGAATTTAATCGTAAAGCCGACGGTTCTTTAGAAAAACTTCCAGCGCAACACGTCGATACTGGAATGGGATTTGAGCGTTTGTGTATGGCATTACAAGGAAAAACATCCAATTATGACACCGATGTTTTTACCCCACTTATAGAAAAAGTGGAACAAATTACAGGATTCAAATACACTTCTAATGAAGTTAAAAACATAAGCGAAACTCAAAATAAAACTAATATAGCTATTCGCGTTTTAGTAGATCACGTTCGTGCGGTAGCTTTTGCTATTGCTGATGGGCAATTACCATCCAATACAGGTGCAGGATATGTAATTCGCAGGATTTTGCGTCGTGCCATTCGTTACGGATTTACATTTTTAGATACTAAAGAACCTTTTATCAATAAATTGGTTGAAGTGTTGGCCAATCAAATGGGGGAGTTTTTCCCAGAAATCAAATCACAACAACAATTGGTTACCAATGTAATTCGTGAAGAAGAAGCTTCATTCTTGAGAACCTTAGACCAAGGCTTGCAAATGTTAGACAAAGTTGTTGCTGAGACTAAAGGAAGGGAAGTTTCAGGAGCAAAAGCATTCGAATTGTACGATACTTTTGGTTTTCCAATCGATTTAACGGCTTTAATTCTTCGTGAAAAAGGATACGAATTAGACGAAGCTGGTTTTAATGCTGCCATGCAAGAACAAAAAAATCGTTCCCGTGCTGCATCAGAAGTTTCTACAGAAGACTGGAGAGTTTTAATTCCGGGAAATGTCGAAACATTCGTGGGTTATGACCAAACCGAAAATGATGTAAAAATTACTCGTATTCGTAAAGTAGATTCTAAGAAAGATGGTGTTTTATACCAAATCGTTTTAGACAATACGCCGTTTTATCCAGAAGGAGGAGGGCAAGTGGGGGATAAGGGAAGCCTCTCCCCAGCCCTCTCCGAAGGAGAGGGAGCTATTGAAATAATAGACACTAAAAAAGAAAATAATTTAATCATTCATTTTGCAAAACAACTTCCAGAAAATATTGAAGCAGGTTTTATAGCCAAAGTAAATACGGATTTAAGAGCATCAACTTCAAAAAATCACTCGGCGACACACTTGATGCACCAGGCGTTGCGAAGCATTTTAGGCACCCATGTAGAGCAAAAAGGCTCGTTGGTCAATCCAAATCATTTGCGTTTTGACTTTTCGCATTTTGCAAAAGTAACTGATGCCGAATTGCAAGAAGTAGAAGATTATGTAAATGCTAGAATTCAAGAGCAATTGCCTTTAATTGAACGACGAAGTATTCCGATTCAACAAGCTTTAGACGAAGGTGCGATGGCTTTATTTGGAGAAAAATACGGAGATAGTGTTCGCGCGATTAAGTTTGGCAACAGCATAGAACTTTGTGGTGGAATTCACGTGAAGAATACCGCTGAAATTTGGCATTTTAAAATTATTTCCGAAGGCGCTGTTGCTGCTGGAATTCGTCGTATTGAAGCCATTACTAGCGAGGCGGTAAAAGCACATTTTGCATCCTACGAAAACACTTTAAACGAGGTAAAAGTAGCTCTTAAAAACCCACAAGATGTTTTGAAAGCAGTTTATTCTTTACAAGAAGAAAACACGAAACTTTCTAAACAAATTGAAGCTTTGATGAAAGACAAAGTCAAAAATTTGAAAGCAGGATTAATTGCCGAATTGCAAGAGGTAAACGGTGTTCAATTCCTAGCCAAACAAGTTGATTTGAATCAAGAAGGTGCAAAAGATTTAGCATATGAATTAGGAACCTTGGGTACTAATATTTTTTTGGTTTTGGCTACTGCCGAAGAAGGGAAACCAACACTAAGCTGCTATATATCTAAAGAACTAGTTGCTAATAAAAATCTAAATGCAGGAACTGTAGTTCGTGAATTAGGAAAATTTATCCAAGGAGGGGGAGGAGGACAACCTTTCTTTGCTACTGCTGGTGGTAAAGACGCCGATGGAATTACTGCCGCATTATCAAAAGCGATTGATTTTGTGAAATAATATTTTTAAATGTTGAGTTACACTAGTTCTAATGATTTTAAAACTAGTGTAAATTTTAGTATTTGACTACGTTTTATTTTCGTTCCCCGATTTGCTGACGCCACATAGCATAATACAACCCTTTTTCAAGCAACAAATCGTCGTGCTTGCCTTGTTCAATAATTTTACCTTGTTCTAATACAAAAATCTTATCGGCGTGCATAACTGTTGATAATCGGTGTGCAATTATAACTGTAATTCGATTGCTATCGGATATATTTCTAATAGTGGCATTGATTTCTTCTTCTGTAATCGAGTCCAAAGCCGATGTTGCTTCGTCAAATATCAATAAATTTGGGTTTCTCAATATGGCTCGAGCAATAGACAATCGTTGTTTTTCTCCACCCGAAACTTTAATTCCACCTTCGCCAATTGTAGAATTCAATCCATCTTCGGCACGTTTCAAAAGGTTTTCACAACTGGCGCGTTTCATAACGTCATACAATTCTTCGTCAGTGGCTGTTGGTTTTACAAACAACAAATTCTCACGAATAGTTCCCGAAAAAAGCTGAGCGTCTTGCGTTACAAAGCCCAATTGCTTTCTCAAATCTAGTAAATCGATTTTGGTAGAATCGATGTTGTTATACAAAACTTTTCCTTCTGCTGGCGGATATAATCCCACCAATAGCTTCACCAATGTGGTTTTCCCTGAACCCGAAGGGCCAACAAAAGCCACCGTCTGTCCTTTATTAATTTCAAAATTAATGTTTTCTACCGCTTTAAAATTGGCAGTTTTGTGTTTGAAACTTACATTAGAAAACAAAAGTGAATGAATAGGGCCCACATGTTCTGGTTTTTTAGGACGAAATTCTTTAGGCGCATTCAATAAAGCTTTGAAATTTTCCATAGAAACTTTGGTCTCATTCAAAGCAATAATAAAATTGCCCAATTCTTGCAACGGACCAAAAATAAAGAAAGTAAAAAACACCATAGTTAACAAATCGCCTACAATTATTTTTTGTCCAAACAAGAAGTAATACAGCGTAAAAACAACGCAAGTTCTCAGAAAATGAACCGTAGTTCCTTGAATAAAACTCAAACTTCTAATGAAACGGATTTTTTCCAATTCCAATTGTAAAATTTTAAACGTATTCAAGTTCAACCTTTTCTCTTCTTGATATGTCAATCCTAAACTTTTTACTAACTCTATATTACGCAAACTTTCTGTAGTAGAGCCAGCCAAAGTATTGGTTTGATTCACAATTTTTCGAGATACAATTTTTATTTTTTTACCTAAATAGGAACTCACTAAAGCAATAATAGGTGCGGTAATTAAGAAAATAATAGAAATGCGGTAATCAATTCGAGAGACATAAATGATAACGAAAATAAAGCCAATAACGGTTTGAAATATTAATGAAATAGAAAGTGTAATCAATTTCTCAGAATCCGATCGTACTTTCGTTAATTTACTCAACGTTTCTCCACTGCGTTGGTCTTCAAATTCTTCAAATGGTAAACCAAGCGATTTTTTGATACCATCAGTATACATTTGTGCGCCAGTGCGCTGAATCACAACATTAGTAAAATAATCTTGAAAGTTTTTAGTAATTCTCGAAATCATTGTGGCTCCAAGAGAAAGTCCAAGCCAAAATGCCACCGATTTGATAAAACCCGTTTCATTGCCCTTGTATTTGAACAACCCAACACCACAATCTTGCATTAATTTACCGGTGATTACAGAGTCAGATAAACTAAAACAAATGTTGATTGCGGCCATAATAAGTGCCAAAATCAATAGCATTTTGTGTTTGATAATATAAGAATAAAGTAATTTCATCTTGATATTTTATTAAAAAAGAACTGCAAAAGTAGTGAATAGATTGACATCGATTACAAATGAATGAATTGTGTTTGATCATTTTCTTGTCGATTGCGTTTAAAAATTTTCGTATTTTTGAAACATCAAGAAAAAACAATGAATTTTAGTACAAAAATATCCATTCCCGATTCCAATTATCCTATAGATTATACGTCAAAAATAATGTCAATGGGTTCGTGCTTTGCCGAAAATATGGCAGCAAAATTCGATTATTTTAAATTCCAAAATAGCGTAAATCCGTTTGGAATTATTTTCAATCCTGTTGCTATAGAAAGAAGCATTCAAAGGATTGTAACTAAAGAAAAATTCACAGAAAAAGACGTCTTTTTTCACAACGAGCGGTGGCATTGCTTTGAAGTTCATTCTGATTTAAGTAATGCTGATAAAGAGCAATTGATTCAAAATCTAAATGAAATTATCGAATTGACACATGCTCAAATCACTTCATTATCGCACTGTATAATAACCTACGGAACAGCTTGGGTCTATCAAAATAGTGCTTCTAATCAGGTAGTTGCCAATTGTCATAAAGCACCTCAAAATCAATTTGTAAAAGAAATATTGTCCGTCGAAAACATAACTCAATCCATTCAAAACACTATCGATTTTATTAGAAGTATCAATACTAATTGTCATTTTATTTTCACCATTTCGCCTGTTCGACACCTCAAAGATGGCTTTGAAGAAAACCAACGAAGTAAAGCCCATTTGATTGCTGCAATCCACTCAACTCATAACTCAAAATTCATAACTCAAAACTATTTTCCCAGCTACGAAATTATGATGGATGAACTACGGGATTATCGTTTTTATGCCCAAGACATGCTGCATCCGAGTACAACGGCCATCGATTATATTTGGGAACGTTTTTGCGAAAGCGCTATAAACAAAAACAGTTTTGTAGTCATGCAAGAAGTCAATAGTATTCAGAAAGCGAAGGCGCACTTGCCTTTTCATCCTAATGCTAAATCCCATTTGATTTTTCTGGAATCCATTCAAAAGAAAGTTGAAACACTACAAAAAACGCATCCGTTTATGCAGTTTTAACGAGTGTTTTATTTAGCAACTTTATTAAAACAATTAACCCTCGTCAATTTCAAATCGACGAGGGTTAATGCGTTGCAATTCTATAATAAATCAAAGCATTTACGCTGAAATAGTTTCAATTTCTTTATCGATTTTATTAACCAAACCTACTAATACTTTTCCTGGGCCAACTTCTGTAAAACTAGTAGCGCCATCAGCAATCATTTGTTGTACGGATTGTGTCCAACGAACAGGAGCTGTCAATTGAATAATAAGGTTTTTCTTGATTTCATTTGGGTCAGAAACCGCGGTTGCTGTTACGTTTTGATATACCGGACAGCTTGGTGTCGAAAAAGTGGTTGCTTCAATCGCTGCAGCCAATTCTTCACGAGCTGGCTCCATCATTGGCGAGTGAAAAGCACCACCAACAGGTAAAATTAAAGCGCGTCGTGCACCCGCCTCTTTCATTTTTTCACAGGCCAATTCAACTGCTTGGTAAGCACCCGATATTACCAATTGACCCGGGCAATTATAATTAGCCGCTACCACAACACCATCAATAGAAGCACAAATATCTTCAACCGTTTTATCATCAAGATTCAAAACAGCAGCCATTGTAGATGGTGCTATTTCGCAGGCTTTTTGCATGGCTAATGCCCGTTTCGAAACCAGTTTCAATCCATCTTCAAATGACAAAGTACCATTAGCAACCAAAGCCGAAAACTCACCAAGTGAGTGACCAGCAACCATTTCTGGCGTAAAGTTTTCTAATGTTTTAGCCAAAATAACCGAGTGCAAAAACACCGCAGGTTGTGTCACTTTAGTTTCTTTCAATTGATCTGCCGTACCTTCAAACATAATGTCGGTAATACGAAACCCTAAAATAGCATTAGCTTGCTCAAATAACGATTTTGCCAATGTTGAATTTTCATATAAGTCTTTGCCCATTCCTGTAAACTGCGCCCCTTGACCCGGAAAAACGTATGCTTTCATTTTTTATTAATTTAAATATTGAAAAATCTAATGATTGAAAAATGGTCTCAATCCGATTACAAAAATAGTATTTTTTACTGACTATTAATAACTGTATAAGGTATACTGTAGATTGTACAAAGTATTTTGATTACTAAAAACTGTATAATGTATAATGTAAATTGTATAAAGTATTCTAATTACTAAAAACTGTATAATGTAAATTGTATAAAGTATTCTGATTATTAAAACTGTATAATGTATAATGTATAAAGTATACTGTAAATTGTATAAAGTATTCTGATTACTAAAACTAATCTACCAAACACTGAAACCTGAAACCTGAATACTAATTATTGTTCCATAGGAATTTCCATCAATAAAAATTGGGCATTGGTAGTAGCTTTAATTTCTAAGGTTTCAAAATTAGTAATTCCTAAACCATCTCGCGTTGCTAATTCTTGCCCATCAACCGTAATGTTGCCCGATATGACAAAGACATACATGCCGTTTCCTTCTTTTTTTAAAGTATACGTTTTAGTGTATTCTTTATCAAAATCAGCCAAATAAAACCAAGCGTCTTGATAAATCCATACTCCTGCATCATCGGCATTTGGCGATAATATCTGAGCAAAATCATTTTTCTGTTCCGAAACATCCAATGTAATCTGTTGGTAGCGAGGTACTACATTTCTATATTTCGGAAACACCCAAATCTGAAACAATTTAGTCTGCTGATAGGAATTCGGATTAAACTCACTATGCCGAATACCAGTGCCAGCACTCATCACTTGTACATCGCCCGTTTTTATAGTTGCCGCATTGCCCATGCTGTCTTCGTGCGCCAAATCACCTTCAAGCGGTATCGTAATAATCTCCATGTTATCGTGTGGATGCGTGCCAAAACCCATTCCTGCAGCCACCGTATCATCGTTTAAAACACGTAACATTCCAAACTGTAATCGTTCTGGATTGTACCAACTTGCAAAACTAAAACTATGGTAAGCATTTAACCATCCGTGGTCAGCATGACCTCTACTATTGGCTTTGTGTAAAACAGTATTTTTCATTTGAAAAAGATTAGTCTATTAAATTCATTAGTTCAAAAATACACATTTTAATTTAAGCAGGAAAGAGGCAGAAATAGTATATTTGAATTATTGAAAATTAGCACAATGAAAACCGAAAAAGAAAAAATGCTCGATGGCGAAATCTATTATGCCAATGACAAAGCACTAATTGCAGAACGAACAAAAGCTAAAAAACTATTGCACAAACTAAATGTTACCGAATATCTAATGAATGGAAACGCTCGAAATATTTTGCAACAATTAATGCCGAATGCCCAAAAACGATTGTACATCGAACCCCCCTTTCATTGTGATTATGGCTATAATATTCACTCCGGCGAAAACGTCTATTTCAATGTCAATTGCGTCCTTTTAGATGCAATGAAAATCGAAATCGGGAACAATGTATTCATCGGACCCAATGTGCACATCTATACCGCAACCCATCCGCTAAACCCCATCGAAAGACGAACCGTCGAATTTGCAAAACCCGTAACCATCGGCAACGATTGTTGGATAGGAGGCAATACCGTGATATGTCCAGGAGTAAAAATAGGCGACAACTGCACCATCGGAGCAGGTTCAGTAGTAACCAAAGAAATACCACCAAATTCCCTAGCTGTAGGAAACCCGGCCAAAGTAATTAGAACATTGAATAACCACTAAATAATATGGAAATCAAAAAACAAATCGAAAAATATATAGCATTACTACCCGAACCAAAGCGCGGCGAAATGCAAGAAATGCATCAGCTCATTTTGGCCCTAACGCCAACAACTAAACTATGGTTCTTCGACGGAAAAAACAGCGAGGACAAAACCATTTCCAACCCCAACATCGGATACGGACAGCAAACCATTAAATATGCCAATAACAAAACCAAACCCTTCTACCAAATTGGACTTAGTGCAAACACTGCCGGAATATCAGTTTATATCCTCGGTATAGAAGACAAAACTTATCTATCCAAAACCTTTGCAAACCAAATAGGCAAAGCAAGCATAACAAGCTACTGCATAAAATTCAAAACACTAAAAGACATCAACCTCCATACCCTAAAAGAAGCAATACAATTCGGATTAATACCACAATAAACACAGAAAATTTTCACTACTATTAGAATAATTATCATTTAGGTTTAAAGCGCATTCCACCATTTTTTTTATCTGCTTTTAAATTATTCAGAAGGGGATTAAATTTAACTATTTTTTAAAAAAAAAGTCTTCCAAAACGGAAGACTTTAATTTATATAGGCTAATAAAATTAGTTTACATGTCCTTCTAATTCAGCACCTGCTTTAAATTTCACTACTTTTTTAGCAGCAATTTTAATAGTTGCTCCAGTTTGAGGATTTCTTCCATCTCTTGCAGCTCTAGCAGATACTGACCAAGATCCAAAACCTACTAAAGAAACTCTTCCGCCTTTTTTCAAAGTACTACCTACATTACCTAAAAATGATTCTAAAGCTAATTTAGCTGCAGCTTTAGTAATTCCTGCGTCAGCAGCGATAGCGTCGATTAATTCTGATTTGTTCATAATAAAAAGTTATTAATTGTTGGTTAAACATTATTGTTAATGTAACAAATTTAGTAGGAATTCCTTATTGAACAAGACATTTGTGGGTTTTTTAATCGATTTGTTGATAACTTACTTGATTTGTTGATAAACTAAGTTGTTTTTTAAGAAAAAACCCTCAAATTAGCATTTATAGCACTTAACGAGCTATTGCATTTTCAGAAAACGCTATACCGTTTAGCAGTTCAGAAACCATCATTCTTTTCTTTCCAGGAAATTGGAGGCATACTATTTGAATAAAGCCATCTTGTACAGCGATTTTTAATTCTTTTTTTGTTGCAATAATTTGACCTATTTGGGCTTCGTGATTTTCATATTGAATTTTAGCTTCATAAATTTTTACATTCCATTCTTGATTGTTATCAAAAAAATAACACCAAGCTGTTGGATTTGGTGAAAGTCCTCGAATTATATTGTGTATAGCAATTGCTGGTTGTGTCCAATCGATTTTACAATTCTCTTTGTTTAATTTATAAGCTGTTTTTATTGCAACATCTTCTTTTTGAACAATAGTTTTCACAATACTATTTTCAATTAAAACCAAAGTTTTTAGAACAGTTACACTTCCTAAGTCCATTAATTCATCGTGTAATTGGCCTGCATTTTCATCTTTTGAAATTGCTAATTCAGCACTCATAATCATTGCTCCAGTATCAATTTTGTCATCTATAAAAAAAGTGGTTACTCCTGTTTTAGTTTCACCATTAATTATTGCCCAATTTATTGGTGCTGCCCCACGATAATTTGGTAACAAGGAGGCATGCAAATTAAAAGTTCCAAGTTTTGGCATTTCCCAAACTACTTTTGGGAGCATTCTAAAAGCAACTACAATTTGTAAATTGGCTTGTAGTGCTTTTAATTCCGTTATAAAAGTCTCGTCTTTCAAATTTGTTGGTTGTAATAATTTCAAATCATTTGTTAAAGCATATTCTTTGACTGCCGAAAATTTAATTTTCTGACCACGACCTGCAGGTTTATCGGCTGCCGTAATTACTCCAACAACTTCATATTTATTTTTAAGTATGGCGTCCAAAATGCCAACGGCAAATTCTGGAGTTCCCATAAAAACGACACGTAATTTTTCCATTATGATTTTAAACTGTATTTATTATTGGATTTAATCTCAATTAGTTCATTTTCTAACAAATTTTGAAGAGCAAAGATAACATCGTCTTTGGATTGATGTGTTACATTCTGAATTTCTCTTGAATTTAGTTGTTGTTCCGCTAGCAAATTCAAGATTTGTTTGGCAACCGAAACAGCACTGACTTTTGGTTTGTCTTTGGCAATACAAAAGGAGCAAATACCGCAATCGGTAGCTTTTTGCTCTCCAAAATAAGACAGAATCAATTTACTTTTACAATTTTCAATATCACTTACATAATTCAAAACGGATTTTAGTTGTTCTTTTTTGAGTAAATTTTGATTTTCTAGATATTTAGATACCCTATTTATAGTCCGTTCGTCTTCCCTTACTTCATTAAATAGCAATACAGTATCATTATTTTTGGCTTGATAATCGATAATAGCTTTGTCTTTTAATTTTTGTAATAATTGTATCACTTCCACTTCCGTCGTATTCGCTTTTTTCGAAATTAACGACAAATTCAATGCAGTAGCTACCTCATAAATTCCAGTATAATTGCGAAGAATCGAAACAATAATAGCTTCATCATTTGGATTCAAACTCATATACCGAATCACTTCTTTGGACGGAATTATGAATTGTATAATTACTTTTTCTGAAAATTCTTGCGAAAGCGAAATGACACCTTGTCGGTCAAGAAACTGCATCGCATTGAAAGTTTTCACGACTGGAAATTGGTATTTCAAACAAAATTGGTTCAAATTGAATGCGAATTTCTCGTCAATTCCTTCGCCATAGGCAATTTGAAAATAATTGCATAATTTCACATACATCAGGATCAAGAAATTTTTGTCGGGCAACACCGCTATAAACTGTTGTTCCGCCTGAAGCGCATCGGTAGGACTTGTTAAAAGTACTGCAAAAGCTTTCTCTTCATTTCTCCCAGCACGACCGGCTTCTTGATAATAATTTTCTAAGTTTTCTGGCAACTGAATGTGAATAACCGTTTTCACATTTGCTTTGTCAATTCCCATTCCAAATGCATTTGTAGCTACAATGACTTGCGCTTCCTCTTGCATCCAGCGTTGCATGTTTTTGTCTTTTTCTTTACTAGACAAGCCACCATGATAGTAGGTAGCGCTAAATCCAAGTGATTGCAATTGAGCAGCAACATCGATACATGATTTTCGGTTTCGTACATATATTATAGACGATTCCTTATTCTTAGTTAAAATCTGGCTTACTTTATACAGCTTGTCTTCCGCTTTAAAAACCATATAGGCAATATTTTTTCGCTCAAACGATTTTTGAAAAAAAACTGGTTTTTCAAGCTCCAATTGCAATATAACATCTTCTTGTACTCGTTTAGTAGCCGAAGCGGTTAAGGCTAAAAAAGGCACCGTCGAAAAATGGGTTTTTAAAGTTGCAATTTTCAAATAAGCGGGTCTAAAATCATGTCCCCATTGCGACACACAATGCGCTTCGTCAATGGCAATTAAATTTATGGGTAGATTTTTTATCCGTTCTAAAATCCAATCACTTTGTAAGCGTTCGGGTGACAAATAAAGAAATTTATAATTGCCATACAAACAATTGTCTAAAAGCGCTATCATATCGTCTGATGAAATACCGCCAGTGAGTGCAATAGCCTTGATGTTTCGTTTTTCTAAATTAGCCACTTGATCTTTCATCAAAGCAACAAGAGGAGAAATCACCAAACAAATCCCCTCTTTCATCATTGCGGGCACTTGAAAACAAATAGATTTTCCGCCACCTGTTGGCAACAATGCAAACGTATCTTTTCCTTCCAAAACCGAATCAATAATCTCGTTTTGCAACGATCTGAATTGTTCGTATTTCCAGTATTTTTGAAGAATGGATAAGGCTGTTGGCATGTTTTCGAGTTTCAATTATTTAAGAAACGATTTTAAGAAATTGATATTGAATAATAAAAGTAATAAAACACCTCGGATAAAACAATATTAAATTATTTTACAAAGGCAATCGTTTTTTCATTTGCTCCACAATCCGATATGTGGCGGGACAAATCGGAATATTTTTCAAGGTGATATCTGTAATTTGTTGAAACTTTTTTCGGTCGGTATGAGGAAATTCTCTGCATGCTTTTGGACGAACATCATATATCATACAAGCATTTTCAGCATCCAAAAAGGTACAAGGCACCGATTGTAAAACATAATCAGTATCTTCATCAATACGCAAATAGTTGGCTATAAATTGTTGAGGTTTTTGGCGCAAATGTTTTGCAATTCTTTCAATATCAGCCAAAGTAAAAAGCGGTCCGGTCGTTTTGCAACAATTGGCGCAAGTCAAACAATCCGTTTTTTTAAATTCAGCATCGTGCAATTCTTGCATGATATAATCTAAATTTTTGGGCGTCTTTTTTTTGAGCTTGTCGAAATACTTTTTGTTCTCTAGATGCTTATCTTTGGCATCTTTAACCAGACTGTTTAAAATTTGTTTCAAGTTTTCACGTTTGATATGCCCATTCGCTTATGCTAATGTTCATGTTGTGTTGCAAAATTAGAACTTTTTAAACTTGAAATCGGAAACTTCAAACTAAAAATTCATGAAAGACCTATTCGGAAAAGCCATACTCGATTTTCAAACTAAAAACGCTCCCGCAAATTTAATTACCGAAACCACCATTTCTGAAGAAGATGAAATGTCGGTTGCCTATTTGTTTCGAAATTTTAACGAAATGCCAAAAATGGAACAACACGCCTTACGGCTTGCAAAAGGCAAAGTACTCGATGTCGGTTGTGGCGCAGGAAGCCACAGTTTGTATTTGCAAAACCAAGAAAAATTGGATGTTACAGCAATCGATGTTTCCAAAAATGCCATTGCAGCTTGCCGACTTCGAGGTATAAAAAAAGCCGAAGTACAAGATGTAATGTCCTTAAAAAATCAAAAATTCGACACGATTCTTTTAATGATGAATGGCGCAGGAATGTGTGGAAAGTTGAAAAAAATGCCCGCTTTTTTAGCACAACTAAAATCATTAATGAACGAAAACGGACAAATTCTCTTAGACAGTTCCGATATCATTTACATGTTTGACGAAGACGAAGATGGCGGAAAATGGATTCCTTCCAACAATGATTATTATGGCGAAGTCATTTTCAATATCAGTTACAAAGGCGAAAAAGAACAACCCTTCGATTGGATGTATATCGATTATAATACATTACAAAACGCAGCTATCGCCAATGGTTTACAATGCGAAATGCTCCTCGAAGGCGAACATTATGATTATTTAGCACGACTTTCGCCCTCCAAAACTTAAGCATATTTCACAAAACCACCTCTATTATTCGTCCGTTCAATAGATTGTTGCACAATTAAATTCCCGATAGTAATCAAGTTTAATAGTTCCCATAAATCAGAATTAATTTGATGGGTTTTGCATTTTTCCATAACGGCAATTTGCCAAAGATCCAATTGTTTTTTTGCAGCAAGTAAATCGGTGTCGTGTCTAACAATTCCAGCATTTTTACGCATCAAAAGTTGTAATTCCGCCTTTAAATTCTTCACATATTCCCCATTAATTTCAGGGTTATTAGTTTTTTTCCATTCCTGAAAAGGCTGCTTTATCTCAGAACCCGCATCAGAAGCCTGAGCTAAATAGGTAAATATTTTGTCCGAATACACCAACGCTTCTAATAAAGAGTTAGAAGCCAGTCTATTGGCTCCATGCAATCCCGTTTGAGAACATTCGCCACAGGCAAATAAATTTTCTATAGAAGTTTTACCGTTTTTATCTACCACAATGCCACCACACAAATAATGTTGTGCTGGAACCACTGGAATCCAATCTTTTGTAATATCAATACCAACACTTTTACAGCGTTCATAAATCATCGGAAAATGAGTAATAAATGCTTTCAAATCCAAATGGGTACAATCCAAGTACACACATTCTTCTCCTGATTTTTTTAGTTCCAAATCAATACTTTGTGAAACAATATCGCGGGAAGCCAAATCACCTCTAGAGTCATAATCAAGCATAAACGAATGCCCGTTCTTTGTTCGCAAAATAGCACCAAAACCACGCACAGCTTCCGAAATTAAAAATGAAGAACCAATAGATTTATCATATAAAGCAGTAGGATGAAATTGGATAAATTCCATGTCTTTTATAACTGCATGAGCTCTAAATGCCATTGCAATTCCATCGCCTGTTGCAATTTTTGGATTGGTTGTATGTCCATAAAGATGACCAATTCCTCCTGTGGCTAATAAGGTAAAATGCGATTGAAAAGTCACAATTTCATTGTCGTTTTGATTCAAAACATAAGCGCCTAAACAACAATTGTTTTCTGTAATTAAGTCGAGTGCTAGATGGTGGTCTAAAACCGTAATATTTTCTTTTTGATGTACTTGTGATAAGATGGCTCGTTGAATCTCTTGCCCTGTTTGGTCTTTATGATGTACCACCCGGTTTTCAGAATGCCCGCCTTCCTTACCTAAATCAAAGTTACCTTTAGAATTTTTGTCAAATTTAGCACCCCATTCTACCAATTCTTTCAGCCGTTTTGGCCCTTCAGAAACAACCATTTCGACCACTTCTCTATCACACAATCCATCACCACAAATCAGCGTATCTTCAATGTGCTTTTTATAAGAATCTTCACCATCTACAACAATTGCAACACCACCTTGCGCATATTTCGTGTTGGATTCATCTTCAGTAGATTTAGTAACGATTGTAACTTTTTTTTCAGGAAATTGATCTGCAATTTTTATAGCAAAAGTTAAACCTGCAACCCCAGAGCCAATAATTAAATAATCTGTTTTTATCATTATTTGGATAATTCGAGCATGCGCTCAATTGGGATTAATGCCTTAAGTCGGATGTTTTCTGGAACAGTAATTTCGGGTGTTTCGTTTAATAAACAATCATAAACTTTTTGTAAAGTATTCATTTTCATGTAGCCACATTCGCTACATGCACAAGTATTATCTTCTTTTGAGGGTGCAGGAATCAGAATTTTATGAGGTACTTCTTGTTGCATTTTATGCAAAATACCAGCCTCGGTAGCTACAATAAATTTTTCACCCGGATTGGATTTAACATAGTCAATCATCCCTGCGGTTGAACCGATATAATTGGCTGTTTGCAAAATATGGGTTTCTGATTCTGGATGCGCAATAATTTTCGCATCCGGATTTTTTTTGTAAAGTGCTACTAATTTATCCAATGAGAATGCCTCATGAACGACACAAGAACCGTCCCAAAGTAGCATATCGCGACCGGTTTTACTACTAATATATTTTCCTAGGTTTTTATCTGGAGCAAAAATAATTGGCGTTTCTAGCGGAACCGACTCTACGATTTTTATAGCATTTGATGAAGTACAAACGATATCACTTAACGCTTTAATTTCAGCTGAACAATTGACATAAGTAATAACAACATGATTGGGATGTTCGACAATAAATTTTTCGAATAAATCGGGAGGACACGATTCTGCGAGTGAGCAACCTGCTTTTAAATCAGGAAGAATAACTTTTTTGGTTGGATTTAAAATTTTTGCCGTTTCTGCCATGAAATGAACCCCTGCAAAAAGTATAATGTCGGCGTCCGTTTTAGCCGCTTCTTGAGACAATCCTAAACTATCTCCTACATAATCCGCTATATCTTGAATGGCAGCTTCTTGATAATAATGTGCCAGAATTACTACATTTTTCTCTTTTTTCAAAGCAATAATTTTTGCTTTAAGATCTTTACTTTCCATAGATGGAGTGCTAAAAGTTTTTTAATTTCTTTAAAAAAATCACAAATATTCTAAGTGTTTCTTTTGAAACGGACTACAAAAATACATCAAATATTCTAAGATGGTAGCTTAATAGTATATTTCTGATTGAAACGTTTCGTTAAGTTTTTGTTTAAAATAATTTTATGTTTGTTTTTTGAACGTAACATTAGGGTTTATTCCAAAAACTACCGCAACACAATAGCTGTTATGACATCCCGTCGAAGTTCATCGTTTATCATTTTAATAATTTTGTCTTTACCATAACTCAATTCTTCGCGTAAAACAGCCGAAGTTAGTTCTACATATAAAGTAGCCCCTTTTAAAATAATATGTCGGGTATAGTTGTTTACGCCGTTTCCCATTAAGGCAACCCACGCTTCTTTCACCATTACTTGGTCAATGCCCGGTTGGAGTTTGTTTACTTGAATAATTTCATTCAAAATAGCACCAATTGAACTTTGGTTATTTAGTCGTTTTGCCATCAGAATTCAGGTTAATAGCTGCTGTTTTTTTATAAAAATAAGTTATTTTATTTGGATTAACTAGTTCCATTCTATCATCTATCAGAGTTATAATCTCTTCTTTCCATTTGGCATAAGGCGTTGCATACGCTAGGAAAGTTTTGTCTTTTTCAAATAGCACCTTAATGGCTTCGGAGGAATTGTTAACTAAAAAAGTGCCATCGAGTTGCGGTGTAACTTTTTTTCTAAAGCCGTTGTTATTTGCAATTGTAAAAAAATCATACGTTTCATTCATTTTGTATTCCTTTTTCGTTCCGTCTGGAAAAACTACTTTTTTAATCTCCCAATAACCATTTATTTTTGAAATATCGGATGGTTTTATTTTTTGTTGGCAAGCCACAAAAAATATGGAAAGTAACGCTAGTTTAATTGTGTTTTGCATGGTTTATTTATTAAAAATGTTTTTGAATGAATTTTAAAATCACTACTGCTACAACGATTTATAATAATTAACATCCAACCACGAGCCGGCATTATGACATTCAATGCCTTGTTGCGAAAGAAATTGTTGTGCTTGTCCGCTTCGCATTCCTGCGGCACAACATAGTAATAATGGCAAATCCAATTGCTTCAATTCCTCCAATCGCTCTGGAACTTCATTCAACGGAATGTTGATTGATTCAACAACATGACCTCCCAAAAATTCTTCATAAGTACGTACATCAACGATTGTTCCTATTCCGGCTTTTATTATTTCTTCTAAATTCATAAGTGTTATATTTGGATTTTCAATGGATTGTTATTTTTTTATAAGCGGCTACAGTTCAATTTGAAAAGTAGAACAATTTTATACGTTACTGGCAAAAAGAAGAATTAAATTCAAATCTGTAATTTTAATTCTTGAATTGTGCGTTTCGGTTTAGGATAACAAATATAACCTTAAATTTTGAAATAACGAAGTAGCGCTTCTGCTAATAAATTAAAAATACTATTTTAAAAAGTTATAGTTTGCTGGAAGGTTCTAACTTACTGACTAGTTTTTATAGTGTAGTAATTGGATAGGATTATAGGACTACACTATATATGTTTCTCAAATGATTATTTACCTGTTCCACTGAGCGGACTTCCTTTTTTTCGTCACAGTTTATAAAGAACGATATGGGCATATTGTAAACCACCCCGTTACACTGTCTGTTGATGCTCATAAAATAGTATTATTGGTTACTAAAAATTTATGATATTAGATACAGATTGGAATACATAATCAATAGTAATAAGTATGGAACAACCCCATAATTTTTATATTTGGGTGAAGTAAAAACATTTAGCGCAAACTAAAACACCTAAGAAATGTCTTTTTCTCTCGTTTATAAACGCTTTTTTTAACAAAAAAAGTAATAAAACTAAATTTACCCCCTCAGATATATAATTAACAGCCGTAGCTAAAAGAGTTGCATTTCGTCCTGTTTTATTTTTGATTTAGGCGTGTAAGCGATATACTTTTACAACATCAAAACGATATAAAACAAATCAAAAATATAAAAAAACCAACCTTTTAAATTAAAATATTATGAAAAAAGTAATCACAATCTTAGCTGTAGTAGTAATCGCATTAGTAGGTTTAACTTCTTATAACTCAAACGAAACTAAAAAAGAAAAAAGCAATGATACTTTTATTGCTGCTGTAAAAAATGTAAAAGGGGTTCCTGTAGTTAGTTCATCTAAAAAATTAGATTAATTTCTACAAATATAAATATACAAGGCTATCTTAGGGTAGCCTTTTTTTATGTCAAAAATTTTAGTATTTTTGAAAGCTATTAAGCTACTATTTTGAATAAAAAAAATATACTTTTATTATTGTTATTTAGTATTGTTCTGGGTTGTTTTCAACACAATACTAAAACACAAACTTCCCCTATTACTGATAGTCTGACGGTTTGGTTTGAAAAAGCCAACAACGACAGTTTACCCTATTCCAAAAGACATTTTTATACACAGAAAGCTTTTACTGTGGTATCGGGTCAAAAAAACGACTCTACAAAGCGCATCTATTTTTTTAAAATTGCCAACCGCTATTTCAATATGAATGCGATGAGGGATTATAAAAAAAGTGTTGAAGCAACTGTACAACTTTGTGAAGAAGCCAAAGACACTATGGGTTTAGGCAAAGCTTATAGTTATTTGGGGGATTATTATGGAGCCAAGTTTGTTTCCGATAGTGCCTACTTGAATTATTTTAAAGCGGAAAAACTGTATATAAAAATAAAAGATAACAGTAAAATTGCAAAAACGATATTGAACAAGTCGGTATTGCAATTGAATGAAAAAGACTATATAGGTAGTGAAAAAGCAGCTTTTGATGCCTTGAAGTATTTAAGAAAAACTAATAGTAATGAACTTACTTTCCAAGCCTATAACATCTTAGGAGTAATCTATAACGAACTGAATGAGTATGATAAGTCGCTGGAATTTCATACAAAAGCATTGGAGTTAGTTGAAAAGCAAAAAACAATTACAGCTTTACAAACCAAAGCAATGTCACTCAATAATATAGGGTTGGTGTATCACAATAAAAAACAATATAAAAATGCAATTAATGAGTTTGAACTCGCATTAAAACAACAAAACATTAAAAACGAGGATGCCTTTTTATACTCTGCGTTAAAAGACAATTTGGGCTATTCCAAATTTAAAACGGGCAATTTTAAAGAATTGCCGCAATTGTTTTATAAATCCTTAGAAATTGCGGATAGTCTTAATACTTTGGCTAGCAGAATTTCAAGTAACCTCCACCTCTCCGAATATTACACTTACACTAAAGATTTTTCTAAAGCGCGTTCATTCGCCAATCAAGCCTATACACTAGCAAAAAGTAATAATTTATCTAAAGATGTATTGCTTTCTTTAAAGCAATTATCAGTTGTGGCGCCTGAAAAAAGTGCCGCATTTTCTTTAGAATACATTCATATTAACGACAGTTTGCAAATTGCCGAACGAAAAATTAGAAATAAATTAGCTCGTATTGAATATGAAACGGAAGAATTGTCAATAGAGAAAGACAACCTCCTAGAGCAACAACGAAATATAATTTTTATAGGATTAGGTGTTCTTTTCCTTTTTGGACTTTTTTATGTAATTCGTTTTCAAGCGTCAAAAAATAGAGAACTCATACTAAAACAAGAACAACAAAAAGCCAATGAAGAAGTATATCAAATTATGTTAAACCAACAAGAAAAGATTGAAGCCGTTCGGCAGTTAGAAAAAAAGCAAATTGCCAAAGAGCTGCATGACGGTGTATTGGGTAAACTTTTTGGTACGCGTCTGAATTTAGATAGTCTCAATACATTTAATGATGATAAAACTATTGCTGAGCGGGTTGTTTTTATTGAACAACTAAAAACTATCGAGCAAGAAATAAGGGAAATCTCCCATGATTTCAATAAAGAAAAAACAGCAATTTTCAATAATTTTGTTGTAATGGTTACGAATTTTATTCAATCCCAAAAATCGATTTGCACAGCTGAAATTGATTTTACAATGGATGAGAGTTTAGATTGGAGTAAATGGAATAACATTACAAAAATTAATCTTTACCGTATCTTGCAGGAATCTTTTCAAAATATCAACAAATATGCAAAAGCGAGTCAAGTAATTGTTACTTTTGACAAAGTGGATTCAAAATTAAAACTAATTATTCAAGATAACGGTGTCGGATTTAATTATAAACGAAAAAGAAATGGAATTGGAATTGCTAACATGAATTCCAGGATAAATGAATCGGGTGGAACAATAAAAATTATATCCGAATTAAAAAAAGGAACAAAGTTAGAAATTGAAATACCAATGCCTTAAAAAAAAATAGATTATGAAAGAAAAATTAGAGCTATTGATGGTGGATGACCATCCTTTTATACTTAATGCCTACAAAAGATCACTTGAAAGAGTGAAGCCAGAAGAATTTGAAATTATCACAACGGAAGGTGTTTCTGGAGAAACAGGATATAATGCAATTATGAAAAGTCCTGTTGTATTTGACATCGCTTTTTTAGACATAAGCATTCCTCCTTTTAAAGAACAAAATATTGAATCTGGCGTTGATTTAGCCTTGCTTTTGACTCAAAAAATGCCAAGTTGTAAGATCATTTTACTGACTATGTTTAACGAAAATTTGAATTTCAATTATTTGTTTGAAACCATAAAACCAGCAGGAATTATCATTAAAAACGATTTGGATTTTGCCGAATTATTGATTGTTTTTGACACAATTATAAGTGGCGGAACTTACTATAGTGAAACTGTTCTGCAAATGATTGAGACAAAAAAATCAGAGTAAAAATAGGGTTGAATTTATCTACTCTTCTGATAAAGCATTCCAACCTCTTGCTCTTAACTCAATTTTAGTATTGGCTCGAGTAATCAAATGAATTCCTTCACTTTCTTGTGTCATGTGACCTATTATTGTGAAATTGGGATTGCCTTTAATTTTGTCAAAATCGTTCATCGAAATAGTAAATAGCAATTCGTAATCTTCACCTCCATTTATAGCTACCGTTGTGCTATCAATTGCAAATTCTTCGCAAGTTGAAATCAATTGTGGGTCTAAAGGCAATTTATCTTCATACAAATTACAGCCAACTTTAGACTGTTTGCATAAATGAATAATTTCTGAAGAAAGTCCATCAGAAATATCAATCATCGAAGTAGGTTTTATTTCTAAAGCATACAAAAGTGTACGCACGTCTTTTCTTGCTTCAGGCTTCAATTGACGCTCAATGAGATAAGTATAAGGATCTAAATCGGGTTGTGAATTTGGGTTTACTTGAAAAACTTGTTTCTCACGTTCCAAAACCTGCAATCCCATATAGGCAGCACCAATATCGCCAGTAACGACCAATAAGTCAGTTTGTTGAGCGCCATTTCTATAAACAATTTCGTCGGCATCAGCTTCACCAATGGCCGTAATGCTAATAATTAATCCTTTTTGGGAAGAAGTGGTGTCGCCACCAATAACATCTACTTTATATTCCTCGGCAGCATGTGCAATTCCTGCAAATAATTCATCTAAAGCTTCCAATGGAAACCGATTAGAAACCGCCACAGCAACTGTAATTTGAGTTGCTTTTGCATTCATGGCGCAAATATCAGAAACGTTAACTACAACCGCTTTATATCCCAAATGTTTTAAAGGCATATAGCCCAAATCAAAATGGACGCCTTCAATAAGCAAATCGGTAGAAACAACTATTTTTTTATCCTTAAAATCCAAAACAGCAGCGTCATCACCAATCCCTTTTAACGTAGAGGTTTGATTGTTTGTGAAATTTTTAGTAAGGTGGTCTATTAGTCCAAACTCTCCTAGTTGACCAATACTTGTGCGTTGCGGCATTTTATCTTCAATCATTTTATGATAATATTTGTGGTGTAAAGGTACTCTTTTTAAAATTTAAAAAATGTACAAAAAAAAGAGTCGACCAATGCCGACTCTTATAGTATGTTTGAATAATTATTATCCTTTTAATGCTTCTGCACCTCCAACAATTTCCAAAATTTCGTTGGTAATTGCTGCTTGACGTGCTTTATTGTAAGTCAATTTTAATTGGTCTCTCAATTCGGTCGCATTGTCAGTCGCTTTATGCATTGCCGTCATACGCGCCCCATGTTCTGATGCAAATGAATCTCTAATTCCTTTGTACAATTGAGTTTTTAATGATTTTGGAATCAAAGCCATAACAATTTCTTCTTTGGCTGGTTCAAAAATATAATCTCCTGTCGATACGGGCTTGTCAGATTGAATAGGAGCTAATGGTAAAAATTGCTCTGTTTGAATAATTTGAGTCGCTGCATTTTTAAATTGATTATAAACCAATTCAATTTTGTCATAATCCCCAGAAATAAATTTCTGAGTCAATACTTCGGCAATTGTGGCAACATTTTCAAAGGTCAATGTATCAAAAATAGCACTTTGATTATCAACAACAGTAAGTGTTTTACTTAAAACATCGTTCCCTTTTTTTCCAATAGCAAAAACATCAACTTGTTTTCCTTTATAAAAATCGGCGCGGTTTTTAACTTCTTTGATAACATTAGAATTAAAAGCGCCACACAAACCTCTATTTGAAGTAATTGCAACAACTAATACTTTATTGATTTCACGTTGAGTAGTATAATCTCCTCCAACATCTCCGTCGAGAGTTGCGGAAAGATTTTGCAATAATTCTGTTAGTTTTTCGGCATAAGGTCGCATCGCTGTAATGGCGTCTTGTGCCTTTTTTAGCTTTGCTGCAGAAACCATTTTCATCGCAGACGTTATCTGCATCGTTGATGAAACGGAAGTAATTCTATTACGGATTTCCTTTAAATTTGCCATTTTTTATAAATTGTATATTGTAAAAGATTGTATATTGTATAATGTAAATAGTCTCTTTCGATACAATTTACATTATACAATATACATTTCTTAATTATATTTCGCTGAAACTTCTTTTGCTACGTTTTCGATAACATCAGTAATTTTGTCATCTAATTTACCCGCTTTTAAACTGTCTAAAACGTCTCTGTGTTTGTTATTTAAAAATTCCAAGAAGTCTTTTTCAAATTCTTTAACTTTGTTTACAGGAACATTTCTCAACAAGTTTTTAGAACCTGCATAGATAATAGCTGTTTGATCTTCAACGGTATAAGGGTCATTAAGATTTTGTTTCAATATCTCAACATTTCTTTTTCCTTTTTCGATAACGTTTAAAGTTACAGCATCCAAATCAGAACCAAATTTTGCAAATGCTTCTAATTCACGATATTGTGCTTGGTCTAATTTTAATGTACCTGCCACTTTTTTCATGGATTTAATTTGAGCATTTCCTCCTACACGAGATACTGAAATACCTACGTTAATCGCTGGACGAACCCCTGAATTAAACAAATCTCCATCTAAGAAAATCTGTCCGTCAGTAATCGAAATTACGTTAGTTGGAATATAGGCAGAAACGTCACCCGCTTGTGTTTCAATAATTGGTAAAGCTGTTAATGAACCGCCACCTTTCACAATACCTTTTAAAGTATCAGGTAAATCGTTCATGTTTTTAGCAATCTCATCATTAGCAATTACTTTGCAAGCTCTTTCTAATAAACGAGAGTGTAAGTAGAAAACGTCTCCAGGATATGCTTCACGTCCTGGTGGTCTTCTTAATAAAAGAGAAACCTCACGGTAAGCTACTGCTTGTTTAGATAAATCATCATAAACAATTAAAGCTGGACGACCAGAATCTCTAAAATATTCTCCAATTGCAGCACCTGCCATAGGAGCATATACTTGCATAGGAGCTGGATCAGATGCATTTGCGGCAACGATAACAGTATAAGCCATTGCTCCTTTTTCTTCTAACATTTTTGCAATTCCAGCTACAGTTGACGCTTTTTGTCCAATAGCAACATAGATACAGAACACCGGTTTTCCTGCATCGTAAAATTCTTTTTGGTTCAAAATAGTGTCTAAACAAACTGTTGATTTACCTGTTTGACGGTCACCAATAACTAGCTCACGTTGTCCACGACCAACTGGAATCATTGCGTCTACCGCTTTAATACCTGTTTGTAATGGTTCTGTTACGGGTTGACGAAAGATAACTCCGGGAGCTTTTCTTTCTAAAGGCATTTCATATAATTCACCTGTAATTGGTCCTTTTCCATCTATTGGAAAACCAAGAGTGTTTACAACACGACCTACCATTCCTTCTCCAGTTTTAAGAGAGGCAATACGTTGTGTTCTTTTTGCAGTTGAACCTTCTTTAATTCCAGTAGATGGTCCTAAAAGCACCACCCCAACATTATCTTCTTCAAGGTTCAAAACGATTCCTTCTAATCCGTTATCGAATTCTACAAGTTCACCGTATTGTACATTAGAAAGCCCATAAACACGAGCAATTCCATCTCCAACTTGAAGTACAGAACCAACTTCTTCTAATGTAGCGCCTGATTCAAAACTTTCTACTTGCTTTCTTAATATTGCTGAAATTTCAGCAGGTTTAATTTCCGCCATAATTATTTATAAATAACTAGTTACTTAATTCTCTTTTTAAAACTTGTAATCTGTTGGCTATAGAAGCGTTATATTGCTTATCGCCTATTCTCAAAATAAATCCTCCAATGATTGAAGCATCTATTGTATTTTTAAGTGTCACTTTTTTATTAGAAAAGGACGCTATTTTAGCTAAAACTTTGGTTTCTAATGCTGCATCCATTGCAAATGCAGTAGTAACATTTGCTATTTCAACATCGTTCATTTCATCAAACAATTTGTTGTATTCTAGTGCGATTGCTTCAAGAATTTCAAATCTTTTGTTTTCTAATAATAAATGGAAAAGACTTTGTGTTACGGCATTTGCTGAAGCAAAAATTTCTAAAACTACATTCTTTTTTATATCCGTTTTAATCAATGGATTTTGAATAAAATGCATCAATTCAGAGTTTCCTGAAATTGTTGCTGCAATCAAAGTCATGTCGGCACTCACTTCAGAAGCTACTCCTTTTGAGGCGGCTATATCTAAAATTGCTTTTGCGTAACGAATCCCTGCTCTTGTACTTGCCATATTAGTTTAATTTTGCATCACCTAACATTTTTTCAACCAATTTGGTTTGTGCTTCTTTGTTAGATAATTCTTCTTTCAATAATTTTTCAGCAATTTCAATAGATAAATTAGAAACTTGCGCTCTTAATTCAGCCATTGCAGCATTTTTTTCGCTTTCGATAGCAGCTTTTGCTTGCTCAATCATTTTCAATCCTTGTGCTTGAGCCTCATTTTTAGCATCAGCAACCATTTTGTCTTTCATTTCACGAGCATCTTTCAATAAAGCATCACGCTCTGTTCTCGCTTCGTGAAGAATACGTTGGTTATCAGATTGAAGGTTTTGCATTTCTTTTCTCGCATTTTCGGCAGATTGTAATGCATTTTTAATTCCTTCTTCTCTTTCATTAACCGCATCCAGTATAGGTTTCCAAGCAAATTTTTTCAATAAGAAAACAAGTGCAAGAAATAATATAGTTTGCATGATAAACAAACCTAATGAAAACGATCCGAATAATTCTTCCATTATATACGATTTTAATTTATTAGTTTTTAAATAGGTAATAAAAGCTACAACCAACCGTTGTAGCTTTTATAATTTTTAATTTACGATGCAAAAATTGCAGCGAAACCAATACCTTCAACAAGCGCAGCTGCAATAAGCATAGCTGTTTGGATTTTTCCAGTAGCTTCTGGTTGACGAGCAATGGCATCCATTGCAGAACCACCGATTCTACCAATACCAATACCTGCTCCAATAACTACTAATCCTGCTCCAACAATTCTAGGAATTTCCATAAAAATATGTATTAAAAATTAAACATTCAATTTGATTAACGATTGAAGATTAACGATTTTAGATTTCAGAATCGTAAATCTGCAATCAAAATCATAATTCAAAAATCTGCAATCTAATGAGCTTCTTCGTGATGATGCTCTTCTGATGCGGCTCCGAAATATAATGCGGCCAACATTGTAAATATATATGCTTGTAATAAAGCGACTAAAACTTCTAATAATGACAATACAAATGCTAACATAAATGACAATGGACTTCCAATTGGACTATTGAATTTGTACATTAATGCAATTAGAGTCATTAAAACGACGTGACCTGCTAACATATTTGCATACAAACGAATTGTAAGTGAAAATGGTTTAATAATTGTTCCCAACAATTCAATTGGTGCTAAAATAAATTTCATTGGAACAGGTACCCCCGGCATCCAAAAAATGTGTTTCCAATAATCTTTTTTAGCAGTAAATGTTGTAATCAAATAGGTCAGAATTGCTAATGAACACGTAACGGCTAAATTCCCTGTAATGTTTACTCCTAGCGGTGTAAGACCAAACATGTTTAAGAACCAAATAAAGAAAAAGATAGTCAATAAGAAACTCATGTATTTCTTATAATTTTTTTCACCAATATTTGGAATAGCAATTTCGTCTCTAATATAAAGGATAATTGGTTCAAAAAATCGTCCTGCACCAGTAGCAATTGAACCATTTTTTTTGTAAGATTTGCCTAAACCAGCAAATAATGAAAGCATTAAAAGTCCTACAATTAGAATCATTAACAAACTTTTAGTGATTGAAAAATCAATAGGTTGTTCGTTTGTTACATGACCTTTTTCATTTTCTATAAATATTCCTGCTTCGTTAGTTTTAAAAATCTTACCGCTGTGATGATCTATTTTGTAGTAATTACCATCTGATTCAGCGACAGCTTCTCCATGTTCAAATCTTGATGACGAAAAGATATGCAATCCATTATCCCAAAGTATAACCGGTAATGAAAATCCAAAATGAGTTTGGTGTTCTTCGTCTTTTCCATAAGAAAATAAAGTGAAATCGTGAGAATCAAGCAAGTGATGTTTTACAAATGCTTTTCTTTCTACTTCTTTCATTTCATCTTCTGATAAAACTTTCGTTTCAACATTGGTCTCATGTACAGCGCTTGTCGTTTTACGAGTTGTTTCAGAAGTAACTTTAACCGCATCAACAGTAGTATTTGCTGAACTAATTAGCGGAAGACAAGCTACTATAGCCGCTAAGATGAATTGGAGTGGTTTGTTTGCAAACACCATATCGAATATTTATCTTTAATTTATTTTCTTAAATTTGGTGCAAAAGTACAATTTAAATTAATATTAAAAAGTTTTAGTTTTATTTTTTTTGATGAAAAAATCAGTGAAACCCGATTTCATTGCTTTTTGTTTAATATTCTAATAGTTACAACCGTTTCTATTGTCAAAAACACTAAGAAAACGATAATGAAGTTCGTTTTTTCCGTTGTCATAAAAGTCTTAGTGCCTTGGAGAATTGGATATAGTAAAATATAGGAAATCCCCATCTTTATTAAAGTAACCAATAAATAGGTGTTACCAACATTATCAATATTTTTTTCTTTTACTATTGTAAGAATGCCTACAATAAATAGTGAAAATATAGAAAAAAATATATAGAGTGTATTCAGTGAATAATGAAAGGTTTTTTCTGAATTTGGATTTCCAATACTAAAGAAAAGAATTTTGTGAATTAGAAATGCAATTATTGAAAGGAAAAATACTTCAAAAAGGGGTTTGTATTTTTTAATCATCAGTTGTATTATCAGATTCGTTAATGTCTTTCAGTTGTCTGTTTAAATTATAAAAAGCAATGGCTACTCCTACAATTGTTGAAATTTTGACATAAATGGTATGTGAATTAAGGAATTTAACATCCAACCAACTTCCTAATTTCGCAAAAAGAAAAATGACCAAGCCCATTTGAATTGGCATCGAAAGAAGAGCTAACCATTTGTTAGGCTTTTTTTTCTTCGACTCTTTGTTGTATGTCATTTGAATTTATACTTTTTGTATTGGGTTTCATAACGCAAGTGGCGCTAAAATCAGCACCTGGTTCAACAGCCAATTTTCCGCAAATGACTTCACCATGAATGCTTGCTTTGGTTTTTAAATTGAGAAGTTCCACTACTTGAATTTTACCTTCAAATTTCCCTTCGATATCGGCAGTTTTACAAACAACATCACCTTTTACTATTCCTGTTGGCCCTACAACTATTTTGCCTTTGGAAGAAAAATTGCCATACAATTCACCATCTAGCCTAAAATCGGCATGCGAAATAATATCACCTTTTATAATTGTTCCTTCAACTATTCTATTGGTTTTGCCCAATAAATCGGTATATGATTTTGGTTTTTTATCGAACATCTTTACGGTTTTTTAGGCATTGTCGGCGGCTCTTTTTCTGGTGAAGACTCGTTTGATGGAGGTGGATCGTCACCATCTATAACATTCATGCCTGGTGGTGGTGCGATTACTTTATTTTGAGTTTTGTTTGGATTTGCAGGGTTAGAATTTGGGTTTGTAGGCTGTGGTGCAAAGGGTTCATCTGGCAACGGAGCTGTTTTTGGCGTTGCTAAATAGTCTGCTAAATTTTTCTTTATTTGAACAATTTTATAATTTTCATTTGAAATTACTATAGCAATATTTGCAATATTATAATCTTTATAATCTCTTAAAATAGTTACTACATTATTTGCTTTTTCTTCGGTTTTAAATCCGTGAATAACAACAAAACTTTCTGTCATTGAATAGATGTCGATTGATGATTTTAATTTGTCAATAGTACGTTCTGCAGCGAATTTTGTTACAATATTTAATAAAGACTTTGTTCTTAAACTGTCAATATTTCTTACTTTATAAATGATTTTCCAGCTTGCAGGTTTTTTAGCATAAAATTTCATTTTTTCAAAAACAGGAATATTTGTAGCTAGAAGTTGTTCTGCGTTTTTACCTTCTTCGACGTTCGGATAATTAAGGGCAACAAAATTTAAAGCCGTTTTATATTCTGTTAAACCTTTTAATTTCCCAACAGTATGTGCTTTTAATAGTTCGAATTTTGGAGCGATTTCTTCCCCTGTAAATTGGTCAATATATTTTGTTACTTGGTCTAAAACTTTATAATAGTCACCGGCTAAATAGCGTTTGTATAATTTTTGATAGGCCACATCGGGCGATTCGTTTAGACTGGATTGATTTAAATTTCCGGTACTTAAAATCTGTGCATAGCGAGAATTTGGATACTGAGCAATGATTTTATTTTTCATAACCAAAGCCATTTCTTTGTCAGTAATTTCGTAAATTTTAAACAAATTGTACATAGCCGGTAAAATCAAACGCTCTTCTGGATTGTTTTTTAATAATTGCTCTAATTTATTCGATGCCAGCTTGTATTCTTTGAATTTTTCTTTATAAATAACGCCCAATTGGTAGTAAGCAAAATTTCGTTCTTTCGCTAAACTATCAGTTGCTTTTTGAGCTGTAGGTAATTGTTTTAAATAAAAATCAACAGTGTATTTTGGTTCAACTGCTTTCTCTTTTACGTCTTCTTCTTTAGCATCTGCATTTTCTTTTTCGGTTGCTACATCATTTGGAGATAATTTTGCTTGCTCTGAAAACAATCGCCAATTTCCTTTTAGGCTTCTGTCTCCCCATTTTTTCTTAAATTCAATCTTTCCATATGCAACGGTTGATGGATTATAGAAATAAAAAGTATTTGCATCGTCACTAGTTGGTTTAGGGCCAAAAGTTGGTGGCGCAATTCCTGAAGCATCTGATTTGCTGCTCGAAATACTCTTTCCGACAATTGGATCGTCATCGGCATTTAAATTTCCTGCTAATCTTGAGGCTTTGTCTGCTTTTTCTTTTTCTAATGCCGCTTTCTCTCTATCCGCTTTTTTAATTTTGGCAATATAATTTTCATAAAATCCCTTTTGATCATCCTTAGACAAAGCAAGTACGTTTAACACACTATCATTTCGTTGTGCAATAGCTTCGTATTTTATTACATCTGCAAGATTTTCTCTTTTCTTTTTAATGGCGTTATATTCTTTTGTTTTAACCGTCAAATTTACTAATGTGCTGTCATAATATTGTCCAGCGGTTTGATATTTTGCATTATCAAAATTTATTTTAGCAAGATTTCTATAGTTAGAAGCTACTAAATATTGGTCAGTTGATTTTGTCCTTAGGGATTTGTTGTAATAAATAATAGCTTTTTTATTATTTTTATTTCTGTCATAATATAAAGCCAATTGGTGATTAATCACGTCTAAAAATGGTCGATTTTCTCTGTCTTCTAATAAATTTTTATACTTTTCATTAAAAAGTAAAGTATCGCCTTTTTTAGGGTCAAATACTTGAGTTTGTTTTCCGTGTGAATGAATGACATAACTTCTTGCTGATTTTCTTTTCATGTCAATTACGGATTGAAATGTTACAAAAGCACTATCCTTATAACCTAATTCATTATAGAGTTGACCTAAAATAAAACGATATCTTGATTTTTCTTCGTTGATTTTGGTAAAAGTAGTTGCTGATTTTAAACAAATCACCGCACTATCTTTTTGACCCAAATTCAAAAAAGCCTGGGTTAAAGTAGCATTTGCATCTGCGTAAATTTGGTCTTTTACTTTAATGTCTTTTAATAGTTTTGTAAGATTTTTTACAGCCAATGCATCATTTTCTAATCGCATATTGGTTTTTTCGCGCCATATTTTGGCTTCAAATATTTTATCACTTTCGGGATATTTATTCAAAATATAATTGAATGCTTCTAAAGCAGGAATGAATCGTTGGTCATAATACCTTGATTTTCCCAATAATAAGTAAGCTTCATCAATTTGGGAGTTTTTTTCTTTTCCTTCAATATTCATAGAGCGTTTTTGAATCGCTTTGGTCGCTTTTAATTCGGCTCTTTCAAAATTAGCATTTTTAGATTGACCTGGAAGAATGTTTTCAGCCGAAACTTGCATTCGTTCCACTGGTAAAATGTCCCAAAAATTATCTTTGTTTAGGGTTTTTACCTCAATCACGCCTTTGGCTAAAGCTACATTTCCGTGGTATAAAACATTAAATTTCGTGTTTAATGCTTGAAATTTTCTATTAATAAACTTGTCTTTTTTGGTTGAACAAGCCAACAATAATATGAAAAATAAAAAAAAGGAAAAATATTTAAGGTTTTTTGTCTTCAATGTTAAAACGTTTTTATTATAACTTACAAAAGTTCGTATTATTATAACGACTGGTAAAATTACGTTTCTTTTTGTTAAGGCAAAAATTTATGATTAAAAAAAGATGAAATAGCTTCGTGATTATTACACCTAATATCACTGTATAATATAATTTTTTGTATCGGTTTCTGATAATCTAAAATAACCTAGGGCATAATTATCAAAATTGGTAGTATTAATAATATTGCCTCTTACCGTAGCAGATGGAGTCTGAAATGGGCTTCCTCCTTGATTTCCAGAGATATTCAATAACACATTCATATAGTTGAAATAGGTTTTAGAAATGCCAAAGTGTGTGATTTCAATTTGATCAGCAGCTTTCAGTTTTCTATTTCTTGAAATACTAAAAAATTGGTTTCCTTGAAAAAAGGCATCTTCACGTACATAATAATCTGATTTTATAACATTTGAATATTTGTATTTATACATATAATAATTAGTTTCCTCTACAGGATCATTGAAAAAAGCTTTTATTTCAATATCTTTTCCAGTAAAACCGCCGTCATTTTTTTGAACAATATGGTCAATAGGTGCTACCGATTTTAAATTTTCTGCCGCGGTATAAGTTTCCCCATTGCTAATAACAGTTAATGTGTAATTTTCATTCAGAACAGGGATGAAATCACTACAAATATATGCCCCGGTTGTTGCATTTTCTACAAAATTAAAAATGGTGTTCGTACTATTTGTAACATAAACAGTTGCCCCATGAACTACTGGAATTATATCACTATAAAAATCAGTGGTTGTAGTTAAAATTATTTTCTGTTCGCTTCCACTTGTTCCTTTAGCCCAATTTATTGAAGCATCAATAACTAATTTTGGTGGTGCTGTATTCAAATCTACGTCGACAACGTCTTGACAACATACAGCAAATAATGTCAAGATAATTAGACTGATATATTGGATTGTTTTTTTCATTTGGATTAAAATTTAAAATTATAACTTACCGCTGGAACCATTCCAAAAATGGATGTTCTCACGGCTTCATTAGCACCTGAATCAGCATTTTGCCTGAATGTAATCGATGCTGCATTTTTCCTATTATAAAGATTATAAATACTAAAAACCCATTCGCTTTTCCATCTTCTTTTATCATTTTTTCGAGAACTTAAAGTGGCAGAAATGTCCAAATGATGATATGCAGGAAGTCGGTTTTCGTTTCGCAAACCATAATTAGGTACCATAATGTCACCGTTATACTGATATTGACCATTAGGATATGTTACCGGTTGACCCGTTTGTAAAGCAAAATTGGCCCCAAAACTCCATTTTTTATTGAGTGTATAAGCACTTGTAATAGCTAAATTGTGCAATTTATCATATCCTGAGCTGTACCAATTGCCTCCATTTATTCCTGACTCAGTAGCATTTCTTCCCAATGTTTGTTGTTCCGATTTAGATAATGTGTAAGAAATCCAACCGCTTAATTTTCCAGTATTTTTTCGTAACATGACTTCTATGCCATACGATCGCAATTGCCCGTTTAGAATCACTTGTTCAATGGCTTTGTTGGCAACTAAATCGGCTCCATCAATATAATTAATTCGGTTTTGAACTTTTTTATAATAGGTTTCCAATTCTAATGAGTACGAGTCGTCTTTAAAGTTTTTAAAATAACCCAAAGCAACTTGGTCGGCAATTTGCGGTTTTATATATTGATCACTTGGTGTCCAAACATCTAATGGAGTAGGTGAAGAGGTGTTCGAAATCAATTGTAAATATTGCACCATTCTATTGTAACTTGCTTTTATTGATTGGTTTTTATTCAACTGATAGGCCATTGAAAATCGAGGTTCCAAATAATTATAATCTTTTATAATTTTGTTTCTACCAAAATATTCTGTTCCAATAGGTGTTGCTTTTTCATAAATCTGTTGGCTTTGATTAAATATCACAGGATTATCGTCTGAATAAATATTCATTGTCGATTGACCTAGACGATAAAACATGCTGTATCGTAATCCGTAAGAAAGCGATATTTTTTTAGAAATTTCGTGTTCCGCATCTAAATAAAAAGAAGGTTCGAAGGCATATTTTTTATCCAATTGATCCGAAAGAATGCCAGAAGTAGCATTTGAAGGCGCAATGGTCCCGGGATTAAAATCATAATAAATAGCGTTTACACCATAGTTCAATTTGAATTTATCCGAAATATAGTGTTTGAAATCATATTTAATATTGTAATTCTTAATTCCTGAATCCCATTGAAATCCTATAATATTTATTGCTAATCCATAGTAATAATCGCTGTAAATTAAGGATAAATTAGAAAATAATTTATCAGAATACAAATGATTCCATCTTAAATTTAAAGTAGAATTACCATAAGTATTGGTAAAACTGTTACTGATACTAAAAACATCTCGACCAAAATAGCCCGAAACGTATAAGTTATTATTTGGATTGAATTTATAACTCAACTTGGTGTTTAAGTCATAAAAATAAGCTGAATTGTCTTTTTGGTCTTTTGAAAGTTTCATAAATAAATGAGCATACGAACCACGACCAGCAATTAAAAAAGAGCCTTTATCTTTCACAATCGGACCCTCGGCCAAAAGGCGACTAGATATTAAACCAATTCCTCCATTCATGTGAAAACTCGAACTGTTTCCGTCTTTTTGGTAAATGTCTAAAACAGAGGAGGCGCGACCACCGAAACGAGCAGGAATACCTCCTTTGTATAATTTTAAATCTTTAATGGCATCGGGATTAAATACCGAAAAGAATCCAAAAACATGCGAAGAATTAAATATGGTTGCCTCGTCCAAAAGTATTAAATTTTGATCTGCACCGCCGCCACGAACATTAAATCCTGACGCGCCTTCCCCAGCATTTGTTACTCCTGGAAGTAACAATATTGATTTTAGAATATCCACTTCACCCAATACAACTGGCATTTTTTTGATGGTAGAAACCGAAAGTTTGTTGACGCTCATTTCGGGTTTTCTAGTATTGGTTTTGGTTTTTTCGGTAATAACTATTTCTTGCAAATTTTCTCCATTTTCTTGCAATGAAAAATTGTATTTTATGTTTTTAAACAATAAAATAGGGGTTTCAAATGTCTGAAATCCAACGTAACTAATTTGGATTTCATAATTACCTTTTGGAAGTGTTATAGAATAAAAACCGTATTCATTTGTAGTGGTACCTACTTTTAAAGTTGGCACATAAATATTGACGCCAATTAATGTCTCATTATTTTTATTATCCGTAATTGTGCCGCTTATCGTATATTTTTCTTGTGAAAAAGCGGGTAGGCTTACACATAAAAAGGCAGTTATAATTAAAAAAAAATGCTTTAAATACATGATTATTGATTAATAATTTGAATTGTAAATTTAGTAGTGCGAAACTAAGAAATGTTAAGTCAAATTAAGTTAAAATAATCACATTTTAACGCTTATTTGTAAAGAAAATTTAAATATTTCAAATCAAACTAACAACTTACTTTCTAAGTTTTCCCAACCGCCACCATTCAGTACTTCAATACCATTGTTTTTCAAAATAGATGCGGCTTGACTGCTTCTCATTCCTGAACGACAACAAACAATTACTGGTTTGTTTAATTTTTTAATCTCATCTGATTTTGAAGAAATTGTGTCAAGAGGAATGTTTTTAGCCCCTTTAATGTGGCCTTCACAAAACTCTCCAACAGTTCTAACATCAATAATTACAGCACCTTTTGCTATTAATTCTTTAATACTCTCTGATTTGTTTCCAAAACCTAATAAATCGAAAATTCCCATATTATAATTAATTTAGAATGCAAAAATAACCCAACAATTCGTCTTTTTTAGTTACAAAAGTTACTAGTGTTAAAGAAATGTATATATTTGGATTCAAATGAAACCTTTAGATCGAAAATCCGAAATAATAAATGTAGCTGCTAAACTATTTAAAGCAAAGGGCTATAGTGCAGTGACTATGAGAGACATGGCTCAAGCCATGGACATTAGAGCAGCTAGTTTGTACAATCATATTACATCCAAACAAGAAATTTTGGTTTTGATAATTATTGAAATCGCCAAAGAATTTACACAAGTAATGGGCGAAATTGTTCAATCAAACGTCCCAACAATTGACAAATTAAAACGTATTATTCAACTCCATATCGACATTACGCTAAGAAACCCTGAGGCGATGGCCTGCCTCAACAAAGATTGGATGCATTTGGCAGAATCGGATTTGTCTCTTTTTATCAAAATGCGGGAGGACTATGAAACTAATTTTAGAATTATAATTAAAAAAGGAATTGAGGATGGTGAATTAAAAAACCTAAATTTAGATATTGTGCTATTTTCGATGCATGCCACACTCCGTAACTTGGTTTTATGGTATGGCAAGAAAAAAGGGTTTAATCCAACTATGTTAAAAGAGACCATGACCAAAATTTTATTGAATGGAATTGTCTAGTCCCTTTTTTATTTTCAATTTTGTCCTTAATATTGGTGTTTATTGTGAAATATACATTTTTCAATTGATATAGTTAACATTTTCAAAATATTGTTTAAATTTGCATTCTAAACTAACAGTTGTTAGTTTATTTAAAATTTCCCTTGTATGGCAAAATTCCATAGTATTAAAGTCGCCGATATTTATAAAGAAACTAAAGATTGTTCTGTAGTTACTTTTGATATTCCAAACGAATTAAGACAGGAATTTTTATACAGACCCGGACAACATCTTACCTTAAAGACATTAATCGACGGCCACGAAATTCGTCGTTCGTATTCTTTATGTTCAAGTCCATTAGAAAATAAATGGCAAGTTGCCGTTAAAAAAATAAATGGTGGTTTGTTTTCAACTTTTATAAATGATACTTTAAAAAAAGGTGATGTAATTGAGGTAATGACGCCAAGCGGAAAATTCACCTCAGAAGAGCTGCCAAATCAAACTAAAAATTACATTGCATTTGCAGCAGGAAGTGGGATTACACCAATACTTTCTATAATAAAAACGCATTTAGCCAAAGAACCACAAAGCACGTTTAAACTGTTTTATTTGAACAGAAGCGTAAAATCAATTATCTTTAAAGAAGAAATTGAACAATTAAAAAATACCTATTTCGACCGATTTGAAATCTTTCATTTCTTAACCAAAGAGCATCGAAGCATCGAATTTTTAAACGGACGATTTACTACAGAAAAATTAGAAATTCTAACCAAAAATATTATCGACATTCCAGCGACCGACGAATCTTTTATTTGCGGTCCAGAACAAATGATTTTCCTAATTCGTGACGAATTAATTGCTGCCGGTTTAGATAAAAACAAAATACACTACGAGCTGTTTACATCAGGTATTTCCTCAGAAGACAAAATCCGAATGGCAAAAATAGTAGAGAAAAAAGTAGAAGGAACCGATGTCACAATAATAGATGGCGGAAAAGAATTCCATTTTGTTATGGACGACGAATTCGACAACATTCTCGATGGTGCATTAGCCGCTGGTGCCGATTTACCATTTGCCTGCAAAGGCGGCGTTTGTAGTACTTGTAAGTGTAAAGTCGTTTCAGGAACCGTCGAAATGAAAATCAATTATGCACTCGATGAAAACGAAGTCGCAAAAGGATTGGTGTTAAGTTGTCAAGCTGTTCCCACATCTGAAAAGGTAGTAGTAGATTTTGGAGTATAAATAATTGTTTCAAGTTGAAACTTGAAACTTCAAACAAAATAATTATGTCAGAACACGAAGTAAAAAACTTAGAAGCAATTTTCGACGCACGAATCGCACGTGACGAAAAAATCGAACCTAAAGACTGGATGCCCGAAAAGTACCGTCAAACACACATTCGTCAAATTTCCCAACATGCACATTCCGAAATTGTAGGTATGTTACCCGAAGGAAATTGGATTACTCGTGCGCCTTCTCTAAAAAGAAAAGTTGCATTATTAGCCAAAATTCAAGACGAAGCCGGGCACGGTTTATACTTATACTCAGCCTGCGAAACACTCGGAATTTCTCGCGAAGAATTATACGATCAACTCCATTCAGGAAAAGCAAAATATTCTAGTATTTTTAATTATCCAACACTTACTTGGGCAGATATGGGAGCAATTGGCTGGCTCGTTGACGGTGCTGCAATCATCAATCAAGTGCCTTTAACAACTACCTCATTTGGTCCGTATGCTCGCGCTATGGTTCGTGTTTGTAAAGAAGAAAGTTTTCATCAACGCCAAGGTTTTCAAATCATGATGACACTTGCTGAAGGAACTCCAGAGCAAAAAGAAATGGCTCAAGATGCTTTAAACCGTTGGTGGTTTCCAGCCTTGATGATGCTAGGGCCAACAGATGATGTATCAGTTCACACCGAACAATCGATGAAATGGAAATTGAAACGTAAAACCAACGACGAATTGCGTCAACAATTTGTAGATCAAACGGTTCCGCAAGCCAACATGATAGGATTAACCATTCCAGATTCAACATTAAAATTCAACGAAGAAACCAAAAATTATGAATTTGGCGAACTTGATTGGAATGAATTTTGGCAAGTAGTAAAAGGACACGGACCATGCAATAAAGAACGTATCTCAACTCGCAAAAACGCTTGGGATAAAGGAAAATGGGTGCGTGATGCCGCTATGGCTTATGCCGAAAAACAAACGAACAAGCAATTAAAAGAAGCAATATAAAATAGTTCACAGTCGCAGTTTTCAGTTTTCAGACTGTTGACTGTTGACTGCGACTGAAAACTGAAATAGTATGAAAAACTGGCCACTTTGGGAAGTATTTATAAGAAGTAAAAACGGATTAGAACACCGTCATTGCGGAAGTTTACACGCTAGCGATGCCACAATGGCACTCGAAAATGCCCGAGATGTTTACACAAGACGTATGGAGGGTGTTAGCATTTGGGTGGTGCCATCAGTACAAATCACGGCGTCTAATCCAGAAGATAGTGCAGCGCTATTTGATCCAGCAAAAGACAAAGCCTACCGTCATCCTACGTTTTATGAATTGCCTGACGAATTAAAACACATGTAAATTAATTATAAGTTATGAATTATGAGTTGCACAATTTATAAAAACACTAATAACTCCAAACTCCAAACCAATGAACAATTTAGTACAGTATATCTACGGAATTGCAGATAATTCTTTAATTCTTGGTCAACGGCTTGGGGAATTGTGCGGTCACGGGCCTAGTTTAGAAACCGATATCGCAATGACTAATATTTCTCTTGATTTATTCGGTCAAGTACGCAGTTATTATCAGTACGCAGCCAAATTAATCGGAGGTGATGCATCAGAAGACACCATTGCATTTTTAAGAAAAGAAAGAGAATATAAAAACGTTTTATTGGTTGAACAACCCAATCAAGATTTTGCCTATTCTATTTCGAGACAATTTCTATTCGATGTGTATCATTTATTAATGTTAGAAGAGCTACAAAATAGTAAAGACGAAGCTTTAGCGGCTATAGCCCAAAAAAGCATCAAAGAAGTTTCTTATCATACAAGATTTTCTTCTGATTGGATTAGAAGATTAGGCGATGGAACCGAAGAAAGCCACAAAAGAATCCAAACTGCGATTAACGATTTATGGATTTTCACCGACGAATTATTTCATCAAACCGATGCCGATAAAGCTATGGTTTCAGAAGGAATTGGAGTTGATGTAACGCCTTTAAAAGTAAATTACTTTAAAAAAGTAAATGAAATTTTAGAAGAATCAACCTTACAGATTCCAACAATTGAATATTATCAAAAAGGAGGAAAACAAGGAGTTCACAGCGAGCACATGGGTTACATTCTAACCGAATTACAATTCATGCAGCGCATGTATCCAAACATGACTTGGTAGTAAGTATTCAGTTTTCAGTGGCAGTTTTCAGTTTGATTAGTAAAAATAGTGCCTTTGCACTTTTGAGAGAAATATAGTAAAATTGTTGCGAACTTTGCGTAAAACCTTGCGCTCTTAGCGGTTAAAAAAATGACAGAAGAAATAATACATATCGACCAAAAACTATATGAAATTCTCGAATCGGTTTCCGATCCAGAAATTCCAGTTTTGTCAATTATGGAAATGGGTGTAGTGCGTTCTGCCAAATTAATAAACGGAATAGTTGAAGTAGAAATAACACCAACCTACAGCGGTTGCCCAGCAATGGATGTTATTGCCGATGATATAAAATTAGCATTTAAACAAAAAGGCTATGAAGCCATAGTCGAATTAATCCTTTCACCAGCGTGGACAACGGATTGGATTACCCTAAAAGGCAGATTAGCTCTAGAAAAATACGGAATTGCTTCTCCATTATCCGAATCAGCTGATAAAGAAGCACTTTTAGACAATAAAAAGTTAGTAAAATGTCCGCAATGCGGTTCATTGAATACAAAATTAGTAAGTCAATTTGGTTCCACAGCATGTAAAGCATTTTTTCAGTGTGAAGATTGCTTCGAGCCTTTTGATTATTTTAAGTGTTTGAAATAGTCAGTAAGTTACTACTATAGTAAATATTTATTAAAACAAATAGAAATGAAAAAATATATAATCTTATTAATTTTCATAGTTAAATGTAATTTTAATTTATCAGCACAAACACAATTAGAAATTAATCATACAACTAATTTAAATTTTAAAAAAGTTGATACTGAATTAAATAAAGTATATAAACAATTGATGCCTTTACTTGAAGAAAATCAAAAAACAATGTTGATTCAAGCCGAAAAGGACTGGGTGAAATATAGAGATTCACATTGTAAGTTTGAAGCCTCACAATACGAAGGAGGGAGTATTCAATCTTCCATATTTTCAACTTGTTTAGAAGAGTTGACAAGAAAAAGAATTTTAGAAATAAAAAAATGTATTAAAGATAGAAATTTATAAATGTACCTCATTCCAGCTAGGTTGTCGAAATCTTGTATTTCAGTAAATATGTCAAATTATGAATAATAGCTCAATACTTTTAAAAATAGAAAACAAAATCGCATTTATAACTTTAAATCGACCCGAAGTTTTTAATAGTTTCAATCGTGAAATGGCTTTGTCATTACAAACGGTATTAGATAATTGTAATGATGATTCTAATGTTAGAGCCATTGTAATTACCGGAAACGGAAAAGCATTTTGTGCCGGACAAGACTTGAAAGAAGTAACCGAACCAGAATTAAATCCAGGTTTCAGAAAAATATTGGAAGAACATTACAATCCAATCATCCAAAAAATTAGAACGATTGAAAAGCCTATAATTGCAGCTGTAAATGGTGTAGCTGCTGGTGCTGGCGCCAATATTGCTTTAGCTTGTGATATTGTAATTGCATCTGAACAAGCTAGTTTTATTCAAGCTTTCAGTAAAATAGGATTAATTCCAGATAGCGCCGGAACTTTCTTTTTGCCAAGATTAATTGGTTTTCAAAAAGCTTCCGCTTTGATGATGCTGGGCGATAAAGTGACAGCAGATGAAGCACTTCAAATGGGGATGATTTACAAATTATTTCCAATTGCAACTTTTAAAGAGGAAGTTTATGCAATCGCAACTACTTTAGCCAATATGCCAACCAAAGCGTTAGGTTTAACCAAAAGATTATTGAACCAATCCATGACCAATAATTTAGAACAGCAATTGGCTTTGGAAAGTGATTTGCAAATCGAAGCCGCTTCATCCAATGATTACAAAGAAGGTGTAACAGCATTCGTGGAAAAAAGAAAACCAGAGTTCAAAGGAAATTAATTCAAAACCAAGCTTTGCGCTTTAGCGTCTGTGCGAGATAAAATAAAAGGATGAAAGTAGCTATTATTGGAAGTGGAACAATGGGAAGTGGCATCGCGCAAGTTGCAGCTACTTCAGGTTGTGCCGTAAAATTATTTGATTTGAATCAAGAAGCCGTAGCCAAAAGCAAAAGCGCTCTTGAAATTACTTTGACTAAATTGGTTGAGAAAGAAAAAATAGACAGAACCGAAAAAATCCGAATCCAAAATAATATCTCTTACATCAACACCCTAAAAGATTTGTCCGATTCGGATTTAGTCATCGAAGCCATCGTAGAAAATCTCGAAGTCAAGCGAAAGGTGTTCTCGGAATTGGAAACACTAGTCTCGGAAAATACGATATTCGCATCCAACACATCATCACTATCTATAGCTTCCATTGCAGCCTCTTGTCAAAAACCAGAACGCGTCATTGGAATTCACTTTTTTAATCCAGCGCCATTAATGCAATTGGTTGAGGTGATTCCAGCAGTGCAAACTAGTGAAGACGTGTTGCGCAAATCAGTGCAAATTATCTCCGATTGGAAGAAAGTAGTAGCTGTTGCCAAAGACACGCCAGGATTTATAGTAAACCGTGTCGCAAGACCTTTTTACAGCGAAAGTTTACGAATTTACGATGAAGGTGTAGCCGATTTCGCTACCATCGATTGGGCATTAAAAGCTGTCGGCGGATTCCGAATGGGACCTTTTGAATTAATGGATATGATTGGACATGATGTAAATTATATAGTAACAGAAACCGTATTCACAGCATTCTATTTCGATCCAAAATTCAAACCATCATTCACACAAAAAAGATTGTTGGAAGCTGGGTTTTTAGGAAGAAAGTCTGGACGAGGTTTTTATAATTATAGTCAAGAATTACCAGCTCCAATAGAAGATACTGTTTTAGCAAAATCAATCTTTGAAAGAGTGATTGTAATGCTCATCAATGAAGCAGCTGATACTTTATTTTTAAACATAGCATCAGCCAAAGACATCGACAACGCCATGACCAAAGGAGTAAATTATCCAAAAGGATTATTAGCTTGGGCAGATGAACTCGGAATAAATTGGTGCGTAGAAAAACTAGACGAATTATACAACGAATACCACGAAGACCGATATAGATGTAGCCCAATTTTGCGACGGATGTCAAAATCGGGAAGTAGTTTTTTTAATTAACGATTGAAGATTAACGATTTTTGACCCGAGAGCTTTGCTCGAACTGACGAAGTATTTTTGAAGTTTCGTAGAGTTCAGCAATCAAAAATCGTTAAACAACAATCAAATAAATCATTATGGAAGGAACCAAAATACCTTATAAAATGCTTTCTCAAGATGCCTACAGCCAATGGCTCGGTATCGAAATTCTCGAATGTAAAATTGGTCGCTGCAAAGTCGCAATGACCGTTCGCAAGGAGATGCTCAACAGTATGAACAAAGCTCATGGCGGAATAACCTATTCGTTAGCCGACACTGCTTTTGGTTTTGCAGCCAATACACATGGACGGTTTTCGGTTTCTATCGAAACTTCCATCAATCACATCGAAGCCGTAAGCGAAGGTGATTATCTAACAGCTGAATCTGTTATTGAAAAAGTGAATAATAAATTAGGATTCAATATCATTGAGGTTCGTCGAAAGTCGAAAGTCGAAAGTCAAAAAGAGGAATTAGTTGCACTTTTTAAAGGTGTAGTGTATCGTACTCAAAAGGAATGGGAGTAAGTAATTATGAATTAGTAATGATGAGTTATGAGTGAAAGTATTATTAAAGTTAAGAGTTTTGAATTAGCAATTTAAGGTGTTAATTTTTATAAATATTTAGTTTCTGATAAAAAAGAGTTTGTAATGAGTAAGCAGTTTTTAAGATCAATAACTTCTATTGGTGCTAATGTTAGAGAAGCTATAAACGCTCAAAGTAAATTAGATTTTATTCATAAATTAGCAATCGCTCAAAAAGAATGTGATGAATCAATGTATTGGCTTGAACTATTAAAAGAGACAAAATATATTGAGGAGGAAGATTTCAAAGTAATCTATTCACATGCAACTGAAGTATTAAAAATAATTAATAGTATAATTATTACAACAAAGAAAAATTTACAAGTTAAGAACTAATAATTCATAACTAATAATTTATAACTATTGAAATGGAAGCATACATCATAGACGGCGTTCGAACGCCAATCGGAAGTTATCAAGGAACACTAGCATCGGTTAGAGCTGATGATTTGGGGGCATTGGTCATTAAAACCGTAGTAAAAAAAAATCCAAATATTCCAACCGATGCCTACGATGACGTCATCATGGGTTGTGCCAATCAAGCGGGAGAAGACAATCGTAATGTGGCTAGAATGTCATTATTATTAGCGGGATTGCCATACACTGTTCCGGGAGAAACGGTGAATCGTTTGTGCAGTTCGGGATTGTCAGCGATAATTCATACGAATAGAGCAATAAAAGCAGGCGACGGACATGTTTTTATCGCAGGCGGAATCGAAAACATGACACGCGGACCATTAGTTGTTTCTAAACCATCATCGGCTTTTGGAACCGATTCTAAAATGTACGATTCGAGTTTCGGATGGCGTTTCATCAATCCAAAAATGCATGCTATGTTTGGAACGGATGCCATGGGTGAAACGGCTGAAAATTTAGTAGAAAAATACAATATTTCGCGTGAAGATCAAGATGCATTTGCTTTGCATAGTCAACAAAAAGCTACTGCTGCACAAGTTTCAGGAAGATTAGCTAAAGAAATAGTAACTGTAGAAATTCCACAACGAAAAGGCGATGCGGTTCAATTCTCAAAAGACGAATTTGTAAAACCAAGTACGTCCATGGAAGGGTTAGCCAAATTGCGTCCAGCCTTTAAAAAAGACGGAAGTGTAACCGCAGGAAATTCATCAGGATTAAACGATGGTGCAGCTGCAACTATTATTGCATCTGAAGAAGCCGTAAAAAAATATGGTTTGAAACCTTTGGCTCGAATAGTAAGTTCGGCAGTAGTGGGAGTAGAGCCAAGAATTATGGGCATTGGCCCAGTGGAAGCGACTAAAAAGGCGTTGGCAAAAGCGGGTTTAACACTTGACCAAATCGATATTATTGAACTTAACGAAGCTTTTGCAGCACAAAGTATTGCTTGCATTCGTGAGTTAGGATTAAAAGATAACGATCCAAGAATTAATCCGAATGGAGGCGCTATTGCTATTGGGCATCCATTAGGAGTTACTGGTGCTCGAATTGTATATTCGGCTGCATTGGAATTGCAACTAACTGGAAAACGATATGCGTTAATCACGATGTGTATTGGCGTTGGGCAAGGCTATGCGGCGATTATTGAAAGAGTTTAAAAATAGCGAACTTTGCATAAAACTTTGCGCTCTTCGCGGTAAAAAAAAATAGATACTGAACTAAATTCAGCATACAATGAACAAAACACAACATTACGTATTAGGAAAATGGACTTCGGCAACTGGAGATGGGAAACCGTCTTATGATGCGGTAACTGGCGAATTCATTGCGGAAACGTCGGTGGAAGGATTGGATATTCCAGCCATTTTGCACTATGGAAGAACTAAAGGTGGCGAGCAACTTCGCAAAATGACCTTCCAAGAACGTGGTAATATGATTAAAAGTTTGGCGATGTATTTAACCAAACGCAAAGAAGCGTTCTATGAAATCAGTTACCGAACGGGCGCAACACGCGTCGATTCGTGGATTGATATTGAAGGAGGTTTTGGAAATTTATATGCCAATGCCTCGTTGCGAAAATTATTCCCAAACCAACCATACCATGTTGAAGGCGACCCTATCGATTTGTCGAAAGGCGGTCGTTTTATGGCGCATCATATTTTGGTTCCGAAAAAAGGAGTGGCGATTCATATCAACGCTTTTAATTTTCCAATATGGGGAATGTTAGAGAAATGTGCTTGCAATTGGATGGCTGGAATGCCAGCTGTGGTTTTGCCAGCGCCAGTTACCGCTTATTTAACTGAAGCGGTAGTAAGAGAAATTATTGCCTCCAATATTTTGCCAGAAGGTGCTTTGCAATTGATTTGTGGTACGGCTAGAAATATATTTGATACGGTTGAAAGCCAAGATGTAATCACATTTACTGGTTCAGCCGCAACTGGAAGATTGTTGAAAGCACATCCAAGAATTATTCAGGAATCGGTTCCGTTTACGATGGAAGCTGATAGTTTGAACGCATCCATTTTAGGAGAAGATGCTGTTCCAGGAACACCAGAATTTGATTTATTCATCAACCAAGCGCGCAGTGAAATCACAGTTAAAGCGGGTCAAAAATGTACGGCGATTCGTAGAATGATTGTTCCCGAAAAGCTGATGGATGACGTTCAAATGGCACTGGGAAAATCATTGGATAAAGTTTCGATTGGAGACCCAAGGTTGAAAGAAGTTCGAATGGGAGCTTTGGTGAGTAAAGACCAAGTTGATGTTCTAAAAGGAAGAGTACAAGAATTATCCAAATCAGCCAAAATAGTTTACGGCGATTTAGAAAAAACCAACATAATCGGAGCCGATGAAAAAGGGGCTTTTGCGAGTCCGATTTTACTTCGTGAAGACCATCCGTTTACCAACTTAGCCGTTCACGAAACGGAAGCTTTTGGTCCGGTTTCAACCATAATGCCTTATGCAACTTTGGATGAAGCTATTGAACTAGCTCAAATGGGTAAAGGTTCGTTAGTGTCTTCTATCGTTACAAATTCAGATGAAATTGCCAAAGAATATGTAGTAAATGCAGCATCACATCACGGTAGAATTTTAGTGTTGAACAGAGAAAATGCCAAACAAAGTACGGGTCATGGTTCGCCATTACCACAATTAGTTCACGGTGGTCCGGGTCGTGCTGGAGGTGGAGAAGAAATGGGTGGTGTTCGAGGTATTACACATTATATGCAACGTTGTGCTATTCAAGGTTCACCAACCACTATGACTGAAATTACAGGAATTTATCAAGCGAATTCGGCTTATAAAGAAATCACGCAGCATCCGTTCCAATACCATTGGGAAGACATTCAACCCGGAATGTCATTGCGCACTCATAATAGAACAGTTACCGATACCGATATCATCAATTTTGCCAACATCACTTGGGATCATTTCTATGCACATACTGATATTACTTCGCTTGACGGAAGTATTTTCAAAAAACGAACCGCACATGGCTACTTCATTTTGGCAGCTGCGGCAGGTTTGTTCGTGTATCCAAATAAAGGTCCGGTAGCAGCCAATTACGGATTGGAAGAATGTCGTTTTTTGCGTCCCATTTACCATAACGATACGGTGTATGTACGTTTAACGTGCAAGCAAAAAGTCGATAGAGATGTGGCTTCTGCTGAGCATCCAAGTGGCATCGTAAAATGGTTTGTTGAAGTTTTTGACACTGAAAATGAATTAGTAGCAGTAGCAACAATTCTAACAATGGTTCAGAAAAAACAAGAAGTTTTCGTTGAAATGACTGATGAAAAAATAACCGAATGCATCAATAAACTAAACGAAAATTCAAAACCAAAATGGGGGATTTTGACACCGCAGCATTTGTTGGAACATTTGGAGGAAGGCTACCGTATCATGTCAGGTGAAATTCAAGCTTTCGAAATTGTAACTCCTGAAAAGATTTTGGATAAAGTCCATAATTCATTATACAATTACGAAAAATTCCCAAAAGGAAGTGCTTTTCCAACCATGAAAAAAGGAGAATTAGAAGATTTAGTTCATCCAGATTTTGAAACAGCTAAAACCAAATTTTTCGAAGCTAGAGAAAATTATAAAGCCTTTTTCAAGGAAAATTCAGAAGCAATTTTAAAGAATATGGTATTTGGCGAACTCAATAAATACGAATGGTATTTGTTAGAACGAAAACATTTGAATCATCATTTCGAACAATTTGGTTTAATTTAAAAAAAAATTTTCGAACCCTGCGTAAAGCCTTGCGCACTTTGCGGTTAAACAACAATATGGAAGCATACGTAAAAAAAAATATACTAAACAACATCGCTACGATTGAATTTTTTCATCCGGAGCAAAACTCATTGCCAGGTCATATTTTGGCACAATTAGCCAATACGATTACTGAAGTTGGGAATAATGAAGATGTAAAAGTCATTATCTTAAAAAGTGGAGGAGACAGAACTTTTTGTGCTGGCGCAAGTTTTAAAGAATTGATCGCTATCAACGATGCCGAAACTGGGAAAGTGTTTTTTTCTGGTTTTGCTAACGTAATCAATGCCATGAGAAAATGTCCAAAATTCATCATCGGACGCATTCAAGGAAAAACCGTGGGTGGTGGCGTTGGAATAGCAGCATCAACCGATTATTGTATGGCGACAAAATTTGCGGCTATAAAATTAAGCGAACTCAATGTTGGTATCGGACCTTTTGTAGTGTCACCAGCCATCGAAAGAAAAATGGGAGTTTCAGCCATGTCGCAAATTGCCATTGATGCCAATACTTTTTATGAAGCTCATTGGGCAAAAGAAAAAGGATTGTTTGCTACCGTTTACGAAAGTATTGAAGAAATGGATGATGCGGTTCAGAAATTCGCCGAACATTTATGTACTTATAATCCAGAAGCCATGACCGAAATGAAAAAGGTTTTTTGGAAAGGTACCGAAGATTGGGATAATTTATTAGCCGAAAGAGCCGCTATTAGCGGACGATTAGTATTGTCTGATTTTACAAAAGAAACGTTGAAGAAATTTAAGTAATAGTATACAGTTTACAGTCACAGTATACAGATTTGCTGAGACTGAAAACTGAGACTGAAAACTAAAAATATGGTATACGAATTCAAAGGGTTCATCCCAGTAATACACGAAAGTAGTTTCATCCATCCGCAAGCTGCGGTGACGGGTAACGTAATTATTGGAAAAAATGTATATGTTGGACCAGGAGCAGCTATTCGCGGTGACTGGGGAGAAATTATCATTGAAGACGGTTGTAACGTTCAAGAGAATTGCACGATTCATATGTTTCCAGGTAAGACCATGGTTTTGAAAGCAGGAGCACATATTGGTCATGGAGCCATTATTCACGGAGCTAATATTGGTGCGAATTGCTTAGTCGGAATGAACGCTGTAATTATGGATGATGTGAATATTGGAGATGAATGTATTATTGGAGCTTTAAGTTTTGTTAAAGCCAGAATGCAAATTCCAAACCGTAAAATGGTAGTTGGAAATCCAGCCATAATTATAAAAGACGTTTCCGATGAAATGATTGATTGGAAAACCAAAGGAACAGCTTTATACCAACAATTACCAAAGGAATGTTACGAAACCCTAAAAGCCGTTGAACCGTTGCGGGAAATTCCAAAAGACAGGCCAATACAAGAAGCGTTTTATAAGACATTAGAAGAATTTAAAAAAAAGTAAACAGTATTCAGTGGCAGTATTCAGTAGAACTGCGACTGCGATTGTGACTGAAAACTAAATAAATGATAACAGAATTCAAAATGCCCAAAATGGGTGAAAGTATATCCGAAGCTACCATAATCAGTTGGTTGAAAAACGTAGGTGATTTTGTAGAAGCTGAAGAAACTATTTTAGAAGTTGCTACCGATAAAGTGGATAGTGACGTGCCTGCGCCTGTTTCGGGTGTCATTACTGAGATTCGTTTTCAAAAAGATGACGTGGTTGAAGTAGGAACTGTTTTGGCTTTGATTGATGAAAGTCAAAAGTCAAAAGTCAAAAGTCAAAAGTCTGAAAATAGTTCTATTGAAAATAAGTCTGTCTCGCTGAGCGCAGTCGAGGTGCCACAACTCACAACTCACAACTCAAAATTCATAACTAATCCTGACGCTTTCATTTCCCCATTAATCATCTCAATTGCAAAAAAAGAAAATCTTTCAATTGAAGAATTACAAACCATTCCGGGTTCAGGAACCGATGGACGTTTGCAAAAAAGTGATGTTTTTAATTATTTAATAAATAGAAAATATCCGTTAAAAAGTATTCCTAAACCTACAACCTTTCCAAAGCCAAAAATCAATTTTGTAGAAGGAAAAGACCGCATTGTAGAAATGGACAGAATGCGCAAAATGATTGCCGATCATATGTTGTACTCCAAGCAAACATCGCCTCACGTAACATCTTATATTGAAGTGGATGTGACGAATTTGGTGAATTGGAGAAATGAAAATAAAGTTAAGTTTCAAGAGAAACACAATGAAAAACTAACGTTTACACCAGTATTCGTTCAAACTGTGGCCAAAGCGATTGTAGATTATCCAATGATTAATGTTTCTGTAGATGATACATCTATTATCGTTCATAGTGATATTAATATTGGGATGGCAACAGCATTACCCTCTGGGAATCTGATTGTTCCTGTGGTGAAAAATGCCAATGATAAAGATTTGGTAGCTTTAGCAAAAGACGTCAATCATTTGGCGGATAGTTCTCGAAACAATAAATTAAAACCGGAAGAAATTCAAGGAAGTACTTTCACCATTTCTAATGTAGGAACCTTTGGAAGCTTGATGGGTACACCAATTATCAACCAACCTGAAGTAGCTATTTTAGCCTTCGGAATTATAAAAAAACGTCCAGAAGTTATCACAACTTCAAAAGGAGACGAAATTGCCATTAGGAGTATGATGTATCTTTCTTTATCGTTCGACCATAGAGTGGTGGACGGATTTTTAGGAGGTTCCTTTTTGCGAAAAGTTGGCGATTATTTAGAACAATTTGACGCAAACACAACACTATAAATTATGACAGAGCGTATGACATCAGAAATAAAAATAACTAAAGTTTCTCAATCTAAAGTTGGTGAAGTTGATTTGAATAACCTCACAATGGGAACTCATTTTACCGATCATATGTTTATTTGTGATTATGAAAATGGCGAATGGCAAAATCCAAGAATTGAACCTTTAGCATTGATTCCAACTCATCCAGCTGCCATGGCTTTACATTACGGGCAAGCTATTTTTGAAGGAATGAAAGCAACTTTAGGAAAAAATCAAACGCCGTTGTTATTTCGTCCAGATGAAAATGCCAAGCGCTTAAATCATAGCGCGGATCGTATGGGAATGCCTTTTTTCCCAGAAGACTTATTTGTGGAAGCATTAAAACAATTCACTGCTTTAGAGAAAAATTGGATACCAACTTCTATTGGAAGTGCGCTGTATTTGCGTCCGTTTATGTATGCTGATGAAGCGTTTATTGGAATGCGTGCAGCTACGAGTTTTAAATTCATCGTAATGGCATCGCCAGCTGGACCTTTCTTTAGTAGAAAAATTAAACTATACGCTGAGAAAAAATACGTTCGTGCAGTAAATGGTGGAACCGGAGAAGCCAAAGCAGCAGGAAATTACGCCGCCGCCATTCGTCCGACAGAATACGCGAAAGCGAAAGGTTTTGACCAAGTGTTGTGGTTAGACGCTCAAGATTTTGAATACATTCAAGAAGTGGGAACTATGAATATTTTTTTTAAGATCGATGGGAAATTCATTACGCCAAGTTTGACAGGTTCTATTCTATCAGGAATTACTAGAATGAGTGTCATTGATTTGTTAAGAAGTAAAGGTTTTGAAGTAACTGAAAGGCCCATTACAATTACAGAAATTATTGAAGCATATCAAAAAGGAATTTTAGAAGAAGCTTTCGGAACTGGAACCGCCGTTGGAATCGCAATGATTGAAGAAATTGGAAACAATAATTTGTCAATTAAATTCCCTGAGGCGAATCCAGTTTCGGTTATGGTAAATGACACTTTGAATGCAATAAAAATTCAAGACATAAAAGATGAATTTGGTTGGATTGTAGAAGCAAAATAAACAATTTTAACCATTAAGATATTAAGAAAATTGGTGAAAACTTAATGAATATTAATATCTTAATGTTTCAAAAATAATAATAATGTTAAATAAAAATATACTAGAAAAAGCATTCACTACAATGGCAACTGCCAAAGCCATGGCGACTTTGTATGAAGCTAATTTCAAAATAGTTTCTAAATATGTGCATGCTACTTCGCGCGGACATGAAGCCATTCAAATTGCGATGGCGATGCAATTGTTGCCACAAGATTATGCTTTTCCATATTATCGTGATGATGCGATGTTATTAGGAATCGGGATGCAACCTTATGATTTGATGCTGCAATTAATGGCAAAGGCAGCCGATCCGTTTTCAGGTGGACGAACCTACTATTGTCATCCCAGTTTGAAAGACGCCGAAAAACCTAAAATTCCGCATCAATCATCAGCAACGGGTATGCAAGCCATTCCAGCAACTGGAGCTGCTATGGGATTTTGGTATAAAGAAATCCTCTCCTCAGTCCTCTCCAAAGGAGAGGAAGAAGGAACAGAAAAACCAATTGTTGTTTGTTCGCTTGGCGACGCATCGGTAACCGAAGGCGAAATTGCCGAAGCTTTGCAGATGGCAGCGTTGAAACAACTTCCTATTTTGTATTTAGTGCAAGATAACGGTTGGGATATCTCAGCAAATGCTGCTGAAACGCGCGCGCAAAATGCATTTGAATATGCCAAAGGGTTTCATGGAATTGAAGCCATTTCTATTGATGGCGCTAATTTTACGGAAAGCTATTTAGCGCTTCAAAAAGTAGTAAAAACTATTCGTGAAGAACGTCGTCCTTTTTTGGTTCATGCCAAAGTGCCGTTGTTGAATCACCATACATCGGGCGTTCGAATGGAATGGTATCGTGACGATTTGGAAGAAGCACAATCACGTGATCCATTTCCTGTTTTGATTCAGCAATTGTTGGAAGCAGGTTTTACAAAAGATGAAATTCAAAAAATAGAAGATACAGCGGTTGCCAAAGTGCAAGCTGATTTTGATAAAGCACAACTAGCCGAAGATCCAAAACCCGAAGATTTATTTACACATGATTTTGCGCCTACACCAATCACAGAAGAAGTAGGCGAACGAAATCCAGCGCGTGAAGATAAAGTGGTGATGGTCGATTGCGCGCTTTTTGCAGTAGAAGAATTAATGAAAAAACACCGCGAATGTTTATTATACGGACAAGATGTAGGTGCGAGATTGGGCGGAGTTTTTAGAGAAGCCGCGACTTTAGCTCAAAAATTTGGTGACGAACGTGTTTTTAATACACCTATTCAAGAAGCATTTATTATTGGTAGTACCGTCGGAATGTCTGCGGTGGGCTTGAAACCGATAGTTGAGGTGCAGTTTGCCGATTACATTTGGCCGGGATTGAACCAATTGTTTACCGAAGTCAGCCGCTCCTGTTATTTATCTAACGGAAAATGGCCTGTGAGTATGATTCTTCGTGTTCCGATTGGTGCTTATGGAAGTGGTGGTCCTTATCATTCCTCTTCTGTGGAAAGTGTTTTGACTAACATTCGAGGCATCAAAATAGCCTATCCAAGCAATGGTGCTGATTTGAAAGGATTGTTGAAAGCAGCGTATTATGATCCCAATCCGGTGGTGATTTTAGAACACAAAGGCTTGTATTGGAGCAAAGTGAAAGGCACTGATGCCGCCAGAGTCAACGAACCCAGTGAAGATTATATTTTGCCTTTCGGAAAAGCGAATATCGTTCAGGAGATTTGGGAAAAAGAAACCGATGAAACCATAACCGTTATAACTTACGGAATGGGCGTTCATTGGGCATTGAATGCTTCGGCTACGATGAAAAATCAAGTGGAAATTATTGATTTGCGAACGTTGTATCCGCTAGATGAAGAAGCTATTTTTAAATCGGTTAAGAAAGCTAAAAAATGTTTGGTCGTAACCGAAGAACCGGCAAACAATTCGTTTGCTCGAAGTTTGGCGGGATTGATTCAAGAGAAATGTTTTAAACATTTAGATGCCCCCATCATAGTCATTGGTTCCGAAAATATGCCTGCTATACCGTTGAATAGTATATTGGAGTTTACGATGATTCCAAATGTAGATAAGGTTAAGGCTAAGATGGAGGAACTTTTAAATTATTAAAAGGTTAATTGCTTTTGGATTGAAAAGTTGTCGAAATTTTTGAAGGTTTTTTAGTATGTAATATCAATACGAAATCTTTTAAACTCATTTATTTTAATAGGAAAAAATAGTTAAAATTATGATTAATAAATGCGTAATGATACTTCAATCTATTTTTCTACCAAACGAAAACGAAAAAGTAAAATCTCATGAATATCAATATCGATAGCTGGCAATTTCCTACTGATGTTAGTTTGTAAAAAGTTATCCTTCTTTTATATTAAAACAGTGCCTTTGTAATGCGTTAATTAGTATCAAAACAGTAACTTTGTTTTTTATTTTTAAAATAAAAAGTCTACTACAATTACAATAGACAAATAATAATAATTTTAGGCATTTGCTTCGCCCTTTTGCTATAGTTCGAGTCATCTTGCATTAAAAAAAAATTAACAAACAGATGAAAATAAAAATTTTAGTCCTTATTTTTCTTATTCTCACTACCGTTTCTTGCAAAGACGACGAAACACAGCGCGATGCCGAAAACCTAAAAGACATCAAAAAAAGAGAACTCGTTTTTGATGTTATTAACAAGTGTTGGGTTTTCAACATCCCAGTATTGCAACTGCAAGCGCAAGCTGTTGTAGGGAATTGGACCGAATGGCGAATGTTTTTATCCGAATTGAAACAAAAACCTAAGAGTTCTATCGGTGCTTTTCAGCAAAAGGCAAAAACATTGTCTAAAAAAGTTTTCGAGTTAAACAATTCAATACCCATTAAATTTAGCAATAGAGCTGTAAGAAGTAGAATTGCTGTGTTAACAACACAAATACACTCGTTGGATTTGTATATTAATTTACACGATATTCCTTCTCAAAAAGTGGTGACGTTAATTCCAGAAATTAATTTGGCATTGGCTTCTCTTGAAGCGCAATTTGAAGAAATTGTTAGAAAAGAGCAAATTCCATTAGAACAAGGAGAGTCAGACATGATTAGAATGTTGGACACTTCAAGAGCCATTCCGTCATCAAAAACCAATTCAATAGTTCCTAAAATTTGAGTAAAACTGCCTTATTTAACAAGTACGAAAAATCGGCCAAAGTAAATCAAATTGCCGAACAAATAAATCAAAGTAATCAAAAAATCCACCTTAAAGGATTAATTGGTTCCTCCTTGTCATTTATCATTAAAACTCTTTTTTCAAAAACAGACTGTACCTATTTGTTAATTTTGAATGACAAAGAAGAGGCGGCCTACTATTTGAACGATTTAGAACAATTGATAAACGAACAAGATGTGTTGTTTTATCCAGGTTCATATCGAAATCCATACCAAATTGACGATGTAGATAATGCCAATATACTTTTGCGCGCTGAAGTGTTAAACCGAATCAATTCACGCAAAAAACCTGCGATAATTGTAACTTATCCCGAAGCTGTTTTTGAAAAAGTAGTGACTAAAAAAGAATTGGATAAAAACACTTTGAAAGTATCTGTTGGGGATAAAATATCCATCGATTTTATAAACGAAGTATTATTTGAATATGAATTTAAACGGGTAGATTTTATCACAGAACCCGGAGAATTCTCTGTTCGAGGGGGAATTATAGATGTGTTTTCTTTCTCCAATGACAATCCGTATCGGATAGAGTTTTTTGGAAACGAGGTGGATTCGCTTCGAACCTTTGATGTAGAAACACAATTGTCGATTGAAAAACAAAAGAAAATAACGATAATTCCGAATGTAGAGAATAAATTTTTTCAAGAAAAACGAGAAAGCTTCTTAGATTATATTCATCCGAAATCGATTCTTTTTATCAATAATACCGAGGCTTTATTTCATAAATTAGACCAACTTTTTGATAAAGCAGGAATTGCTTTTGAAAAACTGTCTAAAGATATTAATCATTCCAAACCTGAAGCGTTGTTTCTGAACCAAGCATCGTTTATAAAAAAAGCTTTGGATTTTACAGTAGTCGAAACTGGAAAAAAAGCTATTTTTCGTACCCAAAAAACGGTTGAATTTCATATTTTACCGCAACCTTCGTTCAACAAACAGTTTGATTTGTTATTGAATAATTTGAGTGATAATCATTTTAATGGGATAAAAAATTATCTTTTTTGCGCTAATGATGCTCAAGCGAAGCGGTTTCATGATATTTTCAAAACATTAGATGAAGCCAATTCGGACTCCATTCGCAACCAATACGATACGATTACGTTACCGATTTTTGAAGGATTTATAGACGAAGAACTTCAAATTGCCTGTTATACAGACCATCAAATTTTTGAACGCTATCATAAATTTAGCATCAAAAACGGCTATTCTAAAAAGCAAACCATCACACTAAAAGAGCTAACGACTTTATCGGTTGGAGATTATGTCACCCATATAGACCATGGAATTGGAAAATTTGGTGGCTTACAGAAAATTCAGGTTGAAGGAAAAACACAAGAAGCTATTAAGTTGGTTTATGCCGATAATGATATTGTTTACGTGAGTATTCACTCCTTATATAAAATTTCAAAATTCAACGGGAAAGACGGAACGCCGCCTAAGATTTATAAGTTGGGTTCCAATGCTTGGAAAATTTTAAAACAAAAAACTAAAGCTAGAGTCAAACATATTGCTTTCAATTTGATACAATTGTATGCCAAACGCCGATTGGATAAAGGATTTGCTTTTGCCCCAGACAGTTATTTACAATTGGAGTTAGAAAGTTCTTTTATTTATGAAGATACGCCCGATCAAACCAAATCGACTGCTGAGGTAAAAGCGGATATGGAGAGCGACCGTCCGATGGATCGATTGGTCTGTGGCGATGTCGGTTTTGGAAAAACAGAAGTCGCCATTCGTGCCGCCTTCAAAGCAGTGGACAACTCGAAGCAAGTCGCTATTTTAGTTCCAACCACCATTTTAGCCTATCAACATTATCGTACCTTTACTGAAAGGTTAAAAGATATGCCTGTAACTATTGGTTATTTAAATCGTTTTAGAACTGCCAAACAAAAAGCCGAAACATTAAAAGACTTGGCGGATGGCAAACTCGACATTGTTATTGGAACGCATCAATTGGTGAATAAAAATGTGATTTTTAAAGATTTAGGATTACTGATTGTGGATGAAGAACAAAAATTTGGTGTCAACGTAAAAGACAAATTGAAAACCATTACTGCCAATGTAGACACGCTTACTTTGACAGCAACGCCAATTCCGAGAACTTTGCAGTTTTCATTGATGGCAGCTAGAGATTTATCTGTAATAACCACACCGCCGCCTAATCGATATCCTATAGAAACTAATGTTGTCGGTTTTTCGGAAGAGTTGATTCGTGATGCCATTTCGTATGAAATACAACGCAACGGACAAGTTTTTTTTATTAATAATCGCATCGAGAATATTAAAGAAGTAGCGGGAATGATTCAACGGTTGGTGCCTAACGCTAAAGTTGGAATTGGTCATGGTCAAATGGAAGGCAAAAAACTCGAAGAACTCATGTTGGCGTTTATGAATGGCGAATTTGATGTTTTGGTAGCTACAACTATTATAGAAAGTGGTTTGGATGTGCCTAATGCGAATACGATTTTCATCAATAATGCGAATAATTTTGGTTTGTCCGATTTGCATCAAATGCGAGGTAGAGTAGGACGTAGCAACAAAAAAGCATTTTGTTATTTTATTTGTCCGCCATATCATGCCATGACCGATGATGCTCGAAAACGAATTTCGGCTTTAGAACAATTTTCGGAATTGGGAAGTGGTTTTAATATTGCCATGAAAGATTTAGAAATTCGTGGTGCAGGGGATTTGTTGGGAGGCGAACAAAGCGGCTTTATCAACGAAATTGGGTTTGATACCTATCAAAAAATAATGAATGAAGCGATTGAAGAGTTAAAAGAAAACGAGTTCAAAGAACTTTATAAAGATGAAGAAAAAACCGAAAAAGTATTTGTAAAAGATATTAATATTGATACTGATTTTGAATTATTATTTCCAGACGAATATATCAATAGTATTACCGAAAGACTTAAATTGTATAACGAATTGAGTTTGATAAAAGACGAAAAAATACTTTTAGACTACGAACAAAAGTTGATTGACCGATTTGGTCCGTTGCCCAAACAAGCGCTTTCTTTGTTGAATAGCATTAAAATAAAATGGATAGCTACTCAATTTGGAGTAGAAAAATTGGTAATGAAGCAAGGTAAAATGATTTGCTATTTTGTTTCCGACCAACAATCTGATTTTTATACATCGCCCTACTTTCATCAAGTTTTACAATTCGTTCAAAAAAATCAGAATATTTGCAAAATGAAAGAAAAACAAACATCCAACGGATTACGACTTTTGTTGACTTTTGAAAATGTAAAAAGCATTAGAAAGGCTTTGGAAATGATCGAGATGATTTGATTTTTCATTTTATAAAATGAAATCCCTCATTCAGAAATCCTTACAAGACCAATTAAATTATAGTATGAGAATTGATATAAATTAAAACTGCCGTTTAAAATTGATAGTTTACAATTTAAAACGGCAGTTTATAAATATTAAATAATAATTAATTTATCATTTCAATAGTTTGATTTTCATTTAAATTAGCAGCTCTACAGTTAATTACTTTGCCATCTGAGCCGACAATAAAAGCAACAAAACTCATATTTTGACTCTCACTAACATTTATAGAAGGAAGTGAAACAGCATAGTTTTTCGTGAAAGTTTGCCCAACAACTATTTGATCTGCAGGAATTGGTTCGCCTAAAATATTAGTTAAAGAGGTTCGTAAAACGTGGTCATGTTTGAAATTTGGAATAACTTGGTTGCCATTACCACCATAATGAGTAGTATAGTTGGTTTGCTCATTTATTAAATTGTTTTCTAAAACGTAAACAATTAATTTTAAATTGGTGTAAGAATTACCAAACTTTACATTTACATTTAAATTTAATGTGTTGTTCGTAAAGTTTGAATTCATCGCCAATCCCAATCCAGCATTTACCCCTGTTAAATCTATAGGCTGATTGATATTGGAATCTTCAGGATAATTCCAATCTGTTTTTCTATTTAATTTGGCCGTTGGGTAGCTATTAACCCCTAACATATTAGCCAAAACATCTGATCCACTCCATATAAAAGGGTCGTTTCCTGCTCTGTGTATTGCTACATAAGCCCCTTTAGTTGTTTGTGCTTCGACTTGCGATATGCCATAAGATACCCTTGGACACCAGCCACACCAGGTGCCTGTGTAATCTTCTATCAAAACGTTTTTAGAAAAATTTAATGTGTTTGGTCCTAAAACAACTGTAGTGATAGGAGTTCCGTTAGATGTAGTACTGTCCTTACTACAAGAAGTTAGAAATCCGATAAACAATAAAACCGTAAATAATTGTAATTTTTTCATTTTTAAGTCAAGTAGTTAGTTAATATTATTTTACAAATAAATAAAATAAAATTAATTAATGTCTGCTTTTTTTCATTTATTTGTCAAAAAAACAGTTTATGAAAGTTTTATCTATTATTTCCCTATTTATTTGCATAAATGTTTATTCGCAAAAAGAACTTCCTAACGTTTCTTTAAATAATTTAGACAACAAATCAATTACTGTAAAAAACACATTTAATAAAGAAAATAAAATATATGTGTTTTCTTTTTGGGCTACTTGGTGCACCCCTTGTATTAATGAAATTGACGCTATGAATGAAGTTTACGATTCTTGGAAAAAAGAACTAGATATCGAAATTGTTGCTGTTGCTACTGATGACTCAAGAACTCAAAAAAGAGTAAAACCTTTAGTAAATGGTAAAGGGTGGAACTTTACAGTACTTTTAGATACGAATCAAGAATTTAAAAGAAGCCTTTCTATTGCAAATATTCCGTATATGGTAGTTGTTAAAAATGGTAAGATTATACATGTTCAAAATGGATACGTACCAGGCGAAGAAGCAGAATTATTTGAAAAACTAAAAAATTTATAATGATGAAAAAAATTGTTTTATTTTTAGTTTTTTTATTTTCCATAATTGCTTTTGCTCAAGAAAAATTTAAAATTAGAGGGGGTCTTGAATCGAACTCTCAATGGTATTTGAACGATAAAAAAACAGGTGATTTTGCTTACGAAAACCCATTTAGATCGAATAATTATCTATTTTTAACTTCAAATTATAAAAATTGGCAAGCTGGTTTACAGGCGGAAGCCTATCAACCTGATGCTCTTTTAAATTATAATCCGGGATATAAAGGGACAAAAGTGGCTACCTATTATTTACAATACAAAAACAAGAAAATTGATGTAGTAGCAGGTTATTTTTACGAACAATTTGGCAGCGGATTGATTTTAAGAAGTTGGGAAGATAGAACATTGGGCATAAATAATGCGCTACGTGGCGGTAAAATAGTTTTCAGACCATCGGAATCGATCAAGTTAACAGGACTATATGGAAAACAACGTTCAGGATTTAGTGTTGCGAATAGTACTATATTTGGTTTCGACACCGATATTTCTTTAAACCAACTTTTTAATATAGAATCCAACGATTTAACTGTTGGTTTTAGCTATGTAGGAAGGGATGAAATCACTGAGGTCGAAAATCCAATTTTTCCAAGTAGAACAGATGCATTTTCAGGGCGAATTAATTACAGTAATAAATCCTATTACTTTTCATCTGAATATGATTATAAATCAAATGATGCTATTGTTGAAGCAAATTCGCTACAAGAATTTTTTATAAAACCCGGAAATGCTTTTCTTTTAAACTTTGGCTATTCCGAGAAGGGATTAGGAATTGACGCTACTTTTAGAAGACTTGAGAACATGAGTTTCTTTTCTGAGAGAAAGGCCAAAGGGAACCAATACAACGATAGAATAATGAATTTTATTCCTGCATTAACCAAACAGCACCATTCAAGTTTGTCTAATATCTATGTTTATCAAGCACAACCAAGTGTATCCATGCCAGATTATACATTATTGAAAGCGGGTGAAATTGGTGGGCAAATTGATTTTTTTTATAATTTTAAAAAAGAAACTGCTTTAGGCGGAAAATATGGTACAAAAGTAGCTTTCAATACATCAAATTGGTTCAATCTTGACGGCGATTTTTCGATTGTAAATCCGAGAGATTATAACACAAAAATTATAGGTTTTGGTCAAAAATATTTTTCAGATTACAACTTTGAAATCATAAAAAAATGGAATAACAAGTGGGCTTCAAATATTTCTTATATCAACCAATATTATAATAAAAAAATGATTGAAGAAACATACGGGGTAGTTAAAACGAATATCGTGGCTGCTGATGCCACATATAAACTCAATACAAAAAAATCCGTACGACTTGAATTAGAGCATTTATGGGCTGATACGGATAAAAAAAATTGGATGGCCGGAACATTGGAATATTTCCATAATTCTAAATTTTCTTTTTATTGCTCTAATGTTTACAACTATGGAAACGATGATTTTGAAAAAAGGATACACTATTATAACATTGGAGGGAGTTACAACAAAGGTGCTTCTCGTTTACAATTGAATTATGGTAGACAAAGAGGTGGTTTAGTTTGTGTAGGCGGTGTTTGTAGACAATTGCCTGAAAGTACTGGCGTTTCTATTTCTTTAAGCACTTCTTTTTAGAATCATCTTATAAATTTCTTGTCCATAGTAATTTAAATTACAATTACTTTATTACAAATTGTAAAATGAGTTGCTGGAATGATTAAACACCTAAATGTTTTTTTCGCTTATGTAAATAGTATAGCCGAAATCGAGAATACTTTTTCTGACCAATAAGTTCAACTTAATAATGGGAATAAATGGGCGAACTGTTCGAAATTTAAAACAAGTGTTATTTTTGAAAAGTATTGCAATTTATAATCGGCACTTTTTAAAAAGAAGGTAAAGAAAAAAACTATTAGACTTTTGATTACGTTAAAATTAAAAATCATTTGTATTCAAATTTACATTTTTTGAAATCGTTATCTTTTGCAACTGTAAAACATATAAACTATCTTTACGCCTAAATGTTAAACTAAAAAAATGAATAAATTATTGATTGTTGGAACGGTTGCTTTCGATGCTATTGAAACGCCTTTCGGAAAAACAGATAGAATATTAGGTGGTGCAGGAACCTATATTGGATTATCTGCATCACATTTTAAGCTTCAATCAGCCATCGTTTCTGTAGTTGGCGATGATTTTCCACAAGAATATTTAGATTTATTAACGGAAAGAAATATCGATATTTCAGGATTAGAAATTGTAAAAGGCGGAAAAACTTTCTTTTGGAGTGGTCGCTATCACAACGATTTAAATTCAAGAGATACATTAGATACCCAATTGAATGTTTTAGCTGATTTTCAACCAAAAGTGCCACAAAATTTTAAAAACGCCGACGTGGTTATGTTAGGAAATTTGCATCCAATCGTACAAAGTAGTGTGCTGGATCAAATGGAAACCAAACCAAAATTAGTAGTGCTTGACACGATGAATTTTTGGATGGATTGTGCTTTGCCTGAACTATTAAGTGTTATCAACCGTATTGATGTGATAACAATTAATGACGAAGAAGCCCGTCAACTTTCTGGTGAATATTCTTTAGTAAAAGCAGCTGCAAAAATTCACACTATGGGACCAAAATATGTTGTGATTAAAAAGGGAGAACATGGAGCATTAATTTTTCACGACAAAGACGTGTTTTTTGCGCCGGCATTGCCGCTAGAAGACGTTTTTGACCCGACAGGTGCTGGGGATACTTTTGCAGGAGGTTTCGCCGGATTCATTACACAATCTGAAAATATTTCATTTGAAAATATGAAAACAGCTATTATTCAAGGCTCAAATTTAGCTTCATTTTGTGTCGAAAAATTTGGAACAGAACGAATGTTGACGCTCCGTAAAGACGAGGTAATTTCCCGATTGAAACAATTCAAATCTTTAACACAATTTGATATCGAATTATAAGTAACTTTATGCCCCGAATTTTCGGGGCATTTTTATTTAACAAAACAACTAAAAAACACAACTACAATGAGCGATGCAATCAAACACGAATGTGGTATTGCCCTTTTACGATTAAAAAAACCGTTGGCTTTCTACAAAGAAAAATACGGTTCTGCTTTCTACGGCATTCAAAAAATGTATCTCTTAATGGAGAAGCAACACAACCGTGGACAAGATGGCGCTGGGTTTGCATCAATAAAACTCGATGTCAATCCTGGAGAACGATACATTAGCCGTGTACGCTCTAATGATGCGCAACCTATTCAGGACGTTTTTGCACAAATAAACGCAAGAATTAATGACGAAATGGCATTACACCCTGAATATGTAGATAATATTGAGCTTCAAAAATCGAATATTCCTTATATAGGGGAGCTTTTTTTGGGTCATGTGCGCTACGGTACTTTTGGTAAAAATAGTATAGAAAGTGTACATCCTTTTTTACGTCAAAATAATTGGATGCACCGAAATCTAATTTTGGCTGGAAATTTCAACATGACTAATGTTGCTGCCCTTTTTGACAGTTTAGTAGAGCTAGGACAGCATCCAAAAGAAATGACAGATACGGTTACTGTAATGGAAAAAATAGGTCATTTTTTAGATGACGAAGTAACGGAATTGTATCAAGAATGTAAAAACAATGGCTTGTCAAAAAGAGAAGCTTCACCAATTATAGCAGCAAAATTAGAAATTGCAAAAATTCTAAAAAAAGCATCTAAAAATCTTGATGGTGGTTATGCAATGGCAGGTCTTTTAGGTCATGGAGATGCTTTTGTGTTTAGAGATCCTGCAGGTATTCGTCCCGCTTATTTTTATCAGGACGATGAAATTGTAGTGGTAACCTCAGAACGTCCGGTGATTCAAACCGTTTTTAATGTCGATTTTGAAAAAGTACAAGAATTACAACCTGGAAAAGCTTTAATAATTAAAAAAAATGGAATAGTTACAGAAGAAGAAATACTTCCTCCAACTGTAAAAAAAGCGTGTTCGTTTGAAAGAATTTATTTTTCCAGAGGTAGTGATGCCGAAATTTATCAGGAACGGAAAAACTTAGGAAAACTCATACTGCCAGCCGTGTTGGAGTCAATTGACAACGACACCGACAACACCGTTTTTTCCTATATCCCAAACACGGCAGAAACCTCCTTTTATGGCATGGTAGAAGCAGCTCAAGATTTTTTAAACCAACGAAAGATAAAATACATTCTTGAGAATAAAGATCAATTATCGGAAGAAAAATTACAAGAAATTCTTTCTGTAAAAATAAGAACCGAAAAAGTGGCTATTAAAGATGCGAAATTACGCACCTTTATTACGGAAGACAGCAGTCGCGACGACTTGGTAGCACATGTTTATGATGTTACTTATGGCGTAATTCGTCCAACTGACAACTTGGTTATTATTGACGATAGCATCGTTAGAGGAACCACACTGAAGATGAGTATCATTAAAATGATGAATCGATTGAAACCGAAAAGTATTATTGTAGTTTCTTCTGCTCCACAAATTCGTTATCCCGATTGCTATGGAATTGATATGGCAAAATTAGAAGGATTGATTGCTTTTAAAGCAGCATTGGCATTGCTAAAGGAAAGAGATTTGTTGCCAATTATTGATGCCGTTTATGCCAAATGTAAAACCCAAGAACATCTTATTGATGAAGAGGTTACTAATTTTGTAACGGAAATCTATGCCCCCTTTCAACCACAAGAAATATCAGATAAGATTGCTGAAATGTTAACTTCAAAGGAAATAAAAGCGGAAGTGAAAATAATTTTCCAAACAGTAGAAAATTTACATCTTGCTTGTCCAAAAAACCTTGGGGATTGGTATTTTACTGGGGATTATCCAACGCCCGGTGGCAATAGAGTTGCCAATAGAGCCTTTATGAATTTTTATGAAGGAAAAGACGCCAGAGCTTATTAATTTGTAGAATTAATTTATGTAAACAAAAAACGCATTTTTGTAAAAAATTTGCGATACAATACAATTATTTTAGATTTAATCCATCATGAAATGAGTAGGTTAAATTTAGGGTAGATTTGGGGCCAAAAAGGGGGAAGCAATTCCGCCTTTTTAATTTTTATACCATTTCCAAATTTCCAAATTTTTGCAAAACCTCTTCAAAAACCTGAAAAATATATTCGGGATTTTCACTCGATACCATTTTCATTCGGTATTCTTTAAAGTTCGGTAATCCTTTAAAATAATTGGTGTAATGTCTTCTAGTTTCTAATATTCCCAATTTTTCTCCCTTCCAATCCATAGCCCATTGCAAGTGATTTTTGGCAGCTTCCACTCGATTGACAAGGGTTGGTTTCGGCAAATGTTCCCCTGTTTTCATAAAATGTTTGATTTCATTAAAAATCCAAGGATAACCAATGGCAGCACGCCCAATCATAATGCCGTCCATGCCGTATCTATTTTTATATTCCAATGCTTTTTCGGGGGAATCAATATCGCCATTGCCAAAAATGGGCATTGTAATTCTAGGGTTGTTTTTTACACGTGCAATGTGCGACCAATCAGAATGTCCTTTGTACATCTGCGCCCTAGTTCGGGCATGAATGGATAATGCTTGTACCCCAATATCCTGCAAACGCTCGGCAACTTCATCAATATTGATAGAATTATCGTCCCATCCCAAACGGGTTTTTACGGTTACGGGCAAATGGGTGCTTCTTATTACTGCTTTTGTCAATCGAATCATTAAATCGACGTCTTTCAAAACGCCAGCTCCAGCACCTTTGCAAACCACTTTTTTTACAGGACAACCAAAATTAATGTCAATCAAATCGGGGTTTACCGTGGAAACAATTTGCGATGACAAAGCCATTGCTTCTTCGTCGCCACCAAAAATTTGAATGCCAACGGGTCTTTCATAATCAAAAATGTCTAGTTTTTGACGGCTTTTTATAGCATCTCGAATTAAACCTTCCGAAGAAATAAATTCAGAATACATCAAATCAGCCCCATGGGTTTTGCACAATCTGCGAAAGGGTGGGTCGCTTACATCTTCCATTGGCGCTAGAAGTAAGGGGAAATCAGGTAAGACGATGTTGCCGATTTTTATCATAAACGTATTTTGGGGCAAAAATACAATTTTTAGACGAATGGGAAGCGTTTAACAATACATTCGCTTTTAAAAAGTAAGCCACAGATTCACAGATTTTAAAGAAATTAATATATGAAAAGACTAGATGTTTTTAAAAAATCTTAAATAAGTAAAGCGAATTGTATAATGTCACATTGTATAGTGCAAAGTCAAAAGTAATCAAGTTAGCTCAACCAAGTCTCCCGACTTCGTAGCTATTCCAATAGCAAAAATTAGGTAACAGACTCTAACTTCGTTCCGTCATCTCTTTATAGCGTTCCGCCATCGGAAAGAGGCAAAGAGGTAAAACGGGGCAGTAAAAGGACGCAAAAGTACAATTAGCAATAAATAGAGTATTGATTTGATGGTTTTGATTGTAATTTTATATATCTGGGAAGTAAATAGCAATAGCAATTATGACTTCTAAACAAGTTCTACAAACGGTCTCTTAGATGCATTGCAAAATCATATAACACATTTAATTGAAATAATGACAAAACCAAGCTTTATTTTTGGTAATGTTTAAAAACGGTACAGTAATAATATTCAATCAATAAATTTAAAATTATGACAGAAGTAGCAAACTTAATAGCTTTGAGGAATTTAACAATTACAACAGATACGATTTATGTCAAAGGTTATGATAATCCTGGTGATGGTGGTGGCGGATTATTCTTATGGAGAACAGAAAGTCAATTCCAAACAGGAGACTATAGTATTGAAAACTATGGTACAATTATTAAATCAAACATCGTACCTAATAACCAAGGAAGCTGGATAAGACAATATGACGGTTATATTAATGTTCTTTATTTTGGAGCCCTAGGTACTTTTGACTCTCCAACACTACCTCCGCAGCCAAATTATAATTTAAGAATACAAAATGCAATAGATTTCGCTAGTCTAAATAGCAAAATTAATCCAACACTTAAAGGCTCTACAGTTTTTATACCAAACGGGAGTTATCAGTTATCTAACATTATTTTTAAAAGCGGCGTTACTATATTAGGAGAATCAATTGATAGTACAATAATTTATGCAACACAAGGGACAGGATATTTATTTGAAATTGAAATAGGACCTGTATATTTAAATATTTATAATTTGAAGATTATCGGAAATAATACTAATAAAGGTTGCTTTTTATTTGAAGCAAAACCAGGTATTCCAACTCCTATTGACCCTGTAGCAGATGGAGGTTTATGGTATTCTACAATTAAGAATGTGCTAATACTCCATTTTAATGGTAATGGAATCTATTTGCAAGGAGGGATTTCAACTGGAGAATATGCTTATTTACTACCTAACCAATTTAATGTTTTTGAAAATTTAAGAGTTTTTAAAAATAACGATGCAAACTTTTCTTTGTTTTCAAATGCATTAAAAATGACTGGTCAAATTGGTCAACATACTTTTATCAATTGTCAATTTGATGGATTTACAAAAATAACAAATGGAATAAAGACCTATGATAAATGGGTAAATGTTAGTATCGAAAATACTGGAAGTGATTATGCTTCATCTGCTGTTATAACATTTTTAAATTGTACAATTCAAGAAAGTGATTACGGTGTCAGAATTAATTATGCCGAAAATGTAACATTTGATAATTGCTGGTTTGAAAATTTGGGGGTTGCTTTAATGATATTAGGAGATAAAGAGATATCTAAGAGTATAAATATTTTAAATAATCGTTTTGCAAACGCTTCAGGCTTTGGTTCACTTTCTGCACCAAATAATATAAAAGCAGGTCAATGTGTTTCTGTTAACAAATCTGTTGTAAATATATATAATAACTATATCACAGCAAGTGACCCTAATGGAGTTGATAACGGCAGTAAATTTATATTTGGGTTTCCTGATAATAACGGTATTAATTGTTACAATAATACTTTCAAAGACAATAATCCAAAATTAAGTAGAACTTTTGGTATTATGCAAAGCAATATTGGAGTTGTAACAAACAGTATTGATTGTAAATCGAATAAATTAGTTTTCATAAATCCCTCTTCCTCAATCATAAAAAATATTAAATCAGCTATTAATGCTGGTGAAATCTTGATTATTCGAGCAAATGGCGGGAATATTACTTTTGATAATACAGGAAACATCTTCTTAACAAACAGAACTACTTTTTCATTAGCAAATGGGGAAATTGCCTCCTTTGTAAAAATTGATTTTGGCACCACAAGTGAAACATATCAATTACTTTCATTTACCAAAACTACCCCCTAATTATCAGTAACTTATAAAATAAAAATTGTAGATTTGTAAAAATAAAAGTTATGAAAAATCTAATACACATTTTACTTATTTTGCCACTATTTTCAATAGCTCAATGCTGGCAATCTGTTGATGCAGGAGTAAATCATACACTTGCAATTAAAAATGATGACACATTATGGTCTTGGGGTAGTAATGCGTATTATAAACTAGGGTATGATACTGGAAGTGTATTAATTTCATATTCTCCTCAACAAGTAGATAATTCTAATTGGAAATCTGTTTCAGCTGGATTTTCTCAAAGTGCTGGTATAAAAATCGATGGTACACTTTGGACTTGGGGTTCTATTTACTCAGATATAGCAACAAGTTATATTACACCAGTGCAGGTTGGTACTGATAATAATTGGAAAAATGTGTCTTGTGCTAGAAATGCAACGATTGCCATCAAAAATGATAATACTTTGTGGAATATTATTCCTGTTAGTAACAGTTATTCAACCCCATATTCTACTATTCAAATTGGAACCGATAACAATTGGAAAGAAGTTTCAGTAAATTCTATTGCAGTAAATGCAAGTACAGGAGTTAATTATTACATAGGTTTAAAAACAAACGGAACACTTTGGGCTTGGGGAAGTCGCTATTTTAACAATTCTACATCTACTAATCCTGCATCTTTTGATTCGTCAATTCCAATCCAAATAAGTCTTGATAACGATTGGTATAATATATCTAAAAAATCTGAACAAATTTCAATGATGATTAAAAGTAATGGTTCTCTATGGTATTGGGGGGTAAGTGAAAATGCTGGAACAGCAACAACTCCTAGTTTTTTTCAAGTAGGAGCGGATTCAAATTGGAAAAAAGTTGATTGTCGTGCACACTGTTTAGCATTAAAAACTGATGGTACATTATGGGGTTGGGGAACTAACTTTTATGGAGAAACAGCTAATGTTTCAAGTTCAACTCCAACACAAATAGGCACTATTAATAATTGGTCTGACATAAGTACAGGTGGAAGCCACAGTTGCATTGTAAATTCAAATAATTCATTATATACTTTTGGAGCTAATTCTCTTGCTCAATTAGGTAATGGCACAACAAATAACACCACAATTCCTACTCCAGTTAATTGTTTACCATTAAGCATAGAAAATTTTTCAAATAATTCATTTATTGTATATCCAAACCCTGCAAAAGATTTCATTAGTATTAAAAGCAATAACAATTTATTAATTGATGAATTTATCATAATAGACATTTACGGAAATAAAGTTATTGAAAAGAAAAACTTAAACGACAAATTAAATATTCAAAAATTACCCTATGGTATTTACTTTTTGCAAATCAATTGTCAAAACAGAAAGTTTAACTTCAAGTTTATAAAAGAATAATTTTTAAAAAAACTAGCTAGCGCGTATTTTCAATCCGTGCCCCAGCTCAACCAAGTCTCCCGACTTCGTAGCTATTCCAATAGCAAAAATTAGGTAACAGACATGAACCCCTGACAAACACGAAGACATGAAAAATTATAACATTCGTTCCTAGATTTGTTACATTTCTTTATGTAAATTTGCAAACGATTTCGTAAAAAATTAATCCTTTACAATATACCAAAATATGAAACCAGATTTATTTCAAGCTCCTGATTATTACTTATTAGACGATTTACTAACAGAAGAACATAAATTAATTCGCGATTCTGCCCGTGCGTGGGTCAAACGCGAAGTTTCTCCGATAATAGAAGATTATGCACAACGTGCTGAATTTCCGAAACAAATCATTAAAGGTTTGGGCGAAATTGGCGGTTTTGGTCCTTATATTCCAGAAGAATATGGTGGTGCCGGATTGGACCAAATTTCGTATGGTTTAATCATGCAAGAAATTGAAAGAGGCGATTCAGGTGTGCGTTCTACGTCATCGGTTCAATCGTCTTTGGTCATGTATCCGATTTGGAAATTCGGAACGGAAGCGCAACGCATGAAATATTTACCAAAACTTGCTACTGGAGAATTCATGGGTTGTTTCGGATTGACAGAACCGGATTATGGTTCAAATCCAAGTGGAATGGTAACCAACTTCAAGGATATGGGCGACCATTATTTATTGAATGGTGCTAAAATGTGGATTTCGAATGCGCCTTTTGCCGATGTTGCAGTAGTTTGGGCAAAAGACGAATCAGGAAGAATTCACGGATTAATTGTAGAACGCGGCATGGAAGGTTTTACTACTCCTGAAACGCATAATAAATGGTCACTTCGTGCATCATCTACCGGAGAATTGATTTTTGATAATGTGAAAGTGCCAAAAGAAAACTTGTTGCCAGGAAAATCAGGACTTGGTGCTCCGATGCAATGTTTAGATTCGGCTCGATACGGTATAGCTTGGGGTGCTATTGGCGCTGCAATGGATTGCTATGACACCGCTTTGCGATATGCTAAAGAACGTATTCAATTTGACAAACCTATTGCTTCGTTCCAATTACAACAAAAGAAATTAGCCGAAATGATTACCGAAATCACGAAAGCACAACTGCTAACTTGGCGATTGGGGGTTTTAAAAAACGAAGGAAAAGCTACAACAGCTCAAATTTCAATGGCAAAAAGAAACAATGTGGATATGGCCATCCATATCGCTCGTGAAGCACGGCAAATGTTGGGTGGAATGGGAATTACTGGCGAATATTCAGTTATGCGTCACAGCATGAACCTAGAATCAGTGATAACGTATGAAGGAACCCACGATATTCACTTGTTAATTACTGGTGCTGACATTACGGGAATTCCAGCATTCAAATAATAGATTAAACAATAAATAAAATTGATATAAAATGCTTCTCTTTTTCGGGAAGCATTTTTAAATTTGTACATAATTAAAATTTTTCCATGTATTGGAAATTCGTAAATCCTTCAAAAACAACTATGAACATTCAAGAAATCAATCAGTCAATTTCCAATCAAAAAAGTCAATTGTTGCAGCATTCGTTATACGAAAAAGTAAAAACAATTGAAGATTTGCATTGTTTTTTAGAAAATCACATTTATGCGGTTTGGGATTTTATGTCGCTTTTGAAAGCGTTACAAAACAAGTTGACCTGCACTACTACTCCATGGATGCCTATAGGAAATCCAGAAATTCGATATTTAATAAACGAAATTGTAGTAGCCGAAGAGACTGATATGGCTTATGATGGTTCAAGACAAAGTCATTTTGAAATGTATTTAGATGCTATGCAAGAATGTGGTGCAAATACAATACCGATTATTCATTTTTTAGAAAATGTAAAAAATACTCAAAACATCTTCGTTTCCATCAAGCAAAGTGATTTACATCCCAATGTAAAAGCATTTCTTGAATTTTCATTTGGAATTATAGAGCTAGGAAAACCACATCAAATTGCAGCAGCATTTACCTTTGGTAGAGAAGATTTAATTCCGAGTATGTTTACCGAAATATTAAAAAATTTTCAAACTAATTTTCCTGAAACCAAATTGGACAAATTGGTCTATTATTTCGAACGCCATATCGAATTAGATGCCGACGAACACGGACCAATGGCCATGCAAATGATTACGGAACTTTGTGGGGCTGATGCTCAAAAATGGAAAGAAGTTCAAGAAGTTTCTATTCAAGCCTTGGAAAAACGAATTGGCTTATGGGATGCAATTGAAGCACAAATGATTATGGAAATTGATTTTTCATAACTTACTTACAGATGAAATAAATTCTACTATCGGATAGAAATGAAAAATTACAAGATTAAATCGTGTTAACTAGAAAGTGATATAAAAGATTGTTTTCAAAGTTGCTCTTGGATCAGGCCAATAATTGTATTGGCATCAAGTTCCCCAGATTGGCGCCATATCATTTGTCCTTCTTTATAAATCATTAATGTAGGTACACCTTTTATTCTCAAGGCATCTGCTAATTCTTGATTTTTTTCCACATCAATTTTTATCACTTTGGCCTTGTCTCCAAGGGCAGCAGCTACATCTCTAATGACAGGGTGCATTGCAACTGATTGATCATTCCATTCTGTGTAAAAATCAATTAACACTGGAATTGGTGCGCTAATAAGTTCTCCAAATTTTGACATAAATGCAAAATATTTAATTTTCTATTCTCAGAAAAAGAAGTAATTAAGTTACAAATATAGGGATTTTAACAAATCACACTATACTTTTTCCTTTTTTTAGTTCAATTACTGTTATTTCTGGCCAAATTCCTACTCTTCCTGGATAGGCGTGAAAGCCTAATCCACGATTTACATAAATGTATCTTCCTAAATTTTCGTATAATCCTGCCCATTGTTTGTACATATATTGGACAGGACTCCATTTGAAAAAACCGGGAATTTCAATGCCAAATTGCAACCCATGGGTGTGTCCCGACAATGTTAAATGAAAATGTTTGTTATCATTTTTAATTACATGTTCCCAATGTGAGGGATCATGAGACATTAAAATTTTAAAATCATCTTTTGTTAATCCGAGAGCAGCTTTGTCCAAATCGCCAGCTTTTTTAAATTTTTCTCCCCAGTTTTCTACACCAATTAAGGCTATTTTATCCGCTTCTTTTTCAATAAAAGTATGCTCATTAAGCAACAATTGAAATCCAATTTGATGATACAAATTTTTTATAGCGAAAAAATTATCGTTTTTTTCTTTGTTTGAAGGCCATGTTACATATTCGCCATAATCATGATTGCCGAGTACCGCATATTTGCCGTATTTGTGGGTTTTTATACGATTGAAAGTGTCTAACCAGGGATGCATTTCTTTAGCGTGAGTATTTACAATGTCTCCGGTAAATAAGATCATATCCGAATTTTGTTGATTAACCAAATCAATGGCATATTCGATTTTTTCTTTGTTATCAAAGCTACCGCTATGTACATCTGAAATTTGAGTTATTTGGAATCCATCAAAAGCATCGGGTAAATCAGGAAAAAAAACAGTTTGTTTAATTACTTTAAAATTATATTTTCCTTCAAAAATGCCATAAATAAGGGAAGCAAATGGTATCGCTGCTAATACCATTGCTACTTGGCTTACAAATTTTCGTCTAGAGGGAAAATTACTGATTTCAGAATCATTGTTTACAAAAAAATTAATGGCACCTGTGGCTAAACGAAATAAGTCTTCGCCAAACAGGATTAAAGTAAGTAAAATTTTAGGGATATAAACCAATAATGCAATGCCCATTGTAAGCATCGTTTGCTTGGTTTGTCCTACCGAACGGTCGAATTTGGTAAAAGAATAGCACAGAAAAAGAAGTAATAATAGACTTCCTAATTGATAAACCAATAAGGCCCATTTTAATTTAAATATTGTTTTAAATGCCTGAAAAGCATAAATTTCTATAAAGAGTAATATAAGTAAAACAATTATCCAACGAATCATCTTGAAATTTTTAGACAAATTAACAAATTATGAACGAACCAAAAGTTTTAATTATCAAAAATTTAACTTGAAAGCATACAAGCATAAAATTATAATGCCAGTCCAATAACTAGCTTTTGTTTTCTGGATAGTATTCTATATTCTATAACTTCATGTAAAAATCTTTTGTCAATGTAGTATATGCTTCGGTATAGCAGTGCCTTTGTGTTTCAATAACTAAGTTGTCGATAATACATTCTGATTTTTTTCTACTGAAAGCCATTAAACTTCTTTTGACATCAGTAGTTGGAGTTCCTTGAACGCGAGTGATTTTAAAGGAAAATAATTCAAAATCATTTGCCAAAGTAATAAAATGATCTTCTTCCGAATAAGGAATAATAATTGCTAAAATGCCATTTTCGGAAAGTAACAAATCTGCTGCTTCAATTAAATCTTCAAATGGAAGCGCATCTTGAAAACGAGCTAAATCACGTTGTTCATTAGACGTTTTATAATCGTTTTTGTAAAAAGGAGGATTAGAAACGATCAAATCATATTCCTCTTCAGGTTCTGCAACAAACTCATCCAATCCCGCATGAAAGCAAAATAGACGATCGTTCCAACGAGAATTTTCAAAATTTTCGGTTGCTTGTTCAAAAGCTTGTTCATCAATCTCTAAAGCATCAATTTGTTGCGCACTACTTCGTTGTGCAAGCATTAATGCAACAACTCCTGTTCCTGTACCAATGTCCAAAATGGAATAGGGATTGTTGTTAATCGGACACCAAGCGCCGAGCAAGACGCCATCTGTGCCAATTTTCATAGCACATTGGTCTTGATTTACAGAAAATTGTTTGAAATGAAACATAAAATTCCAGATTGACGTTTATCTTACTACGATTTACATTTTGAGCAATTTAATACTAAAATTGGAGCACTTTTTTCTATAGATACATTTCAACCAGACCTTCAGGTAAATTCATTATAACTTTTTTATTTAATCGATCAATTTTAACTAAAAAATGATCAATCATAGGGATAAGCAGTTCGACATTCCCATTTAAAACTTCAAATAGTGGTTGAGCAGAAGTGTCGTTTACGGCTTGAATTATGCCGAAAACACCCAATCGTTGATCTTCGATCTCAAATCCAATAACTTCATGGAAGTAAAATTTATTACCACTAAGTTTAGGCAACATTTTCAATGGAAGATAAATTCCATTACCTAAAATAGCATCTGCATCTTCTTCAGAATTTACATCTTCAAAATGAACTCTTAAAAAATCATTTTTATGAAGAGAACAGTTTTCAATAAAAAAAGGAACCAAGTGTTTGTTGCATTCAACAAACACTGATTCCAAATTATCATATAACTCAGGTTCGTCAGTATCTAAATAAATAAGGATATCCCCTTTGAAACTAAATTTTTTTGCGATTTTACCTAAATAGAAACAATCTTCTTTACGCATTATCGCAACTTAAATTATGCTTCAGTTTCTTCGTTATTTTCTTCAATAGCAGGAGTTTCTTCAGTCGTAGAAGTTTCCTCAGTCGCAGGAGTTTCTTCTGAAGTTGCTTCTTCCTCTACCGTTTCTTCTTCTGTTGCTTGAGATGCAGCTTCAGCAGCAATTAAATCAGCTTCCGCTTTTGCAGCATCTGCCAATCGTTTTGCATTTACTGCTTGTTCCGCTTTTAATGCTTTTGCTTTAGCATCAGCTTGAGCTTTTGTTAAACCTTCTTTTTTAGCATCTACTTTTCCAGCTTTTGCTTCTAACCAAGCAGCTAATTTAGCATCCGCTTGTTCTGGGGTTAAAGCTCCTTTACGAATACCTCCATCAAGATGGTGTTTCAATAACGCCCCTTTGTAGGAAAGGATAGCTCTTGCAGTATCGGTTGGTTGAGCACCATTGTGCAACCATTGTACTGCGCTATTCAAATCTAATTCAATAGTTGCAGGATTTGTATTTGGATTATAAGTACCTATTTTTTCTAAGTATTTACCATCTCTTTTTGAGCGAGCATCTGCCGCTACCACCCAGTAAAAAGGTTTTCCTTTTTTTCCGTGTCTTTGTAATCTAATTTTTACTGACATAATCTTGTGATTAAATTTTGAGGTACTCGACCTCCGTTAATTAAGTCTGCAAAAGTAATATTTTTTTTTAAACGAACTAATTAGTTGTCATTTTTATTGTTTTGTTTTGCTATAAAAATGTTAATTATTGTTTTAAAAATATATTTTCTTCTACTTTAATTAGATTATTTCGTTTTAAAAACTATTTTTGTATTTATTTTTTTAAAAACTTTTAAACGTATTATTCTGATGAAAAAAATCGCATCGCTTCTAATATTAATGGTGACTATTGTATCTTGTGAAAAAGATGTAAAATTTAATGACCCTGCTTTTCAAGGTCAAAAAGATAATTTTTTATGGAAAGCAGACGTAACAACAACTGCTACATCCAATAATTATTTGACTATAAATGCTTTTCATGGCACTGAAGTTGTTACATTTGTAATCCCAGCACCAACCGTATCCATTTCAAAAGCTAACGCAATCACCTACAAACTTGGTTCTGAAGCTCCATTACTACCTCTAAATATAGCCGACACAATTAAAGCGACTTATAGTTATTCTGATGGAGGAGTTGTTCTTGATTATGCTACTGGTAAAGATAAAGGTAATGGCGAAATCGTAATAACAGAATATGATGCTACTACAAGAAAATTATCTGGCACATTTAGATTCAATGCTAAATACTTAGGAAGCAATACAATAGTTCCTGAAAATTTAAATTTTCAACAAGGTTTTATTTATAGAATTCCAATCCAATAAAATTTATAATCTATAAATTCTTCAAGCCATCTGAATCTCAGATGGCTTTTTTTATTAAAATAATTAATTAAATCGTTCTAATAACAGCTAATTAAAATTTCGAAATTTATAATATTATATTAAATAACTTAATATTTAGTAGATTGCATTGAAAATAACACTACATTTGTTGGAATTATACTAAATTAGTAATTATGAATATTTTCGTAGGAAGTCTTCCGTTCAGTATTGAGGAAGCAGATTTAAGAGAGTCTTTTGAGGCTTATGGTGCAGTTGATTCTGTAAAAATTATAACTGATAAATTTACTGGAAGAAGTAAAGGATTCGGTTTTGTTGAAATGTCAAATGATGATGAAGCACAAAAAGCAATCGATGAATTGAACGGGGCAACTGTTCAAGGTCGTGCAATTGTTGTAAATAAATCAGAGCCTAAACCAGAAGGAGAAAGAAGAAGCTTTAACGGTGGTGGAAATCGTGGTGGTGGATATGGTGGAAACGATCGCAATAGCGGTGGTGGATACGGTGGAAATAACCGTGGAGGAGACAATCGTGGAGGTGGAAACAGAGGAGGTTACTAAATTGTAATTTTTTCTAAATTCTTGTTGAAAACGAATCGATTTTAATTAATCGATTTAAAATAAAAGCCATTTATCAATTCGATAGATGGCTTTTTTTATGTGTAATTAAAAAGCAATTTTATTTACCCGAATTTGGTGTCTTCCTCCTTCAAAAGCTGTATTTATGAAAGCTGTGACCATGTCAACTGCTTGCTGAATAGAAGTAAAACGTGCGGGAATACTAATTATATTTGCATCATTATGTTGTCTAGCCAAAACCGCAATTTCTTTAGTCCAACATAAAGCTGCCCTAACTTCTTGATGTTTATTGACAGTCATTGCTATTCCATTTCCTGAACCACAAATTACTATTCCAAAATCGACTTTTTTGGAAGTTATATCATTAGCTACACTGTGGCCAAAGTCAGGATAATCAACACTTTCAAATGTATCCGTTCCATAATTTATAACTTCATGTCCATGTTCTTCCAAAATTTGAATAATTGCTTTTTTATAATCGGGTCCTGCGTGATCGTTTCCAATTGCGATTTTCATGATAAGATTTTGATGTAAATTAATAGAACAAATATAGAATGGTTTGCTCAATATACCACTATTTGCAAGTCAAATTAACAATTTGCTTTTAAAAGATTTACTTATGGCACTATATTGCTTTACTTTTAGATATTTGTCTACAAAATGGCTTAAACAAATTTTTTAAGATTCGTAATATGTTCGTCATATAAATTTAAAACAAAAGTCTAACCAAAGTAACTCAAAAAACAATAGCTTCATGTATACGTTAGCGTTAGAAATATATTTAGTTCCTGATTTAGTTTAATATTTATTTTCATCAATTTTAATGCGTATAGCAAATTGTAAATAATGATTTAAAAGTATCGACTCAACTTGTTTATTAGCAGTTAATAATGATGAAGATCTAACTGCTACTTATAAAGTAGGCACATAATTTTTAATTTCTAAAAAAATGCAAAATAAATATACTTCAGACTTATATTATTCTATTTATTTGTAACTCCAAATTTTGCTGAAATTCTATATAAAACATCTCGAATAGGCTAAAAAAGCATCCGAAAAATTCAAACAAATAAATTATATTTGCAACTCGAAATATATTGAAACATAATTCGAATATCCATAATCAAATAGATACAATGAAACATACAAAAGTTAAAGATTTACTAAGTAGTAACAGAACACTTCAAACGGTAAATGCAAAAGGATGGGTAAGAACCTTTAGAAACAATCAATTTATTGCGCTGAACGATGGTTCAACACTAAATAATATTCAATGTGTAGTTGATTTTGAAAACACAGCCGAAGAAACCTTAAAAAGAATAACCACTGGAGCAGCTATTTCAATTACTGGAAGTCTTGTAGAAAGTAAAGGTACTGGTCAGAAATATGAAATTCAAGTATCAAAACTAGAAATTCTTGGTGATTCTGATGCAGAGAAATTCCCTATGCAACCTAAAAAACATTCGTTAGAATTTTTGCGCGAAAACGCACATCTAAGAGTAAGAACCAATGTTTTTGGAGCAATTATGAGAGTGCGTTCTGTGCTCTCGTTTGCGGTACATAATTATTTTCAAGAAAATGGGTTTGTATACGTAAATACGCCAATTATTACTGGTTCTGATGCTGAAGGAGCTGGTGAAATGTTTAAAGTTACCGCTTTGCCATTTGACGGAACTCCAAGAACCGAAGAAGGAAAAGTGAATTACAAAGAAGATTTTTTTGGAAAGGAAACGAACTTAACGGTATCTGGTCAATTAGAAGCCGAAACCTTTGCCATGGCATTAGGACAAGTATATACTTTTGGACCAACTTTTAGAGCTGAAAACTCCAATACTTCTCGCCATTTAGCAGAATTTTGGATGATTGAACCCGAAGTGGCTTTCAATGATTTGAATGATAATATGGATTTGGCCGAAGATTTTATACAATATGTTATAAAATATACATTAGAAAAATGCACTGAAGATTTAAAATTTTTAGAAAGTCGTTTGTTGGAAGAGGAAAAATCTAAACCACAAGCCGAACGCAGCGAAATGGCACTGTTAGGTAAATTAAACTTTGTTTTAGAGAATCATTTCAAACGCGTTTCCTATACCGAAGCTATTGATATATTAAGAGAATGTACTCCAAACAAAAAGAAAAAATTCAACTATATCATCAACGAGTGGGGCGCTGATTTACAATCAGAACACGAACGTTATTTGGTAGAGAAACATTTTAAATGCCCGGTAATTTTGTTTGATTATCCAGCCAATATTAAAGCGTTTTATATGCGTTTGAATGATGATACTGAACCAGGAAAAGAAACAGTAAGAGCCATGGATATTCTTTTTCCAGGGATTGGTGAAATTGTTGGTGGCTCGCAGAGAGAAGAACGCTTCGATGTTTTGGTTGAAAAAATGAAGGCACTAGGCATTGATGAAAAAGAACTTTGGTGGTATCTAGATACCCGTCGATTTGGAAGTGCCGCTCACTCTGGTTTTGGATTAGGATTTGAGCGTTTGGTACTTTTCGTTACAGGTATGACTAATATTCGTGACGTAATTCCCTTTCCTAGAACACCTATGAACGCTGAGTTTTAAAAATTTGTTTCAAGTGTAAAGTATCAGGGCGTTATTAATTCGGCAAACTGAAACTTGAAACCTTAAACTTTTAAACAAAACATAATGTTAAAACAATTTCTTAATCTAAAATTATCTCAGAAATTATCTCCACAGCAAATTCAGTTAATGAAGTTGATACAATTACCTACGCAAGCTTTTGAGCAACGTTTAATGGAAGAAATGAACGAAAATCCAGCGCTTGAAATTGGTAATGAAGATGAAAGTTATGAAAAAGATGAGTTCGATAATAACGATGATTACGAAGACTACGATAATCAAGATAATATTGACACTAATGAAATTAACATTGATGAATATCTAAGCAACGACGAAACGCCCGATTACAAAACCCAAGCTAACAATTATAGTGATGATGATGATGATAGAGAGTCGCCATTGGCTGCGCCTATAAGTTTTCATCAGGATTTAATCAATCAATTGAACACTTTTATTTTAAATGAAAATGAAAGAGAAATTGCCGAATTTCTGGTAGGAAGTATTGATGACATGGGCTATATTCGTAGAAATTTGTTTGATATAATAGACGACTTGGCATTTACACAAGGCATTTATACCGATGAAATAACCATTAAAAGAATGCTACAAGTGATTCACGAACTTGAACCTTCGGGAGTGGGCGCTCGTGATTTACAAGAATGTTTATTATTACAATTAAAACACAAAACTCCTACAGAATATGTAGCATTGGCGACCTCAATAGTCGAAGAGCAGTTTGACGCTTTTACTAAAAAGCATTACGACAAGCTCGTTTTAAAGTTCAATGTTTCAAACGAAAAATTAAAAAAAGCCATTCACGAAATCGAGAAATTGAATCCTAAACCTGGAGGTTCATTTACAGGAAGCAATCGTGTTACCGAAAGTATTGTGCCGGATTTTGCCATCAGAATTGTTGATGGGGAGTTAGAATTAACTTTAAACGGAAGGAATTCGCCTACGTTGCACGTTTCAAAAGATTATCAGGAAATGATGCAAACCTATAAGGATTCTAGAGATAAATCGAATTCCCAAAAAGATGCGGTTCAGTTTATAAAACAAAAATTAGATTCTGCAAAATGGTTCATCGATGCTATCAAACAAAGGCAAGAAACTCTATTTGTTACCATGAATGCCATCATGCACTTTCAAGAAGAATTTTTTCTTGATGGAGAAGAAACCAAGTTAAAACCAATGATTCTCAAAGATATTGCCGATTTGGTTGGACTTGATATTTCTACCATTTCGAGAGTGGCAAACAGCAAATATGTAGAAACGCCTTACGGCACAAAGCTTATCAAAGAATTCTTTTCAGAAGCCATGACCAATGATCAAGGAGAAGAAGTGTCCACGCTTGAAATCAAAAAGATATTGAAAGATATAATAGACGCCGAAGATAAACACAAACCTTTACCAGACGAGCAATTGGTCGATATTTTAAAAGAAAAAGGCTATCCAATTGCACGAAGAACTATTGCTAAATACAGAGAATTATTAGACATTCCTGTAGCAAGAATGCGTAAAAAAATGTAAAAATATTTTGTTTAACATTTTTATAAAACAGAGTTGAAAATAATTAATTTCGTTCCATCATAAAAAACAATTGTAACACAAACAGTTGTCGTTCGTCATATTATAATAATCATCATAAAAACAATTAAAACATACGTCATGAAAAAACTAATTTTATCCATTGCTTTCGTAACAGTAGCAGTTTTTTACAGTCAAGCACAAAGCTTTCAAGGATTGGTAGTTTATGAATCGAAAACCAATACTAGTGACTTCAAAATGGGAGAAAACAAAGAAATGACTCCCGAGATGCGAAAAATGATTGAAGAGCGTATCAAAAAATTCTCTGAAAAAACATTTATGCTTTATTTTGATAAAACGGCTTCGCTGTATGAAGAAGAAGAAAAACTAGACGCTCCAGGAACCCAAAATGGAGGAGGAATGCGAATGATGAGCAGCTTTATGGGCGGTGGCGGAAAATTATACAAAAACGTAAAAGACAAAACGTACACTTTGGATAAAGAAATGTTTGGAAAAGAATTTTTAATAAAAGATACTTTAACAAATATAAAATGGAAAATGGAAGCCGAGACCAAACAAATTGGCAACTATTTATGTTATAAAGCCACGGCGGTACAGCCTGTCAGCAAAACCGATTTTAGAAATTTTAGAAGAAAAAATGCAGAAGTTAATGCTGCTAAAATAGTCGAAAAAGAAAAGTCAACCAATATAATGGATCAAGTTGAATTGCCTAAAGAAATTACAATTACGGCATGGTACACACCACAAATTCCGATAAGTCAAGGACCCGAAAATTATTGGGGTTTGCCTGGATTAATTCTTGAAATCAATAATGGAAAAACAACTGTTTTGTGCACAAAAGTAGTGTTGAACAGCAAGGATAAAAAAGAGATTAAACCTTCAACCAACGGCACTGTAGTTACTCAAAAAGAATATGACGATATTGCTGTAAAAAAGATGGAAGAAATGCGCCAAATGTATCAAGGAAGCGGAAACAATCATGGCGGTGGAATGAGAATTGGAGGATAATCAACAATTATTTTGAATTATAATTTGCATTATCTTTTTATATCATGAAAAAAACGCTTTCGCTTTTAACACTATTATTTTCTTTATTTTCATTTTCCCAATCCTTGAAAATGGAAGGAATAGTTCAGGATTCTTTGAAAAAACCTATCGAGATGGCCAACGTCATGGCGGTAAATCTCAATACCAAAACCATGGATTCCTATGGAATTACAAATGACAAAGGGAAGTTTATCTTGACACTGAAACCTAATGCTACCTATTCCATACGCGTAAGTTTTATTGGGTTTAAACCTCGAGATTTATCTTTAGTTACACAAACCGAAAATATCACTAAAAATATAGAACTTCAATCTGGAGGAATTGATCTCGATGGTATCGAAATTGTGCAGGAAATGCCCGTAACTATAAAAGGCGATACTATTGTTTACAACTCAGATTCATTTACTTCGGGCACCGAACGAAAACTCGAAGACGTATTGAAAAAACTGCCAGGAGTTGAAGTCAATGCCAATGGCGAAGTTGAGGTCGAAGGGAAAAAAGTGTCAAAGTTGATGGTGGAAGGTAAAGATTTCTTTGATGGCGATACCAAACTTGGCGTAAAAAATATACCTGCTGACGCAATTGATAAAATTCAAGTTTTGAGAAATTATAACGAAATTGGTGCGCTCAAAGGGCTGGAAAACAACGAAGAGAATGTTGCCATGAATATCAAACTAAAAAAGGGGAAGAAGAATTTTTGGTTTGGCGATATGACCGCTGGAATAGGTGTAGGACATACGGACAAACGTTTTTTGGTGAACCCGAAATTGTTTTATTATAATCCGAAATACAGTATCAATTTGATTACGAATTTCAATAATATTGGGGAATTGCCACTAACCATTCAAGATTATTTTAAGTTTACGGGTGGTTTTAGAAACATGATGAAAAAAGGTGGAAGTAGTTTTAATGTGTCTTCCAATGATTTGGGGATTTCATTATTAAGAAACGATAGAGCCAAAGAAATTGAGACACAATTTGGCGCTACAAATTTTTCTTATAACATTACAAAAGCATGGAATTTAAGTGGTTTTGCGATTCTTTCCACTTCCATTACCGATTTAGAAACCAAAACACAAAACACTTTTTTGGCTTCGGGAAATAAAACAAAAACCAACGAAATAGCGCATCAAAAAAACAATTTAGGCCTGTTCAAATTTAGTTCGAGCTACAAACCGAGTGCTAAATTTCAATGGGATTATGATATATTATCGAAAATTTCCAAACAAGACGAGAATAATAATTTGTTGAGAGAAACCATCATCAATTCAAATCTGTCAAATGAAAATATCATTACCAATAAAAAACAAAATCCAACGACAGTAAATCAGAATTTGAGTATGTATTATACGCAAAGTGATAAGAATGTTTTTGCTGTGGAAATGCAACATTTTTACCAAGAGGAAGATCCTTTTTATAATGCTAATTTGCAAACGCAACCCTTTAATTTAGTAGGATATGTAACAGGTCAAAACAGAAATGATATCAATCAAAATCGTTTTGTTAAAACCAATAAAATAGATTCAAAACTGGATTACTATTACATGCTTACACCAAAAAATAATATCAACTTTACATTAGGAAATACCAATTCATTTCAACATTTTAATTCCCATATTTTTCAGGTTTTAGACAATAAAACTACCAATGATTTGAATGATGATTCTAATAATAACCAAGTAAATTACAATTTTAACGACGTGTTTTTAGGATTGCATTACAAGATTTTACTAGGGAAATTCACATTCAATCCTGGCCTTTCAATACATTCCTATACTATGACTAACAGTCAATTAGGATCCGACTCAAAACAAAGTTTTTATAAAATACTTCCAGATTTTTATTTGCTTTATCAAATAAAGAAATCAGAAACATTGACTTATAATTTTTCTTTGACTAATGATTTTACAGACATAAATCAATTGGCCAAAGGCTATGTTTTATCAGGCTATAACAGCTTGTTTAGTGGTAAAAGAGACCTAGAAAACGCCACTTCACAATCGCATTCCTTGCGCTATTTTAAGTACAACATGTTTAATTTTGAAAATATTTTTGCCAATATCAATTATTCAAGAAGAGTTGACGCCGTAAAAACGAATGCTGTTTTTACAGGAATCAATCAGGAATCAACGCCTTACAATTCAGCATTTGCTGATGAAAATTTTTCAGCAATGGGAAGCTACGGACGTTCTTTTTGGATGTATTATAAAGCTTCGGTAAATTCTAGTTTAAATTGGTCAAAATTCAACAATATTCAGAACAAAGTTCTTGCTGTAACAGAGAGTTTCACCCAAAATTACAGTGCTAAATTAAGTACTAATTTTAAAAAAATGCCCAATATTGAATTCGGTTATTCAATTACGAACAATAATTATAATCATACTACTTTTTATACTCAAAAACCTTCTGTTCGATTGGATTATTATTTTCTAAATAGTTTTTCGTTTGTTTCCGAATATGAATGGTACCATTATTATAATACCGATAAAACAGTTGAAAATAAATACAGTTTTTTGAGCGCTAGCCTTATTTATCAAAAGAAAAACAGTAAGTGGGGATATAAAGTTGCAGCAACCAATTTGTTAAATACGACAAGTTTAAATGATGACAGTTTTTCTCAATTTTCCGCTCGAACCTCGCAATATACGGTACAACCTCGATATATTATTTTTAGTTTAAAATATAATTTATAAGCGGGTCTTAAATTTTATTGCGAATACTATTTAAAGTTAAAATATATAGTAATTAAAGATTATTTCTAGTAGACATTCGTCTTATTAATTTTCAAAAACATTTCTCAAAAAAAAGAATATACCTATATTTGCACCATACAACACAATAAAAACATGAAATATAAAAGAATTCTTCTGAAATTAAGTGGAGAAGCGTTAATGGGAGAAAGACAATATGGAATTGATCCTGCACGTTTGTCCGAATATGCTGAAGAAATTAAACAAATTTACGATCTAGGAATTGAAATTGCCATTGTAATTGGTGGTGGAAATATTTTTAGAGGAGTTGCTGGCGCTAGTAACGGTATGGATCGTGTGCAAGGGGATTATATGGGGATGTTAGCAACTGTTATTAACGGAATGGCATTGCAAGGTGCTCTTGAAGATAAAGGGATGCAAACCCGTTTGCAAACTGCATTAAAAATCGAAGCCATAGCTGAACCTTATATTAAACGCAGAGCTGTTCGACATTTAGAAAAGGGCAGAATTGTTATTTTTGGAGCTGGAACAGGAAATCCTTATTTTACTACAGATACCGCAGCTGTCTTAAGAGGAGTAGAAATACATGCTGACGTAATTTTAAAAGGAACTCGTGTAGATGGTATTTACACTGCAGATCCAGAAAAAGACCCAACGGCAACAAAATTTGATTATCTTTCTTTTGATGATGTTTTAAAAAAAGGATTAAATGTTATGGACACGACCGCTTTCACGCTAAGTCAAGAAAATAAATTGCCAATCGTAGTTTTTGATATGAACAAAGAAAGAAATTTATTGAAAATTTGTGAGGGTCAGAATATTGGAACAGTAGTTAATATATAAACATATTTTTTTAGTGTTTATAGAGCTAAATTTGAATAATAATGACAGAAGAAATAGAATTTATTTTAGACAGTACCAAAGAATCGATGATGGGTTCAATTGTACATTTAGAAAAGGCGTTTTTAAATATTAGAGCAGGAAAAGCTTCTCCTGCGATGTTAGGTAGTGTTTTTGTTGATTACTATGGATCAGCAACTCCACTTTCACAAGTGTCAAAAATCAGTGTGCCTGATGCAAGAACCATAACATTACAGCCTTTTGAAAAAAATATGTTGCATGCAATAGAAAAAGCTATAATGGTTGCTAATATTGGCTTCAACCCTATGAATAATGGCGATGTAATTATAATTAGTGTTCCGCCTTTGACAGAAGAACGTCGAAGAGAACTAGCAAAACAAGCCAAAGCAGAAGCAGAAGATGCTAAAATTGGAATCAGAAATGTTCGTAAAGATGCAAATTCAGATATCAAGAAACTAGAAAAAGAAGGCACTTCAGAAGATATTTGTAAATCTGCAGAAGAAGAAGTACAGCTTTTGACCAATAGCTTCATAAAAAAAGTGGACGAACTATTGGTATTAAAAGACGCCGAGATTATGAAAGTATAAAGTCTTCAAGACCTTAAAAAAAATGCGCATTTCTATCGAAGGCGCATTTTTTTTATTTTGAAAAAATGACTTTTAAACTTTTACAAGTGTTAGTAATCTGAATGTTAATTTTTTAACGATTTCTTTCATTTGGTAATTAACTATATTTTAGAATTTAAAAATGATTTTTGGACTTATATTTGCAAAAAATCATAAAACAATTTACGCTAACCCTTAAATGGTATTTTTAATGAAAAAAGTTATTTACACTTTTGTTTTGCTCGTTTCGGCACTTACTTTTTCGGCTTTTGGACAAGATAAATCGGCTAAAGTTCAGGTTACTATAAATCTTAACACGATTAGTAACGATAAGGTCATGGTGAGTGTTGTGCCACCAAAAATTGTGACGGATAAGATTACTTATTATATTCCAAAAACGGTACCTGGCACTTATTCTACTGATAATTACGGTAAATTTGTTGACGATTTTACGGCATTGGATGCCAACAACAAAGCCTTGAAGGTGTCTAAACTCGATGAGAATTCATGGGAAATTGATGGAGCGAAGCAACTTGCAAAAATTACGTATTGGATAAACGATACTTATGACCAAGAAAAAGGAGGCGAATTTGGCAAAGAAATTTTTTCGCCTGCGGGAACCAACATTGAAGCGGGCAAAAATGTGATGCTTAACACTCACGGTTTTGTTGGTTATTTTAATGCTTTTTTGACGTTGCCTTATCAACTCAACGTGTTGCATCCAGAGACTTTGTGGGGTGCGACTTCCATGACCGATACTGATGCAAGCAAAACTTCGGATCGTTTTACAACGAGTCGATATGCGGAATTGGTTGAAAACCCGATTATGTATGCCAAACCCGATTATACTACGTTTAACATCAAAGGAATGGATATTTTGATTGCGGTTTATTCGCCAAATGGTGTTTATACTGCCGAGAGTATCACGCCTGAAATGAAGACTATGATGACGGCCCAAAAAAACTTTTTAGGCACATTTAATACTACTAAAAAATACAGTGTGCTCTTGTATTTGTCAGACGTAAAAAAAGAGGATGCCAAAGGTTTTGGTGCGCTCGAACACCCGACTGCTACTACGGTGGTGATGCCAGAAATGTTGCCCAAAGACCAACTGGTAGAACAAATGAAAGACGTGGTTTCGCATGAGTTTTTTCATATTGTAACGCCATTGCGCATACACTCTAAAGAGATTCAAGATTTTAATTATAACGACCCTCAAATGTCGAAACATTTATGGATGTATGAAGGTGTGACAGAATATTTTGCTAATCTTTTTCAAATCAATCAGGGGTTGATTACCGAAGAGGATTTCTATACACGCTTGTCTAAAAAAATGGAAAACGCTAGTAAATTGAACGACAACATGCCGTTTACGTCTATGAGTGCTAATGTGTTGATTCCGCCATACAAAGACCAATATTTGAATGTGTATGAAAAAGGGGCTTTGATAGGGATGTGTATTGACATTATAATTAGAGAAAAAAGCAATGGCGAAAGAGGAATTTTGGATTTAATGCAAAAGTTAGCCAACGTGTATGGTGTCAATAAACCTTTTAACGACGACGAATTGTTTGCTAAAATTACGGAATTGATTTATCCAGAAGTGGGCGATTTTCTAAAAACCTATGTGTCGGGCACGACCTCAATTCCCTACTTTGATTATTTTTCGAAAATGGGCATAACAAAATCAGTTACCAAAGTGCCGGGCAATGTGTTCTTGCAAGACCAAATCCCTTATGTTTATGCAGACCAAACGAGCAAAGAAATTATTGTTCGTCCTGATTTGGATTTGAACACCTTTTTTGTAACGCTCGAAATTAAAAAAGGAGATATTCTAATGGAATTCAATGAACAAAAATACAATTTGGATAATATTTATGAACTTGTGATGTTGAGTCAAACTTGGAAAGAAGGCGACGCTATCACCGTTAAAATTAAACGTGATGGGAAAGAAATGATTATCAACGGAAAAATAAAAATTCCCCAAGTAGAACAAGCTGGATTAACAGCGACTGATACTACTAAAAGCAAATTGAAAAACGCTTGGTTGAAAAACTAAAAGCAACAAGAACTTATTAAAATCCTCGATTTATACCTTAAATCGAGGATTTTTTTTTTATTTTGCCAAAAATATAAAAACGATGAAAAAAATATTCGGAATCCTTTTCCTCCTAACGCTAAGTGTTGCTTGCGAAAAAAAAGAATCAAATAAAAACCTTCACATTACTGGAAATGTAAACGGACTAAAAGAAGGCACTTTGTATATCCAACGTATTGTTGACAGGAGTTTGGTCGTAATCGATTCTATAAAAATTGATGGTGATTCCCATTTTCAATCGGATTTTGATATCAAATCGCCCGAAATGCTTTATTTGGCTTTGAACCGTGGCACTACCAATTCTATGGATAATACTATTTTGTTTTTTGCCGAACCAGGCAACATTCATATCGAAACCGATTTGGATTATTTTTATGCTAAAGCAAAAATTACTGGCTCGAAAAACCAAGAGTTGTATGAAACGTATAGAAAAATTAATGCACAATTCAACGAACAAGAATTGAACTTAACCGAAGCGCGATTTAAAGCTTTTAAGACCAAAAATCAAAGCTCTTTAGATAGTATCGAAAAGGTTCAAAGCATAGTTTTAAAAAGAAAATATTTGTTTGCAGTGAATTTTGCAGTGAACAATCGAAATTATGAAGTGAGTCCTTACGTCGCTTTGTCTGAGATTAGTAATGTCAATCTGAAGTTTTTAGATACCATTCAAAAAGCAATGACTCCAAAAGTAGCGAAGTCACTTTATGGAAAAAAATTAACCGCTTTTTTTAACGAAAGAAAAAAAGCGGAATAAGAAGTTTTATTAAGTTTCTGATTGATACCAAATTGTGTTGTCCAGATAACTAATAAACTAGCACAATTAACATTTACACTTGAATCACACCTAAATTGAATTTCTTTTCTATAGGCGAATGGTTAGCTGCTTCGATACCCATCGAAATCCATGTTCTGGTGTCTAACGGGTCAATAATTGCATCTGTCCAAAGTCTTGATGCCGCATAATAAGGCGAAACTTGTTCGTCGTATCGTGCTTTTATTGTATCAAAAAGTGCTTGTTCTTTGGCTTCATCAATAATTTCACCTTTGGCTTTCAGCGATGATGCTTCAATTTGCGCTAATACTTTCGCCGCTTGTGTGCCACCCATTACAGCAAGTTCAGCACTTGGCCAAGCAAAAATAAGTCTAGGATCATAGGCTTTGCCACACATGGCATAGTTACCTGCGCCATAAGAGTTACCCACAATAACGGTGAATTTTGGCACTACCGAATTGGAAACCGCATTCACCATTTTGGCACCATCTTTAATGATTCCGCCGTGTTCCGACTTGCTTCCCACCATAAATCCGGTTACATCTTGTATAAAAACCAATGGAATTTTCTTTTGGTTGCAATTGGCTATGAATCGAGTGGCTTTGTCAGCAGAGTCGGAGTAGATGGCTCCACCAAATTGCATTTCGCCTTTGGCGGTTTTAACCACTTTTCTTTGATTGGCAACAATTCCTACTGCCCAACCATCAATTCTAGCATAAGCCGTAATTAGTGTTTTGCCATAATCTCCTTTGTATTCATCAAGCTCAGAGTTATCAACCAATCGATTGATGATGTCATACATATCATATTGCTCGTTTCTAGCTTTTGGCAAAATTCCGTAAATTTCTTTTTCGTCATGGGCTGGTTTTTGAGGTTTTTCTCTATTAAAACCCGCTTTGTCGAAGTCGCCTATTTTCCCCATAATATTTTTAATACGGTCAAGGGCATCTTTGTCGTCTTTGGCTTTGTAATCGGTTACGCCTGATATTTCGCAATGAGTGGTTGCTCCACCAAGGGTTTCGTTGTCTATGGTTTCGCCAATTGCCGCTTTTACCAAATAGCTTCCTGCAAGGAAAATGCTTCCTGTTTTATCAACAATCATGGCTTCATCACTCATGATTGGGAGATATGCGCCACCGGCTACACAGCTGCCCATTACGGCTGCGATTTGGGTAATACCCATGCTCGACATGATGGCATTGTTTCTGAAAATACGCCCAAAATGTTCTTTATCAGGAAAAATCTCATCTTGTAATGGCAAATAAACACCTGCTGAATCGACCAAATAAATGATTGGCAACTTGTTTTCCATAGCCAATTCTTGAGCTCTCAAATTCTTTTTTGCAGTAATAGGAAACCAAGCTCCCGCTTTTACAGTAGCATCGTTGGCAACAACAATGCATTGTTTTCCTTTGATGAACCCAATTTTCACCACTACACCTCCAGAGGGACAACCACCATGATTGGCATACATCCCTTCTCCCACAAAAGCACCAATCTCGATACATTTAGCTTTTTCATCCAATAAATAATCGATACGTTCACGAGCGGTCATTTTGCCTTCACTATGCAATTTTTCAATTCTTTTCTCTCCACCACCTAATTTTACTTTTGCAAATTGTTGTTTCAAATGAGATAACAAAAGCTTATTGTGGTCTTCATTTTTATTGAAATTAATATCCATATTGGTAATAATGAGTTATAAAAAAAGGGCTGTTTTGGTTGGCTAAATTACGAAAACGTTTGAAATAAAAAAGTGTCGAAAACAACAGCTGAGATAATAATTTTAGAAACGATTAAAAAAAATTAATTTAATGTTAACTTAACATTGGAGTTTTTATATTTGCAAGCTAATATATTCAATATGTCTGTAAATAGTATTTTTCAATTTTTAGTTCCAAAAGATAAAAAATTCTTTCCATTATTCGAACAAGCAAGTAATAACCTAATTCTAATTGCTTCGGCATTACATGAAGTAGTTAATTTGCCTTTAGAAGAAAGAAATGAGCTCTTTTTGAAAATAGATGAGTTAGAACAATTGAGTGAAGAAATTACTAGACAAACCAACTTAGAATTGAGTAGAAATTTTATTACTCCTTTTGATAGAGAAGACATTTATGCTTTAATAACAGCTATTGATACTGTTGTTGGTCATTTAAATGGCGCAGCTAGCAGAATAAAATTGTATCAAGTTGATAAAATTACAAAGTCGATTCGAAAACTTACGGAAATAAACTTAGAAGCCTGCCAGAATATTGATATTGCTGTAAGAGAATTACGCAATTTAAAGAAAATACAAAACATCACCGACGCTTGTGCTCGAATCAATAAATTGGAAAATAAATCGGATATGGTTTATGATAAAGCGGTAGCTGATTTATTTGAAAATGAGAAAGATGCCAAAAACATTATCAAATACAAAGAAGTTTTATCAGTACTTGAATCTGCTGCTGACAAATGTAAAAATACGGCTAGCGTTTTAGAATCAATTGCCGTAAAACATTCTTAATTCTATCCATTTCATCTCGAAATAGTAACTATGTTATTTACTCTACTACTCATAATAATCGTTTTATCACTTATTTTTGATTACATAAACGGTTTTCACGATGCTGCAAATGCTATTGCCACTATTGTAGCTACCAAAGTGTTAACTCCTTTTCAGGCTGTGGTTTGGGCTGCTTTTTTTAACTTTTTAGCATTTTGGGTTTTTGGATTTGGTGTAGCAGATACCGTTGCAAAAACAGCTCACACTATGGACATTAATCTTGTTGTAATCTTAGCGGGAGTTATAGCGGCTATAATATGGAATTTATTCACTTGGTGGCAAGGAATACCTTCTAGTTCGTCGCACACTTTGATTGGTGGATTTGCGGGAGCGGCCATTGCACATGCTGGATTTGGTGTTGTTGCTTGGTACACGCCAGGAAAAGAAGGAGGTATGCCTTCAGGAGTTTTGATTATTATTTCTTTTATTGTTTTGGCACCGCTTCTAGGTGCTTTGGTTTCTTATTTAATTTCCATTTGGTTGCTAAATGCCTCTAAAAAAAGTGCATTACCCAAAATTTTCACTTTAGGTCTAATGGCTTTAACCATTTGGTTTGTTGAAGGTCAAATGAAATATTACGACAAAATTGACAAACCTCGATTTGCCTCTCATTTTTGGAGCGTGGCATTTGAATCACATAATATTAAATGGTTTTTAGTTGCTTTTGTTATTCTTACGGTAAGTATTTTTTGTCTGTTATTCAGCAGTTTAAGTCATAATCAAAGCAATTATTGGCTTCGTAAAATGCAACTAATTTCTTCAGCCTCTTTTAGTTTAGGTCATGGTGGAAATGATTCACAAAAAGTAATGGGGATAATAGCTGCAGCTGTTGCAGTTTATATTCATACGAGCGGTGTTGCACAAGAGAGTTTGCCCGACTGGTTGAATGTTATTTTGCCTAAAGACGACAGTGAAGGACATATGCCAGAATGGATTCCGTTAGCGTGTTATTCTGCTATTGCCGCAGGAACATTGAGCGGTGGTTGGAAAATTGTAAAGACTATGGGTTCTAAGATTACAAAAGTAACCTCTTTTGAAGGTGTTGCAGCTGAAACTGCTGGCGCTCTAACTTTATATTTTACAGAACATTTAAAAATACCTGTAAGTACAACTCATACGATTACGGGTTCCATAATTGGAGTGGGATTGACCAAAAGGGTATCCGCTGTACGATGGGGGGTAACGGTGAGTTTGATTTGGGCTTGGGTACTTACTATTCCTATCTCTGGATTGTTAGCCGCTTTGATTTATTGGATTTTAAGTTTATTTTTATAAAATTCATTACCACCCCATAAAATGATTACCGTTGGAAGGTTTTTCTTTTCCAGCAAATTTTTCGATTTTATAGGTAAGTGAAAACATAAAATAGCGCTTCAAAACACTATTTTCCTCATCGCGAATTGAAATTGAAGATATTGTTCTTACAGCACTTTGATTATGATTTAAAATGTCATATACTTTGACTTTGGCTGTAAGTTTCTTCTTAAAAAAACTATAGGACAAACTGCTATTCCATAAATAAAAATCTTTTTTGAAACCATCAGCAATATTCGAATTATAGGTATAGCCAAAATCATTACCAAAAACCCAATTTTTTGGCCAATAATTGGTAGTCTGAATTTTGAATTTATGTAAAACGTTTGATGCAGCATCTATCGTATAATTATAGTATTTTGACTCGCTAAAAGTAGCTTCATACGATGGATTAACAGTCAATAATTCTCCATACTCATAAGTAAAACTTAAATTTGGCTCTATAGCTACCGAAACAGCATCAAATAGAAGACCATTTGTAAATCCTTTTGCTTTATCTAGAACACTACTGCACCCCATATTTATTTTAAAAGTGTGTGCGTTGTTTTTAAACGATTTGCTCCAATGTCCTCCCAACCATGAATTATAAGTGTCTGAAACATTGCTATAGGTAGTCGTGCGTTTTCTGTTTATATCAAAAATTGTAGATGAAACAACTTGACTATCATAATAATTTCCTCCTAAATAAAGACCATAACCAGAACGGGTCGCATAATCAAAATCGCTAAAATTCATATAAAGACTATGGCTTTTATTCAAATCCAAATTTGGATTTCCAATATAAGTATTCAAAGGATCTGCAAGATTTTCAATAGGTAAAATTTGACTTGCTTTCGGGAAAGTAACCGAGTATTCATAATTCAACCACAAGGATTTTGATTTTCCAAAACGCACATTGGAATACATTTCTGCATAGGGGAAAATATAATTTTTATTCCATTGAATACTATTTCCTAAATATAAAGATTGATTTTCAAATTTTGCAATGTTAGTTCCTCCCATAAAATTAAAATTAAATTTTTTCTTTTGTATAGAAAATCCAACTTTAGGCGCAATTAATTTTGAATTTGAAGTAATTGCATTGGTTAAATTATTGTTTGAAATGGAGTAGGATTCCGAAAATGTATCATAATCAAATGCTTTTCTTTCTTCATAATTTCTATCGGAACGCGCGTAAAAATTAAAAGAAACACGCATTGAATCTTTCAGCGGTTCAGCATAAGTAAATTCAGAAGAAAATAAATTTTTTATCTTTCTTGTGCTTAAACTTTGGTTTCTCGTGTCTGTTGTGGCACCGTTTTGGTAGAAAATAGAATTCGATTTATTTACAGCTTCGACCGTTTCGTAGGCGTTGTCATTATCAAAGGTGAAATTTATAGATCGCCCTTTCTTTTTAAAATCTTTATTAATATTTATAGAATTGCTAAAATTAGCATTGTTATTCTCTTCAATAGTTGCTTTGACACTTTCATTCAACAACAGATTATTGGCATCTATTGACGATTCTGAAACGCTTTGAACAAACTTATTTGAGGCCTTTTTAAATTTAGGCGCAATATATATCGTTGTTGTAGAATCGATTTTGTATTCAAAAGACATATTCAAATTATGGCCAAATCGATCCTCGATTGATTTGGAAGTGGAATTAGTGGTGAAATTTCCTGAAGGTAAAAAGTTAATTTGCTTAGTTGTATTTGTGTTTTGCGAATTGGCATTGGTAAAAAAATAACTTACATTCGATTCTAAATTTTTTATCCATTCATCACCATAATTCACGCCTACCAAATTCGATTTTGTGATGCCTTTTCCTCCGCCAAAACGCATACTACCAATGCCGTAAGAGCCATCACTATCATAATAATAGGACGTGTTTCTACCCCCACCCATATTGTCAAAAACTTCATCCATGGAAAAACCAGTGGAATTGATATTATTGGAAGAGGCTAACACACTTATTTTTCTTTTGTTTTTAAAATAATTGACTAATGCACTGCTCTCATAACGTTCTTCGGTACCTAATCCGCCCATGAATTTTCCAAAAAATCCTTTATTCTTTTCTTCATCAATAGTTAAATTTATACTTGCATTATTAGAACTTGATGCTTGTTTTGTCAATTCCTCTTTTTTGGTTTTAGTAGCTGTAATTTGTACTTTATTTATGATGTCGGCGGGTAGATTTTGTAAAGCAATTTTACCGTCTTTATCAAAAAAAGGTTTCCCATTGACTAAAACCTGATTGACTTCTTTGCCGTTAACGGTAATTTTTCCATTGGCATCAATTTCAACACCTGGAAGTTGTTTTAATAATGTTTCGACATTAGAATCAGGTCGTACTTTAAACGATGAAGCATTGAATTCTAAGGTATCTTTTTTAATTCGAATCGGAGGAATATCATGTTTAATAACAATTTCGCTTAAGTTTTTAGAATTTTCATTGATGTCAATTTGCCCAAAATCTTTATCTGATTCTAAAGTTGCAAGTTCTTGTTTAAAATCTTCATAACCAATATAAGAAACTTTAAGTAAAAATGGCTTTTTCATTTTTTTAGTTTGTATGAAGAATGCTCCCGATTTTCCAGAAATAGTGTAGTCAATTATTGTTGAATCTTTGGCGTTTGTAATATAAACAGTAGCTGATTCTAAAGGGAGCTTTGTTTTTCCATCAATGATTTTACCCTTAATCTTGATTGTATTTTGTGCGAAAACTAAAATAGGAAGAAGTAAAATTAAACATAAAAGTTTTTTTGACATAATACTAGGTTAAAGGTTTGTAAGACTTAAACCACTAATAAAAGCAATTATTGTATAAAAAACAATTTCCTAAAAAAATTTAACATCTGTTTTCGTAAACAAAAAATAATTTTTTAAATCTAAAAACAGCAATAAAATAATTACAACTTTCCTTAATTTGTATCAAAACTTTGTTTTTAACCACAGATTTTAAAGATTATTTCGGAATTACTTTAACAGAATACTTTAATGATCGATGAAAAAAAATATTGAAAATAATTGCATTCATCGAACTCCCTTTAGCAGCGGTTGTATTCATTCAAAAACACTTTCGATTTTCTTTAATAAAGGAAATTAGAATGTTAATTTTATTAGAAACAAATTCCTTTTTTCCAACCTTTTTGTTTAATTTGGTGTCTTAGAAATTAAAACCTTTCGCCATGAAAAAATTCACCTTCCTCATGTTGCTTTGTCAAGCGATGCTTTTCGCACAAAAACCCATTTTTACCAGCGCCAAGATAAAGGCCGCTACGGTCTATTTTAACTCCGCCGAAATGACGCAAACCGCATCGGTAGTGCTTCCTAAAGGAACGAGCGAAATTGTAATTAAAAATGTAGCTGATTTTTTGAACGAAAACACCGTTAAAATTGGTGCTCCCACTAATGTTACTGTGCTTTCGGTGCAATTTACCAACGATTATGTGTCGGAATATGCAATTGATGAAAACAATCCCGCTATTAAAAAAGTTAGAGATAGCATTCGAATAGTAGAAAAAGAAATCCAAAAAATTAATATAGAAAAAGTTTCTTATTCTAAATCAATTGAAATTTTGGATAAAAACCAACAAATTTCTGGCGTAAACTCAGGTTTAAATGTTGCCGAATTAATAAAAATGATTGATTATTATAAATCCAAAAGAACAGAACTCAATAATTATTTTAATGTATTAGACGAAAAAGTAGAAAAACTTAATGAAAAATTGAGTCGTTTAAATACAAAACTCGAAATCAATACCCAAAAAGAGGATAAATCTTCTAAAGGAAAATTAGTGCTCCAAGTGATGAACGAAGTGGCGGGCAATGTCGATTTTGACATTAATTACATCACCCCAAATGCTTCTTGGAGTCCTTTTTATGATTTGCGTGCCAACAGCATTTCAGAACCCATTGACATGATGTACAAAGCCCAAGTGGCACAAACCACAGGCGTTGATTGGAAAAAAATAAAACTGACTTTATCGAGTGGTAACCCCAATCAGAACAATCAAGCGCCAATTTTGAATCCGTGGTTTTTGAGGTATCAAAATAATGATGATTTTGATAAAGATGGTGTTGTTGATTATTTAGAGAAAAAAGATTTAAAAGAAGTTTCGAAGGGTTTTAGTGCTAAATCAAAAAATTCATTCACTTCTTCCATCTCAATTTATACTACTATTCAAGAAAACCAACTCAATGTTTCTTTCGATATTGATATTCCTTATGATATTTTATCGAATGGCAAAGCGCACAGTGTGGCTTTAAAAGCAATAAAATTGCCTGCTACCTACAAATATTATGCTGCTCCAAGAGTAGAAAAAGAAGCCTTTTTGTTGGCAGAAATCAGTGATTACGCCAAGTTCAATTTGTTGCAAGGCGAAGCAAACATCATTTTTGAAGGGTTGTATGTAGGTAAAACGTATATCAATCCCAATCAAACTGCGGACACCTTGAGTTTGAGTATGGGACGCGATAAAAAAATCGTCCTCAAACGCGAGAAAGTAGCCGACAAATCAGGCACCAAATTTTTATCGTCTAAAAAAGAGCAAACTTTTACTTTTGACATCACAGTGAGAAACAACAAAAAAGAAAGTGCACAATTGCTGTTGAAAGACCAATATCCGTTAAGTCCTGATAAAGATATTGAAATCGAATTGTTGCAAAGCGACAACGCCAAAGTAAACACGGAAACCGGTATTCTGACTTGGGATTTAGACCTCAAAGCCAATGAAACCAAGAAAATAAGAATCAGCTACAAAATTCGCTATCCAAAAGATAAAGTGATAGATAATTTGTAGAACAATGTTTGAATTAATTTAACCTTTGCCAAAGTTTGGAATTTTGGCAAAGGTTATTTTTTACGGCGCTGGATTCGGATGAATTTGTTGCACTTTATCAATAGTCATAATGATTTCGTCAGACAATACCGTTTGAAACGCATCAATATTTTCATCCAATTGCGTTAAAGAAGTTGCGCAAATAATAGTGCTGGTAACCATTTTTTGTTGTTGAATAAAAGCCAAAGCCAATTGCACCAATGTCAACTTGTTTTCCTTAGCAATTTCATTATATAAAGCGGTTGCCGATTTACTCTGTTCAGATTTGTAACGCACATATTGAGGAAATAAATTCATTCTAGCGTTTGGATGGGCTTCACTTGTTAAATATTTTCCAGATAATACGCCAAAAGCTAGGGGAGAATATGCCAGTAAACCTTCGTTTTCTCGATGCGCCACTTCGGACAAACCCACTTCAAAACTGCGATTCAATAACGAATAGGGATTTTGAATTGTACTCATTTTTGGCAATTGATGTACTTTACTTTCTTGTAAAAATCGCATCAAGCCCCATGGTGTTTCGTTTGAAACGCCAATAGCTCTGATTTTGCCTTCTTGAATTAAATCTTGTAAGGTTTCTAAAATTTCTTTCATGTTGTCTTGCCAAGCGTCTTCTTGAATTTTGAATCCCAATTGCCCAAACATATTTGATTTGCGCTCCGGCCAGTGCAATTGATACAAATCAACATAATCGGTTTGTAAACGGGTTAAACTTTGTTCCAATGCAAAGCGAATGCTTGCAGGAGAAAAATCGACATTGTCTCGCATATAACCAAAATTAGGATTGGGACCTGAAATTTTGGTAGCCAAAACCACTTGCTCTCTTCGACCTGATTTTTTAAACCAAGTACCAATCACTTTTTCCGTGCTTCCGTAAGTTTCTTTTTTGATGGAATCGAATACATTTCGGCAGTATCTAAGAAGTTAATGCCTTTATTTAAAGCAAAATCGATTTGTGAATGTCCTTCGGCTTCTGTGTTTTGTTGGCCAAAAGTCATAGTTCCAAGACAAATATTGCTTACTTTAGTATTTGTATTTGGAAGTAGGTTATATTTCATATTTTTTAAAGGTATTTTTACAACAGTATATAAAGATAAGTTTTACAAATCAACATCAAAGCATTGACTCAAGACAAAATTTTGTTAATTTTTTTTTAAGAACCTTAAAAATCAAATTTCAATTGCACAACAATAGTTTTTTTGATCTTGGTGTTCAAATTGTTTACGGATATTCCTAGTAATCGAACGGAATCTTTCATGCGCTCTTGATACAATAATTCTTTTGCTGTTTCCAATAATAGTGCTTTGTTGGAGATAAAATAAGGCAATGTTTTGCTTCGGGTTTGTTGGGTGAAATCACTGTATTTTATTTTTAGGGTTACTGTTTTACCAGCGACAGCATGCTTTTTTAATCTTTTTTCTAATAGTGTTGCAATTTGTTCCAAACGTTCCAACATAAAAATCTCAGAAGTCAAATTTTCGTCAAAAGTATGCTCTGCCGCCACCGATTTGGTAATTCGATTTGATTTCACTTCGCTATCATGAATGCCTCGCACCACCTTGTAATAGAAAGTACCCGATTTTCCGAAATGTTTCTCTAAAAATTCCAACGATTTGCTTTTTAAATCCAAGCCGCTAAAAATGCCAAGTTGGTACATTTTTTCAGTCGTTACTTTACCTACACCATAGAATTTTCGGATGGGTAAATCTTCTAAAAAAGGCAAAACCTCATTGGGTGTTACCGTTTTTTGTCCGTTGGGCTTATTGAAATCAGAGGCTATTTTAGCCACGAATTTATTAATTGAAATTCCAGCCGAAGCCGTTAAACCGATTTCGTAAAAAATGCGTTTTCTAATTTCTTGTGCTACCAAAGTAGCACTTGGATTTCCTTTTTTATTGTGTGTCACATCAAGGTAGGCTTCGTCTAATGAAAGTGGCTCTACCAAATCACTATAATCGTTGAAGATTTTATGAATTTTTGTTGAAATTTCTTTATAACGGTCAAAACGGGGTGGTACAAAAATCAATTCGGGACATCTTTTTTTTGCCAAAACACCACTTATGGCGCTTCGAACTCCAAATTTTCGAGCTTCATAACTTGCGGCAGAAACGACGCCTCTAATTTCATTTCCTCCAACAGCAACAGGTTTTCCTTTGAGATAAGGATTGTCCAATTGTTCCACAGATGCATAAAAAGCATCCATATCGACGTGGATAATTTTTCGATCTGTTTTGAAGTCAACCATTTTAGAATTCAATTTTTAGGATTCAATTAATTCCAATTTTGGTAAATTATAGTGGAATTGTTTTTTGTAAAAATACAAATTGAAACTCAAAATTCAGTATCTTGCTCCTAAATTAATTGTTTTGAAATGATTGAAATAGAAAGAAAATTTCTTGTTACTTCGAATGCTTTTAAAGATGAAGCTTTTGCAAAAAATACTATTGCACAAGGCTATTTGAACACAGATCCTGAACGTACGGTACGTGTTAGAATCAAAGAGGAAAAATCTTATTTGACCATAAAAGGCAAAGGAAACAAAAGTGGCTTATCACGTTTTGAGTGGGAAAAAGAAATTCCAGTTAACGAAGCGCAGCAGTTGCTCCAATTGTGTGAAAAGGGCATGATTGAGAAAATGCGTTTTGAAGTAAAATGCGGTAATCACGTATTTGAAATTGACGAATTTTATGGAATGAACAAAGGTCTCATTATTGCCGAAATTGAATTGACTTCAGAAGAGGAATTATTTGAAAAACCAGTTTGGTTAGGCAAAGAAGTTACAAATGACATCCGCTATTATAATGCCTATTTGAGTCAAACTCCTTTTCTTGAATGGGAGTAAAATTAATGTTACTCCATATCGGGTTGCCAAAACACTTTTTTGAAATCGACAATTTGATTGTCTTTTACTTTAATTCCTTCGTTTTCTAAAAGTTGTTGCATGAGGTTAGTGCCATCGAAATGGTGTTTCCCAGTAAGTAACCCGTTTCTATTCACTACTCGATGTGCTGGAACATCTTCGAGAGTATGTGATGCATTCATTGCCCATCCTACCATTCTTGCAGAACGAGCGGTACCTAAAACTTTGGCAATTGCTCCATAAGAAGTTACTTTTCCGTAAGGAATTTTTCTTGCAACAGTGTAAACACGTTCGAAAAAATTAGCTGAAGCTGGGTTCATTAATTGGAGATTGTATTAATGATATTTATCAGCGTCAAAACGGATACAAGACCTGTTATTGCACCAATAATATAATTCATATTATTAATGATAAAAGTAACTTTGTTTTCGAATTTTTTAAAAAACGAGATATAACAATAGAAAGCCAAGTAGGAACCTAGGCCAGTTCCAATTACAAAGCTATAAATAAAAAATTTTTGAAAAATAAAATAGTTGTAAGATGCCAGCGTAACACTTATAAAAACATAAAAAGGTATAGGAAAAAAATTTAAAGCAGATAGCAGCATTCCTAAAAAAAAACGATTTTTTTTACTTCGTAATTTAATTTCATTTTTCTTAGGCTCGAATTTTTTGGACGTCCAAAAGAAATAGAATGTTAGTGCTAAAAAGATTCCTAATCCTACTCCACGAAGTACTAAAACAATTTCAGGGTTAAAATCTATAAATCTTGCAAATATTATAGCAACAAATGTTTGAATTAAAATTACAATTGTAGCACCTAAGGTAAAAATCAAAGCTCGTGTTTTCCCTTCTTGTAAACTTATTTTTGCTGCTCTCATATTGATTAAACCTGGCGGTGTAATAGCGAGTAGCGCAACAAGAAGTCCAATCAGTAAAGGAAAAACGAATGACATGTTATGTATTATTAATGATTATAATGTAATATCATGATAAATATCTTTTCCCTGTTTTTCCTTTTTGTATGCCCTTATAAATGTAACCTATTTTTAAATAGTTGCATTTATGAGGACATCACAGATACACGAAAATAGACATTAAAAATTAACTTTAGAAAATTTTCCACTTGAAATGACCTATTCCTACTATAAATAAATTTATTTTAACATTTTTAAAGTGCTAATAGCAGTTTCATTCGTTGGATCAATAGCTAAAGCTTTTTCGAAATTTTCTTTTGCTTTTACTTTATCTATTTTTACATAGCGTATTGCTATATTAATGTAAGCTTCAACAAATTTAGTTTTATTAGCTGGTTTTGCTACTTCACCTTCTCCTTTTTCAGTTACAACTCGTATGTAATCTTCATAGTTTTTCACCATTTCATCTTGCGCTACAATGTCATTTTTATCCAACAAACTGTTTAATCGCGCTTTATAAATGTATGCATCTTGCGTTGTAGGCGAGAGTGTAATGACATTGGTAAAAGCTGCGTTTCCTTTTTGGATAGCAACTACATCCACTTTTTCTCCATCAAGGGTATTAGAATTATCAAAATAAAGAGCGTAACCCAAATAAAAACTATCGTATTTAAAATTTCTAGAATTAGGGTTAGATATTGCTACTTCATATATAGCAGCTGCTTCTTTGTAGAGTTTTATATCGAAAAACTTCTTTCCAATGTCATTCAATTCGTTTGCCATTGCAGGATCTAATTCTACTCCTTTTTTCAAATCAGCTACTCCAGAATCAAACAAGGGTTTATCTACTTTATTCGAAATTGTAGCGTCAGGATTTGTTGTAGAAACCAAAGCTTTTTTGGTTTTAGCTAATCCTAAATAAAGATAATCACGACCTATTATTTTAGCATTTCCTTTGTTTAAAAATTCATTTAACGCTACAATTGCAGCGTCTGGGTTTCCATTTTCATAAGCAGAATAACCTAAGTAGCGTAAAATTCTTGGATTTACTTTGTCTAATTTCTGCATCGCATTTGCTTCTGCTTCAAGCGATTTATAATCTTTTGTTAAGACCAAAAAGTCAGCATGACGCATACGAGAATCCAAAGAATAATCGGTCATAGACATGTATTTTTCATAATACTCTATGGCCGTTTTGTTATATTCTAAGTATTTTGTTTTATCGTTTAGAGCTCTTAGATAAAACGTTTCGGCCAATTCTCTATAGGCAGGTCCATAACTTGGATTTGTTGCTATAATGTCATCAAATGCTGTTTTTGCTTCTGTAAAAGCTTTAGATCCTTTAGTAATCACACCCAATTGTAACTTTGCTCTAAGTACAGTTTTATCCGCATCAAATGAATTTCTGTAAGCGGAATAAGCATCATTTACGTTTTTATCACCATACAAAGCATCCCCTAATGACAGTAGTACTTGTGCATCTAACGGTTGAATTTCATTGGCTTTATTTAAAAATCCTATTGCTTTTTTATAATCGGGAGGAGTGACATTCATGTAAGCACGACCAATATATAAAAACTCTTCAAAATCTTTTCGTCGAACAGAAAGCACTGCTTTATCAAAATTAGCGTTTGCTGCTGTTTGATTGCCATTTTCAAGATCAATTTGACCCAATCCTATGTAGTTGAAATTGGCTTCTGTTTTAGCTAGAATTCCTTTTTGATAGAAAATAGTTGCTGAATCTGTTAGTTTTTGAGTTAAATATAAATTTCCTAAGATAAAGAAATTTTTACCTGAGTCAGGCTTGGAAACTAATAAACCTTTTAAAATACCTTTGGCTTTTTCGTATTGTTCGGCGTCAATTGCTTTTTTGGCTTGATCTAGTTCCTGAGCATTAGCCCCTGTTCCATAAATCAATAAAGCTATGCTGAAAATTTTTAATTTGTTCATCTTTTATAATTATTTAGTATTCAAAATTTCTTTTCTAATCGAAATGGTTCTCGTTGGAATTCTAATTGGTAATAAACCTGATTTCAGAATTATGCGTTGTCCAATTTCTCCTGCGATGAAAGAGGCAAATCCCATGCCTAAACCATCTGCCCCTTGATAATTTAACAGATACAATTCCCTTGAGAGCGGGTATAAACCATCTGCTAGATTTGATTGATTGGGTTTATAATATCCTAAATTGGCTTTGTCTTTTTTAACATTTTTTACAGCCATTACTTTAAATTTGCCATTATAAAGTTCCATATTTGGAGTTGGTTGTACAATAGAATTTAAACCAACCACTCCAATTAAACCTGGATTTTCGGTGATATATTTCAAGACATCTTCGTGCGAATTTAAAGAGAATACGCCTTTAATTTTATCATTTTTCACACCAGCCAAATGATACATGTAATTTACAGTGCTCGAATTTGGATTTTCAAAAACCAAACCTTTTATTTTGCTTGGTTTTCCTTGTAATAAATAAATAACTTCTTGTAAATCGACTAAAGTGTCTTTAGCTTCTTTATTGATTATCAAAACTACTGCATCCGTTGCAAATGCAGTGATTTTAGGCGTTATTTTTTTGTTAATAAAAACCGTCTCTTCTTGTTTTGTCAATTTTCTTGACAGTATTGCTATTTGTGCCTCATTGTTAATCAATCGATTAACAACATCTGTTTCGGGTTTTGCAGTTAATTTTATTTTAGCGTTGTACTGGTTCTCAAACACAGCGACTTCATCTTCTGATATTGGATAAACACTTTCGTCAACTAATATGGATGTTTTGCCAACTAAAATGGTCTCTGTTTCTTTTATGACGCCTTCTTCTTTTTTACAAGCCATAAACGCCAAAATAATTAATAGAATTGCTATAAGAATTTTTATAAAAGAAAATTTTATATTTTTAAACATAACGAATATTATCTTTTTATTAGGCGTGTAAATCGAATAAAAGCATACACAATTAGAAGAACGCCAAAAGCAATGCGATATTGTCTATCCATTACTATTGGAAATTTTTTCCAAAAAATGATTGTTAATCCTAAAACGAAATAAATCAAGAAAAACAGTATACCTATAATAAGAAGAAATCGCCCTTTAAGCGATTTCTGTACTCTTTCATTCGTATTATCTTTGTTATGCATTTTACCCTCCACTAACAATACTAATTGGTAAATTGTATAAAACGCGCACCGGGCGACCATTTTGAATACCTGGTTTCCATCTTGGAGAAGATTCAAGTACTCTTTTTGCTTCTTTCCCAGTACCAAAACCTAAATCTCTTATTACTTTAATGTCGGTCAAACTTCCATCTTTTTCCACAACAAAAGAAACGATGATTTTACCGCTTACTTCTTCATCTTCAGGAGTTTTAAAGTTTTTACCTACATAAGCATAAAACTTAGCAATTCCACCTGGAAAATCAGGTTTAACCTCAACGGCATTATAGATAGTGTTGTCCTCAACTACCTTGGCATCTTTATCTCCGTCGCCAGAAGGTTCGTCAATAAGAATTTTTCCGTCGTCACGACCTTTAACGTCTTTATTACCAACGTTTTTGTCTTTTAATTCCTCTATGGTTTTAATTTCCTCAACTACTTCTTTTTTATCAACAACTTTAGGTTTAACGAATTTTACTTCATCAATTTTTGGGGCTGGAGGTGGGGGTGGAGGTGGAGGAACTATAGGTTTGTCTGGCGGCGGCGGCGGTGCCAATTTTGCCATGTCTACCATAGTTACTTTTTCTTCCTCTTTTTTCACTAAACTGCTCCAATCAATCATTGGCAATGCTAAAAGTGTGGCAAATACCAATCCTCCAACTCCCAAAGCAATCATGCTTGTTTTGGAATTGTCCTTTCTTAATTCGTAAGCACCGTAATTTTTGTTACGCCCTTCGAAAACCAAGTCCAACCAACTTTTTTTGAATATATCTAATTTCATATCATTTTTGATTTAGTTTTACAAAATAGGTTTTAACCTATTTTGCAAACAAATTATCTTCTTCTTTAGTGATATCAACAATGGCATAAACAGGTACTTTTGATATGGCCATTTCGTCTAAAATATCAACTAGATTTTTATAATTAGACTTTTTACTTGCCTTGATTAAGACGATAAGTCCTTTTTTAGGATCGCCCATTTCAATTGGAACCGATTTCAATCTTTGTTGGATATCGATACGGATTCCATCTTTACCATAAGTAACCTCTTTTGGTGCTTCTATTGGAGATGCAAACTGACCCATATACATTTTTAATTTATTGTCAGGCCCAAGTAAAACCGTCATTGTTCTTGCATCTGCAATAAGAATTGGCTTTTCATTCGGATCGTTTTTAGGCATTCCCAAATCCATAGATTGGGGCTTAGACAATGATGTCGTTAACATAAAGAAAGTAATTAATAAGAAAGCCAAATCTACCATCGCTGTTAAATCCACTTTGGAGTTTTGCTTTTTACTTCTTACTTTTTTATCCTTTCCACCACCACCGTCGCCAGTATTTAATTCTGCCATGGTTCTATTTTATTTTAAATACATTAAAAATTATCGCTTCTAAGACCCGTAACCAAATTGAATTTGTTTACGTCTTGTTTTTGTAAAATATCCATCACTTTTTTAATGTCTGGATATTCTTCTTTTGCATCGCCTTTGATAGCGAAGTTCAATTGTTTCTCACGAAGTTCCGCATTTGCAGTTCTTGCTGATAAAACCCATGTTGCCAATTGGTTGTCTATAGAATCATGAGGGATTCCAGTTTGCAAATCTTTTTGGTTTCTTTGTGTAGCATTCAATGAAATTAAAGTTCTCAATTGATTGATTGGCACACCAAAATTTTCAATTAAACTAAATTTTTCAATTTCTTCTTTTGTAAAATTTACTTTTAATTTTTCTGAAACTAACTCCAGCGTACGTTTTCTAACATCGGTGCCTTTTACGCCAAAAAACACTTTGCCTTTACCCACAGTAATCATTGCCAAATCCGTTTCTGGCAATTTAGTTTGCACAGTAGAATTTGGTGTATCGACAGGTAATGCTTCAGGCTGTTTGGTCGTTGCGGTTAGAATAAAGAACGTAAGCAAAAGGAAAGCCACATCACACATAGCAGTCATATCAATAGACGCTGCTTTTTTGGACATTTTTACGTTAGCCATTTATATACTTTTTAAATATAAAGAATCCTCAAATTAAATAAATTCAGGTTCCTCTAAATTAATTAATTTAGTTTTTTGCGTTTCCTTTGAAACGTCTGTATGTGTTCACGATTGTTGAACCTGCTTCGTCAATAGAATACGTTAACGTATCAATTTTAGAGGTAAACAAGTTGTACATGATAATTGCAAGTGCTGAAGTAGAAATCCCTGTAGCCGTATTAATCAAAGCTTCAGAAATACCGTTTGCTAACATCGCTTGGTCAGGAGTTCCTGAAGACGCTAATGCACCAAACGCTTTGATCATACCCGTTACCGTTCCTAATAATCCTGCAAGTGTTCCTAAAGATACAAGTGTAGAAAGAATAGTCATGTGTTTTTCTAACATTGGCATTTCTAAAGAAGTTGCTTCTTCGATTTCAGCATGAATTTTATCTGCTGCAGTTTCGCTATCAAAACCTTCTTTTTTAACTTCTTGGTATTTGATTAAAGCTGCTTTTATTGCATTGGCAACTGAACCTTTTTGAGTATCACAAGTTGCAATTGCACCATCAATATCGCCAGTATTTACACTACCTTGAACTGTAGCCATAAACTTATCTAAATTTCCTGTTCCAGAAGCTTTTGAAATTACAAAGAAACGCTCGAACGAGAAAACAATAACCATTAATAATAATCCCATTAAGACAGGTACAATTGGCCCTCCTTTATAAACCATAGCCAAATAGTTACCTGGTAGTGGATGGCCTGTATTTACTCCTCCTTCAAAGTTACTGCCAGATCCCATTAGGAAATTCCATAATAACCATCCGATAAAAATACATGCTACGATTACTAATCCAGAGAATGCACTACCTCCGATTAATCCACCTTCTTTTTTTGCTGTTGCTGCGTTTGCCATTTTTTTTAATTTTAATAGTTTAATTTTAGTTGTTTCAATTTTATAAATATAATAACGACAAATTTATATTTTTAGTGGATATAAAAAAATATATTTTTACTTTTTATTAATTTTCGCTATTGTTTTATTGAATTTTTAAAATATTTTGGTTTTGGTATTTTCAAATATGATACAATCTTTCTTGTCGCAGGCACGATATTTTTTACTAAATGGCAACTATTTGTATAAAAATATCCATTATGTTATTAAAAACTGAATTTGTTTTGTCAAAAAAATTGCATTGCCGTTTATTAAAAATTATTCCATTTTAAATCAATTTTTGAACATTCCTGCATCATCATTATCCTCAAATAGTAATACTATTTTTATTCTCACTCAAAAATAAGAAACAATTGCTTCCAATCGATGTTGGTTTCTAAATTTTTTAATCCTTTGTAAAATTTAATTTGCGATAGTTTCTCCATTACAAAATGCTCTTGTTTAGAGTAAGGAACCACTCCTTCTCGTTTGTATTTTTTTGCCAAATATTCTTGTTCATATTGACCTGGAGTTGGAATAAAATAGGCTTTTTTTTCTAGTTTTGCCAAGTCCATAACCGTAGTATAACCCGATCGACATAATACTATTTCACTTTCATTAAATGTTTTTTCCAATTCGGTAGTATTCATGTAATTGTAAAAGGTTGTATTGCCTATTTTTTTTACTCTTTGTTGCTCTTCTATAATTCCTTCTATAAAAACAACTTCACCGATAAAAAGAACCAATTCTTTTTTTAGAATTTCTTCGAGCACGGTTCGTTGTGGCTCTGGACCAGACAAAACTACCATGAGTTGGTAACGAATTGGCGATTCTAATTTACGCAATCGACTGAGAGGACCAATGTATTTTAAATTCAGGTTACTGTCATTTAAATGACCCAACTTTCCTGTGAGATTTGGTATTTTTTCAACATCAGGAACCCAACATTCTTTGAATTTCATAATTATTTTTTGATGCAATTTACTGGTCATCCAAGTGGTGTTACCTGTAATCACGTTCAATTGATGGGTTATAAAAACCGATGGTACTTTTTTACTAAAAACACCTAATCGATTGTCAGAAATAATGCCTGACAGCTGGTATTCTTGTATCCAATCTTTTATGATTCGTTTTTCATTCCAAATAGCAGCAATCATTTTGGGACTGTTTACAAGTAGTTTCCATTTAAAAAAAAGTCCGTTTTTAGCATATTCTATTTGGTAAGAAGGCAATTCCAATGCAACCAAATTTGGAAATTCTTTTTTAAGTAAGGCCAAGGCTGCACCATCGGAAGCCAAAATAGGTTGAAATCCGTTTTCGATTAACGCATTTATTATTGGGATGCAACGCGTAGCATGACCCAATCCCCAATTCAGCGGTGCAACAAGAATTTTTTTAGCAGTATTTTCCAACGGGTATTATTTTTTATTATTGTCCGCTAAGCGGACTAATTTTTTTGCCATAGATCATACAGATTTTCACGGATTTATTCATGAGCAAACCCTTTTTTCTATTATTAATCTGTGAAAATTATTATAATCTGTGGCTAGATATTTTTTGTATTATAACAGATTACCGTATAATTTTTTATGCCGATGTCAAGTAACAAAAATAAAACTATTTTAGGTCTTATATATTTTCTTAATTTTACCAAAACATTAAATATTATCGTGGGAAGTAAAAATAAGTTAAAAAGATTCAAAGAAAACGAAACATTCAACAATGTTTTTCAACCAACTAGAGAAGAAGTGGTAGGCGATTTATTTCCGCTTAAAGGCAAGTGGAATGCTGATTTTTTCAAAAACAACAATCCGCTAATTTTAGAGCTAGGTTGCGGAAAAGGAGAGTATTCCGTTGGATTAGCAGAAAAATATCCGAACAAAAACTTCATTGGAATAGACCTCAAAGGGGCACGTTTTTGGCGTGGTGCCAAAACAGCTGTAGAAACGGGACTGCATAATGTAGCTTTCATTCGAACGCAAATTGAACTCATCGATCATGTTTTTGATGCCAATGAAGTAGATGAAATTTGGATTACTTTTCCTGATCCGCAAATAAAGTACAAAAGAACTAAACACCGAATGACCAATTCGGAGTTCTTACAATTGTATAAAAAAATCCTTAAACCCGACGGAGTGGTCAACCTGAAAACCGATAGTGAATTCATGCACGGTTATACCTTAGGGTTACTTCATGGTGAAGGGCACGAGGTGTTATATGCCAACCACAATGTCTATGTAAATGAAGGTGCTCCCGAAGAAGTTACTGCTTTTCAGACCTTTTATGAAAAACAATATTTAGCCATCAACAAAGCCATTACCTATATTCGATTTAAAATTAAGTAAGAAAATAGGGATTCTGTTTTTATGTAAATTATAAAAAATCATTTTTCGAGATGACACTATTTATTAGGAGCTGTTTCCTGCTGTCATTCCAAATCTTTTGGTTTTTAAAGAAAAAACCAAAAGGATTTTCCCTTCCATCAGGGCTAGGAGAAAGTTATGAATTTTAAGTGAAGCGTTATTGTTTGCCAAAAAAAATAAAATTAATTCAACCTGAAACAATAAAAACCATATGCAATACGAAGGAGTTCTAAACAAAATGCAAACCGAGTTCGGAAATCCAATACAATATTATTTGGTTTTTGAAAACAGTTTCATTCATGTCAATCAATTGTTGAACAAAGAAATTGAAATTCAATTTCAAGGCTACCAATGTTTGAATTGTGGAAAAAAGAAGAAAATTTTCCGCCAAGGTTTTTGTTATGATTGTTTCTATTCCAGTCCAGCAGTCGGCGATTGGATTATGAAACCCGAGTTGAGTACTGCTCATTTAGGCATTGCCGACCGAGATTTAGCCTATGAAGAGCGCGTACAATTGCAACCACATATTGTTTATTTGGCATTGTCAAGTGAAGTAAAAGTAGGTGTAACTCGAAAAACTCAAGTACCTACTCGTTGGATTGATCAAGGAGCCGAAAAAGCAATTGCTATTGTTGAAGTGCCCAATCGCTATTTGGCAGGGATTACCGAGGTAGCGTTGAAAAACCATTTTGCCGACAAAACCAACTGGCGAAAAATGCTGACCAACGATATTGTAGCTATCGATTTAATAGCCGAACGCTCAAAATTAAAATCCTTAATTCCTCCCGAAGTGCACGACTATTTTGAATTGAACAACAACGATTTGTTTGAAATGCACTATCCCGTTCTTGAATATCCAACGAAAACCAACAGTTTAAGTCTAGACAAAACGCCCAATTTCAAAGGGGTTTTGATGGGTGTCAAAGGGCAATATTTGATTTTTAAAGACGGCACCGTTTTTAACATTCGAAGCTCCGAAGGGTATGTGGTACGTTTGAGTTTGTAAGAAAAAAGACCGAAATAATTGGGTAATTCTAGTTCTTTAGTATTCTACTATTGTTATAAATTATTAAACCCTCGTTTAAAGTCAATTTAAACGAGGTTTTTTTTTGAAACATAAAAACTTCTATTTTTTCTTTCCAAATAAGCCGTTCAAGAGTGCGCCTGCTTTAGCTTTTATGTCTTCTTTTTGTGCGCCTGTTTTGGTGGTGTCTTTTTTGCTACCTCCCAACAAATCTTTCAACGCCGAAGTACCTTGGTTCACGAGTTTGTCTTTTTGTTGTTTCAACAATTGGGTGGCAAGATTGGTTGTGGCTTGCTTCATATCGGTGCTCACTTTTGGGTTTTTAAAATTCCCTGTAACCACAGCATTAATTGGAATGTTTTGCAATTTATTTACATCTGATGGGCTTAATTTTGCTAATAATGCATTGGCTTCAGTTCCTAAATATTTGGCTGGCACATCGAGTTTTAGGTTGTAATTCATGTTTTGGTCAAAACCGTGTTGTCCGCCTACAGTTGCTTTTATGTCTTGATATTTAAGGTCAAATGGTTTTACATTTACTTTTCCATCATTGAAAGTTAAGTTGATTTTCACATCTTTCAGGTTCAATTTTTTTAAATCTAAAAACTTCAAACTGCTTCCTAAACTTTTTAAAAGGGTTGAATTTTCAGGGTTGATGGATGTCGAAAGCAATTGTCCTGTTAAATCACCATTAAGCTTGTTCAAGTCAGGCGTCATGGCTTTAGCGTCAAGAGGTCCGTCTAATTTTATGATAGCGTTCAATTTTCCAGAAACTACTCCTGCAATTGGCGCCACTTTTTTCATCATTTCTAACTGTGTAAATGTTTGTTGAATATCTACACCCGCCATATTCAAATCCATATCAAATACAGGCGTTTTTTCTTTGGTTGAAACGTCTCCATTTGCGGTAATTTGTCCATCAAAAATAAAAATTTTTATGTTTTGCAAACTTACTTTTTGGTCTTTAATCAACATTTTTCCAGATGCATTTTTCAAAACTAAATTATCATATAAAATGCTGTTTACTTTAGCCGTAAGTGTGCAATTTAAAAAAGCAGGAATTTTAATGGCTTCTGATGGTGGCGTTGCTTTCTTTGGGTCTGGCGTTTCCGAAGTCATAAAATCGGCTACTGCCAATTGATTGGATTGCAAATTGAAGTTACCTTTTAACTCTTGCTTTTTGAACAGAAAACCATAAAAATTATCCAAAGTTCCTGTCACATTCAAATCGGTTTTTCCTGTTGTAGCACTAAATCGTTTTAAATCAACATGACTTGGATTGAAACTTACTGTAGCTTGACTGATATTTAAAGCTTTTCCTTTTTCATCCACATATTTAAAATTGGACAAACTCATATTTCCGGCATTTTTTATGTTTTGATATTGACTGGTTTCTACTGATTTCATGTCGAAATTAGTCGTAACATCGGCTTTCAAAATTCCGGTTAAAGGTTTTGCTAATTTTATCGGATAGGCTTTCGACAAATTGGCTAAATTTACTGTTCCTTTCATTGCTGCATCTACCAAAGCATTGGTACTAATATTTTTAACATTGGCTTTGGCATCAAAAACATCTTGATCAATTTGAAAGGAAAGTTTGTCTAAATTTACGTAAGTGTCATTCATCAGCCCAGTTTCGTTGATGATTTTCGTGTCGATAACAATTTTCTGAATTGCTTTTGGCAAATTCGGATATTGAAAAGAAGCATTGTTGGAAGCAATTGCAATATTGAATTTAGGGATGGTTGTTTTCCCTAAAAGTCCTCTAGCAAAACCCACAACCGTAAATTCTCCAGTTGTTTTCACATTTTTAACACTGCCAGAATAGACTGCGGGAATCAAACCCAAAAAGTTTTGAAAGCTTGAAGTAGGCGTTTTGAAAGTTAAATCATAGTTCTGCCCATCGGGTACCATTTGTATGAAACCATTAAATTCCAAAGGCAATTCATTGATTTTGGCTTTGTTGTTTTTGAAAGTGTATTTGCTTTTTTCCATGTCAATGCCCAGCACCGCGTTTAATGTCAATGAAATATTATTTATATAATTGACTTTACCCATGTCAAATGATATTTTAGCAGTGGTTTTGGTATCTAAATCCAATACCGAAGCGGCAAAATCACCAGTTCCTTCATGGTTTAATTCTTTGATAACCATTTTCATTTTCGATTTTTGGTCGGTATAACGAATCTGATAGTTTTCGATGGAATATTTTTGAATTTTTAAGGCAAGAGGTTTGCTTTTACTTTTATCTTCAACTGTATTGTCTTTTAAAGCAATATCGAAATTGCCAACACCTTGTTCGTTAATGATAACATTTATCAAACCATTTTTGGTAGCAATTCCTTCAATATTAATGGATTCGTCTTTGCCTTTAAACAATTCTTTGATAGACATTTTTAAATCTATTTCTCCTAATGAGACCAAAGTATCCCCTTCAAATGGCGCTTTATTGATGATGACTAGCTTCTCCAGATTAACATTAGCATTTGGAAAATTTTTAAATAAACTCAAACTGGCGTCTTCAAAGCTAACTTTGGCATCCACCTTTTCGTTGATTGCTGCCGTGATTTTAGCTTTTAATTGATTCTTAAAAAAGTAGGGAATGGTAACTAATGCTGAAAGCAAAACAAGCAACATAATACTAGTAATTTTTAAAATTTTAGTCAACATAATTTTATTTTTTAGTGATGAATAACAATAGAAAACCTAGATTTTATTTGCAAAAATAACATTTTATGATATACATGAGTTGTAATGTTATCCTAAAAAGTGCTAAAATGAAAATTCCGTTTAAGTAATTTACTCAAACGGAATTTATAACATACTAAAAAGGTTTTATAACCTAAAAAAAGTAATAAAATTAATGAATTACAATTTCATAAGGTAAAATAACCTGAATGCCTTTTCGAGCATTTATTTTTTTAATTTTTTCAACAACTTTGTAATTTTCTGTGCCAATTTCTTCTTTAATAAAGCTTTCTTTGGATTGAGCAAAAGGCAATTTTGCAAACATATCTTGGAAATTTTTGTCGTATTCCGGGAAACTTTGTGTGCTATAGGTTTTGATTTTTGCCAATGATGCTGCTGCTTTCAAAGCATCATCCATCCCTCCAATTTTATCTACTAATCCAATTTTTAGAGCATCGGCACCCGACCAAACACGTCCTTGTCCAATTGCATCTACTTGTTCAAAAGTCATTTTTCTGCCTTTTGCCACACGATTTACAAATACCGAATAAATGCGTTCTACACCTTCTTGAGTATACGCTCTAAAATCATCGTCTAAAGGTCGGAACGGGCTGTATTCAGCAGCGTTTTTGTTGGTAGAAACTACTTCGGTATTAATTCCAATTTTTGTACTCAATTGGGTGAAATTGGGTAAAATTCCAAAAACGCCAATTGAACCTGTAATAGTATTCTTCTCGGCATAAATTTGATTGGCATTACAAGCAATATAATAGCCTCCTGAGGCTGCATAATTACCCATAGAAACTACAACTGGTTTCACTTTTTTGGTATTTTCAATTTCCCTCCATATTAAATCTGAGGTCAAAGCATTTCCGCCTGGACTATCTATTCTTAACACAATTGCTTTAATGTTATCGTCTTTTCTAGCCTCTTGCAACGAACGTCGCATGGAGCCTTCGCCTATAATTGTTACATCCCCTTCGCCACTTTGAATTTCGCCTTGTGCATAAATAATTGCAATTTTATCTTCTACATCTTCATCTTTTGGAGAAAGCATTACTTTTTTAGCGTAATCTTGAATTGCAACCGAATTGTAATCTTCGTCTTTTTCTGTTTCTAATGCTTTTCTGATGGCATTATGATATTCGTCTTCGTAAGCAATTTTATCAATCAACTTTGCTGATTTAGCCATTTCAGGCGTTCTAGCCAAAAGACCATCGGCAATTTGATTTAGTTTTTCTACTGAAATATTTCGACTTTTTGAGATTTCCCCAAGCATTGAATTCCAAACCGAGTTCAACAAACCGCTCATTTGCTCTCTATTAGCGTCACTCATTTTATTTTCTAAGAAAGGTTCTACCGCACTTTTGTATTTTCCGTGACGGATGACTTCCATTTTAATACCCGATTTGTCTTGTAAATCTTTGAAAAACATAATTTCTGAAGAAAGTCCTTTGAAATCCAATTCGCCTACAGGATTCAGATAAATAGTATCGGCAACGGAATTCAAATAATAGTCCTTTTGTGAATATACATCGGCGTAAGAAACAATGAATTTTCCTGATTTTTTAAAGTCTTCTAATGCATCTCTCAAAGCTTTACTTTGCGCCATTCCTAGAGAAGAGACGTTGTTAAGAATAGAAATTCCTTTTATTTTATCGTCATTTTTAGCTTCGGCAATGGCATTGATAATATCGGATAATCCAACATCGGCTTTTTCTGAAAAAAGATTGATTAAAGGATCTTTAAATTTTCCAGCATAATCGTTGGAGATACTTTCTAAATTAAGTTCAATAACTGAATTTTCTTTCACCTTTAGTTCGTCGGAATCCCCGCCAAACAAGACGCTAATAAGCACAATCCCAAAAAAGAGCATCATAATGAAAACAAACAAACCAACAACCGTAGATAAAACATTTCCTAAAAACTTCATAAGTATAATTTTATTTTATAAGTGGCGAAAATAATAAGTTTGTTACAAAAATTGAACATTAATCTGCTTAAAATTTATGGATTAGCTTTAATTTAGTTTGAAAACGCATCGTTTTATAAATGCCTATTTTTAAAATTTATTAACAGTATTCAAAAAAATACTCCTTTTTTGAAATTCTTTTCCGTAATTTGTATCAAATAGAATTATGCAAAATCAGGTCATTTTATCGATAGGGAGTAATCAAGGCGAAAGGCTTGAAAACATGGAGCAATCAATCAAAATGATCCATCAAAATGTTGGCACTGTCATTCAAGTTTCAGGGGTTTATGAAACGCCTTCCTGGGGTTTTGAAAGTGCGCCTTTTTATAATTGTGTTTTGTTGCTTCATACCGATAAAACGGCACAAAAAGTATTGTCGGCTGTTTTGAAAATTGAAAAAAAACTAGGACGTATTCGAAAAGTAAGTGATAACTATGAAGCAAGAAAAATAGACATTGATATTATTAGTTTCAATGATGAAATTGTTGATACTGAAAATCTTCAAATTCCGCATCCACTAATGCAAAACCGACTGTTTGTTCTAATTCCTCTAAAAGATTTGAAATTAGACTACACACACCCTGTTTTAAATGAAAAAACTTCAGAATTAATTAAAAATTGCATCGATAAAAGTGGTTGCAAATTCATTTCAAATTTGCAATCGCCATTAGATAATTTTAGGTTACAACGATTTAATTACATCGCTATTGAAGGTAATATTGGTGCGGGAAAAACTACGTTGACTACAAAAATTGCAGAAGATTTTAATGCCAAAACGGTGCTGGAACGGTTTGCAGATAATCCTTTTTTGCCAAAATTTTACAAAGATCAAAGTCGGTATGCTTTTCCATTAGAAATGTCATTTTTGGCAGACCGATACCAACAATTGTCCGATGATTTGGCACAATTTGATTTATTCAAAGACTTTATTGTAGCCGATTATCATATTTTTAAATCCCTGATTTTTGCAAAAGTAACCTTGCAGGAAGATGAATTTCGGTTGTATAAAACACTTTTTGATATCATTTACAAAGAAATGCCAAAACCTGATTTATATGTCTATTTGTATCAAAACACGGAGCGTTTGCTGCAAAATATCAAGCGAAGAGGTAGAAGTTATGAGCAAGAAATTCCAGCTGATTATTTAGACAAAATCAACAAAGGCTATTTGGATTACATCAAATCACAAACCGATTTGAATGTCGTAATCATCGATGTTTCCGATAGGGATTTCGTGAAAAAACAAGACGATTACATTTTTATATTGGAGGAAATAAGAAAGAAATTAGCGGATTAGTTTATCTCATTTTTCTAAAAAAATCCCATATTACAATTCCTGCACTTACCGCAATATTTAAGGAATGTTTGGTTCCCAATTGTGGAATTTCTATTGCTCCGTCACACAACTCAACTGCTTTTTGAGAAACACCAAATACTTCATTTCCGAAAATTAGTGCATATTTTTGGTCTTTTAAAACTTCGAAATTTTGCAAATAAATAGCGCTTTCTACTTGTTCTATTGCAAATACATTTACCCCATCGTTTTTTAAATTAGAAATAACTTCCAAAACATTTTCATGATATTCCCATGCTACAGTTTCCGTGGCGCCTAATGCAGTTTTATTGATTTCTTTGTTTGGAGGAGTTGCAGTGATGCCACATAAAAATATTTTTTCAATTAAGAAAGCATCAGAAGTTCTAAAAACAGACCCAATATTATTCAAGCTTCTAATGTCGTCAAGAATAAGTAGAAGTGATGTTTTTTGTGCTTCTTTAAAATCGGCAATAGATTTCCTTTCTAATTCAATGTTTTCAAGCTTTCGCATAAGATATTTTCGATTTATGGTACAAAAAAAGCTTCCCTAAACAAGGAAGCTTAATGTATAATTGTCTAATTTATTTAGCTTTTTGGTACTGCAGGAGTTGCAGGAGTTGGATCTGGTAAAACAGTTCCTTTTATAGTCAATACTTTTGTAGGATTTCCTTCAGCATTTGAAGTTACAGTAACTGTTTTTGTAAAAGGACCTACTCTATCAGTAGCATATTTTACACCAATAATTCCTTTTGCGCCAGGAGCAATTGGGTCTTTTGGAGTAGTTGGAACCGTACATCCACATGAACCCTGAGTGTTAGAAATAATTAACGGTTTTGTACCATTATTAGTGAAAACAAATTCACGTTTTCCGTCTGCATTGTGCTCAACTGTACCGTAATCAATAGTTTCGCTTTCAAAAACAATTCCAGCACCTTCTACTTTTGGAGCTTCTATCTTTTTTACTGCTGTTTCGATTTTAGCTGCTTTAGCTTTAACTTTTTTAGATGATTCTTGTGCAAAAGAACTAGAAAATGCAAGTAGAACTAGTGCTGCTGATAATAAAATATTTTTTTTCATAATTTTAAATAATTAATTTTAATGGTCAAATTTAAAAATAAATACGACACACCAATGTAAATTTAACTTAATTTTAAAATTATATCGTTTGAAACGAAATCTAAAAAATAAAATAATTAAATTCGCTGTCATAAAAATCGAATAAAATTCTAAACAAATACACTTGGCATCCAAAGAAAAAGAAGTAAAAGAAACGCCGTTAATGAAACAATACAACGAAATCAAAAGGAAATATCCTGATGCTTGCTTGTTGTTTCGAGTGGGTGATTTTTACGAAACTTTTGGTGAAGATGCGGTTCGAGCTTCAAAAATACTTGGTATTACGCTAACAAAACGTGGCGCAGGTTCCGCAACCGAAACTGCTTTGGCTGGTTTTCCACATCATTCTATTAATACTTATTTACCCAAATTAGTAAAAGCAGGCCTTCGAGTAGCGATTTGCGACCAACTCGAAGATCCTAAAATGACTAAAAGTATTGTAAAAAGAGGAGTGACCGAACTGGTTACACCAGGAGTTACAATGAATGATGAAGTCTTACATTCGAAATCAAATAATTTTTTAGCTTCAATTTATTTTGGGAAGAAAAATTTAGGTATTTCTTTTCTTGATGTTTCCACAGGAGAATTTCTTACTTCACAAGGTAACGAAGAATATATTGACAAATTATTACAAAATTTTAATCCAAGCGAAATTTTAATTCCAAAACAAAATAAAACCGATTTCAAAACTACTTTCGGCGAAGATTATCATACTTTCTACCTTGAAGATTGGGTTTTTAAAGAGGATTATGCTTTCGAAACCCTTACCAAACATTTTCAAACGCTTTCTTTAAAGGGTTTTGGAATAGAAGAATTGCCTGACGGAATAATTGCTTCGGGTGCTATTTTATATTATTTATCCGAAACGCAACACAATAAAGTGCAACACATCACGGCTATTCAGCGCATTGCCGAAGATGCTTATGTTTGGATGGATCGATTCACTATACGAAATTTAGAACTATATCACAGTTACAATCCAAATGCCGTTACACTTTTAGAAGTAATAGACAGAACACTTTCTCCCATGGGTGGGCGATTGTTAAAACGTTGGTTGGCATTGCCTCTAAAAGATATTAATAAAATCAGAAATCGTCATGAAGTAGTGGCGTATCTCAAAGAAAATTCAGCAGTTTTAAAAAGTATTCAAAATCAAATTAAACAAATCACAGATTTAGAGCGCTTGATCTCTAAAATTGCGACAAGAAAAGTGTCACCTCGAGAAGTGGTTTACCTTGCTGCATCTTTAGATGCTATTATACCCATTAAAACATTAGCTTTACAAAGCAAAAACGAAGCTGTAAAAATAATTGGCGACAGTCTACACAATTGTGATTTGTTGCGTGAAAAAATTAAAACTACTTTAAATCAAGAAGCTCCTGTTGCTATTGCCAAAGGAAATGCCATCGCTAAAGGAGTTAACGCAGAATTAGACGATTTGAGAGCCATTTCAACATCGGGCAAAGATTATTTAGAAGGAATTGAAAAACGAGAATCCGAGAAAACAGGGATTTCTTCCTTGAAAATTTCATTTAATAATGTTTTTGGCTATTATATAGAAGTCAGAAATACGCACAAGGACAAAGTGCCTACAGATTGGATTCGGAAACAAACTTTAGTTAATGCGGAACGCTATATTACCGAAGAATTAAAAGAATATGAATCCAAAATTCTAGGTGCCGAAGAAAAAATTTATAAACTTGAAACCGACTTGTTTGAGCAATTAGTTACTTGGATTGCAACTTATATTAAACCCGTTCAATTGAATGCCAATTTGATAGCGCAATTAGACTGCTTGACATCGTTTACGCAATTGGCTATTGAAAACAAATATGTTTGTCCAGAATTAGATGATTCTTTTGAATTGGACATCAAAAATGGTCGACATCCTGTAATTGAAAAGCAATTGCCCGTTGGGATGCCATATATTGCAAATGATGTTTTTTTAGATAGGGAAACCCAGCAACTAATTATGATAACAGGCCCTAATATGTCTGGTAAATCGGCCATATTAAGACAAACTGCTTTGATAGTTTTGTTGGCGCAAATGGGCAGTTTTGTTCCAGCTGAAAGTGTCCGAATGGGAGTTGTAGATAAAATCTTTACAAGAGTAGGTGCTAGCGATAATATTTCGATGGGTGAATCGACTTTTATGGTCGAAATGAATGAAACGGCTTCTATTTTAAATAATATTTCGGATAGAAGTTTGGTTTTACTTGATGAAATCGGACGAGGAACCAGCACTTATGATGGAATATCGATTGCATGGGCAATAGCCGAATATTTACATGAACATCCATCTAGACCAAAGACCTTATTTGCTACTCACTACCACGAATTGAATGAAATGAGTGAGCTTTTACCTCGAATTCAAAACTACAATGTTTCTGTAAAAGAGCTGAAAGACACCGTTTTGTTTATCCGAAAATTGGTCAAAGGCGGCAGTGCACACAGTTTTGGAATTCATGTCGCAAAAATGGCAGGAATGCCACAAACCGTTATTTTGAAAGCACAAAAGCTTTTAAAAAAGTTAGAGAAAGACCATTCAGGAGAAGTTTTAAATGGTATTAAAGCTGAAAATGAGGATATGCAAATGAGTTTTTTTAATCTTGATGACCCATTATTAGAAGAAATAAAAGAGGAAATTCTAAATTTAGACATCAATATCCTTACACCTATTGAAGCTATGATGAAACTCAATGAAATTAAGCGAATGTTGTCTAAGAAGCACTACTGATTTAAGGAAAATGTCTTTTACTATTGAAAAACTTAATAATTAATTTACAAACTAATAGTGTAAATTTGCATTTCAAAATTTATAATAGATGTCTTTAAAAAATACAAATCCAACAACTACTCTTGCTTGGCAAAATCTTCAAAATCACTTTCAAGAAATGAATCAAGTTTCTATGAAAGAATTGTTTAAAAATGATAGTAAACGAACATCAAAATTTCATATTAAATGGAATGATTTTTTGGTAGATTATTCTAAAAATATTATAAATGATGAAACCGTTGATTTACTTTTAAAATTAGCTAAAGAAGTTGATTTAAAAAATGCTATTTTCAAATATTTTGAAGGAGATATCATAAATCAAACAGAAAATAGAGCGGTGCTTCATACTGCTTTGCGAGCCTCAGCTTCAGCAAAAGTAAACGTAGACGGACAAAATGTTATAACTGAAATATTTCAAGTTAAAAATAAAATCAAAACTTTTACTAATGAAGTGGTAAAAGGAATAAGAAAAGGCTTCACAGGAAAAGCATTTACGGATGTCGTAAATATTGGAATCGGTGGTTCCGATTTAGGTCCTGCTATGGTTGTTGAAGGTTTGCAGTATTACAAAAATCATTTAAAACTTCATTTTGTTTCCAATATCGATGGCGATCATGTTAGTGAAATTATTAAAAAGCTAAATCCTGAAACTACTTTATTTGTTATTGTTTCCAAAACATTTACAACTCAAGAAACGCTTACCAATTCTGAAACTATAAGAAAATGGTTTCTCAAATCAGCAAGTCAAGAAGATGTTGCTCAACATTTTGTAGCTGTTTCTACAAATATTCAAAAAGTAACCGAATTTGGCATTGACGCTAATAACGTTTTTCCAATGTGGGATTGGGTTGGTGGTCGATTTTCACTTTGGAGCGCCGTTGGATTGTCTATAAGCTTAGCCGTTGGTTATGACAATTTTGATAAATTGTTATTTGGGGCTAACCAAATGGATGAGCATTTTAAAATGGCGGATTTTGATAAAAACATACCAGTTTTATTGGCTTTATTGAGTATATGGTATAATAATTTTTTTGGAGCGGAAAGTGAAGCAATAATTCCATATACACAATATCTTCAAAAATTAGCTCCTTATTTACAACAAGGAATCATGGAAAGCAACGGAAAAAGTGTTGATCGTGACGGAAATGTGGTAAAATATCAAACCGGAACTATTATTTGGGGGGAACCTGGTACCAATTCACAACATGCCTTTTTTCAATTAATTCATCAAGGAACAAAAATGATTCCGACCGATTTTATTGGTTTTGCAAAACCATTATACGGTGACCAAGAGCATCATGATAAATTAATGTCTAACTTTTTTGCACAAACGGAAGCTTTATTAAATGGTAAAACAGAGACTGAAGTTAGCAATGAGTTTAAAGTGCAAAATAAGAATCCTGAAAAAGCTTCTTTTTTACTACCGTTTAAAATTTTCTCAGGAAATAAACCTACAAATACCCTTTTAATTCATAAATTAACTCCAGAAAGTTTAGGATCTTTGATTGCTCTTTATGAGCATAAAATTTTTGTGCAGGGGGTAATTTGGAATATTTTCAGTTATGACCAATGGGGTGTAGAATTAGGAAAACAATTAGCTAATTCTATTTTAGGAGAAATAAACTCGCAAACAGTTCATAAACATGACAGTTCTACTGAATTTCTTTTAAATTATTTTTTAGAACATAGAAAATAAAAAATTAAAATTATAATTAAAAAAAGAAGCCGCCTCGCAACTTGAGACGGCTTCTTTTTTATGATTTTTTTCAAAAAATAAGTTTTAAAATCATTTATTAGATGCGTTTTATAGCATCTAATAAATGATTAAGTATTTATTCTATAATAATTCTTTTTACAATTCTTTTTTCTCCATCTTGAACACTTACAAGATAAACTCCAGATTGAATAGCATCCAACTGCAAGTTTTGAGAAAAAATGCCATTGTTATTGTATTTTTTATCAAAAATAATTCTGCCTCTTAAATCATATATTACAATATTTACAGCATTGTTTGAATTCGAGTTGAATTGAACTGTAAAATCACCTTTGTTAGGATTTGGAAAAATTGCGAAATCCTTAAATTCATTTTCAGTTACAGCTAAAGCTTGAAACCCACAAACTTGAATATTCCATCCATTCAAAGTACCGCCTTCGCCATTATTTCCATCTGTAATTTGTAAAGTCCATGTTCCTGCAGCAGAGTTGCCGTTAAATACAGCTAAATCTTGAATAGCACGAACCGTTTGAGAAATACCCGGATTGACTCCACAAACAAAATCAGATGCTGCATCATCAAAAGTTGCATTAACATTTTGACTATTTGATGTACATGGGTTAGCGAATAAAGCAATCATATTGCTTGAAGGATCTGAAATCATAGCTGTTAAATCATTAATTCTAGTATGAGCTAACTCCATTCCAATATTTACATCTGCAATTATAGTTCCAGTAGGAATTGTTATAGTTGAAGTAACAGTTGGCGTTCCTGAAGAAGAGATTGTAATCGGTAAATCTGTTGGATAATAAGTAGTACAAATGGTTTGTCCAGTTGTAAATTTGTATGTAGAACTATATGTACCACTACAGCCTAGGTTTTTAGGTAAAACTCTCCAGAAATAATTTGTTCCTTCTGATAAACCTGAAGCAATATAATTCGTAGCTATTACTGTTGCTGAACTAACAATGTTAGTAAATCCATTATCAGAAGCAACTTGAACTTCGTAAGAATTTGCATTTGAACTAGCTCCCCATGAAAGTGGTGCTGCGGTAATTACTCCTTGTGCTAAATCAGCAGGTGAAAGTAATGAAAAAGTTCCGAAACCAGCATTAAATATTTCTAGATATAAAGAGACAGTTTTTGAAGTGGTACCAGAAGTTGCTGTTACAGTTAAAGGATAAACTGCTGGAGTAACTCCATTTGTATTGCTAATCGTTAGCGTTATATTGCCACTTGCTGTTGCAGTATTCGGTGAAAAAGCAGCAATAGTTCCAGTAGGTAAACCTGTTGCGGTAAATGTAGTTGTTCCTGTAAAGCCTGCATATGCAGTATATGGAATGGTATAAACTGCGTTACTACCTTGGCATGCTTGTTTGTTTTGACCATCGGCAAGTCCATCAAATCCAACCGCAAATGAACTAGGAGCTGCTGTAATTGTAAAGTTAACATTTGACATATCATAGAATACGTGATTGTAACCTTTAATTATAATTCTGTTGGTTGCGCCAACATTATTAGGTACTGTAATTGTTTCAGAACCATCATTTGGTACTTTACTTGCTAATAATGTTGTAAATGTAGTTCCGCCATTTGTAGATAAATAGATGTCTACATAAGCTGCATTAATACCATTTGCAGTAGTCCCAGCGACTGCCCAAGTTACAGTTTGATTAGACCCCACAGCCCATGAAACAGCAGTGTTCGGAGTGCTAACTAAGAATGGTCCAGCTGTTGCATTTACAGTAATTACTGTTGCATCTGTACTTGTCAGTCCACCACCAACTTTATTGTCTCTGGCAGTTAAAGCAAAATTCAACGTTCTTCCTACCGAACTTAAAGCTTCTACTGTAATTGCTGTGCCTGTAGTTGTTGAAGCATTAGCAGCAACTCTAGCAATTGGTGGAAAATATCTAGATGGAGAGGTTACAGGAGTATAAGATCTCCAATTAGGACCCGCTGTTTTTGTAGCTGATGCGGCGCTAGCAGCAGCCGTTTGGGTAGTTGCAGAATCTGTTTCTTCCCAACAATAAGTAAGTGCATCTCCATTAGCATCAGTAGCACTACCCGTTAATACGAATGGCGTACTTTTTGGAATGGTATAATTAATTCCAGCATTCACTACTGGCGCTACATTAGCTAGAGGTGTTCTTAAAGGACACGTTTTTCCTAACATATTTTGTTCTATTTGACGAATTGAAACATAATGAAAATAAGCATTAGAATGAGCTTGGACGTCATAACTTGTTACCCCTGCATAACCCATAATAGTAGATCCGGAACCTGGCTCTACATTAACTCCAGATCCTTCAACATTATGAGAAAAGGTATGATTTCCTCCAAATTGATGACCCATTTCGTGAGCAACAAAATCAATATCAAAATTATCGCCAGAAGCTGCTCCGGATCCAGGAGAGGTAAAACCACTACCTTTTTGACCATCAACACAAACACAACCGATACATCCTGCATTTCCGCCACCTCCTGAATTTCCAAATAAGTGACCAATGTCGTATACTGAGTTTCCTAAAACTGCATTTAGATTGTTTTGCAACTCCGCATTCCATGCACCAGCAGCACCAGCTGTGCCAGCAGAATAGGGGTCAGTAGCTGCATTTGTGTAAATGATTGCTGCTTCATTAGCAATTAAATTCATGTGAATAGATAAATCTTTTTCAAAAACTCCGTTCACACGAGTCATTGTAGTATTCATTCTTGCTAAAGCACCTGCAACTGTTCCTGGCGAAACGGCTCCATATTCACCTGTACAAGACAACGCTAATCTGAACGTTAGCATTTCTAATGTCCCAGATCGTCTTGATGTAATTTGATTACTTAAAGATGTAGTTAAAGCAGTGTCTTCTGTACTACAAGTAAATGGCAATTTGCCTTTGCTTCTAGAAGCATTATATACAGCATAAGTAGTAGCATCTTCTGAATACGGTTCCATGAATTCATCTGATTTGTCAGCTCTAATAATCATAGTGCTAATTCCTTGCGGAGATAAGCTCATCCTCAAAATAGCAGTTGCGTCGGTTGAACTTTTTCCAACGTAAGATCTAATTTCTGGAAATTGAACTTGTAATGCAGCTTCAAAATTAGAAGCTTCAAATACATCAAATGACTCTAATTGTCCATCGGCATTTGGCAATGTGATTCGAACAGCTTTTTTAGACATAAATCGATCTTGTGCCTTTGCTAAAATTTGTTTCATCGGCTCCATATTAAGCTGAAACAATTTGAATTCTGTAGGAAAAGATGAGCGTTTGCTACTTTCTGAAACAATAATAGTTTTGTTTTTTGTAACGGTCCATAAAGCATCTGTTTGGGCATATCCACCTAAGGATATAAACATCAAAGCGGTTACTAGGAGTACTGTTTTTTTCATTCTTATTTGATTTTTAGTTTGGTTAATTTTATAAAAGTGCCCAAATATATTAAAAAAGCAAATTCCAAACTATTAATTGAATAAAAACAAAAATTAATTAACATAATTTATTCTAATTATGAGAAATCGACATCCTAATAAATACCTTTAATTTAGTAGGTTTTAAACACATACCTATTTCTTATTTTTTTAAATTTTAATCATATTTAAAAAATAAAATTTATTGTTTTTTGGTATTTAATTATTGTTTTACAATAATTTATTTATATTTGTGCCTAATCTAAATTTAATTATTATGAAAAAATTACAACTTTTAAAAACAGTTTTAGATTTCTTTTTTGTCTTTTCAATCATAGCTATAATAGCATTGTTTATTTTTATACCTTATATTATAGGTAGTGATGAAGTAATTGATATTCCATTAAAAATTAATGGAGTTAATGTAGTAGCTAACGATTGGTCAACAAAAATGCTTTTAATACTATGTTTTGTTGCGTATTGTTTTTTTGTTTTCGCCATTTTCCAACTTAGAAAAGTAATGGTGTTGTTTTCAAAAAGAATAATTTTTGACAATCAAATCGTTCTATTATTAAATCAAGTAGGCAAATGTTTTCTGGCAGCCTCATTAATAACAAGTATTCCTCTTTTCATTTACAATCTAACACACAAGTCTCATGCAGATATTGAGTTTGGAGGTGGCTTTAGTTCGTTTCTTTTTACGGCAAGTTTAGGTTTGCTATTTATGGTGCTTAGCGAAGTTTTTAATATTGCGAAAAATTTGAAAGAAGAAAATGACTTAACAGTATAACGATGCCAATAATTATTAATGTCGATGTAATGCTTGCAAAAAGAAAAATGCGTTCCAATGAATTAGCGGAGCGTATAGGTCTTACTACTGCAAACTTGTCAATTTTAAAAACAGGAAAAGCAAAAGCTATACGCTTTTCTACTTTGGAAGCCATTTGTAAAGTATTAGAATGCCAACCAGGCGATATTATAGAGTACATAATAGAAAAATCATAAGCGTTTTGTCCTTTTTTCTTCTACAGTTCTATATAATTTCAAAAAATACACCTTGCAACCATCGCGCAATCAGTGTATTGAAAAATACATAAAAAATAAGTCAAAAATGGGTATTAAAAAGCGAAAAGAAGTGTT
>JBBALV010000002.1:0-176587 GCA_040402815.1 Flavobacterium sp.
AAATTAATAATTACACGTAAAATATTGGATTTTTAAATTGGCAGGATAAAATGCCCTCCGCTACCTATCGACTGTTTCAGTGTGTTTTTTGAATCAATTTGTAATATTACTTGAAATTACTATTTCTTTTTTAAAATTTTCAAATTATCAATTAGTGCTTTTTAATAGTCCAAGCGAAGAGGTTTGCGGTAGTAGGAACCAAAAAAAATACCGCCAAAGGCGGTATTAATTACATTTAATGCTATTTGTTATTTCGACAAAACTACTTTGTTAATAACATGAATTACTCCGTTAGACGAGGTAATATCTACTGCGGTAACTTTGGCATTGTTTCCTTTTTCGTCGGTTAAAACAACATCTTTCCCAACAATTTTTGCAACCAATTTACCGCCTTGAACGGTGGTTAAAGTAGCAGCGCCATTTCCTTTTTTGATGGCTGCAATAATCGCTTTACTGTCTAAATTTCCTGCAACAACATGGTAAGTCAGCACGGCTGCCAATTTACTTTTGTTTTCTGGTTTTAGCAACATGGCTAAAGTTCCTTTTGGCAATTTGTTAAAAGCTTGGTTGGTTGGTGCAAACACCGTAAAAGGTCCTTTGCCAGACAAAGTTTCTACTAAGCCAGCTGCCTTAATCGCCGCAACCAATGTGGTGTGGTTTTTTGATGCAATGGCGTTTTCGACAACAGTTTTGTTGGATTGTGCAAACCCAGTTGCACTAACAACTGCTACAAATAATGCAGCAGTAAACAATTTTAATTTTTTCATAATCTGATTTTTTAATGTTATTAAATAACTAATGTAAAGGTATGTGGTAACTTTGTTTTCAAGTAATAACATTCGTGAATACTGTCCTAATTAAAACGATGCGGTTTACAGGTATTGTTAATTCATCAACGTTACTTGTAATTCCGTCTCGTTTTTTTAACTTTTAAATTTCAACCTAAATTGAGCAATAGGCGGTAAGCAATAAGCAGTAAGCAAAAAATTACATAGCTTAGAAAATAAAAATGTTGAATTTAGCTTATAGCTTATTGCCTAAAGCGTAATGCAACAACTTTACAACACTTTTGCTACTTGATGGTATTCGATAAAGGATTAAAAGCTACATTTTTGGCATTAAAACTTTGTCAATCACATGCACCACTCCGTTGGAAGCAGCAACATCGGCTGTTGTCACATGGGCATCGCCAATCATAACCTTATCTCCTTTGATAGCCACTTTCAGCTTTCCGCCTTGCACGGTAGTAAGCTCTTGTCCGTCTTTTAAATCGGCAGCCAATGCTTTTCCGCTCACAACATGGTAAGTCAGGATATTGGCCAATTTTTCTTTGTTCTCCGGTTTCAAAAGGGTATCAACATCCTTTTGAATAGCTGCAAAAGCTGCATCGGTTGGGGCAAAAACGGTAAACGGACCTTCACCTTGAAGGGTTGATACCAAACCTGCTGCCGTTACTGCCGCAGCCAATGTTTTAGCGCTTTCTGAAGCAATGACAACGATGTCTTTTTTTGAATCATTCATAGTAAATAATTTATTTTTTTTGCTGCATCTGGCAGCACAGTTGTGCTATTTTAGCAGCGGTATAAAAGTACTTTGTCTATAAAAAAATAGCTTTATACAATTATGGAAGAGGTTTGTAAGATTCACATACCATTTGAAGGTTTTGGTTAAATGGAAATATTAAATAATAAAAAGTATTCGGAAAGATAATGATTAACAGAAATTAGAAATTGTTTACCTTTGTTTTAATGAATAAAAATCTTTACATAATTGCAGGTTGCAACGGTGCAGGTAAAACAACTGCTTCATTTACTATATTACCTGAAATACTAGATTGTAAAGAATTTGTAAATGCTGATGAAATAGCAAAAGGATTGTCTCCTTTTCAACCCGAGAAAGTTTCGTTTGAATCAGGAAGAATAATGCTAAGAAGAATCAACGAACTTTTAGAAACAAATGTAAACTTTGCTTTTGAAACCACTTTGGCGACAAAGAGCTATAAATCAAAAATTGAGGAAGCAAAAAAAAAGAATTACAGCGTTACACTTTTATTTTTTTGGCTGCAAAATGTAGATTTGGCTATAGAACGGGTTAAAATTAGAGTTGCAGAGGGTGGTCATAATATTGAAAAAGAAGTAATTAGGAGAAGATATAAAAAAGGAATAAAAAATCTTTTTGAGATATACCTCCCTATTGCAGATGAAGTAATGATTTTTGACAATTCAGAAGGAAAACATGATTTAATGGCTAAAAAAACCCTAACAACTGAAATTGATATTTTTAACGAAATCAAATTCAATAAACTTAAAAAACAGTATCATGAAAGCACATAAAATGACACCCACCCAAACCAAAATCTTGGAAGGAATGGACAAAGTTTACGAAAAACTAATAGAGTTCAAAAGAAAAAATAACAGCTATTTAGTAATTCTACAAGAGGGTAAAATCGTTAAAATCAAACCCTGATTACGTTTTCCATTGGCGACGTATCGAAAACGTACTTAAAATACTAGCGTTCACAGCCACCCGCCGCCAATGACCAAACCTTGCATAGCAAATCTTTTCAGGCACACGCATAAAAAAACTTCAAGTTTTGCTTGAAGTTTTTTTATGAATTAAATGGTTATGGCTTAGTGCTACTTGAATTTGTTAATCATTTTAAGTTTGAAAATTAAATTAGGATTGTAGATTTTTGATTGCAGAATTCCGAGACCTGTAAAACAGGTAAATTTTTATTTATGAAATTCATCTTCACCCCATTTTTTTGGGTTATCAATTATATATTGTGAAATAGTATCATACGATTTAGGATTTCTAATAATATGATCATGAAACCGCGCCTGCCAGCCAAAATCTGGATTTATTTTTTTTGCCTGAACCGTAACCGCCGATTTAAACCCACGAATTATGGATGACAAATTTTTGGATTGGGGACCAAATTCGTTTTTGTAAATATTATCATCGGTAGAGACGCGATGCATCGCGTCTATATTATCATCGGTAGAGACGCGATGCATCGCGTCTCTAACATTAAATTCATTATTCCCAATAAATATAATCCCATGAAAATGATTAGGCATAACCATAAATTCGCCTAATTCTAAATTCATATCGGGTCTAATTTCGGGTGTTTTTAACCATTCTTGGGCAACTATCGCCCCAATATCTGAATAAACCATTTCGTTATTTTGTACCATTCCAAAAAAATGGTTTCGGTTTGCGGTACATATTGTAATAAAATACACGGCAACTCGAGAGTAATCCCAATTTTGTAATCGGGCAGATTCTATTCTATATTTATTTTTAAATTTGGCCATAAGGTGTTTTTATGGTCTGTTTTAATTGGATCTGTATTACAACAAATGCTAACATGTAATTAACCTCAAAAACCTTTATTTTGTCTTATTCCTTCAAAAACTCGTATTCGTACATTTTTGATTTAATTTGTTATGGCTTAATGCTACATGAAGTGACTAATCATTTTAAGTTTGAAAATTAAATTAACAAAACACGCGAAGGGATTCGCGCGTGAGCGGGGGGAAAATAATTCAATTCTAATATTGTATAAAACCTTTATAAAAATTTATAAAATTAATATGGCGTAAAGTCTCAATAAAATTACTGTCGCTAACATTAAACACTAATCTAAAAACACCTTTTTTTTCCCTAACATATAATCTCTCATATACGCTATGATTTGCAGGAATTTCAAAAGCGTGAATTTTATTAGAACGATTGTTATTTAACAATAAATATAATTTTTGAGCTCTTCGAACGCAATTTGGTTCCATTGACCAAATTCCATTTAAATTAATGTTGGACCAATTGGTATTACTGGAATTTAAATTTAATTTCAGCTGCTTGTTAACTTCATTAATTGCTATATATTTATTCATAGTAGTATCATCTTGTTGATTATTTTTTTAAATATTGTCAAGTATTTGGCTCAACTAAAAGGCGATTATAAATTGGCTTTCTTTAATCTTGCTTACACATTAATTAAAATCTTTTATTCTTAATTTTCCATTAATTATATGAAAAAAAATATTAGATTTAAATTCAAAGTTAACGGGTAATTGGTCTGAATAGCTATAATTTTGGGGTTTTGGTTTAAATTCTATACTAGTTCCATATTGATTCCAATTATTATTTATGTTTTTCATTAATAAATAATTACTACTATAAATTGGCGGCACTAATGGTGACGAACTCATACTTCCGGGATTTTCAGCTCTATTTGCTACCAACAAATAATTTGTACTTGAATCAAAATCTATGAATATAACGCTTCCCTGACCTGAATAGTAACTATTATATATATTATTATTAAAAACTAGTTCGGCATTATATTGTTGCCATAAACTTGTGGAATTATCATACGAATAGGTCCTAATGTAAGATGTACGAGTAACATAATTTTGACTTGTAGTTATGCCAATTTTTGTTCCATCATCAGATAAACATATTTTATAACCCCAACCTTTTGTATTAGGTCCTTCGATAAAATTTCCTTTTTGAGTAAAAGTTGATCCATTGTAATAAAACACCCCTGTTCGACCATTTGCAACAGCCCATGGATTTGGGAGTACTCCTAAATTTTGGTTGTAATTACTTAATGCGATAATACTCCCATCATTACTTATCTGTAAGTCAGAATTACCAAAATCAGCTAATATACCATCTGCAAAAAACTGATTTGAAATCCAATTAGTACCAACCAACTTGTAAAAGGTAACAGACTGTGTGGTGTTTCCTGATTCATCTAAACTTACAATTAAATTTGCAGCGGCATTCATTTTGGTGGAATTATAGCCAATGTTTTGTATTGTACTATTTAATACCCAAGTATTATTTAATAATTTATATATGTAGCAATTATTAGGAGTGCCACCTACAAAAAAAATTGTTTGACCATCATCGCTAATACCAACTTTTATTCCATAACTGCTATTGTTTGCATTACCAATAATTTCTTGACCTATATTTTCGAACATTCCATTTTCATATTTCAAAACAGTAACTTTTCCCGCTGAATTAATATTATTCCCATTACTTTCAATTCCTATATGTGATTGACATCCTATAACGATAAATTTACCGTCATTACTTGCTGCAATTGAAGTATAAATGCCACAAATTGAAATATCTCCATTGTAAGTTGAAATAGCATCAGAAAATGCAGCATTAGCACCAACAGAGTTGGAGGCTGGTCCTTGTATTCCTTGAGGTCCTGCAACCCCTTGCGCTCCATTACAAACATATTTAGTTTGTGCAGCATTAATTTCATTATTATCTAATACACCATTGCTATTGTTGTCTATGCCCACTTCTATTTTGGTTCCACCATTTGGGCAATTAGTACCTACAGGTTCTGCAGTAGTATTAATTAATGCTGTTTTTCCATCTTGTCCATTAATTCCAGCTACACCTGGCAGCCCTTGTGGCCCTTGTGCGCCAATCAAACTTGAAAACCATTGTGTTTCTGTACCTGCAAAACCGTTTGCTACTGCAACTTGGTAAGCACTTAAACCATTTGCTCCTATTGGTCCTGCAACTCCTTGCGTACCCGTAGCTCCAATTGGTCCTGTTGCACCTGTTGCGCCAACTTCACCTTGTATTCCTTGTGTACCTTGTGGTCCTGTTTCGCCGGCAGGTCCTGTTGCACCTGTTGCACCAACATCACCTTGAATTCCTTGTATTCCTTGAAGACCATGTGGTCCTGTTTCGCCAGCAGGTCCTGTCGCACCTGTTGCTCCAACTTCACCTTGTATTCCTTGTATGCCTTGTGGTCCTGTTTCGCCAGCGGGTCCTGTTGCACCAACTTCACCTTGAATTCCCTGTATTCCTTGTATTCCTTGTGGTCCTGTTTCGCCGGCAGGTCCTGTTGCACCTGTTGCACCAACTTCACCTTGTATTCCTTGTGGTCCTTGCAGACCTTGCGGTCCTGTTTCGCCGCCAGAAGGTCCTGTTGCACCAACTTCTCCTTGTATTCCTTGAATACCTTGTGGTCCTGTTTCGCCTGCTGGTCCTGTTGCGCCAACTTCACCTTGAATTCCTTGTGGGCCTTCAAGACCTTGTGGTCCTGTCGGGCCTGCAGGTCCTGTTGCACCTGTTTCACCTGGAATTCCTTGCGGTCCTTGTGGCCCTGGAACTGAGCTTCCAGAGGTTTTTGCATACAAAGCATAAGGCGTACTCAATATTTGCGATACTCCAGTAATGTTGTAGTTTGTGCCTCCCGTAGGGTCCGTTTCTGTTTTAATATAAAAAGGGCCATTAGCCCAATTGATTGCTGTAAATGTTCCTGTAATCGCTTGCCCATTACCAATAGCAATAGATATTAATCCGTTGGCATTCGTAGTTGGGGTTTGTGTTTCAGCGTAAACCACATCACCATTTGTAGTGCCTTGTAAAAGACTAACTTTCATGCCAACGATTTGGTTGGTCACTAATGCGTTAGTTGTATTCCTAACCACAGCTTGGTAGCTCATTTGTTCTGGTGCTTGGGCATTGGCATGAACAAAACAAAAGAAAGTAAATAGTAAAAGTGTTTTTTTCAAGTTGAGTAAATTGTTTTTCATGTTTATTGGGCTTTAATTACTTTAAATGTTTTTATTTCTTTGTATTTTTCAATTACTTTTAAAAGATAAACTGCTGCTTGCAATCGATTCATGTCGATAATAGTCGAAGTATTTGAAATATTTTCATTGCGGATCAAACGACCGTTGATATCAAACAATTGATAATGTAAGTTATCTAAATTGTAATCTTTGATTGCTAAAGTCAAAGTGCTCACCGCAGGATTTGGGTAAATCGTTGCACTTAAATGGATACTATATTGCTCATTGCCTAAGATTGTTGAAATTTCAAAGGGTTGTTGCACTCCTTGTGCGATTGAGCCTTGGCTATCTGCATTTGTATTGTAAACCAATTGCCCGTAGCTGTACGCAACAGTACCTCCATCTCCCGTAGCATTTCCACCTGTAGCATTTAATGACTCCTGGGCATTAGCGAAAGAGCCCATGGCAATTAAAAATAGAAATAGTATTAATTTTTGTTTTTTTTCTTTCATAGTTGTTTCAGTTAAAAAAGTGAACTATCAGCTCTAGGATTACATCAAATAGTTAGCGCTAATAATTCTATATTCGAATTGTAAACTTACTTTTATTTATTAATACGCTAATAGTCAAAGCAAATATATAATTAATTTAACAATAATTATGACAAATATCTTGTCAGGTAAAAACGGTAGTATCAAATGCGCCGTAATTAAGGCGTTCACAGCGGCATTCGTTAATTATGCCTTAGAATAATCAATACTTTAGTAATTATTTTTGCATTTAATTTACAAATTAAGATAAACATTTTGACAAGGAAGGTCAATTGTGATTATTTATTTAAAATTTTAAAAAAGTTGTTCCGTAATAAGGCGCGCCTCAACATGGATTTTTTTGCAATAACAAATTAAATTGGCAAAAGATTAGAAAATCTAAAATAAATAATAGCAACGACAAGCTGTGTCGCTTAAAAATAAAAGTGATAATATTTTCAACATTTTGTTAATCTGGGTTATATTTTAAATCAACTGCTAACCGATATCTTTTTATTTTTAATTCACAATCCATAATTCATAATTCCTTTTATCTTTGCAGCTTTTAAAAAATGACGATTACCTCAATTGCAGTCGAATAGCAAATAATGTAAATGTCTATTATCTTATTGTCTAATAATCTATTATCTAAAATGATTACAGTTAACGATATTTCCGTTCAATTTGGAGGAACCACCTTATTTAGCGATGTTTCTTTTGCTATTAACGAAAATGACAAAATTGCCTTAATGGGCAAAAATGGTGCAGGCAAATCGACCTTACTAAAAATAATAGCCGGCGAAGCCAAAGCTTCTACCGGAAATGTTTCGGCGCCAAAAGAAGCCGTAATCGCTTATTTGCCTCAGCATTTGTTGACTACAGACGGCGCTACGGTAATGGAAGAAACGGCTAAAGCCTTTGGTGAAGTCTTTAAAATGAAAGCCGAAATTGACGAAATCAACGAGCAATTGACCATTCGTACCGATTATGAAAGTGACGCTTATATGAAATTGATTGAACGCGTTTCGGACTTGAGCGAAAAGTTTTATGCTATCGAAGAAGTAAATTATGAAGCTGAGGTAGAAAAAATTCTTACCGGTTTGGGGTTTGAACGAGAGGATTTCTCGCGTCAAACTTCTGAATTTTCAGGAGGCTGGCGGATGCGAATTGAATTGGCTAAAATTTTACTTCAAAAACCCGATTTGATTTTGCTCGATGAGCCAACCAATCACATGGATATTGAAAGTATTCAATGGCTGGAAGATTTCTTAATCAATTCTGCCAAAGCGGTCGTAGTTATTTCCCACGATAGAGCCTTTGTAGATAACATTACCAATCGTACGATAGAAGTAACGATGGGTAGAATTTATGACTATAAAGCCAAATATTCGCACTATTTAGAGTTAAGAAAAGATCGAAGAGTGCACCAGCAAAAAGCCTACGACGAGCAACAACGTATGATTGCGGACAATCGTGCGTTTATTGACCGTTTTAAAGGTACGTTTTCAAAAACAGATGCTGTGCAATCGCGCGTAAAAATGCTAGAAAAACTAGAGATTGTTCAAATAGACGAATTAGACACATCGGCTCTAAAATTGAAATTTCCCCCGGCAGCTCGATCAGGACAATATCCAGTAATTGTCAAAGAAATGTCCAAATCGTATGGTAATCATGTGGTTTTCAAAGATGCTAATATTGTGATTGAACGAGGTCAAAAAGTAGCTTTCGTTGGTAAAAATGGGGAAGGAAAATCGACGATGATAAAGGCGATAATGAAAGAAATTGGTGTTGATAGCGGTGCTGTAGAAATTGGTCACAATTCGCAGATTGGTTATTTTGCTCAAAATCAAGCGGCTTTGTTGGATGAAACGGCTACCATTTTTGAAACCATCGATGCTATTGCTGTGGGTGACGTTAGAACTCAAATCAAGAATATTTTAGGTGCTTTTATGTTTCATGGTGATGATATTACAAAGAAAGTAAAAGTACTATCAGGTGGTGAGAAAACGCGTTTGGCAATGATTAAACTCTTATTAGAACCAGTTAATTTATTAATTCTAGATGAGCCCTCTAATCATCTGGATATGAAAACAAAAGACATCATCAAGGATGCCTTACGGGATTTTGACGGCACACTTATTTTGGTTTCTCATGATCGTGATTTTCTGGACGGATTAGCTACTAAAGTTTTCGAATTTGGAAACAAAAGAGTAAAAGAACATTTTGAAGATATTGCTGGTTTTTTAGCACATAAAAAAATGGAACATTTACGAGAAATCGAAAAATAATTTTCAATTTATAAAATAAATATTCCTATTTTTGATTTTAAATAGTACGTTTTTATGCACTCAGGAATTTCAAGACACAAACTTCACAAAGTAGCTGACTTTTTACCTTACCCATTTATTATTGCAGAAGTAATTGATGGGGTACATCAAAATACGTATTTGAATGAAAAATTCCTAGAAGAAATCGGTTATACCTTAAACGAAATTCCAACTATAGAAAAATGGTACGAACATGCTTATCCCGATCTGTTGTATAGAAATAGCGTAATCTATTCATGGGATCAAGAAGAAATGGAGTGCAAACAAAGCGAAAAGATTTTTGTGAAAAAAAAATCACAAGTAACTTGTAAAAATGGAAAAAAACGTTGGTATGAAATAAAAGCCTCGGTTATCGATACCATTCACGTAGTTGCATTTGTTGATTTAGATAAAGAAATTTCATTACAAGAAGAGTTAAAGAAAACCAATAAAAATAACGATCGAATGCTTTCTATTTTGGGACATGATTTACGTGGTCCAATTAATAATTTAAGTGTCATTTCCTCCATGGTTTTAGAAGATCAAATTTCACGGAGTGAATTCAATACATTAATCCAAATGATGAATGTACAATCCAATCAAGTTTTAGAAATGTTGGAGAGTACACTCAATTGGGCAAAATTAAATTTTAACAGCCTTGAACAAAACGATGTTGAAATTGATGTTGAAGCTATAATTCAGAAAATATTAGGAATTCATAAAGAGGGTTATCATTCTAAAAATATTACAGTAAATGTTACTATTAACAATGACTTTACATTGATTTCCGACAAAGAAATTTTTACTGTCATTTGTAGAAATATAATTACTAACGCAATTAAATTCACTCCGCTAAACGGAGAAATTACGATTGTGTTTCAAAATAATACATTGACCATCAAGGATAATGGAATCGGCATGTCTGCAGAAATGATCAGTAATATATTAAATAAAAATTTCTTTACTGCCTCTAGAATGGGAACAGATAATGAATCTGGAAATGGTATGGGATTGCAATTAGCACTGGATTTAGCAAATAAAATAAATTGTAAAGTGGCTATTGAAAGTGAGCAATTTAAAGGAACTGTTTTCCGATTATCCTTTAGGAGTTAAATTACTAAATGGCAATTGACTTGCTAATTGGTAACTATTTGAAAGTAATTCTTCCGTATTATTCTCACAAAGCAGGAAACAGAATAGGTTTTCTGTATTTCGACACAGCATTGAAGCCCTAACTTAAAAGAATTGTAATTAATGTAGATTTTTTTCAAACTAAGACAACTGTAAATTTTTATATTCTCAAAAGTGTATTAGTTGATTAGTCGTAGGGATTTAAAAATAAATATTGATTTGCATAATAAAACTATAAAAATGACAATTACTCAATTACAATATGTGTTAGCCGTTGCTGAACATAAAAATTTTACGCTTGCAGCAGAAAAATGTTTTGTTACGCAACCAACTTTAAGTATGCAAATTCAAAAAATTGAAGAAGAACTTAAGATAATAATATTTGATCGAACCAAAAAACCAATTCAACTGACAGAAATTGGTCAAAAAATTGTAAATCAGGCTAAAAATATAGTAAACGAAGCAAATCGAATTAAAGATATAGTCGAACAACAAAAAGGATTTGTTGGAGGTGAATTTAGATTAGGAATTATACCTACTATCATGCCAACACTATTGCCAATGTTTTTGAAAAATTTTATCAACAGATATCCGAAAGTAAAGCTAATCATTGAAGAATTAAATACAGACGAAATTATTGTTAAACTTAAAAATGGACATCTGGACGCGGCTATTGCATCAACTCCGTTGCAAGAAGAAAAACTTAAAGAAATTGTTTTGTATTTTGAACCTTTTGTAGCCTATATACCAGAAAAAAATAGTATTTCAAGCAAAGATGAAATAGAAATATCAGACTTAAAAATTGATGAAATTTTACTTTTGCAAGATGGACATTGCTTTAGAGATGGGATTCTAAATTTATGTAAAAATGACAAGGAAAAAAATAATTCTGTTTTTCAATTAGAAAGCGGTAGTTTTGAAACTTTAATAAAACTTGCTGACGAAGGTCTAGGCACAACTCTTCTTCCTTATTTACATACATTAGAGTTGAAAGAAAAAGACAAGATTAAATTACGTCATTTTAAAGAACCTAAACCCGCTCGAGAAGTAAGTTTAATTTATCCCAAAACAGAACTTAAAATTCAAATAATAGAGGCATTAAGAAATACGATTACAGGAGTAATAAAAGGGGCTATTACTTTTCAAAATGTTCAAATTATAAGCCCATTAAACAAAAAATAATTCGATGTAACAATTTTCATTTTTAATACCTCTTTTTAATTTGAGTTGAAATTGAAAAAATTTCACACCTTAATTCAAAGTTGTTGTATTGAAGCGATAGGAAATATTAAAAATTGATTTTTTTCCGATTTAAAAAAAAAAGTTTGTTGAAACAAAATTCAACAAACTTTTTTAAGGTTCAACACAACACTAATTATAAAATATTTTAATAATTTAAATCATTGTCAAACTTTGATAATTTATTAAAATAGCCCTTCTATTTATTGGGTGCTACCTTAGAGTTAGATTTCGTTTTTACTACTGTTTTTAACATTTTATCACCACGTTTAGCTTTCATTTTTGCACTACGTTCGTTCATTTCAGCTTTACGCTTTGTCACTTCTTCTTGATGTTGTTTGATTTGCTCTGCTGTCATTGAAGCTTCTTCTTTTTTCTTCTGTTCCTCTCTTTCCGTATTTATTTTTTTTATTTCAGCTTCAGCTTCTAATTTCCTATTAATGGACATTTCAGAAGTTTCAGCTTCAACATTTTGAACCATTTCTTTTTCAAGATTATCAGAAATTAATTTTTGTTTTTCATTATTTTCTTGAGCAAAAGCACATCCTATATTGACTAGAAATGCGATACTATAAATTGTTTTTTTCATGATATTTGATATTTAAATTGTAACAAATTTAAAACAAACTTTTAATTTACAATGTTTTAAAAAGTATTTTTTGTTTTAAACAAAAAAAGTCCCGAAATACTTCGAGACTTTTGCCTTTTTGGGTGGCTGACCGGGTTCGAACCGGCGACCCTCGGCACCACAAACCAATACTCTAACCAGCTGAGCTACAACCACCATTTTTAACGAGTGCAAATATATTGAAAAAAAATTATTTTACAAAGAAAAAAATTAAATAAATCATATCAAATCGGCTAAGCTATTGACTGCCAAATATCTTTCAGTGGTAAAGCCTTCGGCATAATTAGTTCCAATTATTCTTCCAAAATCTTGTACTCTATGATTCAAACTTTCTATAAATTTTTTAGTTGCAATAGGTGTTTCCGGTTCAGTGCTTTTTGAGTTATAAAACTGAGAACGATATGCTAAAATGGAAGCCACTCTCTTATCATTAAAGTCAGAAATATCAACTACAAAATCGGGTTCTATATTTTTCCATTGCAAATAATGATATACCAGTTTTGGTCGCCATGCCATTTGCTGAATGCCTTCAATTGAGGTTTCAATTTTTATTAATCCGGAAAGAAAACAAGCGTCCGACACCAATCGACTTCCTTTCGAATGATCAATATGACGATCATCAATGGCGTTACACAAAACAATCTCTGGCTGATATTTCCGAATCATTTTTATAATTTTCATTTGATGAATTTCGTCATTTACAAAAAAACCATCACGCATGTTTAAATTTTCTCGTATTGTTACGCCTAAAATAGATGCAGCCAATGCAGCTTCTTCATCTCGAATTGCAACAGAACCACGAGTTCCCAATTCTCCTCGCGTTAAATCAACAATCCCTACTTTTTTCCCAAAAGAAATTTCTTTCGCAATAGTACCACTACAACTTAATTCAATATCATCGGGATGTGCTCCAAAAGCTAATATGTCTAATTTCATATTTTATATTTATGCCGTTAAAATATTTTTCATTGTTTCCGATTTAAACTCGGTTTCCTCCCACTCTTTTTCAGGAATACTATCTTTTGTGATCCCTCCACCTACAAACAAATGCGCTTGATTATTTTCAATTTTCATACAACGCAAATTAACATATAAATTGGTGCTTTTTTCATTTGTACTAAAATTTTTATTCAATTCCCCTAAAAACCCGGAATAAAATTCACGATTGTAGTTTTCATTTTCGAGAATAAATTTTTTAGCAGCCTCTTTTGGCAATCCACAAACCGCTGGTGTTGGGTGTAAAATATGCAGTAAATCTTTTAAATTAGTCGTTCCATTCCAATCCCCTTCAATCGTTGTTTTGAGATGTAAAACCTTTCCCGCTTTCATAGTGTAGGGATTTGATAGGGACAAATTACTAACCTTATTTTTAAGTTCTTTAACTATAAAATCAGTAACCAATTGTTGTTCTTCTATTTCTTTTTTTTGCCAAATAACATTAGTAGTACCTTCAAAAAGTTGTGTGCCTGCGACTGCCATAGTTTGAAATGTTTGCCTTTCTACAAGTAATAATTGTTCGGAGAAGCCTCCTAGCCACAATCCAACCTTTGGATGAAACCAACAATAGTTATACGCTGAAGGATAAGTGTTTAACATTTTTATAAAAATAGATTTTAGATCAAATTTTTCTAATGAAATAGTTTCTTTTCTAGACAAAACCAATTTATTAAAAAGTCCCAATTGAATTGCATCTAATCCTTTTTGAATGAGTTGAATATGGGTTTTCTTTTCGTTTTCATTTAGAAATAAATCATTTGCACTGGTATCCGTTTCATTTGAAGCAACAAAATTATCTTGAAGTTTTTCAGATTCACTCTCAAGAATAATAACAGTAGAATTTTTACTATCGAAAGGCGCAAAAACAAAACCAACTTCATCATATTGGGTAGTTAAATACAAGTTATCGTTTTTTTGAAAAAGTCCAATAATTTCATTTTCATTAGGTTTGCAATAAGCAACAAAAGGTAATTGTTGTTGAAAATGAAATTCTATTTTATCGTATATTGACATTACATGATTATTTTTTACGAGGTAAAACCATGTTGGTCAATTTGCATAAAGAAATCAAATTATCTTTTTCGTCTGTAATCCGAATTTCCCATAAATGAATACTTGCCCCACGATGAATAATACGTGCAGTTCCAAACACGGTACCTTCTTTTTTACTTTTTACATGATTCGCAGAAATTTCGATACCGCGAACTTCTCTGTCTTGCGTAATAAAGAGCATTGATGCTGCACTTCCAACACTTTCAGCCAAAGCAACACTTGCCCCGCCATGAAGCAATCCCATTGGCTGATGTACCTTTGAATTTACTGGCATTTTGGCTACAAGAAAATCTTCTCCAACATCTATAAATTCAATTTGTAGCGTTTGCATCAAAGTATTTCTACAAATTTGGTTGAACATCTCAAGGGTTTTTTCTTTGTCGATAGCCATTTTTTATTTTTTTTCTTGATGAACAAAGGTAAATAGATAATTACTATTGAAGTGAAAAAAAATCATACTAATTAAAAAATCTGTTATTAAAAATTATACTATCCTATTCTGCAAAACAAGAATTAGTGGATGCCGTTTTATTTTTGAATCAATTGCTACTATTTTTACTATTTTTGAAAAGTTAAAATTACAATGAAAAAACAAACCGTGAAGGAATTTATAGCAAAACATTTCATAAAAAAAACCTTCTGGTTGCTAATTGGTATTGGAATTGGATTACGATTTTATCTACAGTTTATAAATCCAACATTTAATGTGGATGAAGTCGCTTTATGCAAAAACCTAAAGTATCTTACTTTTACCAAATTACTCTATCCTTTAAATGGTTTTCAAAGTGCGCCTCCACTCTATTTATGGATTCAAAAGACAATTATAACCCTATCGCCATTCGATTTTTATATCAATGCAAAATTATTCAGCTTTTGTTCTTCTACAGCTATAGTACTCTTATTTTATACTTTAATAAGAAAACAAAGATTTGCACTACGATTTTTACTTTTATCTATACTGCTTTTTAATCCATATATTATCTACCATACGTTAACCATAAAGCAATATACACTTGATTTATTGATTACATTAATTTTGATTTTATCTTTCAACAAAAGTGTATTTAAGCGCTTCGGATGGTTTTTCTTTACCATTTGGTGTTTATTATCCAACATTGGTTTATTTGCAATTACGGGCTATTTAATCTATAAATTTTTGAAAGATGGTAGTCCACTAAAATCTTCCAAAATCATTACGTTTTTGAAAGAAAATAGATTGTTTTTTTTAGCTCCATTGCCATATTTATTATACTATTTCTGGTATTCTAGACAATCGGGAGCGTTAGAATTAAAAAACTTTATGCTTCATTATTGGTCTTTAAATTTCATTCCTTTGAACAGTCAATTATTCAAACATATAGCAGCTATTGCTCATGAAATCTGGATTTCAATTTATTGTGCCGTTGATTTATGGGGTTTTTTTTTAATGTTACTAACTTTAGCTTTACTCTATTTTGTCGTAAAAAAACAGTCCTATTTATTTAAACAAGAACTGCTTTTACTAAGTTGTATTTTTACTGTGCATATACTATTTAATATACTCCAATTATATCCAATAGCGGATCGACTTATTTTATACACAACTCCTTTATTTATATTGGCTTTAGGAGCATCAATTGCAATACTAATAGAACCGAAAGGTATTAGAAGATTTTCAAATGCAGTACTTTTCGCAATAGGTATAATTACAATTGGATTTTATAGTTTGTATTTTCCTTTTAAAGAAAATGATGTTATCGGATTATTTTATAAAATGGAGGATATTGATAAAAATTCAAATCCTACTTATGTCACTTACAAAGCAGCTCACATAATAAAATCTTTTAATACAATCACTGATAACAAATTTATTGAAATCCAAAACAGAAGATTACTTGAAATTGATAGTAATTTTACCAAATCAAAATATTTGATATCAAAAACCCATAAATACCTCAGATATGATAAAAACCCTTTAGAAGATTCAGCAGTAATGAAATTGATTATTGATAAAAAATTGATAAAAATCGACAGTGTAGATGGTTACACTATCTATAAAATTCCAATAAGAAAAAGGCAAAATTATAACATTGGTACTAATTATTAGCCTCTGGCTTAAGATTGGCTAAAGCAAAATTCTTAGATTTTTGCGGGTATTTATTATATGTTAAATCGCTTGGATTGACAATAACGGTTTTAATAGTTACTAAATCTCCGATTGCAAAACTAGTTGTGACCATTTTAAAATCCAGCAAAATTTGACCAGAAAAATAGTTTCCATTTTCGTCTTTTTCAATGATTCCCGTGTAAATACCTTTACTATAAATCGAATTTTCTGAGCTCTTTGCCATAATTATTTTTTTTCAAATATACGTTCTATACTATTCTTTGTAGCAACTATTTTTTTAAATTTCAATTTTATGAAATTGTCGCTTCCTCATTTGTAAAATGGTCTTATTTATTGCTTTTACCAATTGTGGTCCCTCATAAATAAAGCCAGTGTAAAGTTGAATAAGACTTGCACCAGCTTCTAATTTTTCCAAAGCATCTTCAGTAGAATGAATACCACCTACTCCAATAATTGGAAATGATCTGTTGCTGTTTTGAGATAGAAATCGAATAACATCAGTGGCTCTTTCCGTTAAGGGTTTTCCAGAAAGTCCACCAAATTCCATTTGGCTTTTAGAGATCAATCCTTTTCTGGAAATTGTGGTATTTGTTGCAATAACGCCCGCAATTTTGGTTTGATTCACAATTTCAATAATATCTAAAAGCTGGTCATTGGATAAATCAGGTGCAATTTTCAGCAAAATGGGTTTCGATTTGGGTTTGGTCTCATTTAGATTTTGTAACGTTTGCAGAAGGGCTGTCAAAGGCTTTTTTTCTTGAAGCTCACGTAAATTAGGTGTGTTTGGTGAACTAACATTGACTACAAAATAATGAACATAATCATATAAGGTGTTAAAACAAATTTCATAATCAGAAAAAGCATTTTCATTAGACGTTAATTTGTTTTTTCCAATATTTCCTCCTATAAGAACTGATTTGTTCTTCTTTAATCTTTTTACCGCATCTTCAACACCACCATTATTGAATCCCATTCGATTGATTATAGCTTGATCCATTTTTAAACGAAACAAGCGAGGTTTAGGGTTTCCCTCTTGTGCCTTTGGTGTAAGCGTGCCGATTTCAATAAATCCGAATCCAAAATGAGATAATTCGTTAAACAAGCGAGCATCTTTATCAAATCCAGCAGCAAGTCCAACAGGATTTTTAAATTTCAAACCAAATACTTCGGATTCTAATAAATCATCTTCTACTTGATAAATCGATTTAATTATAGCGGCAAAACCGGGTATTTTAAAAACAAAACGAATGATAGTAAAGGTAAAATAATGAACTTTCTCTGGATCGTATTTAAAGAGAATTGGTCGAATAATATGCTTGTACATTATAGTAGTATTGAGTGCAACAAAAGTATTGATTTGTTTTTATTTAAAGTAACTATTATTTTATAAATAGAATAATAGAATGGTTATTTTAGAAATAATCAATTAATTGACAATAATTTTAGCTACTAAAATACCAAAATATATGATTTACTATCAAAGAAAGAAAATGGCAATCTGTATATATTTTAAACTATGCTATGCAAGTAATGTTGCATTGCATATCGTATTTATTTTTTGCATTTATCAAAAATGAAAAAGTTATAAAAATAATGTTGTGAATAAAACAACTGGTTTTTAGTTGCAACTGTTTTAATTAGTCTACCTTGCTCAGACTTGTCAATTCAAGTGTTGTGGTGTATGGAAAAGGATTTTGAGGAATTGATTGCAGGTTTTATTGCAAATAAAATAGGAATTTCGGAGCATTTTTTGAGCGTTGAATTGTGCCAACATTTGGCTGCTAATTTGATGGTATTGCAAATGGAGGATTCACTAATAGCTGCCGGTGTAGGCAACGATGCGATATGGCAACAGAGCAAACTGATACGCAAAGACAAGATTTTTTGGTTGGATAAAAAGCACAATAATGTGCATGAAAATGCTTTTTTTGCCAAGATGGATGCTTTTGTGATGTATTTGAACCAGACGTGTTATACGAACATTAAGAGTTATGAATTTCATTATTCGCTTTACGAATCGGGCGATTTTTATGTGAAACATTTAGACCAGTTTAAGGATGATGCCAGCCGACAATATTCGGTTGTGAGTTATTTGAATCCTTTATGGAAAGCCAATGATGGCGGGGAATTGATGATTTATCAAACCAATAATAATAAAACTATTTCGCCTACTCAAGGTAAGACCGTTTTCTTTAAAAGTAATGAATTGGAACACGAAGTACTTGTTACACAAGAACGAAGAATGAGCGTGACGGGATGGTTGAAGAAAGGGTAGTTTTTTTAAGAAAACACAATCAAAACCGAAAGCGTTGTTACGGTTGTTAATTTTGAACGCAACTTATTTTAATAATACTCAATAACCCTTTTTACTATTTTAGTTTCTTTTTTTGTGGTGTTGGTTTGAATAATCCAGTTTTTGTGACTGTCATAAACATAAGTATTGGTAGTAAACGATTGAAAGTTAATCTGAGATATTTTGGAGGTTTCTTTGATTACATTTCCATTGGCATTGAAAACATAGTCATTACGCATAATCATTTTGTTGTCTTTACCGAGCATTAAATAAGAATTTTGCCTTCCGTTGGCGTCGTAGGTGTGTTGGTATTTGGTATCGATATCTTCAAAATCATTTTCTCTACTCTCAATACACCTTCCTTTGGTATCGTATTTATAGGTTGTTACTGTTTGAAGTTTATTTTTTCTTCCAAACAAAGACGTTTTTATGTGTAACCCTTTTGGATTGTACTCATAGACGTATTTCAGCGCAAAAATGGTGTCTTTAAGATATTCTACCATTTCTGTTTTTTGATTTTTGTTGTTGTATTGGTATTTAAAGGTCATTTCCAAAGTATCTGCTTCATAATGTACTTCTTTTTCTCGTAGGCTTTTGGCATTGAAATAAAACTGTTCTTCTCGAACTTTCTTATTGGATTTTTCAAATTTTTCATATTTAGCTATAGAATCGTTGTTACCATAACTGTAGTCGTCATGACCGAAATACTGATTTTTGAAATAGGTATCGGTATGCGTTAATCGTCCTTTTTCATCAAAAAAATGTTTCCAGCTCATATTAGCTGCTGATGGAACTTCGTTTTTAGGCGTACTGTGATAACTCATGGTTTTTACTTTTCCGTTGAGATCGTGGTCTTTTGGCGTGATTTGTAAACCATTCATTTGAGCGGAACTACTGAGTGTAAGTAGTAAGCAAATAATAGGAAAGAGGATTTTTTTCATGGTCAAAAATAATAAAAAAAACGCTAACTTTTCAGTCGGCATTTTGTATCCTTATAATGCGATTCTTCCTTCGTCAGGATGACAAGAATGTTGTTAATCCTCCAATAATACCTCCAAAATACTAATTGCTGCTTCGCTTATTTTAGTTCCAGGACCAAAAACAGCCACGGCACCAGCATCAAAAAGGAATTGGTAGTCTTGTGCTGGGATAACACCACCTACAATGACCATAATGTCTTCGCGTCCGTATTTTTTAAGTTCTTCGATTACTTGTGGCACTAAGGTTTTGTGTCCGGCAGCTAGAGAGGAAACGCCTAGAATATGCACGTCGTTTTCTACGGCTTGTTTGGCGGCTTCGGCTGGCGTTTGGAATAATGGACCAATGTCCACATCGAAACCCACGTCGGCATAACCTGTGGCTACTACTTTGGCACCGCGGTCGTGACCGTCTTGTCCCATTTTAGCAATCATAATACGTGGTCGACGTCCTTCTTTTTTCGCGAAGGCATCGGCTAATTGTTTGGCTTTTTCAAAGCTCTCGTCGTTTTTAATTTCTTTACTATACACACCGCTAAAGGATCTAATTTGTGCTTTATATCTTCCGAAAACTGCTTCCAAGGCATCACTGATTTCACCCAATGTAGCCCTGTTTCTTGCTGCTTCTACAGCTAAAGATAATAAATTATCGTTAGCATTTTTAGCCGCATCTGTTAATTTTGCTAAACATGCTTTTACTTTGTCGTTATCACGAGTCGACTTGATGTGTTGTAATTGCTCAATTTGTTGTTTGCGCACCATTTGGTTATCCACATCCAAAATGTGTAATGGATCTTCTTTTTCCAAACGGTATTTATTCACGCCCACAATAATATCTTGACTGCTATCGATACGTGCTTGTTTACGCGCCGAAGCTTCTTCAATACGCAACTTCGGAATTCCCGATTCGATGGCTTTGGTCATTCCACCTAATTCTTCCACTTCTTCAATCAAAGCCCAAGCCTTATCGGCGATTTCTTTTGTTAAGGTTTCAACATAATAGCTACCTGCCCAAGGGTCAACGGTTTTACAGATTTTGGTTTCTTCTTGTAAATAGATTTGGGTATTTCTAGCGATACGAGCCGAGAAATCGGTTGGTAAAGCAATTGCTTCATCCAAAGCATTGGTGTGTAAGGATTGGGTTCCACCAAAAGCCGCTGCAGCTGCTTCAATCGCAGTACGCGCCACATTATTAAATGGATCTTGCTCGGTTAAACTCCAACCTGATGTTTGACAATGGGTACGTAACGCTAACGATTTTTCGTCTTTCGGATGGAATTGTTTTAGCAATTTTGCCCACAACATTCTACCGGCACGCATTTTGGCAATTTCCATAAAATGGTTCATTCCAATCGCCCAAAAGAACGAAAGTCTTGGAGCGAACTCATCGATTTTCATTCCGGTAGCCAAACCCGTTCGGATGTATTCCAAACCATCAGCAAGGGTATAAGCCAGTTCGATATCGGCAGTAGCACCCGCTTCTTGCATGTGGTATCCCGAGATAGAAATGGAGTTGAATTTAGGCATGTTCTTGCTGGTATATTCGAAAATATCCGCAATGATTTTCATAGAAGGCGTAGGTGGATAGATATAGGTATTTCTAACCATGAACTCTTTTAGAATATCGTTTTGGATGGTTCCCGAAAGCAATTCAGGAGCTACTCCTTGTTCTTCGGCAGCCACGATGTAGAATGCCATAATAGGCAAAACCGCACCGTTCATGGTCATGGAAACTGACATTTCTCCCAAAGGAATTTGGTCGAATAATACTTTCATGTCTTCTACTGAGTCGATGGCAACACCAGCTTTTCCAACGTCACCAACCACTCGTTCGTGATCGGAATCGTAACCTCTATGTGTAGCTAAATCGAATGCTACAGACAACCCTTTTTGTCCGGCAGCCAAGTTTCGTCTGTAGAAGGCGTTACTTTCTTCGGCAGTTGAGAAACCTGCATATTGACGAATGGTCCACGGTCTGCGCACATACATAGTTGCATAAGGTCCGCGAAGATTTGGTGCAAAACCTGCTCCAAAGCCTAGATGTTCCATACCCTCAATGTCGCTTGGAGCGTAGATGGATTTTAGTTCAATGTTTTCGGCAGTGTGAAAGGTGTCTGGACTAGAAACTTCGACTGCGCTCAGTGCGACATTTTTGACTTTCGACTTTTGACTTTCGACTAATTGTATATGTTGGATGTTTTTTCTCATATTGTTTTACATACTAAAAGATTCAGCAATCATGTCTGCTACTGAAAAGAATGGAATAGTTATAGAAACCAAACAAATCCCATAGCAAATCATACCAGATTTTATATAATAGAAGTCTTTTTGTATTATGCCTTTTATTAAATAAAAAAGACCAAAGCTAAAAGAGGCAATGAAAAACAACATGCAAATAATAAATAGTAAAGTCATAATTTATTGTTCTTGAGATAAACGCTCTTGCTCCAATTTCTCAGCCAACCGTTTTTCAATTACAGGAGTTATTAACGTTTTGCGTGGATTTTGTTTTACGAAAGGATATAATTCTAAATCGGCTGCCATGCGGTCGTTTATGTTTGGATATTTATTAGTTCCTAACAAAGTTTCTTTTCCGCTATCAAATAAATCTTGCTCTTTTTTGGCACTTTCGCTAATTTTTCTTTGGATGTTTCCCTCCATTAATTGTGTGATTAATCCACCATCAGCTTCGATATCTTTGAATAACAACAATGCTTTTTCAGCTAATTGTTCGGTCAAATTTTCAATATAGTAAGCCCCATCGGCTGGATTGTTGACTTTGTCAAAATAACTTTCGTGTTTCAATACCAACAATTGGTTTCTGGAAATTCTATCTCCAAATTCGTTGTCCTTGTGGTATAAAGCATCATACGGGAGATTGGCAACTGCGTTAGCACCACCCAGAATTGCACTCATGCACTCAGTTGTCGTACGAAGCATGTTTACGTTATAATCGTATATCGCTTTGTTGCGCTTGCTTGGAGTTGCAATGATATTGCAATCGAAATTGTGTTGGTATTCCTTTTTCAAAGTGTGGAACAAAATACGTAAGGCTCTTAGTTTGGCAATTTCAAAAAAATAGTTGGTTCCAACGGCAACTTCGATAGTGATGGGTTGTTTTATAGTTGAAATTCTGTTGAAATATTCGTTTACATGAGCCATGGTATATGCTAATTGTTGCACCATGTTTGCACCTGCATTTTGGTAAATTCCAGCACTAATACTTAAGAAATTTGTTGTAGAAGTTGCTGCAATAGTATTTAATTTCTTAAAATCATTTTCTATGTTTTCAAACCAGTTACCGTCTTTGGTTAACTGCCCAATTGGGTCAATCAACATGATAAACTTGGCATGATGTTTAGTGGCAAAATCACTAACTTTAGTAACGAAATTGATAGAGAGAAATGGCAAATGGAAATAATAGGTCGTGTTCTTCAAAGGGAGGTTTTGCATTAAATCGGCTATTGAAATGGTTTCATTTTCAATAGTGAATCGGATACTTTCTGCACCACGTTGTAAAGTATCTAAAGCCCTTTGATTTGATTTTTTAATGTCGTGAACAAAAATGTTTTGTAGAATTACAAATGCATTTTCAGGCGTTTTGAGAGTAAGTTTTGTTTCGGAAACATCATCCAAATGGTAAAATGGTTTCACTTTGATGCCTTCTGGACTTTCCCATACGAGCGTTTCATTGTATTCGGCTCCTTTTAGTTCGTATTGAATTTGTTGTTTCCATTGTTTGGAACTTACTTCCTCAAATTCTGAAAATAGATTTATCATTTTCATTTTATTTATTTATGCTATCACCATCATATTCAATAATATAGATGTCTTCGCTGTCCTTTTTCATAAAATATTTTTCGCGAGCATATTTTTCAATCTGACTTGGATTTTTTAGTAATTTTATGTTATGCTTGTCCTTACTAATTTCATCTTGATAGTATTGTTTATTATCCTCGAGAATGTCAATTTCTTTGTTCAAAATACGATGGTCAAAGTACGAATAATTATCTAAAAAGAACATCCAAATCGAGAAAAACAAAAGCAATAAAAAATATTTGTTACTCAAAAATTTGAGAAGTGGATTCTTGCCAATCATATTTTTTATTGGGTTTTGCATTAATAAATTGAATTAAAAAATTATAAAATTCTTTGATTAATTACAGCTCGTACAACATCAATTGCTACTGTATTATACTTATCGTTCGGAATAATGATATCGGCAAAGGCTTTAGTAGGCTCGATAAACTGTTGGTGCATCGGTTTAAGTGTGTTTTGGTAACGGTTCAAAACTTCCTCCATATCACGTCCCCTCTCAGCAATATCGCGTTTTAGTCTGCGAATTAAACGTTCGTCTGAATCGGCATGAACATATATTTTAATATCAAACAAATCACGAAGTTCGGGATTGGCTAGAATCAAAATGCCTTCAACAAGCATTACTTTTCTAGGATGAGTAGAAACTGTATCGTCGGTCCTATTGTGAGTTACAAAAGAATAAACCGGTTGATTAATTGCGTTTCCAGCTTTAAGTTCTTTAAGATGTGATACAAGTAATTCAAAATCGATGGCTCTAGGATGATCAAAATTGATTTTAGTTCGTTCTTCGTAACTCAGATTTGCAGTTTCTTTATAATAGGAATCCTGGGCAATAATTCCTACTTCCGTATCGGGTAACTCGTTCATTATCTGATGAACAACTGTTGTTTTCCCGCTTCCTGTTCCACCTGCAATTCCAATAATTAGCATAAAAATTTGTGTTTTGTCTCTTGCAAAAATAGGAAATTAGGATTGATTTCCCACATTTTAAAAAGACAAAAATTGTTTTTTGTATGGAAATTTAAATCAAAAGTAATTGAATAGAAAATCTAAAAACAACTGTTTGTAGGTTCTATATTATACTATAATTGTTCTTGCCTGATGCGATTTTGAATTGTCACTATCAAAATAAAAGTCAATTCTGCCTAAATTAATTCCGTAACATCCTACTTGATTTACCAAAACATCTTTGTCATCAATATTTTTTACAACCGTTGGTTTGTCCAAAAAAGTGTGGGTATGGCCTCCAATAATCAAATCAATATCTCGAGTAAGTGCGGCAAGTTTTAAATCAGAGATTTTATTTTCTTCTTTTTTATATTCATAGCCCAAGTGCGAAAGACAAATAATTAAATTACATTTTTGTTCTTGTTTCAAAATCCGAGTCATTTCTTGTGAAATTTCTATAGGATTTAGATAAACGGTTTCCTTGTAATTTTTTTTATCGACCAATCCTTCGAAATCGATGCCTAATCCAAAAACTCCTATTTTAATTCCGTTTTTATTGAAAATTTTATACGGTTTCACGATGGTATTCAGCACCGTGTTTTTAAAATCATAATTGGCAGAAACAAAATCGAAAGAAGCGTTGTGCAATTGCGAATAAAATCCATCAATTCCATTGTCGAAATCGTGGTTACCCATCGTGCAAAGGTCGTATTTCATCATGCTCATTAACTTGAATTCCAATTCGCCACCATAATAATTAAAATAAGGAGTACCTTGAAAAACATCGCCAGCATCTAGTAATAAGACATTAGAGTTTTCTTTTCGAATGGTTTCTATAAGTGACGCGCGTCGAGAAACTCCACCCATATTGGCATTTCGGGCATCAGTAGCTGGAAACGGATCAATGTGGCTGTGCACATCGTTGGTATGCAAAATGGTAAGATGCTTAATGTTATCGGTTGCAAAACTCATTAAAGGCAAACTTGGCAAGGCTAATAAAGCAGCGCTTGCGGTAGTATTTTTTATAAATGCTCTTCTTTTCATATTGTAAATGTGATGGAATGTGGACTAAAACCGTAATTATTCTACAGAAATTCGAACGTCATTAATTAAAGGTATTGTTTCTACTTTTTTGAAATAATCAATAAGGATGTTTCTTAATTTATAATTCAAGTCGTAGCGTTCCACTCCATTTTTAAAAAACGACATATTATCGCCACCGTTTGAAAGATAGTCAGAAGTTCCTACATAATAAATTTTGTTAGGGTCAACAGGTTTTCCTTGCACTAAAATGTCTTTTGGTAAATTGTCTTTCCCGATAGTAAAAGTCATACCTGCCAGAGGATGTGGCTTTTTTTCTTTGATAATAAAGGAAGCGATAGTAGCTATATCAGTGCCTTTTAAACCTACAATAACTAAACTGTTTTCGAAAGGCATTACTTCAAAAGCCGTTCGAGCAGTGATGTCTCCTTTGCTTATTATAGTTCGGATGCCACCATGATTAAGCAAACAAACGTCAATCGCTTTTTTTTCACGTGAATTAAAAACAGGATTACCTAATTCGAGCGTAACATCAGACAATAAATTGCCCATTGGCGTTTGCCATTGTCCGCTTTTGTCTATCGTCTGAGGCGCAAAAGCCAAAACGGCACTCAAATCCTTGTCGATACTATCGCGATAAGGTTTTACATAATTTTCAATTGCAGCAACTTCTGAAATTGATTTGTTGACATTGATTTGTTTCCCTTCTACTTTTGAAACATAAATTATTTGTTGCACACATGAAACAAAAGTCAATAATGTTAAGAATAAAACAAAATGTTGCAATAAAGTATTATACTTTTTTAAATTTACCATCTCAAATGCGACTTATTTAATTAAATTTGTAATTCAAGTAAAAGTACTATGTTTTTAGATTTTATAAAGGATTTTTTTATAAAAAGAACGTTAAAAAAAAGTGTATCGAATGTTATCAATCATTTTTCCTCAGAAAAAATACAATCGATTGGTATTCTTATAGATGAAAGTGCTTTTGATAGAACGGAAGCTTTACTTCAAAAAATAAATGAAAATACTATTGTAAAAAACAACATCAGTTTGTTAATTTATAAAGATAAAATCAAGAAAGAAGAAGTAATAAAACACCCTTTTTTGAGCTGGAAAGATGTCAGTTGGACGGGTTTCATTAATAAACCCGAGGTAAAACAATTTATGGCTCAAAAATTCGATATGCTAATTAGCTATTATGAAGTTGAAAAAGCGCCATTAATGATTATTACACAACAATCAAAAGCCCGTTTTAAAGTTGGTTTTTCGACAATTGACAAACGGTTGAACCATTTTATGATTGATACAAATGTAGAAGAACAAGAGGTTTTTACGAATGAATTATTTCGATATTTAAAAATATTAAACAAAATATAATTATGCAATTATTTGAAGGAACAGGAGTTGCGCTTGTAACACCATTCAAAAAAGATTTTTCTGTTGATACAGCAGCATTAAAAAAATTAGTAAATTTTGTGATTGATGGTGGTGTTGAATATTTGGTTGTATTAGGTACAACCGGAGAGCCTGCAACATTGACACAAGAAGAAAAAGAATTGGTAATTGAAACTATTGTTGATGCAAACAACAAACGACTTCCTTTAGTTTTAGGTGTTGGAAGCAACAATACAAGTCAAGTGGTTGCCGAATTAAAAACACGCGATTTTAGTGCCTTTTCAGCTGTTCTTTCGGTTTCACCTTATTATAATAAACCTACTCAAGAAGGTATTTATCAACATTTTAAAGCCATTTCAGAAGCATCGCCGTTGCCAATTATTTTGTATAATGTACCAGGAAGAACGGCAAGTAATATTTTGCCACCAACCGTAATTCGATTGGCAAATGATTTCAAAAATATCATTGGAATTAAAGAAGCCGCAGGTGATATTTTTCAGGCTATGAAATTAATTCAAACCAAACCAAAAGGATTTCTTGTAATCTCTGGAGACGACATGGTAACTTTACCAATGGTTTTGGCTGGAGGAAATGGCGTAATTTCAGTTATTGGTGAAGGTTTTCCTCGTGATTTTTCCGAAATGGTTCGGTTGGGTTTACAAAGAAAAGTGGATCAAGCGTATCAATTGCATTACAAATTAGCCGATGCCATTGATATGATTTTTGAGCAAGGGAATCCTGCTGGGATAAAAGAAGTTCATAAAGTACTCGGACTTTCTGAAAACACAGTTCGCTTGCCATTAGTTACTGTAAACAAAGATTTGGCCAATAAAATAGCGAAATTTGTTGAAAATAATCCATAATTATTAAAATAAATCAACCTTTTTTATAACAAAATTCATTGAATTTGAGGATTATAAAAAAATGTTTTGTAGTCTGCAATTAATAACTAAATTTGCATTTGGTTTTTAGAGAAGCAAAAGGCATAATATAAATAATAAAAACCAAACGAATATAATGAAGAAATTTATTTCTATAGTACTTATTCTTGTTGTCTTTAGTTCTTGTAGTGAATTTCAAAAAGCTTTGAAATCGGAGGATATTGCAGTTAAATTTGATGTAGCAACAAAGCAATATGAAAAAGGGAAATACGAAAAAGCCATTCGCCTTTTTGAACAAATAGCGCCATCGTATAGAGGTAAACCTCAAGCGGAAAAGATGTTTTTTATGTATGCACAATCATTCTATAAAACAAAACAATTTTATTCTGCTGGATATCAATTTGAAAGTTTTGTATCAAGCTATCCTAAAAGTCAAAAAATAGAAGAGGCATCTTATCTTGGAGCATTTTGTTTTTCTAAATTATCACCAATATACAGTTTAGATCAAGTAGATACATATAAAGCGATTGAAAAATTTCAGAATTTTATTGATGCTTTTCCAAATTCACAATATTTAAGTGAAGCCAATATTATTGTAAAACAATTAAGAGAAAAATTAGAAAAAAAGGCATTTGAAACTGCCAAACAGTACAATACAATTTCTGATTATAAAGCCTCTTTAGTAGCATTAGATAATTTTATTATAGACTTTCCAGGTACAATATATAAAGAGCAAGCGCTGTATTATAAATTTGATTCAACCTATAAATTAGCTATTAATAGCGTTCCTTCAAAAATGGAAGAACGTTTGAAAAGTGCTAAAAATGCTTATAATTCATTATTGAAATTCAATTCAAATACCAAGTATAAAGGTCAAGCCGACCTGATGTTAGCAAAAATAGAAATCGATTTAAAACAATTTATAAAATAATAAAGTCATGGATTTAAAAAAGACGAATGCGCCAGTTAGTACTATCACTTACAATAAAACGGTAATTGAAGAACCGACAGGCAATGTGTATGAAGCAATAACAATTATGGCTAAAAGAGCAAACCAAATCAATTCTGAAATTAAAAAGGAACTGACTGAAAAATTGGAAGAATTTGCTACTTACAATGATAGTTTAGAAGAAGTTTTTGAAAACAAAGAACAAATTGAAGTTTCCAAATTTTACGAAAAACTACCTAAACCGCACGCTTTGGCTGTTCAAGAATGGATGGACAAAAAAATTCATTATAGAGATACTTCTAAATAATAAAAGATGTCAGTTTTAAGCGGTAAAAAAATAGTACTAGGTATTTCTGGTGGAATTGCTGCATATAAAACTGCTACTTTAGTTCGACTTTTCATAAAAGCAGGTGCTCAAGTTCAGGTAATTATGACACCTGCTGCTAAAGAATTTGTTACCCCTTTAACATTATCAACATTATCTAAAAATCCTGTTTTTTCTTCCTTCTATAATGAAGATGACGAAAATGCCAGTTGGAATAATCACGTTGAAATTGCACTTTGGGCAGATTTGATTTTAATTGCTCCTGCAACAGCCAACACAATTTCTAAAATGGTGAACGGAACTTGTGATAATTTGTTGTTAGCAACTTATCTTTCAGCCAAATGTCCCGTTTATTTTGCGCCAGCTATGGATTTGGATATGTACAAACATTCATCTACAAAATTGAATTTTGAAACACTCTCCCGTTTTGGAAATACTATAATTCCAGCAGAAAATGGAGAATTAGCTAGCGGACTTTCTGGTGAAGGTCGAATGGCAGAACCAGAAAACATCCTATCTTTTATTGAAGTAGCGATTGAAAATAACTTACCACTTAAAGGAAAAACAATACTAATAACTGCAGGACCAACATTTGAAGCTATTGATCCCGTTCGCTTTATAGGCAATCATTCTTCCGGGAAAATGGGTTTTGATTTGGCAAAATCTGCAGCTGATTTAGGAGCCAATGTGATTTTAGTTTCTGGGCCTACACATTTGAAAATTGCACATAATAAAATAGATGTTATTCCCGTTATTACTGCTCAAAACATGTTCGACGCTTGTCATGCTGTTTTTGAAAAAGTAGATGTAGTAATCGCTGCTGCTGCTGTAGCCGATTACAGACCAAAACATGTTGCTTCGCAAAAAATTAAAAAAACAGATACCAATTTTATAATTGAATTAGAGAAAACGAAAGACATTTTAGCTTCTTTAGGTGAAATAAAGCAAAATCAGTTCTTAATTGGGTTTGCTTTAGAAACTGAAAATGAAATTGAAAATGCAAAGTTGAAAATTGAGAAAAAAAACTTAGATTTGATAGTTCTTAATTCACTGCAAGACGAAGGAGCTGGATTTGGAAAAGCAACTAACAAAATTACTTTTATAGATAAAAAATTCCAGGTAGAACGCATGGAATTAAAAACAAAAGAAGAAGTTGCAAATGATATTTTAAATAAAGTAATAGCACATTATTATGCGTAAAATAATCTTTTTATTATTAGTTTTTATAACAGCTAACATAGCAGCTCAAGAGTTGAATTGCACAGTAAAAGTAAATGCTCAAGCCACATCCACACCTAACCAGCAGGTATTTAAAACTTTAGAAACTGCATTAACCGAATTTGTAAATAAAACCAAATGGACCGAATTAAACTTTAAACAAAAAGAAAAAATTGATTGTTCAATGGTTATAAATATTACCTCTTATAGTTCGGATCAATTTGTTGCGACCATTCAAGTTCAATCTTCGAGACCCATTTATAAATCAACTTACACCTCCCCAGTTTTTAATTATAATGACAAGGACTTTAATTTCAAATATATTGAATTTGAAAATTTAACTTATAATCCAAATAGTTTTGATTCCAATTTAATTTCTGTTTTGGCATTTTATGCCAATGTGATTATCGGTTTTGATGGCGATACATTTTCACTAAAAGGAGGATCTGAAGCTTTGCAAACCGCACAAGAAATTGTTAGTGTAGCGCAACAAGGCGGTAACAAAGGATGGTCTCAATCCGATGGAAATCAAAATAGATATTTTTTAGTAAACGATTGGCTTTCAAATACTTTTTCTGGTGTAAGGGAAGCAATGTATGACTATCATTACAAAGGTTTGGATACAATGAATCAAGATTTAAAAACAAGTAAAGAGAATGTAAAAAATGCCATTTTATCACTAGATAAACTCAATGCTACACGACCAAATGCGTTTGTTACAAGAATATTTTTTGATGCAAAATCAGATGAAATTCAAAGCATTTTTTCAGGTGGTCCAAAAATTGATATGGCAGATTTAATCGATAAATTAAATCGATTTTCTCCTTCCAATTCTAGTAAATGGAATGCTATAAAATTATAATTTATCAGCTTTAATTTTCTAATTATTATTTTTACTTTAAAAAATTAAGATGCTAACATCGCTTTCTATAAAAAACTTTGCTTTAATAGAACAACTTTCTATAGATTTTTTTGATGGATTTTCAACAATTACAGGAGAAACTGGTGCAGGAAAATCAATTCTTTTGGGTGCTTTAGGTTTAGTTTTAGGAAAACGTGCCGATTTATCATCATTAAAACATAAAGAAGAAAAATGTATAATAGAAGCACAATTTGATATTTCGAAATACCAACTACATTCCTTTTTTAAAGTTAATGATATGGATTATGAAGAGCAAACCATAATTCGGAGAGAAATACTACCTTCAGGAAAATCAAGAGCTTTTGTAAATGATAGTCCCGTAAATTTACAAGAATTACAGGAATTAGGTCTTTTTTTAATTGATATTCATTCGCAAAATCAAACCCAAGAATTATCAGAAGCTACCAATCAATTTATCATTATTGATGCCATTGCTGGAAATCAAGAGTTAGTTTTGGAATTTGAGTCAATACTAAAAAATTATAAAAACGATAAAAATCAGCTTTCTTTGCTTTTATTGGAATTAAAAGAAGCTATCAAGGATCAGGATTATAATATGTTTCTATTAAACGAGCTTGTTGATGCAAAATTAATAGCAGGTTCTCAAGAAGATTTAGAAAGTGCTTTCGAACAGTTAAATAATGTTGAATTTATAAAAGAAAATATAGAAAAAGCTATCGCTTTTGCTGAAACAGAACCAATTGGTGTTCTACAAAATAGCAAAGAAATAAAGTCGGCTATACTGAAAATAGCAGCAATTTCAAAAGAATTTGAAACATTATATGAACGCATAAATAGCGTTGTAATTGAGTTTGATGATGTTTTGACTGAATTGAATCAATGTTCAGAAAAATTGCTAGATGACCCTAAAAAATTAGAATTGATAAATGAAAAGTTACAAGCTATTTATTCTTTACAAAAAAAACATCAAGTTAAAACAGTTGATGAGCTATTAAGTATTCAAAAAGAATTGGAAAACAAAGTACGCTCCGTAGATGATTTCGAAATGCGAATCAATAAAGTTGAAGCAACTATTTTGAAAACTGAAAATGAATTAGATGAAAAAGCAGCAGTAATTCATCAAAATCGTTTGAGCGCTACACCAATTTTAACCGAAAAATTACTCCAAATTTTAGAACAATTAGGTATGCCAAATGCTCGATTTTTAATCGAAATTGAAGCTACGACTAATTATTATAAAAACGGAAAAGACACCATTCAATTTTTGTTTTCTGCAAATAAAGGTTCTGATTTTGGATTGTTAAAAAAGGTAGCCTCTGGAGGTGAAATGTCGAGAATAATGTTGGCCACCAAAGCTATTTTAGCCGATTATTCTAAACTTCCAACAATTATTTTTGATGAAATTGACACCGGAGTTTCAGGAGAAATAGCGAATAAAATGGCTGCAATAATGAGTCAGATGAGCCAAAATATGCAAGTTTTTTCTATTACTCATTTACCTCAAATTGCTGCAAAAGGAAAAATGCATTATAAAGTTTTCAAATATGTTTCAAACAATCAAACCCAATCGGATTTAAAAATATTGAATTTTGAAGAAAGAGTTTTAGAAATTGCCGAGATGTTGTCTGGAGCATCACTATCTGATTCCGCTATAAATCACGCAAAAGCGTTGTTGAATTAATTTTTTGATATACATTTGTTATAAAAATTTGCATTGCAAAAAACCAAACTTAATAAAATAATAAAATTTCAAATACACTTAAAAATATGATTATAGAACCTAGAATGAGAGGATTTATTTGTTTGACTTCCCACCCAAAAGGATGCGAACAAAATGTAAAAAACCAAATTGAATATGTAAAATCGAAAGGACCAATTGAGGGTGCAAAAAGAGTGCTAGTAATTGGCGCTTCTACTGGTTTTGGTTTGGCCTCAAGAATCACAAGTGCTTTTGGTTCAGATGCTGCAACAATTGGAGTATTTTTTGAAAAACCTCCAGTGGAAGGTAAAACAGCTTCTCCGGGTTGGTACAATTCAGCTGCTTTTGAAAGCGAAGCGCATAAAGCTGGTTTATATGCTAAAAGTATTAATGGTGATGCGTTTTCTAATGAAGTGAAACAACAAACTTTAGAATTAATTAAAAAAGATTTAGGACAAATCGATTTGATAATCTACAGTTTAGCTTCTCCTGTTCGTTTACATCCTACAACAGGTGTTTTGCATCGTTCGGTGTTGAAACCAATAGGAACTTCTTATACAAATAAGACCGTTGATTTCCATACAGGAAAAGTATCAGATATTAGTATTGCACCTTGTCAAGATGACGATATTACAAATACGGTAGCTGTTATGGGAGGTGAAGATTGGTCGATGTGGATGGATGAATTAAAAAAAGCCAATTTACTTGCAAATGGTGCAACAACTGTAGCTTATTCTTATATTGGACCAACTCTAACAGAAGCTGTCTATAGAAAAGGAACAATTGGTCGTGCCAAAGATCATTTAGAAGCCACCGCTTTTTCTATTTCCGATAGTTTAAAAAGTATAAATGGTAAAGCCTATGTTTCTGTAAACAAAGCTCTAGTAACGCAGGCCAGTTCAGCTATTCCTGTTATACCTTTATACATTTCATTATTATATAAAATAATGAAATCAGAAGGGATTCATGAAGGTTGCATCGAACAAATTCAACGATTATTTCAAGAGCGATTATATACTGGAGAACCTATGATTACTGACGATAAAGGCCGAATTAGGATTGATGATTGGGAAATGCGTGATGATGTTCAGGCTAAAATTGCTGAATTATGGAAAAAAGCGGACACTGAAAACCTTGCTGAAATTGGCGATTTATCCGGTTACAGACAGGATTTCCTAAATTTATTTGGTTTTGATTTTAATGGAGTAGATTATGATGCTGATACCAATGAAATTATAAATATATCTAGTATTTCATAGAAAATTTAATTTTACTTAAAAAAACAAATTTTAAGTGTTAAAGGCATTTTTTATAGCTAACATTTAAATTAATTTATTTATATTCGCAACGTATATTAACAAATCATTATAAATTATGAAAAAAATTACTTTTATTTTAGTATTTCTTCTGGGACTTTTCGGAGGAAGTTACGCACAATGTATTAGAACAACTCAGTATCCGACGGCTACTGTTGCATCTAACAATTTAGGCTTAGCTCAAAATATTTCAACGTGTAATTATACATCTGAATATGCTGTTTTAAGTGGACTTGTAGTTGGTTCCAATTACATATTTACTTGTGTAGCTACTGGAGTTGCAAAATATGTAACAGTAACAGATTTATCTGATGCCGTTATAGCTTCGGGACCTTCACCTTTAACTGTATCTGCAATTACTGCTGCAGATGTAAGGGTACACTTCTCAGATGACGCAGCTTGTGCTAGTACAGCTTCTTGTCATGTCACAACAGTTCAATTATTGCTATCTTGTCCGGTGCCAACGGCTGCCGCAGTTTCTGCAATTACCACAACAGGAGCAACATTCACTTGGACTGCAGGTGGCTCAGAAACAGCTTGGGAAGTACTTGTTTTACCATTAGGTGCCCCTGCACCTGTTGCTACAGATTCAGGTACAGCAACTTCAAGCGCAACTTACACTGAAACAACATTGAATCCATCAAGTTCTTATCAATTTTATGTAAGAGCTAATTGTGGCTCTGAATTCAGTCCATGGAGTGCAGCATTATCATTTGCTTCTGCATGCGATTCCGTTACTGATTTTTCTCAAAACTTTGATGCTGCTGTAGCTTTTCCTGCATGTTGGGCAAGAGTCGGAACAGGAGGTAGTACAAATGTACAAGCATCTGCATCGGCACCAAGCGCGCCAAATGTATTGTATTTATATGGATCAAGCGCAACTAGTCAAGGATTAGTAATGATGCCACTGGTTAGTAATGCAGGGGATGGTTCACATCAATTGCGATTTAAAGCTAGAGGTAATTTTACTGCTGGAGGTTTTATCGAAGTAGGTTATTTAACAGACAGTGCAAACGCAGCATCTTTTGTTTCCTTGCAAAGTTTTGCAACAACTTCTACAACAGTTTATGATAACTTTGTAGCGGTTTTGGGTACAGCTCCTGGAACTAATCAAACTTTAGCATTCAGACATTTAGGTACTCCTGCATATAGTGTTTTAATAGATGATGTATCATGGGAACCAGTTCCAACTGTTGTTCCTTCATGCGCAACTAATATAGTTTCAACTCCTGATACTGCTTGTGGAAATTATGCTACTACAATTACTTGGGATGCAGTTCCTGATGCAAATGGCTATAAGTTATCAATGGGAACTTCTCCTGGAGCTTCTGATGTATTAAATAACATTACTGTAAATGCAAATAATTATTCATTTGTAGGTAATTTTAATGCAACTTATTATTATAAAATAATACCATTTAATGGTGCTGGAAATGCTACTGGATGCACTGAAGAAACATTTACAACTTTTTCTTCAGGTTGCTACTGTACTTCGGTTCCAACTAGCAATGATAATAGTGGAATTACAAATGTTCAATTAGGAACTACTGATTTTCCTACTACTGATGTAACTTATGTTGATAATACAGCAAATCCAATTGATTTGGCACAAGGAGTAAACACAAATTTACAAGTTACTTTTGCAACTGGATTTACTTATGATACGAATGTTTGGATTGATTTTAATGACAACTTTATTTTTGATAGTACTGAATTAGTAAAATCAGTAATTGCTACCGTGAATACTAATCCAAATACATTAGATGCTTCTTTTATAATGCCAGTTACAGCTACATTAGGTCAACACCGAATGAGATTAGGTACTGCCGATTCAGGACAAAATCCACCAAATCCATGTTTTAGTGGTACTTATGGAGTAACAATAGATTTTATGGCTAACATTGTTCCAGCTCCTTCATGTCTAGCACCAATGTCATTAGTTGCTTCAAGTGTTACATCCGCATCTGCAACTGTTTCTTGGACAGCTTCAACTTCAACTCCAGCAAACGGATATGAGTATTTTGTATCAACTAGTAATACTGCACCTTTAGCAACTGATGCTGCAACAGGTTCTGTTATTGGAGGAATAACTACAGTTAATTTAACAGCATTAAATCCAGCAACTTTGTATTATGTTTGGGTAAGAAGTATTTGTAGTACAACTGATTCAAGCAATTGGTCAGTAGCTGTTTCATTTACAACCCAATGTGTTGCTTTAACAACTTTGCCTTGGATGGAAAATTTTGATGCTTTGACTGTAGGTACAAATGTATTTCCAACGTGTTGGGCTTATTCTAATACATTAAGTACATGGTCAATTGATGCAACAAATGTAACTGCATATAGTGGTGCAAATTCATTAAGAAGAACTTGGAGTACAAACGGATGGGCATTCACTCCTTTTGCTACATTAACTGCTGGAACATCTTATACTTTCAGCTATTATATGAGAACGAAAGATACAACTGTTGGATATGATTTAACCATAGGAGTTGGGAATGGACAAACAGATGCGGATATGACAACAATATTGTCAACAACTACAGGTTACCAAAATCCAACATGGACTAAATTTACATTTGAATATACTCCAACAACTTCCGGTGATTATTCTTTCGGAGTTCATGTTGTTGCGCCAGTTGCTCCAAATGGAATAAATTTTGACGACTTTATGTTAGAATCAACTCCTTCTTGTCATGAACCAATCGCTCTAGTTTCATCAGATGTTACTGGTACAACAGCTATGGTTACATGGACAGATTCCAACAACCCACCTGCCTCAAATGGTTATGAATATTTTGTATCTACTACAAATGTAGCTCCTAATTCTACTGTTGTAGCTACTGGAAGTGTAACAGCAGGAATGACAATGGCAAATCTAACCAATTTAACTTCTGCAACTACGTATTATGTATGGGTTAGAAGTTTATGTAGTGCCACTGAAAAAAGTGCTTGGTCAATAGCTACTTCATTTTCAACTGCTTGTAGTGGAGCAACCGTTCCTTATACACAAGATTTTGAATCTGCCGTTGTTCCTGCATTACCTATTTGTACTAGTGTTGAAAACGTTGGAACTGGTAACAATTGGACTACAGCAGCTAATCCTGGAAGTGGTTTTACAACCAATGCCTTAAAATATGGATATAACTTATCTAATGCTGCTGATGCTTGGTATTACACACAGCCTATAGCTTTGATTGGTGGAACTTCGTATTCAATTGCGTATGACTACGGAAACAATAGTACAACTTATGTAGAAAGTTTAAAAGTAGCCTATGGAAGCGCTGCAAACGCTGCAAGCATGACCAATTCAATTGCAGATTATGCAAGTATTAATACTGGTACCTTAACTAACGAATCGTTAACTTTTACTCCTACTGACTCAGGGAACTATTATTTTGGATTTAATGCATATTCTATTGCAAATCAATGGAATTTATATGTTGATAATATTGTGATTGATGTCGTTTTAGCCAACACAACTTTTGACAATTCAACTTTTACTTACTTTCCAAACCCGGTAAAAGATATTTTACATTTATCGTACGACAAAAACATAACTAATGTAGCAGTTTATAATTTATTAGGACAACAAGTAATAATTAAAACTGTAAATGGTAATCAAAGTCAACTAGATATGTCAAATTTATCTAACGGTACTTATATGGTTAAAGTTACAGCCGACAATCAAATAAAAACTATTAAAGTGATAAAACAATAGTTTTGTTATAGTAAGCACTTTTTTAAACCACCTTTTTTAGGTGGTTTTTTTTTTATATCTATATTTGTTAAAAATATCTATATATGTACTTCTCTATAATAATACCTGTTTACAATCGACCGGAAGAGATAGACGAACTTTTAGAAAGTTTGTCTCTAACAACATATAATGAAGCTTTTGAGATTGTAATCGTTGAAGATGGCTCAACAATAAAATGTGAAAAAGTAATCCAAAAATATTTGTCAAAATTAAATATATCTTATTATGACAAAGATAATTCTGGACCAGGTGATTCTAGGAATTATGGAATGAAAAAAGCAAATGGAAACTATTTTATCATTTTTGATTCTGATTGTATAATCCCTAAAAACTATTTAACTGAAGTAGAAAAATCATTGAAGATAAATTATGTAGATTGTTTTGGAGGTCCAGACAAAGCATTAAAAAGTTTTTCTCCAACTCAAAAAGCAATAAATTTTGCTATGACTTCATTTCTTACCACGGGAGGAATTCGCGGAGGGTCGGAAAAAATAGATAAATTTCAGCCACGGAGTTTCAATATGGGTTTGTCTAAAAAAGCATTTGAATTATCAAACGGTTTTGGAAAAATTCATCCAGGAGAAGATCCCGACTTAACAATTCGATTGTGGAAATTAGGGTTTGAAACAAAACTTTTCACTAACGCATTTGTATACCACAAAAGACGAATTGATTGGGAAAAATTTACATTTCAAGTAACAAAATTTGGTAAAGCTAGACCGATATTAAACAGTTGGTATCCAGAATATAAAAAGTTGACTTATTTTTTTCCAACCTTTTTTATTTTTGGTTTCTTTCTTTCCATTTTTAGCTTAATTTTTGCTGAAGATTTATTGCTAAAATGTTATTTTATTTATTTTATTCTGATATTTGTTATTGGGTCAATACAAAATAGAAGTATTACTATAGGGTATTTAGCTGTTATAGCTGTTTGGAAACAATTTTATGGTTATGGTTTGGGGTTTTTAAAATCATATATATTAGTCCAAATTCTAAAAAAAGATCCTAAAAAAGTATTTCCGGAATTATTTTTTAAATAATTAATAATGACAAAAATCATCGGACTTACAGGTGGCATAGGCAGTGGAAAAACAACTGTAGCAAGACAATTTGAATCATTTGGAATTCCTATTTACATAGCAGACAAAGAAGCTAAAAAATTAATGGAATTGCCTGATGTTAAAGAAAATATAAAAGCAGTTTTTGGCAATGAAATTTTTGACAATACTGTATTAAACAGACAGAAATTAGCCGAAATTGTATTTAATGATAAAAATAAATTACAAGAATTAAATAATATAATACATCCAAAAGTGAAATCACATTTTGATAATTGGCTTAAAGAAAAAAAAGCGGCCCCTTTTGTTATTAAAGAATCAGCTTTATTATTTGAGACTACTAATGAAATGAATTTTGACGCAATTATAACCGTTACAGCGCCTGTGGCAGTTCGGATTCAAAGAGTTATTGACAGGGATAAATTAGAACGTCATGAAGTTCTAAAAAGAATTAATAATCAGATTCCTGATGAAATTAAAATAGCCAAAAGTAACTTCATAATTCAGAATGATAGTTTGGAATCACTTACAAAACAAGTAAAAAATATTTATAATCAATTATTTAGTTTATAGTGATAAATTGTAGTGTTAATTTTTGGTTAATGTATTGACAACACAAGTCTCAAAAAGTTAAATTTGTATTGATGAATAAGACATTATTTAAATTACTAGTTTTTTTAATGAGTCTTTCCTTAATTGGAATTATATTGGTTCAATTGTATTTAATAAATACATCTTTGAAGGACAACGATGAACAGTTTAAATATCATGTCAAACAAGTTTTGGGCAATGTCGCAGAGAATTTAAAACAGCAAGAAACTTATAATATTTTAAGTCAGTATAATATTTTAAAAGACAGTATTGGTAAAGACCCACTAAAAAGTCAATTATTAGATTTTGTATTAGTTCAGAAAAATAGAGTTACTAATGAAACAATAATATATTCAAATAGTATTATTTCAGAAGATTACAATGTTAATTTATCGTTCTTTGGCAAGAAAAAAGATTCAATTTCAGGTAAAAGTTTCGTTTCAAATAGAAAGACAGAAATTTATTCTGGAAATTCAATTGACAAATCGCAAGTTCAAAATAATGTAAAGCCCGATGTTACAATAAAAAAATCTGGTAATATCGCATTGCTGGATAAAGCTCAATTTGAAATATTTTTCAAAGATATTGTAGAAAATAAGTTGTTAAACGAACGGATTTCTAAAGAAGAACTTCAAAAAATGTTGCAACATGAATTAAAACAAGCAGATGTTGAAACTCCTTTTGAGTTTGGAATTTACAATAACGGTTTAGCTACAAAAATACATTCGGATAAATTTAAATTTGACAAAAATGCAACTTATTATATACCAATTTTCACAGATAATGAGGGAAATAGCAAATATCAATTACTGATTAGTTTTCCTGAAAAGAAAAAATTTTTATTTTCGGAATTGGTTGGTATTACAACATTATCAATCATTTTTACTTTTATAATAATTATTGCCTATAGTAGTGCTTTAAATCAATTGATTCGTCAACGTCAAATTTCTGAAATCAAGACGGATTTTATTAATAACATGACTCATGAATTTAAAACACCAATTGCCACAATAAATTTAGCTTTGGATGCTATTAAAAATCCTAAAATAATTGATGATAAAGATAAAGTGCTTCGCTACGTTCAAATGATTAAAGATGAAAACAAACGAATGCATGCTCAGGTTGAAAACGTTCTAAGAATATCAAAATTAGAAAAAAGAGAGCTCGATATTAGCAAAGAAGCTACTGATATCATTGAAATCATTAATAATGCTATAGAACATGTTCGATTGATAATCGAAGATAGAAATGGAAGTATTAAGACTCATTTTAAAGCCACTAGAACATCGGTTTTGTTAAGTGAAGTACATTTTACAAATGTAATAGTCAACGTGTTGGATAACGCAATTAAATATTCGCCAGAAGCGCCAATTATTGATATATATTCAGAAAATATAAAAGATTTTATCATTATAAAAATACAAGACCAAGGAGCCGGAATGGGAAAAACAGCTCAAAAAAGAATTTTTGAAAAATTTTATAGAGAACATACAGGCGATATTCATAATGTCAAAGGACATGGTTTAGGCCTTGCGTATGTTAAGAGAATAATTGAGGACCACAATGGTCAAATAAGTGTCGAAAGTGAAAAAGGAAAGGGTAGTACCTTTATAATAAAATTACCATTAATAAATTAAATTATGGAAACAGAAAACAAAAAAATTCTTTTAGTTGAAGACGATCCAAACTTTGGTTCAATCCTTAAAGATTATTTAATCTTAAATGATTATGAAGTTACTTTAGCGAAAAATGGTATGGAAGGCTTTGAAAAATTCAAAAAAGACATTTTCGATTTGTGCATTTTAGATGTAATGATGCCTTATAAAGATGGGTACACACTTGCAAAAGAAATAAGAGAAAAAAATAAAGAAGTACCTATTGTATTTTTAACAGCAAAATCAATGAAAGAGGATGTCTTAAAAGGATATAAAGTGGGCGCAGATGATTATTTGAATAAGCCTTTTGACTCGGAGGTTTTATTGATGAAAGTTAAAGCCATCATGCAACGAAAAGCTGCTGAGACAAAGAATGATTTTACTAAATTTGAATTTGAAATTGGTGAATTTCATTTGAATTCTAAATTACGGTTCTTAACTTTTAAAAATGAGGAACCAATCAAATTATCTCCTAAAGAAAATGAATTATTAAAAATGTTAGCCCTTCATGAAAATGATTTAATGCCTAGAGAATTGGCTTTAACTAAAATCTGGAGAGACGATAACTATTTCACTTCTAGAAGTATGGATGTTTATATCGCTAAATTAAGAAAATATCTAAAATTAGACAAAGATGTTGAAATTCTCAATATTCACGGTTTAGGTTTTCGATTGGTAATGAAAAATACCCCTGCTAAATAAACAAGAAAGCTTCGAGATATCGGAGCTTTCTTTATGACTTTAATTCCAGCAGTAATGCAAAACACATTTGTTGTTTTTTTGTTATACTAAAAATAAGTGCTGTCTTATTTGCACTTTCGTGAACCTCAATATGGTCCTTAAGGTGCAATTCTTTTAAAAAATTCATTTCAAAACTTTCTATTTTTTGATTTAGAACAAGTTTTTCATCGGCAAAATCCAAGCACCATTCTAAATATTTCACATTGTTTACGTGATTTACAATGTCTAAATCAGATAATACGACACTTCTTTCAAAAACCATTTCCTTATCTTCTTTAATGTTTATTTTTGAAAACGGAATTTCGGTAGCTTTCATTTCTGGAAATAGTTCGAAATGATCATAAGGTAATGCCAAAGCTTCTGGACGTCTGCTTTGAGTATTAAAAACAGCCCAAAAGGTTTCGCAACCAACCATTTTGATAGTATTAACATAAACTTCTAATGCCCGAACCGAACGTGAATTCTCTAATGTATTAATCCAAGTTTTTACCGTTACTGTATCTTTCCATTTTGGCATTTGCGTAATTTCTACACGCATTCTACTCAATACCCAAGCTTGATGATGTAATTGCATATCAATAAAACTAATACCCCCAATTTCAGAATGTGCAGCAGCAGTGAGTTGCAAAATATTACACAAATCGGTATATTTCAAATAACCGTTTGGTGTGCATTGCATAAAATTGATCTCCCAATTTTTACTAAAAACGGATGTAAAGTTTGTTGCTATTGGCATTGCGATATATAATATTTAATCGTTTGAAATTCATGCTTTTGAGCTTTTATACCTATTGAAGTAAAAAGAAATGCAATCGTTAAAAATGTATTTTTCATTTGCATTTATGGTTTGTTATGATATTATAATCTAAAAAATGGTTTATTTTTACGCTAAAATAGTATAAAATGTCAGAAATAAATTGGAAAACCGTAAAAGAATTTGAAGATATTACTTATAACAAGTGCAATGGTGTAGCTCGAATTGCTTTCAATCGCCCGAATGTAAGAAATGCTTTTCGTCCAAAAACGACAAGTGAATTGTATGAAGCATTTTATGATGCACAAGAAGACACTTCGATAGGTGTTGTTTTACTTTCAGCAGAAGGCCCATCGACCAAAGATGGTATCTATTCGTTTTGCAGTGGTGGTGATCAAAATGCTCGTGGCCATCAAGGCTACGTGGGTGATGATGGACAGCACCGATTGAATATTTTAGAAGTGCAACGCTTGATTCGATTTATGCCAAAAGTAGTCATCGCAGTTGTTCCTGGATGGGCAGTTGGTGGTGGACACAGTTTACACGTTGTTTGCGATTTGACTTTGGCTAGTCAAGAACACGCAATTTTTAAACAAACTGATGCTGATGTAACCAGTTTTGATGGAGGATATGGTTCTGCTTATTTAGCAAAAATGGTAGGTCAGAAAAAAGCAAGAGAAATATTCTTTTTAGGTCGTAATTATTCTGCCCAAGAAGCAATGGATATGGGAATGGTAAATGCAGTAATTCCTCATAACGAATTAGAAACTACTGCTTTTGAATGGGCACAAGAAATAGTAGCCAAATCGCCAACTTCAATTAAAATGCTCAAATTTGCTATGAATCTTACTGATGATGGGATGGTGGGGCAACAAGTTTTTGCAGGGGAAGCAACCCGTTTGGCCTACATGACAGAGGAAGCCAAAGAAGGTAGAAATGCGTTTTTAGAAAAAAGAAAACCAAATTTTGAAAAAAAATGGCTGCCATAATCGGCAAATAAAAATTAATTAAAGCCAATATTTAGTTGCTCCTAAATATATTAGTTGACCGACGGAAATGTGAATAATAATTTTTTTTACTATTTAGTGGAATACAAATAATTAAATATAATTTGACTTTAATTTTACTAATGTATCTACTGTAAGTAGTTTTGGAATGTAGTCATCTACCAAACGATTACGCTTAGCCCTTTCTTCATCATCAGGATTAATAGAGGAACTAATTACAATCAAATTTGACTTGTAATTTAATTGTGGTTTAATCTCTTCGTAAATTTCTAAAAATTGCCAGCCATCAACTACAGGCATATTTAAATCAAGAAATATTAAAACTAAAGCATCATTATCAACGATTGTTTCGTTAAATGACAGAAGTTTATCAATGCCTTCTTTTCCGTTATTTGCAACTTCTATAGGCAAATCAAATTCAGCTTTTGAAATAATTTTTTTATGAAGATAATTGGTTGTAAAATCATCATCGATTAATAAAATTGTAACTAACATTATAATAAATTTTTTGATATTGTAAAACTAAAGGTACTACCTTTATCAACTTTCGATTTAACTTGGATTTCTCCATGATGCAATTCAACAATTTTTTTGCAATGGGCTAACCCTATTCCGTAGCCTCTATAAAGTGTAACATTATTCAATCTTTTAAATATAATAAATACTTGATCTAGATGCTTTTGATCAATCCCAATACCATTGTCTTCAACAGAAAATTTCCAATCTTTTGAAGTTTCTGCACAGCTAATTCTAATTTTAGGTTGTACATCTGGCTTAACAAATTTTATGGCATTACTTATCAGGTTTTGAAATAACAACCGCATATAAGTACTTTGTGCTTTAATTTCAGGCAAGTTATCAACTTCTATCACTGCATTTGTATTGTTTACTGTTTCTGATAAATCGGACAATACATGAGTAATAATTTCATTACAATCAATTGCTGTATAGTCTTCTCTTTTTCCAATCCTTGCATATTCCATTAAGCCTTTAATTAATGCGCGCATTCGATAAGCTGACTTATTAATAAATTGAATGTATAATTTGGCTTCGTCGTCTAACCGTTCCGAATATTCTTCATATAATAGCTCCGTAAAACTAATTAAACTCAACACTGGTTCTTGCAAATCGTGTGATGTGATATAGGTAAATTGTTCTAATTCTGAATTTTGGCTTTGAAGCATTTTATTTTGTAATTCTACCTGTGACTCTTTTCCTTTTCTTAAAGTAATATCTCTAACGAAAGTACAAAAAGACATAACTCCATTTTCATCTTTCAATGGCAAAATACTAATTTCAATAGGGAATTTTTTTTTGTCTTTATTGCGACCTATACTTTCTGTAATTTGATCTAAAATTACATTTTCATCCCCATCCAAAAAATTTTTTATATGTTTCGCATAACTCTTACTAATCGCTTTAGGAAAAATGAGTTCAAATACGATTTCTCCATAAATTTCTTCAAATTTCCAACCGAAATAAAGTTCCGCCTTTGGATTCCAAAATGTAATTTTACCTTCAGCATCAAATTTTACAATGGCATCATGAGCGTATGTTAATATCTGTTTTGCTCTGTTTTCGTTATAAATTATTGTATTTTGCGTTTTCTTTACTTCCGTAACATCAACACCATAACCAATCATATAATAGAATTCCTTATCAACAATTACCGGAAAAAACCGACGCATTACAAAAATGTCCTTATCCTCCCTATGGAATTCGTCAACCCATTCTACTTGTTGTTGAGAATGGAGTGCTTGGTTAAAAAGGTCTCTCCTACCCTGCGCCAACGATCGATCTAATCCTTTAAAATCACAATAATCAAAATCACTTTTACCTACCAACCAATTTCTTGTCTCTTCATTATTTATTCCATTTTTATTAACAAATAAATAGTTATGATTTTTATCAAAAACGGCAATGTCCGCTGGAATATTATTTAATATAATTTCGTTAAATTTTTGTTTTTCGATTAAATGACATTCTTGAATAATATAAACTACTCCATACAAATCGCCTTCGTTAAAAGTAGCAAATTTTAAAACAACATTTTTTTTATTTCCTTTTTTGTCAATAAAAATAGTTTCATAATTGTTTCCTTCATGAGAAACACAACAATTAATTTCAGGATAAAAAACCGAAATCGATAACTTCTTTAATTCTGACAAAGAAACATCTAACGATTTAATTCCTATAGAATTAACATACATTATATTACAATCCTTGTCAATAAGAATAGAAGCTAATGGCAACGTATCTAATAGTTTATAGTATTTGTTTTGCATGCTATCTTTGGGGCTATCAATAATAACAAAAATAACATTTTTAAGCACATTAGTTTGAAGTAGATTCTTAAAACTACTTTAATAACAAATTAAGCAATTTTAAATCAAATACTTATACATAAAAAATACTTTTGAGTTAAAAATAAATACCCATAATTTTAAATTAATATACCAAAATCATCTAACAATCGTATGTGTTTTGGCAAAATAGTAAGTCTTTCTATCCAAAAATTGAGAGTTTGACAGTAAAAGTAGTTGATAATCGAATTTATTAAATAATTACATGATTTTGTTCTGTTGGTCTTGCTAAATTGTATATAGAAGCTGCTGATTGTTTTCTAGTTCATACAAAAAAAGGAGTTTCTTTATTTTTTTATGACTTTCAAGAAAAACGTATTACATTAGCTACCTGAAAATAAAAGTTGTCAATTCATGTCTCCAATAAAAATAATTGAATGTCCACGTGATGCTATGCAAGGAATTAAACCCTTTATTCCTACTGAAAGAAAAGTGGCTTACATTCAATCATTATTGCAGGTAGGTTTTGATAGTATTGATTTTGGAAGTTTTGTTTCTCCAAAGGCGATACCTCAAATGCAAGATACAGCTGCCGTTTTAGCACAACTGGATTTATCGCAAACCCAAAGTAAATTATTAGCTATTATTGCTAATAAACAAGGAGCTATTGCCGCTGCAAAGCACTCATCAATACGCTATTTGGGTTTTCCTTTTTCGATATCCGAAAATTTTCAAATGCGAAATACCCACAAAACCATAGCAGAATCGATTCTAACTCTTCAAGAAATTCTTGAAATTGCCGACAAAAACTCAAAAGATGTAGTTGCTTATCTTTCTATGGGATTTGGAAATCCGTATGGTGACCCTTGGAATATAGAAATCGTAGGTGAATGGACTGAAAAATTAGCTAAAATGGGTGTGAAAATTCTTTCGCTTTCCGATACTATTGGTAGCTCTACGCCTGATGTTATTCGGTATTTGTTTTCGCATTTAATACTTCAATACCCTATGGTTGAATTTGGAGCCCACTTACACACCACGCCCGACAAATGGTTTGAAAAAATTGATGCAGCTTACCAATCGGGTTGCCGCCGTTTTGACGGTGCAATCCAAGGTTTTGGTGGTTGTCCAATGGCTACTAATGTTTTGACTGGCAATATGCCTACTGAACATTTATTATCTTATTTTGCTGCTAAAAACGAAATCACGCATACGGATAGCGCGATTTTTGAAAAATCCTATAAAGAAGCTACTTCATTGTTTCAAACGTATCACTAATAGATGATTCTTAGTTGGCTTTAATCGTTCAAAATAGAATAAATAATATGCTAATATCAATAAAGTTATAATTATTTCCGAGTAAGTAAAAATATTTCAACCTTACCGCTATGAAAATTTCATAAAGCACCTTTAAAAGTATATGTCAAAAAAAATAAAATTGATTTGGGATTTCCGAGGACCAATGGCAACCAAAATAGCTAAACATCACGAAATTCATTTAAAAGAATTCAGCGTTGCTGAAAAAATAGTAGTAACCGCAACTGGGTTTCAAACTATTAGTGACATGTATGCATTGGCATATATGGTCATCAACGAAGAACACATGATTCCAATCCGAGATGCTTTAAAACCACATCGTGGGGAGATTTATGAAGAATAAAAAGTTCAAATTCAAATAATGGTCTATAATTTAGACTTTTTACTAGTTGCAATTGAAATTAGTTTGCAACTTCGCTTATAAATTGAATTCGCATAAGTCGCAGTTCATCTAAATCGTAATCACCATCAAATTCTTTTAATGCCCCTTCTATATTGTCGGATTCAGATTCCATAAAATAATCATGAATTTCTTCTTGTTGCTCATCATCTAAAAGCTCATCTATCCAATATTTGATATTTAGTTTAGTCCCAGAATATACAATTTGTTCCATTTCTTTAATCAAAGCATCCATACTCAATCCTTTGCCCGATGCAATATCTTCAAGCGAAAGTTTACGGTCAATATTCTGAATGATGTACAATTTATTAATAGAGTTAACTCCTGTCGATTTTACAACCAAATCATCAGGCCTAATAATATCGTTTTCTTCGACATATCGGCTGATTAAATCTATAAAATCTTTTCCATATTTTTTTGCTTTTCCTTCTCCAACCCCATGAATATTTATCATTTCATTCAATGTTATTGGATATTTCAGCGCCATATCTTCTAAAGAAGGGTCTTGAAAAACAACAAATGGAGGAACACCTAATTTTTTAGCTACTTTTTTACGTAAATCTCGCAACATGCTCATCAAAGCTTCATCAGCTGTCCCGCTAGTTTTAGCAGCAGTAACGATCGCTTCATCTTCCGTTTCATTGTATTCGTGATCTTCAGACATCAGAAAAGATGATGGTTTTTTAATAAAATTTAATCCTTTTTCAGTAATTTTTACTATGCCGTAGGTTTCAATATCTTTAGACAACATACCGTCTACAAGTACTTGTCGAAGCAAAGCCATCCAGTATTTCTCTTCGTGTTCATTTCCACATCCAAAAAATGATTGTGTATCCGTTCTATGAGCTTTAATCATGGCGTTAACTCTTCCAATCAATGTATAAACTACTTCTTTAGATTTATACAAATGTTTGGTATCACGAACTACTTTCAAAAGTTTAACCACTTGATTTTGTGCTTCTACTTTAGTTTTTGGATTTCTAATATTATCATCCATGTCGGCACCATCGCCTGTTTCACTATCGAATTCTTCACCGAAATAATGTAATAAAAACTTTCTTCTTGACATAGAAGTTTCAGCATAAGCTACTACTTCTTGCAACAAAGCAAAACCTATTTCTTGTTCAGCAACAGGTTTTCCAGACATGAATTTTTCTAATTTTTCTACGTCTTTATAAGAATAGTACGCTAAGCAGTGCCCCTCTCCCCCATCACGTCCACCACGACCTGTTTCTTGGTAATAACTTTCTAATGATTTTGGAATATCATGATGTATAACAAAACGCACATCGGGTTTGTCAATTCCCATTCCAAATGCTATAGTTGCTACTACAACTTCAACATCTTCCATTAGAAACATGTCTTGATGTTTTGCTCTAGTTTTAGCATCAAGTCCGGCATGATAAGGAACAGCACTGATTCCGTTAACTTGCAAAACTTGAGCAATAGCTTCCACTTTTTTGCGGCTTAGACAATATATAATTCCCGATTTTCCTTTATGTTGTTTGATAAAACGAATGATATCGGATTCGATATTTTTGGTTTTAGTACGTACTTCATAATATAAATTAGGTCTATTAAAAGAGGCTTTAAATGTATTGGCATTTGGCATGTCTAAATTTTTCAGAATGTCTTCTTGAACTTTAGGAGTTGCCGTTGCAGTCAATCCAATAATAGGTACATCACCTAATTGTTTGATAATATGTTTTAGATTTCTATATTCCGGTCGAAAATCGTGACCCCATTCAGAAATGCAATGTGCTTCATCAATAGCTACGAAAGAAATTTTGACATTTTTCAAAAAAGCAACATATTCTTCTTTTGTTAAAGATTCTGGGGCAACGTAAAGCAGCTTGGTCAAGCCAGAAGTTAAATCGGCTTTTACTTGATTGACTTCTGTTTTATTCAATGAGGAATTCAGTACATGAGCTATTCCATTTTCTGAAGACAAGCTTCTAATAGCATCAACTTGATTTTTCATCAACGCAATTAATGGCGAAACAACAATGGCCGTTCCTTCTTGCATCAATGCAGGTAATTGATAACACAAGGATTTTCCGCCACCAGTTGGCATGATAACAAAAGTATTTTGTTTTGCTAAAATACTTTTTATCACCTGTTCTTGAAGTCCTTTGAACTGATTAAAACCAAAATATTTTTTTAATTCTTTGTGGATGTCGATTTCGTTTGAATTCATTATTTAATTAATGGTATTTTACATAAATTTGCAAAACATAAAGATACTACATTCTTTAATAAATACAAACTTTATATAAAAATTCTGTTTTGATAATTAAAAAAAACATTATAGCTACGGCGAAGAAGACCATTCTTTCTGAAAGTCAATCCATTGCCAAACTTGTTGATTACATTGATGATAACTTTGTAAATGCAATAGCAATTATATTCAATTCCAAAGGCAGATTAATTGTTACCGGAATAGGAAAAAGTGCTATAATTGCTCAAAAAATTGTAGCAACAATGAACTCTACTGGAACTCCATCCATGTTTCTTCATGCGTCTGAAGCGATACATGGGGATTTGGGTATGATGCAACCCAACGATTTAGTAATCTGTATTTCAAAAAGTGGAAACAGTCCTGAAATAAAAGTTTTAATTCCAATTGTGAAAAATTTTGGAAATAGTTTAATCGCCATTACGGGAAACAAATCTTCTTTTCTTGCCAAAAACGCTGATTTTGTTTTGGATACAACGATTGAATCCGAATCATGTCCTTTGAATTTAGCCCCTACAAATAGTACTACTGCACAACTTGTAATGGGAGATGCTCTTGCAGTTTGTTTAATGGAACTTAGGAATTTTAAAAGTGATGACTTTGCAAAATACCACCCTGGTGGTGCTTTAGGCAAAAAACTCTTACTTCGTGTGGCAGCAATGACTGAAAATTCTCTAAAACCTAGAGTTACATCAGACGCTTCTATCAAAAAAGTGATTTTTGAAATATCCGAAAAAAGATTGGGAGTTACTGCAGTTATAGAAAATAATGAGGTAATTGGAATAATTACAGATGGTGATTTACGACGGATGCTGAATAACAACGATTCATTTACACATTTAACCGCCAAAGATATAATGACCAAAAATCCTAAAACAATCAACTCTTCTGACATGGTAATTGATGCTTTTGGAATAATGGAAGATTTTTCAATTACACAATTAATTGTTATTGATAAAGGAGAATATAAAGGCGTTTTACATATACATGACATTTTAAAAGAAGGCATTCTATAATGGAACAAAAAACGATGAAAGAGATGTCTTTTTTAGACCATCTCGAAGTATTAAGATGGATGCTAATTCGAAGTACAATTGCCATCGTGATTATGGGAACTGTCACTTTTTTTATCAGTGATTATATTTTTGATGTTATCCTTTTTGGACCAACTCATGCCAGTTTTATAACCTATCGCTTTTTTTGTGATTTATCTCATCAACTCGGTTTTGCAGATAGTATATGTGTTACCGATATGCCTTTTATCATTCAGAATATGGACATGGAAGGTCAAGTAGATGTATTAGTTTGGACTTGTATAACTGCAGGTTTTATTTTGAGTTTCCCATATATTCTATGGGAATTTTGGAAATTTATCAGCCCCGCTCTTTATGAAAAAGAACGTAAGATTGCTAAATTATTCATTTTTGTATCTTCATTATTATTTTTTGTCGGTGTCCTTTTTGGGTACTATATTGTGGTACCCATGTCGGTCAATTTCTTTGCCACATTTAAAGTGAGTGAAGTTGTTCTCAATCAATTCAGTTTAGATTCTTACATCAGTATGGTTAAAATGTCTGTTTTAGCAAGTGGATTGTTTTTTGAACTACCAATTATTATTTATTTCTTAACTAAAATAGGTTTAGTAACACCCACTTTTTTAAGAAAATACAGAAAAATGGCAGTTATTATTGTGTTAATTGTAGCCGCAATTGTAACCCCACCAGATGTTGTTAGTCAGGTAATTGTAGCCATACCTATGCTACTTATATTTGAAGCAAGCGTGATTATTTCGGCAATTGTGGTGAAGAAACAAAAGAAAAAAGAACTATCAAATTAATATTTGTTTTAAATATTTATTAAATATTTTAAAATTTAGCACCATTAGAAAATTACAGATTTATAAAATCCTTATTATATTTTCTATACGCTTCGGAGTTTGAATAAGGGACACCTAATTTTTGCTTGTTCGAACTAAAAAAGTAAAGGTTCCAGAAACTGGCTTACTGATTTCTGGAGTAGAAATAATTCTTGCGTTTAATTTATAAATGCATTTGACTCTAAAAACAGCATTGTTAGTTTCGCTTTTGATATATTTTACTTCCTTAACTTCATTGTATTCGGTTTCAGAAAAACCTTCATTACTAACTAATTTTGTGGTCAAGTCATTCAAACTATTTTGATTTAAAGGTAATTTTTGAGAAAATTGAAAAGGTTCACTGTTATCGTAATAACTTTTAATTTTAAATCTTTTTAATTCCCTATTATTTACAATTTTAGAACTGTCTTTGGGATAAGTAAAACATAATGATGCGTTGGTAGAGGCAGAACTAAAGGCTATGATATTCGTGCTGTCATTTAGTGTGATGGGTTCAAAATCCAATTCGCAATTAACCCATCGCTCCCAATCAGGGGTTTTAAAAGAGAAATGTAATACATCACTATTACTAGCGTTATCTGAACTCATTTCTTTGCTGCATGAAACACCAATAAACAATATTGGAAAGGAAAGTGCTAATGTTATTTTTGCTATTTTTTTCATTGAATTATATGATTACATATTCATTTATTATTTAGTATAAAATTAATGCGAGAAAACTTGCAAGTCAATACCCATTACTAGGCATTTTTATTGTTAAATTTTTCATCTTTTTTAGAAGAATCTTCTTCCTCTTTTTTTCTTTTTGCTCTTTTTGAAAGCATTATTACCGTTATTATAAATAGTGGAAGAAGTGTTGGAATAGCGGGGAATTCCAATTGTCTTCGCCATGTAAAAACAATGAACACAACCAAACTAATAATAGCCAAAGCCAAAGAAAATTTATAGCCTCTGTTTAATTGATTCGAGTTTAATTGATTCGAGTTTAATTTTTTCATAATCGTTTTATTAATTTATTATTACATTTTTTGATTCATTTACTTTCATTCTTTTTGCAGCAACTGATAGGACCATACCTAACATGGTATTTAAAGCATAAACCATCGTTGCTGGTTTTTAATCGCAAATATGATTAGTGTTTGGTATCTATTAAAATCACAAGCCACACTTACGTAAATATATTAGGTCTCCACATTTCTTTTTGATGTCAGGTTTAATTTATGCACTGTCGTTTCGGTTTGAGTGCGGTTACAGTTACCTTTTTGCAACTACCCGAAGAGCGGACTTTTACCACCAAACTGTCATACGAAGCACTAAACTCCGCCTTTTGTATAGGCGTTAGTGCCATCAGTTTATTTTTATAATGTTAAAAAACTCCCTGTCAAATATTTTAAAATACTCTTCAGCAGAATATTCCTCGAAAGCAGGGATATAAAAACCAATTGTTTTTCTCTCACGTTCGTTGTACGAATTCAAGTAGTCTACTTTCTCTTGTGCTTCACTTGTTATATGAATTTGCGTTGTTGGTTTTGGCATGCCATTTACTTTATAGGTTTTCTTTGCTATTTCCCAACTATCCCCTTTAAATCCCCATTCTATCATTTTTTTGGAGAGTCGCTCCATAATGCTTGAGGTCATATGAGGTGTATAAACACTTTGATAAATATAAGAAGTAGAAATTTGTTTTGATTGACTTAAGTCTAATACTAATTGGCTAATGAAAACGTGTTCGGGGTGTCCGTATGCTCCAACTTCATTGTCAAGAGTAAAAATAACAGACGGATTATAGTTGTTAACTCGTTTTATTAACTCGTCTTCAACTATCTTATAATTAAAGGTTTCTTTAAATTTTTCTTTTTCTATTGGAAGGTATAATTCTTCCTGTTTCAGTTTGTCTAAGTCTAATCTCCATTGCGAATAATTCATGTTAAAGAATGCTACAGTATCCAAAATAGTTTTACAAGCTGCTTTTTGTGCTTTGTCTCGTTCGCTATTATTGTGGAAGCTTAGTACTTCAATTTCCCAGCCCTTTTTATTTAGTTTAGAGATTGTACCTGACATAGCCGACATATCGTCATCATGAGCAATAATAATCATCGCTTTTTTAATTTTGACACTCTGCAATACGGTGTCAGTTGGATAGACTTCTTGTGCTGTTGGTGCAAATTGTGTAATATCTTCTCTTCGCTTGTTGCAGGCAAAACATAAGAAAATAATAACTAGAAGTGAATAATTTGTTCTTGTGTTCATTTTTGTCCTTTTTAAATTGATGCTAAAATAATAATTATAGCTAAAACCGAAGAAATTTATAGACCCCTTATAATTGATTAGCGTTTGGTGTATTCATGATTTTTTTGTAGAAGTTTTAAATTTATTCTTCTTTAGAAGACTCCTCTTCCTTTTTTTTACTTTTAGCCTTTTGTAATACTATTATTGAAATAAACATAAATAGTAAAGGTAAAGGTAACCATGGCATTTTAGGATGTTCTATCCAGTTTTTCCAGTCTAATCCAACTTGTAATGCCATTGTCATTAATGTTAATGCTGCAAAAACTTTAGTTATTATATTTAATTGATTCGAGTTCAGTTTTTTCATAATTCTCTTATTTAATTATTATTGATCATTTTTAGATTCATTTGCTTTTTTCCTTTTTGCAACAGCAGAAAATCCTATGCCTAAAAAAGTAAGGGAGATACCAATAGGTTTTAATTCGGAATTTAAACTTGGATAATTTTCTAAATAATTACTAAACTTTAAAGCAATCAAGCAAAAACTTAATACAATAAAAGCAATTGCGACATTTTGATACACTTTTGATGAAATATTCATAATTTAATATTTTACTATTTTCCTACTCATATAGCTTTTCGGTTACGCTCCGTTTTTTAGTGGTTTCTGGTCTCCATTTTTTAAATAGTATAGCGATTTTTAAGCTTGGCATTAATTATGTGAATTAATTTTTAATCTCAATATCAAGTTGTCGTCCCTCATTCATTGCTTTTTTGTCCATCGCCATTCCAACTGCTATTCCGATTCCCATTCCGATTGGTAGACCAGCACCTAAAATACCCCTATTTCCAGAAAAAGAACCTATTACAACTCCAATTGGTAATCCAAATGCACCAATTCCAAGAGAAAGCCATCGCTTTGTGTAATAATTATTAGGAACAACATTGATTTTTTTTTCGATATACTTTAGAATTTCATTTTCTTTTTCTTTTATTGTTTTCGAAAAATATTTTTCAGAATCTGCAACTGAATTCAAAAGCTCAATATTATGATTGATGAAGTTCGTAATTTCATTTGGTAATTCTCTTTTTTCCAAAGATTTTAAAAGCTCGCCAAGTTGATGATATCGACTTAATACTTTTGTGTTTTCTAAAATGTGTTGTCTTTCAATTAATTTTTTCATTATTTTGTTTTAAGCTGTCCGCTAAAACAGAATGCAGACTGCCAAAGGCGGGACTTTCGGAGCGGTTAACTGTCAGCTGAAACAAGTGTATTGTAAAAGCCCAAATACTCAATTACCCATTTCCGCCTCGATTTTGGCAATGTACTTATATGGGCAGGATTTCTTCCCTACCCAAAACTGTTTACGTACTAAGGATGACTTTCTATATTTTCCACAGCATTCATTTTTTCATTCATGCTGTCAATCTTACTTGTCGTCATTGAAATTACTAACATAACGTAAATTAAAAATGTTACCCAAAAGGAATTCGAAACTTTGTTATCCTTATTAGCAAGTAGCATAATTATTGGCAGAATCACAAAGATGAGTTGTCCAATTACACGAAATGCGAATGAGCCAGGCCAGTGAAAGATGTTAAATCCTGCACCTACTACCAAAATCAACAACGCCAAAGTAAGACAATAATTGAGGGTGTTTCCTAATCCAGTTTGCTTATTACTTCCAAACGATAATATACTAGAAATAATAAGGGCTAATAATGCAATCAAAAGAACTATATTAGCTCCAGGCCAATGCATTGTTTTAAATACAACTCCCAAGGACGCAAGGAAAAAACTGGTCCAATTAAAAATTTGATTTGTTTTCATTTTAACTTAATTTTTTTGTCCTACTCGTATGGCTTTTCGGTTACTCCCCGTTTTTTATAGTGGGTTCTGTTCTCCACATAAATGATATTTTATTTAACAAAAAAACGGTAATACCACACAAATATCAATACCCATTAATGGGTATTTTACTACTAAATTTTTGGGATAAAAAAAGTAACTAAATGCAGAAAAGATTGCGAGTAGTGTAAATACTTAAATGTAAAGATTCCAAGGCATAAAATATTTTGTGAATTAAATAATTTGAAATAAAAACTAAAAAATAGCTTAATTCTTTTTTGGTAAACTAATCTGAATGATTGTTCCTTGATTTAAAACACTATTAATTTCGAAAATACCTTTGTAGTTGTGGATTCTCTTTTCGATATTTTCTAACCCAAATCCTTTTGGGTTTTCATGCTCATTTATACCAATGCCATCATCGGAAAATTGAAATTGGTAATTATCACTGTAACTATAAAATTCTATAGTGATATAATCTGATTTACTGTGTTTTATTGCATTGTTGATTATTTCTAAAGCGATAAGGTACAGATCATAAACCCAAATTTCATTAATTTTCTCAGGAAAATCATAAGCAAAAAGCTCGATTTTTAAATGAGGTAATCCTGTATTTAGAATGTAAATTTGACTTTTTAAACTGTCTAATAATGCGCCTTCATCAAGGGATTTTGGTAAAATTTGATGTGATATTTCTCTAATATCAGCAGCAAGTTCTTGTATGTTGGTTTGAGCAAGAGCTGTATTGTTTAGTTTGAAGAGCTGTAAAACATGTGCAATTTTACTTCCTAAATTATCGTGAATTATGTTGGCAATATTGCGACGTTCTCTAATTTGAACTTGTGTTATCACCTTAATTGAATTTTCTTTTTCGGCTAAAATTTCTAAGTTTAAAGCATTGTTTTTTTGATAGATTTCAATATATTTTTTGGTTAACACATACCCAAAAAAAAGTACTTCATACAATCCAATATAGATGACCCAATCCTCGTGAAAATCAACTTTAATGATACTAAATGATTTTAAGACAAAATAGTTCCCCCATAGAAAATGAGGAATAAAAGCAAAGAGCACATAAAGACTGTTTCTTTTATTTATTTTATAGTTTTTAATTGACGCCCATGTTATTGTTATAAAAATGATCAAAAAAGCACTATAAGTTAGGTAGAAGAACAATTGTAATATTTCCACACTATTTGTATACAACACCACAAAACTTGATAGTATTGATATAAAAATTAAAAGATTACAATAATAAATGATTTTATGTTTTTGAGGTTGGTTCTTTTTTAATTCCAAAAAATCCATCATAAAATAACTTAAACTAATAAACCAAAAGCAGGCTGTATAAATTTGCAGTTCGCTAAAATATACAAATTCGTTAAATAAGGTGTTCTTAAGATAGTTAGAAATTATTGTAATATATAATATCGTAAGGATGGAGTATAAAATATATTTTAAAATCAATTTACTTTTAGTGATAAAGTAAAGAATGAAATTGAAAATTAATAAAAAAAGAACACTTCCTAAAAAAAGCGTTATAAAAGATGTTTTCCGCAAGGAGGTGCTGGATAAAGTTTTTTCGTCTTCAAAACTATATGAAAATTCAAAAAAAGAAATCTCTTTTTTTAATTTAACTTGAATTGTTCTGTTTTCATTAGGCTTTAATGTAATTCTGAAACATTGTCCGTTGATAAACGGACTATTAAATTTAGTTCTATCTCCTAAAAGTTCTATTTTGTTTCCATCATAAAAAAACAAACTATCGATATGGTTGTTATCAAAGCATAACCAGGTTGTTATATCCTGCTTTAAATCCGTATTTTTTATCTTAAAAACACACCATATTGATGCATGATTGTTATATCCTATGTTGACTTTATTATTTATAAAGGGATGAAATGTTTTAGTTTTTAGTGAAGAAAGGGTATATGTTGAATTCCAATCAACAGTGTATGTCCCATCAATTTTCACCTTATCCTTTTCCATTGAAAACGAATAATTGAAAAAAAATAAAAAACTAAGAAAATAAATTATTTTCATTGGCAAATTTTATAAGCATACTGTTGCTATTTATTTCTAACTTTCTATTGATGTTTTTGCGATGTGTATCCACAGTGTTTTTTGTGATAAACAAAAGTTGCGCTATTTCTTTGCTAGTTTTACCTTCGACAATATATTTAATAATTTCCTTTTCTTGATTGGATAATCTAAATTTAGCAACAAGAGCTTCATCCTTAGAAGCAAAAACATTAGATTTTTTGTAACTGTTTTTATTGGTGTAAAAAGGGAAATTATTTTCCAATTCAATTACATCTATAAGCTCGTCGGAAGTAGTTTCTTTTCTTAAAAACGCATTAATTCCTAATTTTTCTGCTTTTCTTATCAAGAAATCTTCATAATAAGCAGTTAGAATAATAATTTTAGCTTCACTTAGTCTCACCTTCAATTCTTTTATCAATACAAAACCATCAACATTATCGATGTTTAAATCACAAATAAAAACATCCACTTTGTTACTCAAAATATAGCTTTTACAGGATTGAGTATCTTTAAAGGTGACTACATTGTAATCTAATCCAAAATTTTTCAAAATTTCAGATAATCCGTTTAAAAATAGTATGTGGTCATCACAAATTACGATATGTTTAGACATAAAAATTTTGATTTTTCTACGATTACAATTTATAAATTTACAAATCAATATAAAATCCTATATTTTATTTTATATTTTTATAATAATTTCTCAATCCACAATCTTGCATTCACAAAGGCTTCGTGCCAAGGGGAAACTTCGTCGGTTCTATCTTTTGGATAGTAGGCCCAGTTCCATTGGAAAGTAGAACGCTCAATATGTGGCATCATTACCAAGTGACGTCCGGTTTTGTCACAAAGCATTGCCGTACTATAATCTGAACCATTAGGATTCGCAGGATAATCATCATATCCATATTTACCAACAATGTTGTAATTTTCTTCTCTCATTGGTAAATGGAACTTTCCTTCTCCATGCGAAACCCAGACCCCTAAAGTGCTTCCCGCTAAACTAGACAACATTACTGATTTATTTTCTTGAATACTTACAGATGTAAAAATACTTTCGTGTTTATGACTGTCATTGTGAAACATTTTGCCATGTACTTCATGCTCTGGATTGATTTTTTCCAATTCCATAAACAATTGACAACCATTACAAATTCCAACTGATAAAGTATCTTCTCTTTTAAAAAAATTATCCAAAGCCGTTTTGGCTTTTTCATTGTATAAAAAAGCTCCAGCCCAACCTTTGGCTGAACCTAATACATCTGAATTGGAGAATCCTCCAACAGCTCCAATAAACTGAATGTCTTCTAAATTTTCACGCCCAGAAATCAAATCGGTCATATGAACATCTTTTACATCAAATCCAGCCAAGTACATTGCATTAGCCATTTCACGCTCGGAATTACTTCCTTTTTCTCGTATGATAGCTGCTTTTGGTCGCTCTATTGCACGAGGTATGACAGGTAATTTTCCTGTAAAATGAGTAGGAAAAGTATAGTGTAAAGCTTGAATTTTATAGTTGTCAAAACGCATTTGAGCCATTCCGTTTTTCGCTTGCTTTTGATCCAATAAGAAAGAGGTTTTAAACCAAACATCTCTATATTTAGCAATGTCTAGTTTGTATGGTCCAAAATCCAAAGTTGCTTCGTTAGTGACAGATCCTAATTTATAGAAAGCTACATTGTTTGCTTTCAATTTGCTTTCGACGACAGCATCATCTTTTGCTTGGAAAACAACAGCAATATTTTCAGAAAATAAATATTTGATAATGTCTTTTTCTTCAAAAACCGAGAAATCTATTTTAGCTCCCAGATGTACATCGGCAAAACACATTTCTAGTAAAGTGGTAATCAAACCGCCACTTCCAATATCATGTCCTGCAAGAATGTTGTCTCCTAAAATTAATTCTTGAATGCTATTAAACGCTTTTTTGAAAAAAGCAGCATCTTTAATAGTTGGCGCATCATTTCCGATCGCATTTAATGTTTGTGCAAATGACGAACCCCCTAATTTAAAATCATCTTGCGACAAATTGATATAATAAATAGAACCAACTGTCATCCCATCGTTTTGGGATCTCAAAACAGGTTCCACTACTTTTCGAATATCAATACAATTTCCACCAGCTGAAACAATTACCGTTCCCGGCGCAATGACTTCGTCATTTGGATATTTTTGTTTCATCGAAAGAGAGTCCTTTCCGGTCGGAATGTTGATACCTAATTCGATGGCAAAATCAGAACAAGCTTCAACGGCAGCATACAAACGAGCATCTTCACCTTCATTTTTGCAAGCCCACATCCAGTTAGCCGAAAGTGAAATGCCTTTTAAGCCATCTTTAATGGGTGCCCAAACAATATTCGACAGAGCTTCCGCAATAGCAGTTCTCGTGCCTGCAACCGGGTCAATTAAGGAAGCAATTGGTGAATGCCCAATGGAAGTGGCAATTCCTTCTTTTCCTAAATAATCCAAAGCAACTACTCCGCAATTATTTAAGGGCAATTGCAACGGCCCAGCACATTGTTGTTTGGCTACTTTTCCACCTACACAACGATCCACTTTATTGGTCAACCAATCTTTACAAGCAACGGCTTCAAGCTGTAAAACTTGCTCTAAATAAGCAGCAATATTGTTTTTATCATAAGTTAAGCCACCATAGTTATAATCAACAGTTTTATCTGTCATTACGGTTTTTGGTGAACTTCCGAAGAAATCTTCTAAAGCATAATCCATTGGTTTTAAACCTGTCGATTTAGATTCGAAAGTAAAACGGTGATTGGCTGTAACGTCTCCAACTTGGTACATCGGAGAACGCTCGCGGTCGGCAATTTTTTGAAGTAAATCAATGTCTTTTTTAGCAATAACCAATCCCATTCTTTCTTGAGATTCGTTTCCAATGATTTCTTTTGCAGATAATGTTGGGTCACCTAAAGGTAATTTGTCTAAGTCTATTAATCCACCTGTTTCTTCTACCAATTCCGAAAGACAGTTTAAGTGTCCTCCAGCTCCATGATCGTGAATAGAAATAATGGGATTATGATCACTTTCTATCATAGCACGAATAGCGTTCGCGGCGCGTTTTTGCATTTCAGGATTCGAACGTTGTACCGCGTTCAACTCTATTCCAGAACTCATCGTTCCAGTATCGGCTGATGAAACCGCAGCACCCCCCATTCCAATTCTATAATTTTCACCACCTAAGATTACGATTTTGTCTCCTTCTTGTGGTTTCTTTTTTATGGCTTGGTCCAGTTTTCCGTAACCAATTCCGCCCGCTTGCATGATTACTTTGTCGTAGCCCAACTTGCGGCTTTTTAATCCTCCGAATTTGTACGGGTCAGGTGTGGTTTCTTGATGTTCGAAGGTCATAACTGAACCTGCAATCAGCGGTTGTCCAAATTTATTTCCAAAATCAGACGCTCCGTTCGATGCTTTTATCAAAATATCCATAGGAGTTTGATACAACCATTTTCTTTCTTCCATGCCGTTTTCCCATGGATGATTATCTTTGTTTAAACGAGAATAGGAAGTCATGTAAACTGCGGTTCCAGCAATGGGCAAAGAACCTTGTCCACCAGCTAACCGATCCCTAATTTCTCCACCAGATCCAGTTGCAGCTCCGTTGAAAGGTTCTACGGTTGTTGGAAAATTATGGGTTTCCGCTTTTAGGGAAATAACCGAATCGAAATCTTTTATTTCATAAAAATCAGATTTGTCGGCAGTTTTTGGAGCAAATTGTTGAATCCTTGGACCTTTTACAAATGCCACATTGTCTTTGTATGCCGAAACAATATCATTAGGATTTTCTTGTGATGTCTTTTTTATTAATTTGAAAAGAGACATTTCTTTTTCAACACCATCTATTACAAAAGTTCCATTAAAAATTTTATGACGACAGTGTTCTGAATTAGCTTGTGAGAAAGCAAAAATTTCAGAATCCGTCAGCTTTCTTGCTAATTTAGTTGACAAATTATCCAAGTATTCGACTTCGTCAGAACTTAAAGACAAACCTTCCGACTGGTTATATGCAGCAATATCTTCAATGTATAAAATAGGTTCAGGCATACTGTTTACAGTAAAAATATCCTTATTCAATTCCGAATATTTTTGCGAAAGCATGGGGTCAAAATCATTGAAATCTTCCGAAACATTATAAAATTCTTCGATGCGAATGATACCTGAAATGCCCATATTTTGAGTAATTTCAACAGCATTGGTACTCCAAGGCGAAATCATTGTGGCACGAGGACCAACAAAAAAATCCGAGATTACGGATTTTTCAATTTTATTAGCGTCGGCAAAAAGCCAATTCAGTTTTGAAATATTTTCGGTAGAAAGTACCTCGATCGATTGTACTGCAAAGACAATATTGGTTTTGTTTCCAAAAAATGAAATCATTGTGTTGTGTAGTTAAAGCTTGGGAAAAATAATTGTTTAATTGTTCCTTTTGCGTTGTTTAATTGCAAATTTAGTTTAAAAAAAAGACGCAGCAAAAAGAGTTTTCAATATTTATTTAGCAATAAAATATGCAGTTTAAATAAACAAATTGTATCCATTTTAAATCATCAATTTTTAATTTTTGGTCACAAATTATATTCTAGTTCTGACTTTATAAAAAAAAACATTATTATACTATAGCTATATTTTATAAAAAAAGAAGAACTTTACACGCTATTTAGTGAAGTCTTTACCAATACTTACCATGAAAAAGAAAATAGAAATTCTGGCTCCAGCCAAAGATTTAATTGGCGGAATGGCTGCTATCAATAGTGGCGCCGACGCAGTGTATATTGGTGCACCTCAATTTGGTGCTCGTTCCAATGCCAACAATTCTATCGAAGATGTAGGGGCGCTAGTACACTATGCACATTTGTTTAATGCTCAAGTTTTTGTGGTGATTAACACTATTTTGTATGATAATGAACTCGAAATCTGTCGTCAATTAATTTGGCAATTGTATGATATTGGAGTTGATGCCTTGATTATTCAAGACATGGCGATAATGGAAATGGACTTACCTCCTATCGTTTTGCACGCCAGTACCCAAGCCAATAATCGGGATGCCGATAAAATAAAATTCTTAAAAGAAGCAGGAATGAAACGAGTGGTTTTGGCTCGGGAACTGAATTTACATCAAATAAAAGCAATCAGCGAAGCAACCGATGTGGAATTGGAATTTTTTGTAACTGGTGCTTTGTGCGTTTCCTTCAGTGGTAATTGTTATATGAGTGTTGCCAATGGCGAACGCTCTGCCAACAGAGGGTCGTGTGCCCAAAACTGCCGTTTGCCTTACAATTTAATAGATGGAAATGGCGATACTTTAATCAAAAACAGCCACTTATTGTCGATAAAAGATTTTGATGTTTCTGACCAAATTCCGAATCTGATTGAAGCGGGAATTTGTTCGTTTAAAATTGAAGGGCGTTTGAAAGATATTGTATATGTCAAAAACAATGTGTCGTTTTTGAGGCAAAAATTAGATGCTTTTTTAGAAAAAAATAGCGACAAATATACCAAAGCCTCTTCTGGAAAATGTACTTTCACTTTTGAATCGTCATTAGATAGAAGTTTCAATCGGGGCTATACCGATTATTTTGTAAACGAACGCCATCAATCGATTGGCTCCTGGGAAAGTCCAAAATCGAAAGGACAATATATTGGAAAATTGATTCAAACTGTTGGAAATTCATACCAAATTGAGAATGGAGAAATCTTAAATAATGGTGATGGATTGTGTTTTATCAACGAAAATAATGAAGCTGACGGCATTTATGTCAACCGAGCCGAAAATGGTTTTGTCTATCCCAATGTGTTGAAAGAAATCAAACCGGGTACTTTTATTTACAGAAATAATGATGCCGCTTTCATCAAAATTGTGGAGCGAGAAGACAGTGCTGTTCGAAAAATAAGTACTACATTATTATTAACCGAAACGGACGCTGGTTTTGAATTATCCGCTACGGATGAAGATGGAAATGTAAGCAGAGTCAATTTAGTCCATCCAAAAGAGCTTACTAAAAACAACGAATCGATTGCAGATAATTTCAAATTAAATTTAGCAAAAACAGGGTTTACCCCATATTCTGCTGATGAAATTGTGATTCAATTTTCAAAAAATTGGTTTCTTCCTATTTCAAAAATTAACGAAATGCGAAGAACGGTTTATGAGCAATTATCGAAAATTCGTTTGAAAAACTACCATCGTCATGAACAACAAATCTTAAAAACATCCCATCCCTATCCTGAAGAAAAACTGGATTTTATGTACAATGTTGCCAATAAAATGGCGCGAAAATTCTACGAACGCCATGGTGTAACCGAAATCGAAAAAGCTTTTGAATTGCAATGGGATCCCGGAAAATCAAGGGTTATGACAACCAAATATTGTATTAAATATGAATTAGAAAAATGTCCCAAATACCACAGAGATACGTTGGGTGTTAAAGTAAAAGAGCCTTTAGTATTGAAGCAAGGCGAGCTAGAATACAAACTAAAATTCAACTGCAAACCCTGCGAAATGGAAATTTGGGAAAAAGATGCTGAGTTTGAAATTGAAGAAGATTAAGGTTTTATTTTGCTTCATTTTTATTTAAAAAAATAAACTAAATCGTTTCTCAACTATTTTTTTTTAATTAATAATTTGTATTTAAAAATAGATTCCTATTTTAGTAAAAAATAAAATAAAAAGATGAAAATACTTGGAATTGGTTCTCGCATTAATCATCCCGAATTGGGAAAAGGCGTGGTTACAAATGTTTCTAACAAAGAATATTGGGTAACTTTTATAGAAAACGGATTAGAAACTATACCTCTCGATAGCACTTTTGAAGTCATAGAAGCCTCTGAAAATGAAGTCGATACTATAAGTTTATTTGACGTAGAAAACAGTTTGCGTTCCATTTTAAAAAAATGGTCAGATGTTTCAGAAATTGTACCTATTGCTGACAAATGGAAAGGTGGGAAAATGATTTTAGACCCTGGACAAGCGGGTTTAGCGGCTAAGGAAATTCCAATTGATGCCTTTTTTCATAAAATTATAATGGTACGTGATCGGTTGCGAGTGATGGAACAAAAAATTAATTCGAGCTCCATAGAAGAAATTGAAAAAATAGAATTACAACAATACATCACTAGAATTTACGGTAGTTTAACCACTTTTAATGTTCTTTTTAAATCGACAACCAATTATTTTGTAGGTGAAAAATCAAAATAGAATTAAGCTAACTTTAAGTTGTATTTGGTATTTAAAATGTACTTTTATAAAAATAATTTAATCTATAAACTATGAAAAAAATACTTTTTAGTGCTATTGTACTTATTGCTGTTGTCATCGGTTGTAAAACGAGCGGAAACTCTAGTGATACTAAAAAAATAAGTACCGTATTTGAATCGAAAAGCGGAAGTTCAGTTACTGGTACTGCTGTTTTTATTGAAAAAAATGGCAAAGTTACTTTTTCAGCTTATTTGTCGGGTCTGAAGCCTGGAGTTCATGGCATCCATATTCATGAAAAAGCGGATTGTTCTTCTCCAGACGGTAAAAGCGCAGGTGGACATTGGAATCCGACATTCAAAAATCATGGAAAATGGGGTTCTTCCAATTATCACCGTGGGGATATTGGTAATTTTACAGCCGATGAAAAAGGCAATGGAACTATTACCATGACTACCGACGAATGGTGTATTGGTTGTGCTGATGCTGCAAAAGATATTCTAGGCAAAGGATTAATTGTGCATCAAGACCCAGACGATTATACCACGCAACCAGCTGGAAATTCGGGTTCAAGAGTGGCTTGTTCAGCCATAATAAAATAATTCAATTTTTCTTTTTCTTTCATTGTCCAACAAGAAATAAATTTTTTTATATTTCTCGTTGGACATTATTAATTTTAATTAAAAATAATCAATGTATTTTTAAATTTTTAATGAAATTTGCTTTAAAAGAGTACTATCTATTAATTTGGACTATTTTAAAGCTATTGGACTATTTTTTACAAAATGAAAAAAAGAATATACACGTTTTTATTTTATCGCCTTATGGGATGGAAAATCGTAGGAAAAATCGAAGAAAAAATCGAAAAATGTGTTTTGATGGTGCTCCCACACACTAGTTGGCATGATTTTTATTTAGGCATTTTCACCCGAGGTATTACTCAATTAGAGATGAATTATGTTGCAAAAAAAGAATTGTTTTCGTTCCCATTTGGGTTTTACTTTAAATATATGGGAGGTGAACCGTTGGATAGGTCGGGTGGCTTGAATAAAGTGGATGCAATTGTCGAAATTTTTAAAAAACGAAGAGTATTCCGGTTGGCTATTGCGCCGGAAGGAACTCGAAAAAAAGTAACCGAGCTAAAAACAGGATTTTATTATATCGCATTGAAATCAAAAGTACCTATAATTCCGGTGGCTTTTGATTTTGGTAAAAAACAAGTTGTAATAGGAAATCCCATTTTTCCTTCTGGAAATATAGAAGACGATACGAAAATTCTACGAAGTCATTTTGCTAATGTAAAAGGCAAAGTGCCTGAAAATAGTTATGAAATTTGAAATAATACATTTTTTTTGAATCATTGAAGTCAGTGCTACTTTGAATAGCATAAAAAGTGATAAAATAGTATCCTATTAACGTTTTAAAGTAAAATGAGATTTGAAAATTTTAACAGTGCCTTGCTCTAAATATTCTATAGTAAACCAATAATCATCTGCAGGTAAGTTTTTACCGTTAAATGTTCCATCCCAACCCAAATCGTTGGTTTTCATCTGTTTTATCACTTTTCCATATCGATCAATAATAGTGATTTTTGATTTCGAATTTACATTTTTGATATTCCAAGTATCATTAATTCCGTCATTATTTGGTGTGAAAAAGTGGGCATAATCAACAATAGTAATTGTTTCGAATAAATGGGTACAATTACTATCATCGATTACGGTAATCGTGTGTAATCCTGAAGCTACAGCATTAAATGTATTTGAACTTTGAAAAACACCATGGTCCAATTGATACAAAAATGGACCTTGACCGCCTGTAACATCTACCAAAATCGTAGCATTTTCACTAAATGATTCGGTCTGCAATAATGAAATTGATTGACCTGGCAAGGTTTCAATTACATGAATTTCTACTAAACCCGACGAACAACTTGTGTTAATATCGGTCGCTATTACACCATAAATGCCCAATAAACTCGCTTGATTTGTACTACCAATCGCTAAAGGAAGTACTATTCCATTATAATACCAACTAAAGTTGGTTGTCGTAGCGCTTAACTGCGTATCAATAAGATATGGTTGAATTGCAGTAAGCGTTGTCTGATCCAAACATATTGCTCCATCTGCAATATTTGGAGTCGGAAGCGCATGGATTGTTACAGGTATTGAAATTGGTGACCCAGTGCAATTATTTAAGTTAGGAGTAACAGTATATATTGCAGTTCCTGTTGAAGCAGTTGTTGTTTGAAGCTGCTGATTAATTGAATTTCCAACACCATCAATTGCACCTGTTGTACCATTTTGAACTACTGTCCATGAAAAGTTGGTATTAGCACTATTCGATGACAGAGCAATTGAAGACATAGTACCTGAGCAAAATGTAGTATTTCCGGTATAGGTAACAGTAACAGAATTATTTATGGTAAACAAAACAGTAATTCCACTTAGCATTTTACTGCATGATGGAAGCGCATTTGTAGTAATATTCAAAAACGAATAAGTACTATTTGAAAATAAATTAGGCGTATTAATTGTTCCTATACCTGTTGCATCAATACTATACGTCTGATTTGAGCCATTGTCTATAGTATATGTTAATGTCGAATTTGGAGTGCCACTAATCAAAATTTGGGCAAAACTACCTGAACATATACTTTTTGAACCCGTGATAATTGCTATTGGTAAAGCATTTACTTTAATCAAAATTGAATCTGTTAATAACTTTGTACATATTGAAGATCCTTGTGTTGCAACTTGAACTAATGTATAAGTAGTGTCAGTATAAAGCACAGCCGAATTGACTATTTTTATTCCCGAAGCATCAAATAGTAGGGTTTGGTTTACACCATTATTTATGTTGTATGTCAGTTCAGAATTTGGAGTACCCATAAACGTAATAGGTGAAGTACTTCCAGAACAAATTGTTGCTGCACCTGAAATATTTGCTGTAAGAGATTGAATTATAGAAATAGTAATAACATCAGTTAGAACTTTACTGCATACAGTGGATCCATTAATTAATGATATCGTTGAAAATGTATAAACAGTTGCTGCATTTAATTGTGAAGTTGTAATAGTTGCTAATCCCAACGCGCTAAGCAAAATAGTTTGACTTAATCCACCTCCAATCGAATAAGATATTGTAGCATTAGGCGTGCCATTAATTGAAATTGTCGTTGAAGTTCCTGAACAAATGGATAAACCGGCTGCTGAAATAGTTGCTGTAAGTTGCGGAACTATAAGTAAAGAAACAGCTGTCCTCGTAACACTTTTACAATTACCGCTAATAGAACGGGATTCAGCATAATAAGTTCCTGAAGTTGTGGGAAGAAATACTGGCGAATTCGACTGAAGAATAGTTCCTCCAACAGGCGAATCATACCAATTGATTTCTAAGCTTGAATTGGTAGTCACTGCTAAATTTGGAATAGGATCATTATTACAAATCGTTTTGTCTCCTAAACGTGCTGGTGCTATTGGGGAATCAAATACAAAACTAAATTCTTCTGAAATAGTTGAACAATAACTGTTGTTGAGATTCGCAATATCTTGTGCTACTTTTGCTCTATAATGTACAGCTGAAGTGATTCCTGGTGTTGTAAATGAACTAGAATTTGCTCCAGGTATTGATGTCCAAATGATTCCATCTACACTTTCTTGCCATTGATAAACATGCGATGATGTGCCCGATGTTACAGCATTTAAAACAGTACTAATTGGTCCTGAATTTTGACAAGCGGTATAGACATTTCCAGTACTTAATGGACTAGTTATTGTTGTAAAATCACCACAAGAGCGAAACATGATATCATCAATTGCCAAATCGTTTCCACAACCTCCAGTTCCATTGTTTTTCATTTTTAAAACGACCGATGTCTGTGAAGTTGTGGTGAAAACCATACCAAATTGCGTCCAAATAGGCAGTGAAGTTCCGTTTATATTGCCTGTATCACCTGATTTTAATAACACCGTTTCGGTAGCATCCCAAATTTCAAATTTAATATTAACAGGAATTCCAGTGCCTGAGCAACCATTTGAATTTGAATTATAAATGTTGATTGCCCAAGCTGTGAACTCAAAAGTAGTATTAATGCACAATCCACTCACTATTTTTTTGTAAAACTCACCAGATACATTACTTGCGTTTACAATTAGAGATTTCCCATTAATGCCATCAACTTCAGTATCTGGTGTATGGTCTAAAGAGTAAAGCCAATTTCCAGAAATTAGATTGGTTCGATAATACAACGTATATTGACCATCTTGAGGAAAACCACTAGAAACATATGCATAATTTGTAGTACCAAAAGGCAAGGCTGGTCCGTAATTTACACCACTACCAAAATTTTCTTTAAAAACAGGATCCCCTTTACTTCCTGTACAAAAACCCAATTGCCCATAACACAAAGATTGCGTTAAAAAAAATAAGGTTATGGCAATTAATTGATATTTAATATTCATGAAAAGTTTAAAATAAAATAGTTTAGAACAATTATTTCTAATAAAATATTTTTCTTTCAGCTGCACTGTTTTTTAAATCAATTTTTAAGTTACATCGATTTGCAAACTTGAACTTATAGCTAAAAAGTAACAACACGTTATCCATACAAAGTTACAAGACAATTAAAGAACTACTATAAATAATTTCACATAAAAACTATACAGTAATTCTTTATTAGATTAAAGGATAAAAATTAGCTATATAACTCAATTTGCAATAAAAACGCAAATAAAATATCTTTTAGTTTTTAAATAAAATCAAATGTAAAGGAAATGTATAGTAAATTATCACAAAAGCAATGCTTTTATTGCCAGATCAAGTAGAATCATGAAATTAATTTTCAATTATTTTCTAATTAACGAAGGTAAAAAAACGAAATAACTTCTGATATTTAAAATTTATTTGAGCACTTTATTACATCCATTTTCAAAGGCTAAAGACTATAAAATTTAAACTATTTCAGTGAATTATACAAAATCCCACACACGATAGAAATGAAGAAATGAAATGATGTTTGATAAACTATAAATTTAACAAATACTATACATAACAGTTATGTCATTCTTTTCCTTGAATTCTTGTTTTGAGAAAAGAGCAAACGAATTACCAAATTTTTTCAATCAAGTAAGGAGTAGAATGAATCTCAAATTGAAATCCTTCCCTATTCCCTATTAGTTTACTCCCAAGTGGTGATTGTGGAGAAACAGCAATTACAATTACTTCGTCAATAATGGTTTTTGGTAAAGCTGTACTAATAAAAAGCCACATTCCATTCGTTTTCACCAAACTTCCTAAAGCAATTTTACTATGAATTTGTACTGTATCTATTCCATCTAAAATCGCTTTTTGTAAAATGATTTCTCTCATTTTATAGTTAAGTTTTTCTTGTTCCAAATGCATCATCGATAATGAAGTTTCATGCTTATCGCCTGCTGAACCTTTGGCATCATTTTGCGCATCGACAGTTAATCCTAAAATCATATCTTGAAAAACATCAATACGGTCTTGAAGTAATTGCAAATAATAGAAATGTATTTTTTGTTTGAAAGTCATTTTTTTTAGTGCAAAGGTTTTGAGGCGCAAAGATACAATGGTTTTTAATTTTTGAAACAAAAACGTTATTAACAAAAAGACATTCATTTATAAGTTGATTCCTATTTTTAATTTGTTTATTTCTGTGAAATCAAAATTGAATAAACCTATTTTGTATCAAAAAATAGTATTTATCTTTGTAAAATATTTTATTTTGTTTTGCCAATGCGCTATTTTTTATTGTTATTCATTCCCTTTCTTAGCTTTTCACAAAATCTTCTTGGGGTAGATTTTCAATCGGTTGAAGCAAAAATAAGCATCAACCACACGCTGCATCAAGTTTCGGGCGATGTGAGTTACAAATTTATGGTGAATCAAAAAGTAGATACCATTCGTATTGATGCAGTAAAAATGGATTTTCAATCTGTAAGCATCAATAATAAAGTGGTAAATTACAAAGTCACTCCAAAACAAATATTGTTATTTGAAGGCTTTACTACTGGAAAAAATACACTTAGCTTTTCTTACAATGCAAGTCCAAAACAAACCATGTATTTTGTTGGAAGTGAATCTACAAATAATTTACAAATTTGGACTCAAGGCCAAGGAAAATATACCAGCAATTGGTTTCCAAGTTTTGACGATATGAATGAAAAAGTAGTGTTTAATTTGTCCGTTTCGTTTGACAAAAAATACGAAGTGATTTCTAATGGCGTATTGAAAAATAGTACCTCAAATGGCGATTTAAAAACTTGGAACTATACTATGAAAAAACCAATGAGCTCCTATCTGTTAATGGTGGCTATTGGCAACTATAATTTTACAACACAAAAATCAAAATCGGGAATACCATTAGTTTATTATTATCAACCCGAAGACCAAGAGAAATGGGAAACTACTTATCAATATTCTAAATCCATTTTTGACTTTTTAGAAAATGAAATTGGCTTTAACTACCCATGGAAAATTTACAAACAAGTACCCGTTCAGGAGTTTCTTTATGCCGGCATGGAAAACACAACGGCAACTGTTTTTGCACAAGATTATGTGGTGGACGTTGTTGGATTTAATGACAAAGATTATATCAATGTCAATGCTCACGAATTAGCGCACCAATGGTTTGGCGATTTAATTACGGCAAAATCAGGCAAAGATCATTGGTTGCAAGAAGGTTTTGCAACCTACTATGCTTTGTTGGCAGAGCAATCGGTTTTTGGAGACGATTATTTCAACTGGAAAATGTATGAAATGGCAGAGCGGTTGCAACAAGTTGTAAAAACAGATACCATTCCCATTCTAAATGAAAAAGCCAGTTCATTGAGTTTTTATCAAAAAGGAGCTTGGGCATTGCATGTTTTAAGAGAAGGTGTTGGACACGAAAATTTCCGAAAAGCAGTTGTAAATTATTTAAACAAACATCAATTTCAAAACGTTACTACCGATGATTTTTTAATTGAAATCAATGCCGTTTCCAACTACGATACGGCTTCCTTTAGGAAAAAATGGCTCGAACAATCGGGATTTGATGTGCAAGAAGCCCTCGGTTTATTAAAAACCAGTACTTTTATGCAACATTATTTCGAAGTGGCAGAACAAGCCAATGTTCCTTTATCGGATAAGAAAACATCATTTGAAAACCTTTTAACTTCAAAGGCATTTTATCCCATAAAAGAAGAAATTATTTATCAATTACAAAAAATTTCGTTTGAAGAAAAAGAATCCCTAATACGCGCTGGTATGCAAACCCAAGATATTCATGTACGACAAGCTATTGCTCAGAATTTAAAAGAAATCCCCGTAAATTTTAAAGCCGAATACGAAACTTTTTTAAACGACAAATCCTATATCACGCGTGAAATTGCATTGAATGTTTTGTGGTCAAAATTCCCAGCTGACAGAAGCGCTTTGCTCAACAAAACAAAAGATTGGATCGGTTTTAATGACAAAAACCTGCGCATTTTATGGTTGACCTTAGCCTTAAAAACCACCGACTATGAAAAGGAAATAAAAGTAAATTTCTACAAAGAATTGCTTGACTATGCTTCACCAAAATTTGATAGTGCAATACGTCAAAATGCACTCACGAATCTCATTTATTTAGACAAAAATGATGAAAATTATTTGCCTTTTTTAGTGCAATGCTTGACTAATCACAAGTGGCAAATCAACAAATTTGCAAAAGAAAGAATCCGAAATTTACTCAAAAACAAAAACCACAGAACCTATTTTGAAACTTTACTCCCAACACTTCCAGAAAGCGAACAAGTGTTGTTGGATAAATTATTGAAAGAATAGCTGTTTTAGTTGTTGATTTTTCTATTGAAAATTTAAATCGCCTTCTTCATTTATTTTTACCCATTTGGTTTTATCTATTTTTGTTGTATCTATTAATTTGACGATTTCAAAATATTTCAAAAAAGGATTTATTTCTGCTATTCTTCTTTTTCCATATCCAAAAGCGCCTAAATCATAAATTTGTTGATTTATAGTTAATTTTTTGTTTTGAATATTTCTATATAAAATAGTTTCATTTGTCCAAGCACCAAAGCCAATTGAAAACATTGAATTAACTAAAACAAAAAAACAAATAAATGAAAGAACTATTGATAAAAACCCAATTAACAAGTTTCTTAATTTATCATTTTGTCTTTTAATTGTTCCAAAAAGTGTTAAACCAATCGAAATTGGAAGTCCAAAATAAATAAATGAATAGAAATCGCTTTGATAAGTGTTATTATTAAATTCTATTGGAATAATTTGTCCAATTGTTAAAGTAAAAATACTAATTACAATTGCAATTATTGCCAACCAAAATATAAATTTATAAATGAAATCTATCTTTTTCAATTTTTATCATCGATTTTAATGAAGCATTACAGCTAACTACCACATAAGACTCACTTCATTCCTAATATAAGACAAAGCAGTATGGCTTGGTGCTTTTTTTTCCATTAAATTGGTCAATACTAATGCTCTTAATTCATCGGCATTGGTTACACTTTCTGCAGCAGCAGCATTTCTAATAATTTGAATCGTTGCACTTTTGGCAGAAATAATTATAGCCCAACATTCATCTGACATATAGATTTGTTGCGTAAGATTGTGTTCTAGCTCTTGCTCAATTTGTGCAATTACATAATTTTCATAGTCATTTTTATCCGTTGAAATTGGTGTAATTCGAATTAATAATTTAGACAAACTGATGCGTTCCAAAAACAAAGTCATTCTTTCATAAGCTTGTAATCGTAGCGGCATGGCTTCTTTTTTTGCCTCTTTAGTTAACAGATAACGGCGTCTTGATTCTTCATTTTTGGTATGCAAGAAAAAAAAGTAATAAGCCACAGCTCCTGTAACTACAGAAGGAAAAGTGTAAGACAATAATTCAATAATTTTTGAAGTTTCCATTCGATTTTAAATGTTTATTAGTTTAATAAGGCAAATTAACGAATAATTGAGCTACTGTAAATCTATTTTTTTAGCTTAAATTATTCAACGATTTATGATTTCGGCGTCTTTTGTAATGGGTTTGTTTTAGGTTATTATTTCCAGTAATGATACTGATATTACCGTCAATTTCAAGAATAGCCAATTTTACATCTTTAAAATATTCTACACCGTGCTCCCGCATGGCTTCCCGAAGTTCATCGGAAGTTATGTTGAGTTTGCTAAGATTTTTAAAGTCTAGCGTACCAGCATGAATCAGAATTTCAGGTTTTTCCTGCATAAAATCACTAAAATTCTTGTACTTAAACATCAATTTTTTTAATGTAAAATTGATTGCAAACAATACGGTTGCCGCTGCTAATCCACCCCATAAACTCGTGTCGCTACCGACCATTGCGTTCTGTACGGCATTACTAATCAATAAAATAAGAATTACGTCGGCAGTATTTAGTTGAGATAATTCCTTTTTTCCAAATATACGCAAGGCAATAATCATAAACAGATATACCGCTGCACTTCTCAAAATTACGTCTAAATAAGGATTCATTATTTATGGTTTTTACGTTGGCGGAATTGCTATTGTACTAGATTTTAAAATTCTTTTCAATGGCCAAAATCATTTCACCTGCAATATCTTTGTTGGTAGCCCCTTCAATACCTTCAAGACCGGGAGAAGAGTTAACTTCCAATAGCAAAGGTCCTTTACTAGAACGAATGATGTCAACACCCGCCACTTTTAAATCCATTGCTTTTGTGGCCTTAATTGCAATGCGTTTTTCTTCAGGAGTTACTTTTATAATCGATGCGGTGCCGCCCAAATGAATGTTTGCTCTAAATTCTCCCGGCAAAGCCTCTCGTTGAATTGCAGCAACTACTTTCCCATCAATAACAAAACAGCGAATATCTTTACCGTTGGCTTCTTTAATAAACTCTTGCACCAGAATGTTAGCATTCAAACTCTTAAAAGCATTAATAACACTTTCTGCAGCCTTTTTCGTTTCTGCCAAAACGACTCCTTTCCCTTGTGTTCCTTCTAACAATTTTACAATAAGCGGTGGTCCACCAACCATTTTTATCAAATCATTGGTATCCAAAGGCGAATTAGCAAAACCCGTTGTAGGAATATCTACTCCACAATTAAGAAGTAATTGCAACGAATATAATTTGTCTCGTGATTGTGTAATTGCAGAGGAAGAATTAAGACAGAACACTTTCAAAGCTTCAAACTGACGCGTTAAAGCACAACCATAAAAAGTAATACTTGGACGAATTCTTGGAATAATAGCATCAAAATCATTAAGGATTCTACCACCACGATAATGTATTTCTGGATTGGTTGCATCCAATTTCATGTAGCATTCTTTGATATTCAAAAAGTGCATTTCGTGTCCGCGCATTTCACCCGCTTCCATAATTCGTTTGTTGCTATACAGATCGGGATTACTTGCCAAAAGTCCAATGCGCAATCCTGTTGAAGCTTTATTAGAAGTTTTGTATAAAGCTGCTAGATTGTCGTTAGTGGGCTGCCCTAATAAATAAGTTTGCTCCGGATCAACAAGAACACGACCACTCATAGCTTCTCTTCCCAAAAGCATTCTAAATCCCATGGAATCTCTATTGGTCAAGGTAATTTCAATTAACCAATGCTTACCTCCTATTTCGAGTTCCGCGCTGATTACATAACGTTGTTCCCGAAAACCACTAGAACTTTTAACAATCCGCTTGTCCACCAATCTCGATTCACAATGTATTACTGTTTTTACATTATTTTGTATGGGATTGATATCAAATTTCACCCAGTTTTCACCATCTTTGATAAAAGGGGCAATATTTATAGCGTGTAGTGCCGATGTTTTGGCGCCAGAATCTACTCTAGCTTTAATGGTTGGAATTCCTAAATTTGGGAAAGAACACCATTCTTCACTACCAACGATAACTTTTTCTTGTAACATAATTTAGAAAAATTGAAGTATTTGATTTAAGATTCAAATGTAACTATTTTTTTTAGTAGTGGTTGTTTTAGATGTTAAAGAAAGATGAAATTTTAAGACTAAAAAAAACCGTCTTTATTAGTAGACGGCTTCTTTGGTTTAACTTCTTACAAAGGAATATTCCCGTGTTTTCGTTTCGGGGTATCCACCGTTTTATTTTCGAGCATTCGGAACGCTTTTATTAATTTACGTCTGGTATTTTCGGGTAAGATCACCTCATCTATAAAACCCCGTTGCGCAGCATTGTATGGGTTAGCAAACAAATCGGCATATTCGGTTTCTTTTTCTAAAAGTTTGGCTGCAGGATCTGTAGCAGCAGCAATTTCATTTTTAAAGATGATTTCACTGGCTCCTTTTGCACCCATTACCGCGATTTCAGCAGTTGGCCAAGCAAAATTCATGTCTGCACCAATGTGTTTGGAATTCATTACATCATAAGCACCACCATACGCTTTTCTGGTAATAACAGTAACTCTCGGCACTGTAGCTTCGCTAAATGCGTATAATAGTTTGGCACCATGCACAATAATTCCATTCCATTCCTGATCGGTTCCTGGTAAGAATCCTGGTACATCTTCTAAAACCAATAAAGGAATGTTGAAACCATCACAAAAACGTACAAATCGTGCCGCTTTGATGGAGCTTTTCACATCAAGACAACCCGCTAAAAACTTTGGATTATTGGCCACAATACCGATGCTTCTTCCTCCCAACCTTGCAAAACCGACTATAATATTTTCAGCAAAATCTTTATGGATTTCAAAAAAGGAATCCTCGTCGATAATCCCTTTTATCACATCGCGCATGTCATAAGGCTTGTTCGCATTTTCCGGAATAATAGTTGCCAACTCGTATCTGATTTCATCCCCAAAAGTATAAGGCAAATTCGGCGCTTTCTCTTTATTATTTTGTGGAATATAGCTCAGTAATTTTTTAATGTTTTCAAGACATTCAATTCCATTTGTAGCGGTAATGTGAGCTACACCTGATTTAGTAGCGTGAGTCATAGCACCTCCTAATTCTTCAGAAGTAACTTCTTCATTGGTAACTGTTTTTACCACATTAGGACCTGTAACAAACATATAACTGTTGTTTTCTACCATCATGGTAAAGTCGGTCATGGCTGGAGAGTATACCGCACCACCTGCGCAAGGACCCATGATCGCTGAAATCTGTGGAATCACACCACTGGATTGTACATTTCTAAAGAATATATCGGCATAACCACCCAAAGAGCGCACCCCTTCTTGAATACGTGCACCACCTGAATCATTTAATCCAATCATTGGTGCACCCACTTTAAGCGCCATATCCATCACTTTGCTTATTTTTTCGGCATGCGTTTCTGACAATGAACCTCCAAAAACCGTGAAATCTTGTGCAAAAATATACACTATTCTACCATTTATAGTTCCGTAACCTGTTACAACCCCGTCACCATAATAGATTTCTTTTTCCATTCCAAAATCGGTGGTGCGGTGGGTAACCAACATGCCAATTTCTTCAAATGAGCCTTCGTCCATTAAATACATAATGCGTTCTCTAGCGGTCAATTTTTTATTCGAATGTTGTTTTGCAATACGTTTCTCGCCACCACCCGATTGAGCTAAAGCTATTTTATCGTTTAATATTTTTATTTTTGAATCCATTTTGATTGACAGTAAAAGAGGTGAAATGTGAATTTACCTCCCATTAAAATTAGTTTGAATTAGTTTGGTACTCGCAATAATTTTTGCTCTTCTAAATAGCATTTCAAAGCCAGCAATGCTGCAATTTCGGCCTCTTTGGCTTTTTGAATTTTCAGTACCTCTGGGCTGTAATATTTCTTAACAAAGAAAGTATCGAAATGTCCTGAGCGGAATGCTTCATGTTCAAAAACAAACTTACCAAACGACAAAGTAGTAGGAACGCCTTCAATTTTGTAGTCTTCTATTGCGCTCAACATCAGTTGCAAAGCTTCTTCTCGTGTATCGCCATAAGTTATTAATTTAGACAACATTGGGTCATAATAAATTGGAATATCCATTCCTTGTTCAAAACCATTATCTACCCTTATCCCTTTTCCAAAAGGCAATTGATACAAGTCTAAATGTCCTACACAAGGCAAGAAGTCATTGGCAGGGTCTTCGGCATAAACACGCAATTCGAGCGCATGACCGTGTATTTTAAGATCCTCTTGTTTCATTGGTAACGCTTCTCCCCTAGCCACTCGTATCTGCAACTCCACCAAATCGACACCCGAAATAATTTCGGTTACCGGATGTTCGACTTGCAAACGGGTATTCATTTCTAAGAAATAAAAATTATCATTTTCATCGTATAAAAACTCTACTGTTCCAGCGCCAAGATAATCACAGGATTTGGCTACCATAACGGCAGCTTCACCCATTTTTTTACGAATTTCAGGAGTTAATACGGTAGATGGTGCTTCTTCTACTACTTTTTGATGGCGGCGTTGGATACTGCAATCTCTTTCAAAAAAGTAGAGCACATTACCATGACTGTCGGCCATGATTTGGATTTCGATATGACGAGACGAGGCAACATATTTTTCAATAAAAACAGAACCGTCTCCAAAAGCCGATACAGCTTCACTAATGGCTCTGTCCATTTGAGAAATGAACTCTTTTTCATTATCAACCACACGCATTCCTTTTCCTCCGCCCCCTGCAGAAGCTTTAATTAAAATAGGAAAACCAATAATAGCTGCCGATTTCTTTGCTTCTTCAATATTAGTAATAGCATGGTCTACACCGGGTACCATCGGAATATTATAGTGCATTACGGCTTCTTTAGCGGCCAGTTTGCTTCCCATAATTTCAATGGCTTTGGATTTTGGCCCAATAAATATGATGTTGTTTCTCTCTGCTTCTTCGGCAAAAGCGGCGTTTTCACTTAAAAAACCGTAACCTGGGTGAATGGCATCTACGTTTAAGGCTTTAGCTACTTCAATAATTTTGCTTCCCATAAGGTACGATTGGCTAGACGGTGCTTCACCAATGCAAACGGCCTCGTCAGCAAATTTAACGTGTGGCGCATTTCTATCGGCAGTAGAATATACGGCTACCGTTTTAATGCCCATCTTTTGGGCAGTTTTCATTACTCTAATGGCAATTTCACCTCTATTGGCTACTAATATTTTCTTCATGATTATTCGAATTCAATTAACAATTGACCTTTTACAACGGATTCACCTACAGTTACTTTAATGGTTTTGATTATACCATCTCGAGGTGATAAGAAACTGTTTTCCATTTTCATGGCGCCAAGAATTAATAAATTATCATTGGTTTTTACCTCATCCCCAATGGAAACACCAATTTCTAATATTAAGCCAGGCATAGGTGCTTTAATAGCATTTACCTGATGTGCTTTTCCAGCTTCAAAACCCATTTTTTTGATTAACTGGTCTAATTCATCAGCAATCGTAACGGAATAAGTAGCATTATTAACTTTTACTTGATAGATTTTATTGATAAAGTCAGATGAAACCACGGCTGCTTTATAGGGAATATTTTGATGCAAAATATGATAATTATCGCCATCTACACTAATGGCATCGAGTTGAGAACTGCGCTCTTTATCGAAATCAAATTCAAAAATGTCATTTACATTTAATTTAAAATTTAAACTCATATTTTATAACTTTATTAGGAAGGGTAAAATTAGTGAATTTGTAATACCAATCAAATCACACAAGGTATTTTTATATTTTAAAAAATTACATTACTAACAAATAAAGGTAATTTAGTCGCAACAAAATAGATGTTTCTATATTATTTTTGGATTCTATATTTTGATGCGACGCAAGAAAGCAAATTGTTTTTCAAAACCCAACAACGCTCTTGTTTATTAGCGCTTTAGACTACTATTTTAACTTCATCAGTACTAGTGAAAAACCGTATCTTTCTTGCTTATTTGATACGGAATTATTACTTTTTATAATAGTAACTTTCAAGCGTTTCGCCTATAGTGTAGCCATTTATTAAGAGTGGTAAAGTGTCAGTTGCTGTATCAAAAAATGGTATTTTCCCTTTTTCAATCTCTTGATCCAATTCGGTTTTTGAAAGATATTGTTTAGCAACATCGAGATAGGTGCCATACATTAAATGTTTGAATTCATGCTGAAAAATAACAGCGGCAAAGCCCTCCAGTCTCCCAGTTCTAACGGTTCCTTTTTCGTCTTGGCATTGGTATTCAATCCATTCATAAGTAGCTACATTACCTCTTTTTTCACCATCAGCACTCAAGCATCCATGCCAAAAATTTTTCTTGGTCGTAGCTACTTTAGTAATCATTGGGTTTATAAATAATTGCTTTTCTACTGGTCCTAAAACTTTATATCTTGCATTGTCTGCTTTAGCTTCAATTATAAATACTTGCAATCTTTTGCCTATTTGATTAGCTGCTATTCCTACTCCTGATTTTTCAGTCATTAAAGCATACATTTTATCTATTAGTGCATGCAACGCAGGAGAATTAAACTCCTTATCTACTATTCTTCGTGCTGGTATATACAGCGCGTTTTCTTCTCTTCCTTTTTGGTTTGCAGCAATTTGTTGCAGCACATTTATTGGCCCTTTCGGAACATGTAAGGTAAGTGATTTGTCCATGGGTTTACAACTTTTTAGACTTATAGTAGTTATTAATAATAAGGAAATTATATGGCTTCGCATCATTTTTTATTGAGGTAGATTAAATTTTATTATTATCCTAATTCAAAAGTAGTAATGCCAAATATACCATTTACATTACTATTTGGAACGGTACCATAGTACATTCGGGCGCATTCAAATACATATTGCCCTGTATATTGTTTTACTAAACTTACTGCCTCTTCATTAATTGTTGGAATATCAAGAAATACGGGCTGATTGGGAACTATACTCAGACAGTATTCGAACAACTCTTCTGCTATTGCAGCCGTATTTGCAAAAAGCGGTCCAATTTTATATCCTCGCTCTGCTGCTCTTAGTACCGCATATCCTCCTATTTCATTATTCTTTTTGTATTGAATAGCATTACTTTCGGGCATGTACAACCATCCATTTAAAAACTGGGTTCTTTTGCAACCAAAAAAAGAAATATCATATTGAACAATTTTTTCAAAATCTATCCGATCAATGGTGGATATCTGGTCTGATAAGGGAAATTCTCGACCCACAAATTCATAACGTTCTTCTCTAAATGCGATAGTAAATCCCCCTTTTTTATAAAAAGGTTGCATCGCCACTACGCCATCCATTCCGATGGAAGCGTTCTTCTGAAGTCTTTGGATTAAAATATTTCTCCGGGCATACCATAATTTTCTACCAATACCGCTATTTCTAAATTCTGATTTCACTATAAACAATCCCATAAAACCAAATTCATTAGAATAGGAAATAACAGCTCCAGCGGCAATTAAATTCCCTTCATAAAAAAATCCATAAAATCCAACGGGATCCGTGTTCCAAAATACCTCTGCGTCATTTTTACTAGGATTCCATCCTTCTTTAGATGCCCAATCTATTAGGATGTTTAAATCATTACGGTTTAGTTGTTGTATTTGAAGGTTGTCTAAATTCATATTTATTTTCTAATCTAACAATTAGTCACACTACTTTGGCTAATTTTATTTTGTTTTTATTTTTTAAATTATTTGTTGACAGTTACAAAAATCAAATATAATAAAAGACTAAAACTTTTTTAGTTGTAGTTCATGTCCTTTTGTTCATTTATGCGAATTATCTCAAGATAAACTAGTTCAAACGCGAAAGGATTGACTTCGTCGAATTACATTTCTCACATGAAGGGACCGTTATTCATCATTTTTTAATTTTTCCAAATTGCACTTCTTCAAAGCGTCCCATTAAATCAAATGGATCAACCTCGCTCTTTATCCATTGCTTTTTAAAGTATTTGAAAACATAAGTAGTTCTTTAACCGTAATAAGTATACGTTAAACTATGCACATTGTAAGACTTACTGTCAATTTGTGTTAAAAATATTTAAATTTTATTGTTAACTAAATAAATTTTATACTTTTGTACAACCTAAGCGTCTCGGACGTATTGAATAGGTTTGTTTCGCACAACATAATTCGTAGGTAAAGTCCAATTGACGTTGTTAGTTGGGCTTTTTAAATTTATACATTGTCTGAAAAACCAATCGATTTACCTTATTTTTCTTGGTGCTTGTAACGGTTCTAACTTCTTTGACTACTATTTTCTTGTTTTCTATCACTTTTTCAAACTGTATTTGTGGCAAGTTTGATCTTTTTGTGTTTTCTAGTATTACTATTTTATCAGGTTGCAATACAACATCTATCCATTTTATAAAATCTTCTTTTTCGATGGCAACTTGTCCTCTTTTTGCTTCGCTTATTGGGTTGCCGTGCTGCAAAAGCGTGTGGCTTATGCCGAAATTATCTATTGTTATCATATAATTGGCAACATCAATATTGGTAGCGGTTAAAACCATCTGTGATAAATAATCAGGAACGATGCAAACATCAATTTTTGTATGAAACGGCTCGGTTGTTTCCAAGCATTTTTCATACAAAGCAATTATTTGTTGTTTTACATTTTCAAAATCTGCCATATTTATACCACAAAATTATTATACTCTTCCATACTCATTCGCTTACCAAACTTAAGCTCAACAACCAAAACGATATCATAACTCAAACAAGTACAGATGGTGATACTGTAATTTTATTAAATCCTTTACCAAAGAAAACAATACCACCTAAAACCGCCATAACAGCAATCAAAAACAAACAACCAATATTATTCTTTTTGATGGGTGCCATAATTAGTATTGCTAAATGTCGAAAGTAGCAGTATCTATTTCCTCAACCGTAATGTTCAAAACGGCTGCCCATCTTTGTTTGTCCACATGCGCTGAAGTATTATTTTTTAAATATTCTTGTAAAAAAAGTATAACCACATTCACACAACTTTCATCGACATACAATGGATACAACTCAAACAAGTGCGGATGGTGATACTTTAATTTTATTAAATCCTCTGCAAAAGAAAAGGAATACTTTGATGTTTTTTGCACGCCACTCACTTCATCATCCATGCCCATATCATTGACTTCATGAAAATACCAATCGTTATTTTTTTGGTCAATCATTTGGTAAACGGTTAGCGTACCACCTTCGGCACCCAATTCAAATACTTTAGTGTGATTCATCATTTTTTTATTTTTCCAAATTGCACTTCTTCAAAGCGTCCCATTAAATCAAATGGATCAACCTCACTCTTAATCCATTGCTTTTTAAAGTACTTGAAACCATAAGTTGCTCTTTTACTAGAATCATCATTATTGTTAAAAACAAGTTCCAATACATCTTTAGCTTTAAACACCATTGGAACATCAAACACATCAAACTCATTGACTCTTTTTTCTAGTATGGTGTAATTCGATTCATATTGCTCAGGATGAAAAATATCAAAAGAAGGAAGCATTGCTTCTCCAACGATTGTCCTGTCAATGTAATTGTTTTTATTTCTTCTATACAATACCCAATAGTGCTGCAGTTTTTCTGTTGAATTGGCTTTGCAAGAACATAATTTTATTTTATTTGTAATGGTGCACATCTTTTAAATTTTATTGATAAATACCTATAGATTCTTTAATGTTTCATTCCTCAAGATGCCGCAAATTCAGCAGATGTTTGACGAGCATTTGCTACAAAATTATACTTTTATTGCACATGTTATTCAACTGGTATAATTACTAAAAACGGCTTTTCGAGTGTTTTTTTTCGCTAAGATTATGGGATAAAAAAACATATGTAATAAGAGACTAAAACTTTTTAATTGTAGTTTATGTTCTTTTACTCATTAAATGTAAATTATCTCATTACAAACCAATTCGAACGCGAAAGGATTCGTATGTAAGCGAGAGACTATCGCCTCGTTTATCATTTGATTATAGAGTAAACTTTAAGAATACATAATTCCTTTTGTGCCTATTTTTAATGCGCTGATTTCATAATTTTGTTTGCTTTCATTATAATATCCTAAAGGTGTTTCCACCTTTATTTCATTTGTGTATAATGTTATTATTTTAGAAAAACCAATACTGCTTGTGTAAATGATTTTTTGCACATCAGATTTATCTAATGTTCTAATCAGTAATGATTTGTCGGTATTGAATTGTTTTTTCCATTCGATATAAGAAGATAATTCATTTTCAAAATATTGTCCAGCAGTTTTGTTTACCTCGATATGAAATTGCAAATTTTTCCTAATATTGCTAAGCTTTGTTTTCACATCCTGCATGTTACTATCAATTGGTAATAAAGTTTCAAATAAATTCAACAAAAACAATTGACAGATGGTTTCTTCTTTTTTAGACCAAATATTTGATATAAACAAAACCAGTACTCGATAAAATAATCGTTCTTTATAGCTGTGGTATTTTATATAATCTTCATTGGTTTCCTCTATTTTTTTGTGCTTTACAACCAGCAATAAAGGTGAAATGGTATTTATTAAAAATCCTTTTAAAGTACCATAATAAATATTACCGTTTAAAAATATTGGATTAGTTGTAAAGTACTTGTGATTGATAATTATACTAGGCGTTTCGTCTTTGTACATTAAACTTATAGCTTTATATTTAACAAGGATTGTTTCTATTGTAGAAAGAACTTTTACGTCAGCTTCATAGAAAATTTCATTTTTTGAAGCATTAATTTGTTCTTTCAATCTTTTAATATTGAATCCTCTTTCTTTTTCAAATTGCTCTACTTCAATAATATTTTTATAGGATATTTTGAATTTGATTTTTTCTTCATTAAACGAATCATTCATTTTCATAAAGAGCAAATGCATCCCTATTAAAGCATTTTTAATTCCTTCAAAAGCATCTATTTGGGGTACTGGTCTTTTGTCAATTATTACATCTAAAAGTGATAATTGCTTTTCTTTCATAAAATCGAATATTTTTGAAAGTGTTTGCGACATTCTGTTTTTTAAAGCCAAGCCTTTAGCGTAAGATAGTTTTTCTCTTACCACTAAAATATCTTTACCATTATTAATGCCATTATCTTTGTTTTCTTCGGCAGTTATTTCGCCACTGTCTGCAAAATTTTCTTTAGGTTTTGCACCTATAACGATATTGTCTAAAAAGGATTCTAAAAGCGTTAAGTGATTGGAAGTATGATGAGAAGAAGTAGTTATTATTTCTTCATTTCTATTAAATTCATTTTCATCCAACACGCCATATTCTCTCTCGGGTTCATTTTTCTTCTCTTTTACTGGTAGTGGTAAAGTATTCGTCCGATTATACTCAATATTGTTTCTATCAAAGGTAGCATATTCTAGCAATTCGATAAGGTTATCATCTGGCAATGAATCTTGATTGATTAACTCTAAAAAGCGTAATGATTTTTCGTCTGGATTTGTTTTAATAATAGATTGATAATGGTGTACAAAAGCGGAATTGGACTGCTTTTTTCCGTGCTTATCTGTGAAATAAATTTTATAAGCTGTGCTTATTTCGGTATCTCTTAAGTGCACTGTGATGAACCCATCATTGCTAGATGTATTTATTGCTATTGCAGTATTAGTCTCATTTCTATAAACTAATTGTAAGAAATAAGCATCCGATAAATGGCTAAAGTTTGCCCCATAAATTTTTAGAACAGTACTGTCCAATTCGGCATGTTGTATTTTAAAGGCAAACGAATCAGACTCGCTATTGCTTTTATTATTCTCTATTGGAATATAATCGACTAAATTAAAATCGCCTACTTCCGGAAATACCAACTCCATTTCCTGCAACCAATCTTTTGGTGAAGCAGTACTACTAATAAAAAGACACATTTCTGCATTTTTAGAAACTGAATTTTTTGTACCCAACGCTTCTACTGTTGCATTGGCACTTCCTACCAAAATAAAAGATTTTTCAGTATAGTTAAACTGAATTATTTTTGCATGTAATCTTGGACTTTGGTTTTTTTTAATACTTTCTACGTTATGCCAATCATAAAATTGAATGTCTGGTGCCAAATCAAATTCATATGGAACTGTTCCAAACCGACTATCAATGACTACTTTAATCATTTTAGGATTCAAATCGTTTTTAAAATGTGATATAATTTGACCTTTTTTATTAAAATAAGGCGAAATAATAACTATTGATTCCAAACCCTCTTTTGGTAACGCCTCAATAATTTTGGAATAAATGGAATAGTTAGCAAAGGAAGATACTATTGTAATAGCACCATCTTTTGTCGCTACCGTATTTTCGGAATTAGCATTCTCAATGATTTCCTTTAACCATGCTGTGTTTTTAAGTATCCAATCCCATTTGGTTTTATTAATCCCAAAACAATATTTTTCTAATGCATACAAATATTCATAAGCATTTTTGAATAATTGCGCAGCTTCGCTTTCTGTTTTATAAGTATGAAAGGCGCCCCATACTTCGTCGTTACTACTTAATCCAGAGTTGGTTAGGTTACCTGAACCAATTGCTAAAAATCCATTGGTCTTACCAAAGACCATTATGATTTTTGGATGAAATGCAGCACCGTAGAGCGGAATAGCAGTAATACTATAAGAAGTGTTTTTATGATAGCTTCCTTCCAAACTGTTTAATTGTTGTTGGTACATTTTTTCATCTACCAACAGGTTTATGTTGATGATGCCTGATTGTCTTAATCGAGGTAAAACTCGTTGCTCAAAAAATAAAAAATCAAAAGAATAACAAGTAATTATACACGAATGGTATTTGTTTTTATCGCTGCCTAAAAGCTCTAATATGTTATGTTTATTATCAATCATTAAATTCTAAATCTTTGAGTAAGGTAATACCTTCATTGGTCAATTGATTGTAATCTTGGGTAATAATTCCAAGCTCGGTATAATAATCGATAAGGTTACTCAGTCGTGGATTTGAAAAATCAAAACCAACAAAATCGATAAAGCGCATCAATCCATCTTCTCTTACGAACTTTTCAGAAGTTTGCACATTAGTCATCTTATTAAAAGCTACCAGTTGATGGCGGTCGATGATGTATTTTTTTAAATATTTTGCAATAAAATCGTTTAGCGGCAAGGCATTCATTTTTTCAATCATGGTATAAACTGCCACAAAATCACTACTACTTTCCAATTGATGTTTTTTTGCAAACAACCTTAATCCCTGTATTTGTTCTTTATTTTCAGCACTTATTTTCCGGAGTAACAAAAAGGCGTTACACAATCCAAGTGCATAGTCTTTTGTGCGGACATCACTTGATATACTGTTGTTGTCTTTTTCTAAAACAGGTAATTCACTAAACGGCTGATTAGGGTTACAATTATATTTACTAACCACTGCTTCAACCACTTCTTGTGTTAATTCTTCAATCAAGCGTTCTTCTGCAAACCAACTGCCTTCACTTTTATTGTGAAGCGCATTCAACAAATGCATTAATCCACCAGTGTTGATTACATGCCAATACTGACTTAATTGGTAGTAATACCAAGCGGTAAGGGTTTCGTTATTTTCACCTTTTAGTAATCCCTGTTGTTTATAAGCAAATTGTACAAACTCTTGAACGGTTAACCTGCTTTTTTTGCTATGTAATAATTGTAAATAGATTAGGGTAGTTTTTTTGCGGAAGCTAGTAGGCAATTCACTTAGTGGCTCGTCGTTACCCAAAAGCATTTTTAACAAGAGCTGGTTTTCTGGTGAGGTTATAGCTACCGATTTCATATTGAAACTTTCTTGAAGCAATACTATTTCCTCATGGGATATTGTAGCTGTTTTCAATGCTTTTATAAAAGCGGCATGTGCTTTCGGATTGATACTGTTTGTATTATCTATAAAGGCTTGTGCCAGTTCTTTGCCAGATACTACATTTTCCTTTTTAAAAGCCGTTCTGATATACAAATTAGAGTTGTACTCTTTGTCGCGTATCAAACCGATTACGCGTAATGAAGAAACATAATTTTGCCCAAACACTCCTTTGTCATTTTTCCAATAGGTGTTTTCAAAATTATCTTTGTCTTCTCCGGTACCGTGCGATAGCGAGTACAAGCTGTTGACATAATTTTTTCTCGCTTCGGTAATACCTGCAATACCGCCTATGTCTTGACTTGCGGCTAGTAAGGCCAATAAATACTCGGCACGCCTAACATATTTAAATTGTTCTTTTGGATTTTCGCTGCCAATATCTTTAGCATACCAATCAAAAAACCAACAATAAAAACTGTAGTATCTGATGCGCTCGGTAACGTTGTTTAGACCAGGTAATAGCATTGTAAATACTTGTTCGCCTATATTTAGCATACCCATTGGGTCTTGCCCAGTAATATAGTTGAGTTTAGAACTTAAAAAAGGTACTAATATTTGGTTTTTTGCTATAACAGCCATAAATTATTTTATTATCATTAACACGTATTTCTACGCACCATACATCTCTGCTGTAGTTGAGCTCGTTATCTTTCGGCAACTAAATCTTTTTCAAACTTAAAAATATGGCTCAAAGTCAGCATTCGTTTGACGAGCATTTACTATAAATTTATACTTTTATTGAACATTTTTAGCAACGGGTTCGTCCCTGTAAACTAAGCCCTCCACTCACTAAACTGTCCTTCCGCTTGTTCCATAATCTCTTGCAGAATACTATTTAATTCTAGGATGTTTACTTTTCCTCGCAATTCCTTTTTAACAGCTAATCGAATTGCGGCTTTCGCATCTTCCTTATTCATCCAGTCAATTTGCAAATTGCTTTTCACCGCTTTGACAACACCATGAACCACATCTTGAATTAATCCACTTTCGTTGATAATTTCCTTTTTAGAAGCTAGTATGTCGTAAAAAGCCAACTCTTCGTCACTCAAACCCAGTTCTTTTATTCGGTGGTCTTCATCTTGCAATTGCTTGGCGCGTTCAATAAGTTCGGCAATTGTCGTATAAGAGTCAATGGCGTTAGCGTGGTAGCGGTCAATGACTTTTTCTAGCTCTTCTTTAAGCGAAGTATATTTCTTAATATTTTTGTGTAAGCGCAATTTTACCTCATCCATTAAGATGGAGCGCATTAATGCAATTTTAATATCGATGCTGTCTTTTTCTTTTTTCGCTCCCAAAAGGAATTCTTCGTTCAATATGGAGATATCAGCGCGTTCCAATCCCGCCATGGCAAATACATCTACGATATCTTCCGAGTCAATGCTGCGACTGATTAATTCTTTTATTTGGTCTTTTTGATTGCCTTTACCAGTTCTAACCGATTTGGCATTTCTGATGGCTTTCGACAAATGTTGCATAAACAAGACATCGACTGCATATTCTTGTATTTCAGGTTGCGATTTCACAATAGACAACAAACCTGTCAATTTCTTTTCTTCCAACATAAACTGATTGGCCGGTTCGTCATATTTGATGATTTCGTTCAATGCTTTTCTCACCAACAGCACTTTATCGCCATCACGCAATCCTTTCCAATTGCTATAATCTATGGCTTCTGGCAGTAACGATTTACAAACATCTACTTGACTATAAAACATATTCAAGGCTTGCGTCATATCAATGGTTGGTTTGCCTTTTCCACCACCACCAGTATATTTATTGGTGGCTGTTTTTAATTGGTCGCCGATTCCTATATAATCCACAATTACTCCTGATGGTTTGTCTTTAAAAACCCTGTTGGTTCTCGTTATGGCTTGCATCAAATTATGTCCTTTCATAATCTTGTCCACATACATCGTATGCACGCAAGGCGCATCAAATCCTGTCAACCACATATCACGAACAATGACAATTTGCAAAGGGTCTTCGGGTTTTCTAAACCTTTTTTTCAAAGCTTCGGTGGCATCTTGGGTGCGTAAGTGTTCATTCCAAGCGATAGGGTCTGTCGAAATATTCCCCGTCATGACTACGGCTATCTCGGGACAACCGTCAATGGCTTTTAGCGCATCAAACATTTTTACACTATTTCTGCGACTCATACACACAATCATGGCTTTGCCAGGCAGGGTTTCGGTACGGTTTCTAAAATGCTTCATAATGTCTTCCGCTACTTTTGCAACACGTTCTGCCGAACCTGCTGCATCTTCAATGGCTGCCCATTTCAAACTGCTGTCGTCTTCTAACTCAGCGGCAATCGCATCTACTTCGGCATCTAGATTTTCATTCCACAAATGCAACTTGGCTAAGCGTGGTTCGTAGTATATTGGTACGGTTGCTTTATCATCAACCGCTTGTTTGATGTCGTAAATGTGTATCGTTTCTCCAAATACTTCTTGCGTATCGGCATCTTTTCCGTCAACGGGTGTTCCTGTAAAACCGATGAATGAAGCATTAGGCAATGCCTTCCGCAAATTAGAAGCAAAACCATCCAACAAACCATATTGGGTTCTGTGTGCTTCGTCTGCCATCACGATAATGTTTTCTCTTTCCGATAGGATTGGGTGTTCGGTTTCGCCCAGTTGGTCGTCGTTACCCATTTTTAAACGGAACTTTTCTATGGTTGTAAATACTACGCCACCGCTTCCGGTAGATAACAATCGACGCAAATCATCCGTAGAATCGGCATGTTGTACATCGCCCACCAAGTCTTTTGCCAAGACAAAGTTTTCATACAACTGAAAATCCAAATCACTTCTATCGACTTGCACGACTATCGTTGGGTTTTTCAACTCAGGTAAACTGCGCAATATGCCTGCATAAATCGCCATCGAAATACTTTTACCACTTCCTTGTGTGTGCCAAATTACGCCTATGCGACCGTCACCAAAGGGTTTAATCGCTTTTTTGGCAGCCTCGACGGCAAAGTTCACCCCAAAAAACTGATGGTATTTAGCCCCTTTTTTAATCAAAGTGCCGTTGTGGTCTTCAAAAAACACAAAGTTTTTGATATAGTTCAGCAAACGGTCTTTGGGAAACAAACCATTAATCAAAGTGTGCATTTGCAAATCATCTTCAACAATGGTTGTTCCATCAATGCTTTTCCAAGCGGCATACCATTCGGCAGAAGCGTTGAACATGCCGTGCTGTGCTTCGTTACCATCACTCACTAGCGTTAGCGCATTGTATTCAAACAACAGCGGAATGTCTTTTCTGTAATGTTGTATTTGGTTGTAGGCTTCGTCAATCGTCGTGTTTTCGTCAAACCAATTTTTTAATTCAAACAAGACTAGCGGTATTCCATTGATGTAAATAATAATATCAGGGCGCCGTTTGTTTTTGCCTACAATACTAAACTGATTGACTACCCAAAACGAATTGTTTAATGGGTTTTGAAAATCAATAGGGTAGAGGTGCACCGCTTTATCGTTGCCGTCGGCATCTTTGTACTCATAGTCCAGCCCTTTGGTCAATTTGAGATGAAAACTACGGTTTCTATAATCAATATCGGCACCTTGATTGTTACAAAAGTCGGCTATTGCCAAGTGTTGTATTTCTTCCGGCAAGTGCGGATATTGTTTTTGTATAAACGCTAACAATTGCCCTTTCAAGATAACGGCATTGGCATTCTCGTACAACTCGTTACCTTTGATGTGGATATAACCCAAGTCGGTTAACCAATCTATTGTTGCGTTTTCTATTACGGCCTCTGTTGTCATCTTTTGTGCTTTTAGTTTTCTCTATATTCCTTCAACCGCACTTCACCACTTATTAACTTGGGCAACAAGGCATCACGCAGTTGAATTAGTGATTTGTTTTCTTTTAGGTTAATACTTTGTTGATTTTCCCAATTTCCTACTATCGACTGAAATTTATTTTGCAAATCAATATTTGGTAATGCATATTGAATATGTCCAATAACATCAAAAGTAATTTGTGGAAAAGTACCAGACCTTGATTCTGCTATGCTTTGAAATTCTGCTAATGTTTCCTCTCGGGTTAAAATACGGTACAATAATTTATTATTTATTAAATCATTATTTCTAATTACCATAAACTTTGTCGATACCACATAATCTTGAGAATCAAAATCAACATACGCAAACCGTTTATTAGCAGGTCTTATCTCACTAAACAAAATATCTTCTGGATAAATAGCTTTTTTTGCTTGCCCCGGCAATTCATCAACATCCATATAATTATTATGCATGAATGAACCTTCTAAAACATCACCGGTATTAACAAAAACAACTTTTTCTTTTCCTTTAAACTTGTAGCTTTCAGCTCTTTTAAAAGCAATTTCATCCAATCGCTTCACTTCCCAACCTTTAGGAATCAAACCCAGTTCACTTTCTACAAATTCACCATCTTTAAACGGTCCAAAATCTACAAACCAGTGTTTGTAAAGCGCCATGGCCATTTCCTCGAGGGTTTTGTTGATGGCTAGGTTGTTTTCTATTTTGTCGTCTATGGCGGATAGGATGGAGGCAATGGATTGTTGTTCTTCTAAAGAAGGTAATTCAATTTCAATTTTCTTTAAAAGTTCTGTTGTTAAACTTGGAATCGCTGAGCCAACATCCATTGATGCAAAATCAAGAACTTTTAAATTGTAGAATAAGTACTTTGGAAAAGCAACTTCTTCATTTATTTTAGACCAAAATATTGTATCTACAGACCAAAATGGTTCATTCAAATAAAATATATTATTCAATGAACCTTTTCGAGGAATTAATATTGTTTCTTTATAATACAATGCTTGATTTCCATAACGCATAATACCACCAGTTCCATAAATTGGTATAGTTCCATCTTGCACTTTTTTATGGTCTTTACCATACTTTATTTCTAAAGCATCCGAGAGTTTATATGTTTTCCAGTTGTTTGGCATTTATTTTTGATTTTTTAATCTTTTTATTGGTCTTAAAGTCAATTTAGGTTCAGGTTTTAAAAGTTTTTTTAATACTAAAATCCATTCAGGAACATTTTCATTTGGTAATTCGTTATATTTAAAAGCTAATCTTGTTTTTAATGGTTTTAGAATTTGAATTAATTCTTTGAAAGCATCTACTTTTTCTTTTCCTTTTTTTTCAGTTTCTATAAAAGAATAATCACCACTAAATTTGCTAATATTGAAATCTTCAACAAGTTTGAAATTATCTAAGGTAACTAAAAGTTCAGGTATTTCCTTAGCAAGATTATTTAACGATAACCACATATTATTTGAATCTAAAACATCTTCAATTCTAATTTCCTCGCCATGCTTATTGTCAGAATAATCAATTAGATTAACTTTTCCTTCTTTAAAAACATATCTTTTAAAGTATAAAATTTTTGAATTTTCAGTTAATGAGGATTTATACTCCATATCATTATCAGATAAAAATATTATTTTATTCTTTGTATATTCAGTTTCCATTTTATTTCTAAGTGGAACAGACAAAAAGTCGACTAAACTTATTAAACGATCAATACCTCCAATAGATAAAAATTTAACATTTTTATTATTAAAGTAGGATTGTAAATATATTTTATCACTATGTCCTTCGACAATAATCCAATCCTTATTTCCATTCCTTAATGAAGATAATATTGATGATGCTAAATCATAAATACTTTTGAAGAAAATATCTTCAACTCTATGTGCCTCATGGTTGTCAAATAAATTATTTGAAGCAAAACAAGAAATTTGAGGTACTTTTCTCTCATCTTCGATAGTATGAGTAATTATTGCATCACTAATTATAGGCAATGCTCCATACCAATGAGTAGTTACTAATGTTTGGATATTTTGTTGAGATATTTTTTCTATTTTTTCAAATTGTTCAAAACAGTTTGTTACATCTAAAGAAGCTTCTGGTTCATCAATGCCTAAAATAATATTACTTTCACCATCAATATCACTGTTTTCAGTTACAAGAGAATAAATAATATCAATTAGAGCCTTTTTTCTTTGACCTGAGCTCATAGAATTAATTTTTGTATCTTTATTCTTTAAGCTTCTGTTTTTAAAATATTCTTCTATTACTCTGCCTCTTAAATCTTTAGAAGTTACTTTTTGTTTGACATTTGGATCTGTGTTAAAAGAATAATCTTTGTCAATTTTTTGGATAGTTTTTTCAACAGAGGAAACAAATTCTTTTAAGTTATCATTAATTATTTGAATGATTTTTTTAGTACTTCCATCAATTGTAACTTGTTTATCGAATACATCATCAATCTTTGTTTTTATATCTTGCCCAATTAAATATTGCAAACTATTATTTTCTAATCTTAAATAATCATTTATATTAGTTTCAACAGGGATATAAATATAATTATACGAACTTTTTAATGCGTTTGAAAAAGCAATTAGCTTTTTTTTATCGGTACTTTCTAATAATATTTTTTGTAATTCTTCAAATGGGCCAAGCTTTAAGTCACCATCAATATTAATACCGTCTACTAAAAGATAATGTGTTTCTTTTGAAAATTTTTTATGAAAATTTTCTCTTATTTCTTGAAAACTTGATTGTTGTTTGCTATTACTTGGTGCTTTTAAATCCCATAACGCATCACTCATTATTTTTATAATTTCATCTAAATCAGCTTTAGTACCTGTATAATTAGATTTTATTTGATCTACAAAAGATTTTTCAATGCATATAATAGGTGCAATATATGCATCAATTCTCTTTTCTTCATGTGATAAAACAATTGACTTTTTATTAAAATAAACATCTAAAATTTCTAATATTGAAGTCTTACCAGAACCATTCTTTCCAATAATTAAATTAAGATTGGAATGGTTATGATTAGTAATAAAAGGTATAAAATGTAAATTTTTGTAACATTTATAATGTCTTAAAAATACTCCAACTATCATAATTATAATTTATTAAAATTCTCCAATATCTTACTTTGCAATACATTTCCTTTAGCAAACTGTGTTTGCAATTGGGTTTTCAACGCTTCCATTTTATCTTCAAACAAAATACCATCGTCTTCTATTTCTTCGGTACCTACATAAATACCTGGGGTGAGTTTGTAATCTTGCTTTTGTACTTCGGCTAAAGAGGCGTTGTAGCTGTAACCATCAGTATTTTCATAAGTACCTCCAATGTTACGCCATGCGTGGTAAGTTGCGGCTACTTTGTCAATATCGGCATCAGTAAACACGCGCAGTTTTCGGCTTTCCATAGTACCCATTTTACTGGTGTCTATAAAGAGTATTTCGTCGGTGCGTTTGCGGTGTTGTCCGTCTTTACCATCGCGGTTTTTACTTAATATAAATATACAAGCAGGTATGCCGGTAGTCAAAAACAATTTATCGGGTAGGCGCACAATACAATCAATCATGTTGTTGATTACCATAAACTCGCGCACGTTCTTTTCGCCCTTGTTGTTAGAGGTCATCGCGCCGTTTGCCATAACTACACTTGCCGTTCCTTTGTTGCTGAGGTGGCTCCAAAAGGTTTGCATCCACATATAGTTGGCACTACCATCGGTAGTAAATTCTTCTTTGGGTCCAAAGAGTCTTGGGTCGTTTTCGGGCAAGTCTTCGGGGTGCCATTGGCTCACATTAAACGGAGGGTTTACAATGATAAAATCGGCTTTCAAATCGGGGAATTTATCTTGCAACAACGAGTCGCCCAAACGCACATCAAAAGACAAATCGCGCAAGGCAAGGTTCATTTTGCACAAACGAAGCGTACCATCATAACGTTCTTGTCCGTAAATAGCAATGTTGCGTTTGTCGCCACCATGCGATTCTAAGAATTTCAACGATTGCACAAACATACCCCCTGAGCCACAAGCGGCATCAAAGATTTTTCCTTCATAAGGTTCAATCATTTCTACCATCAAGCGCACTATGCTGCCAGGTGTAAAAAATTGCCCAGCACCAGAACCTTCGGCAAGCGCAAATTTGCCAATATAATATTCATACACACGCCCCAAAATATCGCTTTCAGGGTTTTCTTTTTGAGAGAGTTTTGGGTTAGAAAGTAAGTTAATCAAACCACCTACTTGTCGAGCCGTCAATTGACTTTTTACAAAAATACGAGGCAAGATGCCTTTTAAATCGGGTCTAAACTTCGCTAGTGTAGCATCTAAAGTATCAAAAGCATCATCTACAATCACTTTAATATTGTCTTGTTCGGCATTGGCTTTCAAATATTCCCAAGTCGCTTCTTTCGGGATAATGTACACGTTTTTAGACAAATATTCATCAGCATCGTCCAATACATAATTAATCTCGGCTTCATCGGTAGTATAATAACTAGAGGTTTTATCTTGCACTAAATGTCCTAATTCCGCCTTGCGCATCTCAAAACGCTCTGACATGTGCTTCAAGAAAATCATCGGCAAGACATAGTCTTTGTATTGATTCTCTGCCACGGCGCCACGCAATTCGTTAGCAGCTTTCCAAAGTTCTTGTTCAAAATTAATATCGGCTTTTACAGTAGATTTAGACATGCTTTGTTTTGTTGAGGTATATGTTTTCAAACGTACTAAAAATAAATCATTTTAACAATTTTTTTTATTTACCAAATTAACATTTACAAAATAAATCCTACCCCAAACCCCACAAAAAAAAGCCGTTCTCTCGAACAGCTTTCTTCTACCTAAAAAATTTTCAAAACAAGAAAACAGTACTACAGCGATGTGAATATTTTTTTATAAAATTATCGTACACTATTTTGCCGTAAAAGTTTAATTGTTATATTTACACTTTCGAAACGAATAGCGGGAACTATTCGAGGCTTTCGAACGTTTAAATTTGCTCAAAAAGACGGGTTACTAGCTGCTTTTTTTGAGCTTTTTTTATGTCAAAAATGTGCTAAGAGTAGCCAAAAATTAGTCGTTTTTAGGCTAAAAAGTCCAATTAAATTTCTTTTTTTTGTTACTATTTCTCAAAAAATAGCATTCCTTAGTTTAATTTTTTCTCTTTTGAAGTAATTTTCAATACGTCCTGAACTTTCAATTAGCTGGTCAGGACGAGTTTTTTGGTTCATCAGGACGAATCAAAAGTTTCGTCGGGACGAATTGACGAAAATTTTCGTAACAAATTGGCAAAAAAAACCTCGAGTGCGGGAACACTCGAGGCTTTCGTACATCTAAATCTGACCCTAAAGATGTGGCGGGTTACTAGCTTGCTTTCAGGTAATTTAAATTACCAAGTAAATAGCGTAATTTTTTTCCAGGTCGGAATAGAATTCTGCTTTTAGTTACGTCGGTAGCGCTTACCTCTTCTGGGGTAACTCGTCCTGATGAACTAATACTTACCTGGAAATTACCCAAGCTTCCTAATTTAACGATTCTGCCTTGCTTCAGCTCATTGATGATGTTGTGTTCCAACGATCTCAATACCGCATAACAGTCAGTATCTGTTAATGTACTCTGATAGGCAATCATCTCAGCGAGTGCTTCCATATCAGTTTCGCCGTTGCTTATTGCAGCGGCATAAAATTTCTCAGGTGCAGTCATGTCCTGAGGATTCTTTCTTGACTGCGTTTTAAATTTAATCGCCATTTCTTTTGCGTATTAAATTAAACAATAAAATAGTTTGTCTTAGTATAATGATAAACACTATCTAACTGACAATTACAAAGATAAAACCTCTTATTGATTATAAAAAGCCAAACTTATTCACAATCGGACTTAGTTTTTAACAAAAAATTTCTTTTGTCGTGTTTTGGTGAGTGTATTTTAATAAATTGATAGTTCGTAGTGATATTAAAAAAACAAAAAATCCCTTTAAAATATGGGATTACTGCTTCTTAGTAATTTATTTTCGAAAAGTTTTAGGAGTAACTTTGTTTGCCGAATGGCGCAATTTTTTTAAACTATTTCCCGATACAAAAATTAGCAAAAATATTCCCCAACAACTCGTCATTGGTGACTTCCCCGGTGATAAGTCCAAAATTATACAGGGCTTCTCGAATGTCTAATGCCATAAGGTCACTAGACAAATTAGTCTCTAAACCAAACTTCACTTTCTGAATTTCGTCCAACGCCTTCAATAAAGAATCGTAATGCCTTGTATTCGTTACAATCGTTTCGTTGTTGCGCAAAGCACCGGTATTCACAAACGAAAGTAAGGTGTCTTTGAGTTGGTCGATACCGATTTTGTTTTTGGCGGAAATGAATAAGGTTGTAGGTTGATGGTTATCGGTTGTCAGTTCTTGGGAGATAACGGTATGGTTTTCTGTCGGAATTAAATCTTGTTTGTTGATAATGACTACGATTGGTTTTAGTGGATACTGATTGCGTATTTTTTCAATGTCAATTTTAACAACTGCTAATCCATCAACCATCAACCGATAACCATCAACCAATAATAAAACCACCTGCGCCTGTTCGATCTTCTCAAACGTCTTCTTGATGCCCAAACCTTCAATCACATCGTCGGTGGTGCGGATCCCAGCCGTGTCGATGAACCTAAAACCAATACCGCCAATCACCAATTCGTCTTCGATGGTGTCGCGTGTAGTGCCTGCTATTTCAGAAACGATGGCGCGTTCTTCATTTAAAAGGGCATTCAAAAGCGTTGATTTCCCCACATTTGGCTCACCCACAATCGCAACAGGAATACCGTTTTTAATCACGTTGCCAATCGCAAAACTATCAATTAATCGTTTCAATACAAATTCGATTCGGTTCAATAATTCCCGAAACTGCGTTCTATCGGCAAAAGCCACATCTTCTTCCGCAAAATCCAATTCGAGTTCAATCAACGAAGCAAAGTTCAATAATTCCTGACGCAGTTGCGCAATTTCATTAGAAAAACCACCCCGCATTTGTTGCATCGCAATTTGGTGACTGGCTTCGTTATCAGAAGCAATCAAATCGGCAACGGCTTCCGCTTGTGATAAATCCATTTTTCCGTTCAAGAAAGAACGCAGCGTAAATTCGCCCGCATTCGCCATACGACAACCGCTTCTAATCAATAACTGTATGATTTGTTGTTGGATATAACTCGAACCGTGACACGAAATTTCAATCGTATCTTCGCCAGTATAAGAGTTAGGTCCTTTAAAAACAGACAATAAAACTTGATCTAAGGTTTTGGTGTCATCAACAATATGACCTAAATGCAGTGTGTGCGATTTTTGTTTGGTCATGTCTTTTCCTTTGACCGATCGAAAAACAGAATTTCCAATGGCAATGGCATTTGTACCAGAAACGCGAATAACGGCAATGGCGCCAGCTCCTGATGGTGTCGCTAATGCTACAATTGCCTCTTGATTGATCATAACGGATTTAATTTTATTTTTGCAAAAGTAACTAAAAATGAAATAGTAAGAACAATTTCATTTTGTCCAACTATTTCAAATGACATTGTTTTTGAAATAGAAAATAGTGTCTAAACTTATGAAAATAAAATCATGTTATTTTAGTGTTTATTGTAAATTGAATTTTAAAAATGTTATTGCCATTTGTTACACGTATTTGATATTAAATATGTAATTTTGTTTACTTTTTAAATCAAAAGATTAAACATTATATTTTGAAACCTATTATAGCAAGTATCGAGAACGAGAATTTATCCGATATTCAATTGGATAGAATTATTGAAATGGCTTGGGAAGACCGAACACCCTTTGATGCCATAAAATTTCAATTCGGATTGTCTGAAGCCGAAGTAAAAGCTTTGATGAAAAAAGAATTGAAATTTAGCAGCTACAAACTTTGGCGTGAACGGGTGGAGAACTGTAAAACGAAACATGTTGCCAAACGTATAGAAGATATTGACCGATTCAAATGCAACAGACAACGTGGGATTTCAAACAATAAAATATCGAAACGATAATGTAATAAATGTAATGGAAAAAGAACGAGCAGACAATGTAGTATATTCAGATAAGAAAGGATATAATGCCAGTATACTTCCCTATTCTACCAATGTTGGCGCACCCGTTATTCGAATAGACGATGTGGTTTCCTGGAAAAGTAGAGGTATTAGCAGTGTCAATAAAGTATTTGAAAATAAGTTCAACGAGCTGAAAATTCAATATGAAAACTTAATGAAAGAATACGAATGGAACGAATTAGTTTATAGTGCTAAATTTCCTTTTGAACCTGTAATTGGTGAAATTTACCATTTGTATAGCGGTGAAGATGGAAATAATTTTCTATCTTTAATAGGTCCAAACGAATGGAATAAAGAACACATCGGGACATTTAAACTGAACAGTGATAAAAAATGGATTGCAATTGAATACTAATAACAAGGTTGAAAAAAAGATAAAATACTTCTCCTCAGAAGCAATAAGTGAAATGGAAAAGCAAAATAGAGTTCACTTAATCAACAGCTTAGGTGGCTTTAAAAGTGCCGCTTTAATTGGCACTTCTGATTCCGAAGGAAATACAAATTTAGCCATTTTCAGTTCGCTATTTCATGTGGGAGCGCATCCGCCTTTGATTGGTTTGATTTTTCGACCAACACCACCAGAACGCAATACATACAACAACATTCTTGACACAGGTTTTTATACCATTAACCATATCAATGAAGCGATTTATCAGCAAGCACACCAAACATCGGCTCGTTATGATAAAAATAGATCAGAATTTGACGCCACAGGTTTAAACACCGAATACAAAAATGACTTTTTTGCTCCTTTTGTAGCCGAAAGTAACATTCAATTAGGAATTGTATTTCGAGAGAAAATTGATATTGCTTTAAACAATACTACTTTGGTAATTGGAGAAATTATGGAAATTTTTATACCCGAAAATTGCTTGCATGAAGACGGTTTTGTCGATTTAGAAAAAGCCAACACTATCACTTGTTCGGGTCTAGATAGCTACCACAAAACGGTTCAATTGGATCGATTGAGTTACGCAAAACCAGACAAAACAATTACGTCGATACTTCACAATTGAATAAAAAAACTATAAATATTGTTTGGTTCAAACGGGATTTACGTTTTACAGATCACGAACCACTTTTTAGTGCTATTCAGGAAAATATTCCGATTTTATTGTTGTATTTTTTTGAACCATCGCTCATGAATTATGATGATGCAGATGTACGGCATTGGCGATTTATATATGAATCAATTCAAGAAATGCAATCAAAATTGAATCCTATTGCAGCTAAGATTTACTTTTTCCATCAAGAAGTAGCAACTGTTTTTGAAGAGATAATACAACAATATCACGTAAAAACTGTTTTTTCGCACCAAGAAATTGGTAACAAAATCAGTTTTGACAGAGATACAACAATGCAGCATTTTTTTAAAGAAAACAACATTTTTTGGAAAGAATTTCAAATGCACGGTGTCATCCGAAAATTAAAATCAAGACAAAACTGGGACAAACGCTGGGAAGATGTAATGCGAGACGCTCCAAAAATGATTGACTTAAAGGCAGTAATTGTCGAAAATTTAGATCACGCTTTTTATACCAATTTAAAAGGAAAAGAATTACCAAAAGCAATTACTACTCGCAATGAAAACTTCCAACAAGGCGGCGAATATTGGGCTTGGCGTTATTTAGACAGTTTTGTTAAAGAACGCTATGTCAATTACAGCAAACACATTTCAAAACCCGCTTTGAGTAGAAAAGGCTGTAGTCGATTATCCCCTTATTTGGCTTATGGAAATATCAGTATGCGAATGATTTATCAATACACCAATCAGTTTTATGAAACTTCTAAAAATAAAAGAGCTATTTTAAACTTTGTATCCCGACTGCATTGGCACTGTCATTTTATGCAAAAATTTGAAGACGAATGCGAAATGGAATTTGAAAATGCCAACCGCGCCTATGATAGTTTAATAAAGCCCAAAAATGAAACTTATATTAAAGCTTGGCAAGAAGGTAAAACAGGGGTTCCTATAGTTGATGCTTGTATGCGATGCTTAGTAGCAACCGGTTATATTAATTTTCGAATGCGAGCGATGGTCGTTTCGTTTTTTACTTTCAATTTATGGCAAGATTGGCGGGAGTTGCATTTTCTTGCACGACAGTTTTTGGATTACGAACCCGGCATTCATTATCCTCAAATTCAGATGCAATCCGGAACTACCGGAATTAATACGATTCGAATTTACAATCCCATCAAAAACTCCGAAGAACACGATTCTGAAGGTGTTTTTATCAAAAAATGGATTCCAGAATTAGCAGAAATACCGCTTTCGTTGATTCATGAACCCTGGAAAATGAATGAAATGGAGCAACAATTTTATAATTGCCAAATTGGTAAAGATTATCCCAATCCAATTGTCAACATTGAAGAAACGAGAAAATATGCAAGCGATATTGTTTGGAGTTTTCGCAAAAAAGAGGAAGTTAAACAAGAAGGGAAACGAATTTTACAAAAACACGTGAGTAATCCAAATTCAAAGAAAGTTACATCCAAAAAATTAACCTAAAAATGGCACTATTCTTAAAAGCAAAATGGGAAAATATCATTATGGTCAATTATGAAATTGACCCCGAAATTCTACTCCCATTTATACCAAAAGGAGTTGAGTTGGATTTATTTGACGGAAGATGCTATATAAGTCTGGTTGGGTTTATGTTCAAAAACACAAAATTATTTAACGTTCCAATTCCGTTTTTTGGAAATTTTGAAGAAATCAATTTGCGCTTTTATGTAAAACGAATCGAGGAAAATAATATAATAAAACGTGGAGTAGTTTTTATAAATGAAACTATTCCATACCCAATTGTGGCTTGGGTAGCCAATAAATTATACAATGAAAATTATACAGTAGTACCAACAAAACACAAAATTGTCACAGAAAATAGAATAAAAAAAGTGAATTTTGAATGGTTAATAAACCAAAAATGGAATTCAATTGAAGTAACCTCATCCATAGCATCACAGAAAATGAAGCCAAATTCATTAGAAAGTTTTATCTACGAGCATTATTATGGTTATACCAAAATTGACGAAAATAAAACGGAGGAATACAAATTGCAACATCCGAGTTGGAAGATTAGTGACGTTGTTGATTCTGAAATTAATTGTGATTTTGAGGCGATGTACGGAAAATCATTTTCAATATTGAACCAAATAAAACCCGCAGCCGTATTCATTGCCGATGGTTCTGCGGTTGGCATAGAATGGAAAAGAAATAAAATAAAATAAATTAATTTTTTAAAAAAGCCGCTCCTTTTTAGAGGGGGTTGAGAATAGTATTATGAAAGGCGTTAAAAAACAAAATTTGCCCTCCAAAATTTGCATCGTTTGCCAAAAACCTTTCGCTTGGCGAAAAAAATGGGAGAAAGTTTGGGACGAAGTGAAATATTGTAGCGATAAATGCAGAATGAATAAATAGAATCGTCCAGATTTCAGGTATTTTTTAATTCTTATATCTTTTAAATCTAAGGCAAAAAAACATAAAATGTCAAAAACATTACGATTACTTCTTGGAGATCAATTAAATATAAATCATTCTTGGTTTAAAACAAATGATGATTCCGTTACTTATGTAATGATGGAAATTCGTTCTGAAACGGATTATGCTACACATCATATTCAAAAAATAGTTGGCTTTTTTTCGGCTATGCAAAATTTTGCTAAAGCACTAAAAGAGACAAATCATAACGTAATTTATTTTTATTTGAATGATGCTAACAACTTACAATCCTTTGATAAAAACCTTGCTTTTTTAATCGAAAAAGAAAAATTTACAAATTTCGAATATCAATTACCCGACGAATACCGATTAGACGAATTGATGAAACACTTTTGTGAAACGCTTTCCATTGCTACTGCTGTAATCGATTCAGAACATTTTATGAGTACTCGAAATGAATTGAGCGATTTTTTCGAAGGTAAAAAAACGTTTCTCATGGAGAGTTTCTATCATCGAATGCGTAAAAAGCATGATATTTTAATGCAAGGTGATAGACCTTTAACTGGAAAGTGGAATTATGACGGGGAAAACAGAAAAAAATTACCCAAAAATCACAAACCGACTCCGCCATTGGTATTTCATACTGATGTGTCAGAAATCGTTTCGGAAATCCACAAAACTGACATTAAGACCATTGGAAGTATTGATGATAAAAATTTCATTTGGCCAACCAACAGAACCCAATCTTTAGAATTATTAGACTTTTTTGCAAAAGAATGTTTATCGCTTTTCGGAAGTTATCAGGATGCAATGACCCCGAACGAATGGTCATTATACCATTCCCGTATTTCTTTTTCGATGAATATCAAATTAATTTCCCCTTTGGAAGTTATTCAAAGAGCCATTCAAGAATGGGAAAATCGTCCTAAGGAAATCGCTTACAATCAATTAGAAGGTTTTGTTAGACAAATCATTGGCTGGAGGGAATACATGCGCGGTATTTATTGGAACAAAATGCCTGATTATGCCACGATGAATTTTTTCAACAATCAAGAAAAATTACCCGAATGGTATTGGACTGGAAAAACCAAAATGAATTGCCTGAAAGACGCTATCAATCAATCCTTGAATTTTGCTTATGCACATCACATTCAACGCTTAATGGTTACTGGAAATTTTGCGCTTTTGGCTGGAATACATCCTGATGAAGTAGATGCTTGGTATTTGGGAATTTACATTGATGCTATCGAATGGGTCGAAATCATTAACACACGGGGCATGAGCCAGTTTGCCGATGGAGGAATTGTTGGAACAAAGCCGTATGTCAGTTCAGCAGCTTATATTGATAAAATGAGTCATTATTGTGGAAGTTGTTTTTATAAAAAAGAAGTGAAAACCGGGGATAAAGCATGCCCTTTCAATAGTTTGTATTGGAACTTTTACGATAAAAATGAAGCCCAATTGAGCAAAAATCCACGAATTGGAATGATGTACAATGTGTGGCGAAAAATGAAACCCGAAAATAAAACGGCATTATTAGAACAAGCCGATTATTATTTGAAAAATATAAATGATTTGTAATAAACACAACAATTTTAAAGATTTTAATTGATTATTCAATAGTATCTAAGATAGCTGCTCTAAAAAAAATGTTATGAAAACATCCCTAATTTGGTTCAAAACCGATTTGCGCTTACACGATAATGAAACCCTTATAAAAGCAATTACGCAGAGTGATGCAATTGTTCCAATATATTGTTTTGACGATTCTCATTATGTTACAACTGAATTTGGTTTCCAAAAAACAGGCAGTTTTAGAACCCAATTTTTATTGGAATCACTTATGGACTTGGATGCAAATCTAAGAGCACTTGGTTCAGGATTAGTTATTGTTAAAGGGAAACCAGAGGAAGCCATTCCACAGTTGGTGCAATATTACAAAGCAACCAAAGTATTTGCCAAAAAAGAAGTGTCTTATGAAGAAAAAGAAACGGAAACTTTGGTTCGAACGGAATTATTTAAACTAAAATGCGAATTTCAAACCTTTAGCACTAGCACCTTGTATCACGCTGAAGATTTGCCATTTTCAATTAAAGACATACCCGACGTATTTACAAATTTCAGAAAAAAAACGGAGAAAGAAGCTATTATTAGAACCCGCTTTGAAAAACCAAATCAAATTAATTCACCAAAAATTGCAGCTATTGATTTGCCTTTATTAGAAACCTTAAATTTAGAATTTATACCTATAGATAAAAAGGCTGCTATCCGCTTTACAGGTGGAGAAACTGCTGCCATTAACAGACTGAATTATTACTTTTTTGAGTCTCAAAGCATTTCTCAGTATAAAGAAACCAGAAACGGATTGATAGGCGCTGATTATTCATCAAAATTCTCAGCTTGGTTGGCTCTAGGTTGCATTTCTCCTCGGTTTATTTATCAAGAATTAAAAAAATATGAACTGCAATTGGGTGCTAATGATTCCACATATTGGTTGGTTTTTGAATTATTATGGCGTGATTATTTTAGATTTATGATGAAAAAATACACGGTGAAATTCTTTCTTCAAGCTGGAATAAAAGCAAAAGAACCCGTTGTAAATAAACATAAAAAAATACTACTTCAACAATGGATAGAAGGTAAAACCGGAGTAGATTTTGTAGATGCTAACATGAGGGAGTTGCAGCTAACTGGATTCATGAGCAACAGAGGAAGGCAAAATGTGGCAAGTTACTTATGTAACGATTTAAAAATAGATTGGCGGTATGGCGCAGCCTATTTCGAGCAACAACTTATTGATTATGATGTTTGCAGCAATTGGGGCAATTGGGCCTACTTGGCTGGTGTAGGAAATGATCCTCGAGGAAATCGTTATTTTAATATTGAAAAACAAGCAACTGATTATGACAAAAATAAAAAATACAGGGAGTTATGGTTGAAATAATTAGAGACGAGTTGCTCTAAATATATTTCGAAAGTGGAAATCAATTTAAAAAATAGTACCGTGACTCGAGCTTTAGTGAACTACTATTACAATCGTTGTAATTCATATCCTATTGCATTTGTGGAATTTTATATATCCAAAAAAACTATTTTTTTACCGGTGTTTTTGCAGTTTTTTTAGGTGCAATTTTCTTTTTGTAGATCGGAATAAAATAAGAAACACTATAGTTAAATCCAATTCCAAAAGTACCATCATACGTTTTATTGAAACCGGGAATGTATAGGTTATCAAAATTTTCAGGTTTTTTATTCGACACCAATTTGTTCAATCGAAGACTAAAGCCAACAAAGACATTATCGAAAACCTTTGTTTTTAATCCAAGGGCAACTTCAATCCATTGTGCTGACAAACCGTCGTATTTTTCGCCCGATAGTATTGGGGGCATTTCACCAAAATAGGGATGTGGATTATAGACTTTATAAGCGTTTAATTCTTGGCTAAACGTACTGATTCCGTAGCGCATGCCAACATAAATCATGTTTTCTAGGTTAAGCCAATTTTCGTGCGCATTATAATCAAATCCCACTCTAAAATAAGAACCTTTTGTAGTGAAATTCACTTGGGTATCTTCGGTGGTTTTGTTTTCGTTTCCAATTTCACCCGCTAAATAATATTTTCGAGTCAACCGATAATCGCCAACAAGCTCTAGACCTTTGTAGTTTTTGTCGTAAAAAGAACGAGAGAATTTGAATAAATCGGCACCGACACGCAACCCATAACGTTCTGTTCGCGCTGGCGTTTTAATAGAATCCAGTTTTTTTTCTTGTGAGTGAGATAGAACAACAAAACACAACAGCAAAAAGGGACTAAAAATATATTTTGACATGTGTTTCATTTTCATTGCTTACATTAGGTTGTATAACGTCAATTTTACGAATCCAATTTCCAGAAGTTTGATTGGGATTGTTGTTTAAAATATACGATTTATCAGTTGTGCCTTTTAAGTTAAATACTGTTTTAAATCCGCAGGCTCTTGAAATATATACATCGTTGTGACTGTAATTGAATTTTATTGAGTCTGTTGCTATAGTTGTAGTACTAGTAGCATTCAAAATAAAAGTAAATTTAGAAAAATCAGCACTCGATGAGGGAGCGATGTTTTGCAACGGAATGGAAATTTTAGAAGTATTCGCTAAATATTTAGTGTCATTTGTAGCAGTATTAAAAACAATGCCAAGCGGATTACCACCTTCACCAATCACTTTTAAATTGCTAACAGTTCTTGTAGTTGCTTGATTGGCATAATCATAAAATTCAATTACAAGTCGTGGCGTTGTCGATGTACCGGGATCGCAAATATCGTCTTTTTCACAACTGGATAAAGAAAGAAATAAAGGGATTAATACTAGTATTGAGGGTATTTTTTTCATTTATAATTGCATATAAAATTGGTTATCTTTTTTCCAAAAGCACTACATTTTCAACATGATGCGTCTGTGGAAACATATCTACGGGGCGCACTCGGGTTACTTTGTATTTTTCGTCCATTAAAGTCAAATCTCTAGCTTGAGTAGCCGAGTTACAGCTCACATAAACAATTCTGTCTGGAGCAATTTTCATAATTTGTTCAATTACAGCTGCGTGCATTCCGTCTCGTGGGGGATCTGTAATAATCACATCCGGTTTGCCGTGTTGTGCAATAAACTGTTCATTGAAAACCACTTTCATATCGCCTACAAAAAACTCACAATTGGTAATTTCGTTGCGTTTCGCATTCTCTTTTGCATCAGAAATGGCTTCAGGCACTGCTTCGACACCAATCACTTTCTTGGCATTTTTAGAAACAAATTGTGCAATAGTTCCAGTTCCAGTATATAAATCATATACCACTTCATTGCCCGTTAATGCAGCAAAATCTCTGGTAATTTTGTATAATTCAAACGCTTGACTCGAATTGGTTTGATAGAAAGACTTGGCATTAATGCTGAATTTTAATCCTTCCATTTCTTCTAAAATATAGTCACGACCTTTAAAAAGAATTACTTTTTGGTCATAAATCGTATCATTGGGTTTTCCATTGATTACATATTGAAGCGAAGTAATTTCAGGAAAACGATCTGCAAGAAAATGCAATAATACTTCCCGATTTTGTTTTTGCTCTTCAAAAAATTGAATCAAAACCATAATTTCTCCAGTCGAAGCGGTTCGAATCATTAATGTGCGCAAGAAACCTTCGTGATTACGAGGGTTAAAAAAGGTCAAATCATTGGCAATTGCAAAAGCTCTGATTTCATTTCGGATAGCATTTGAAGGGTCTTCTTGTAAATGACATTTTGTAATGTCTAAAATCTTATCCCACATTTTCGGAATATGAAAGCCCAATGCGTTTTTATTACCCAAATCATCGGTGCTGTCAATTTCTTTTTCAGTCAACCAACGGGCATTTGAAAAACCAAACTCCATTTTATTTCGGTAAAAAAATTGCTTTTCAGAACCTAATATCGATTCAAATTCTGGAAGTTCAATTTTGCCGATGCGTTGCAAATGGTTTCTTACTTCATTTTGTTTGTAGTAAAGTTGTTGCTCGTATTTCATGTTTTGCCACTTACAACCCCCACAAACGCCAAAATGTTCACAAATTGGTTCTATTCTATGCTCCGAATATTCGTGAAAACGCACTGCTTTTCCTTCGTAATAGGCCTTACGCTTCTTGAATGTTTGCACATCTACTACATCTCCCGGAACCACATTGGGAATAAATATCACCTTACCATCGGGTGCTTTTGCCACCGAAACGCCTTTTGCACCAGCATCAAGGACTTTTATATGATCGAAAACAATTTTGTCTGTAATTTTTCTTGCCATACCGCAAAAATAATAGATTGTCCGGTTTTATAAATTTTAATTCGGAATTATTTTTAAAATGTTACTCATTTCAACAGAAAAGTTACTTTCTAAACTAGAATTGTACTAAAATATTGAAACAAAAAAAGTCCCACCGAAGCAGGACTAAAGATTTTCATCTACGGCATATAGCCTTATTGTGATAAGATTAAAGATTAGAATTGTACTTGATTGATTTAGAAGAAAGTAGTATTAATGTAGGTTAAATGTAGTAAATATTTAGATACTAAAAACGGGTTCAAAAAATAGGGTATTAATTTCAATTTAGTAACCTGGTAAAGCAAGATTGGTTTGTGTTTATACTTGTAACCATACATTTCCAAAAAATAGTATATTTGCTTAAATTAAATTCTGATGAAAGTAGTTATTGAAACTAGCGAACAATATAAAAGTCTTTCAATTGAAATTGCGGTGGCTTTAAAAGCAACTATTTCTTTTGATGATAGCAATTATGTAACTGAACTTCGCGATGAAGTTAAAAGCACAGTTGAAGAAAGTCAAGAGCAATACAGTCAAGGAAAATATACGGATTTCGATGTAGTTAAAGAAGAATTGTTAGCCCGAAAACACAGAAAATAATGCTTCATATTGTTTTAACAGACAATGCTAAACTAACCTTGCTTATGGACATCCAACAAACCATCAATACTTTACGCGAAGAACTCCATCATTACAATCATAATTATTACGTTTTAGACAAACCCACCATTTCCGATTTTGATTTTGATACAAAACTAAAAACGCTTCAAGATTTAGAAGCAAAACATCCTGAGTTTTTTGATGAAAATTCGCCAACACAGCGCGTTGGAGGAACGATAACTAAAAATTTCCAAACCGTAACGCACGATTACAGAATGTATTCGTTGGATAATTCCTATTCCAAAGAAGATATTTTAGACTGGGAAAAGCGCATTCAAAAAGTACTAGGCGAAGTGCCAATGCAATATACTTGCGAGCTTAAATATGATGGTGCCTCCATTTCTATAACGTACGAAAATGGTAAATTAAAACGCGCCGTTACTCGTGGAGACGGATTTCAAGGCGATGATGTTACCAATAATATAAAAACCATTAAGTCCATTCCTTTGGCTTTAAGCGGGACTGATTTTCCTGAAAAATTTGATATTCGCGGCGAAATCATTCTCCCTTTTGCTGGTTTTGAAAAAATGAATCAAGAACTCATTGAAATTGGCGAAGCCCCCTACTCCAATCCAAGAAATACGGCATCAGGAAGTTTAAAATTGCAAGACAGCACCGAAGTAGCCAAACGACCTTTGGACTGTTTGTTGTATTTTTTAATAGGTTCAAATCTTCCGTTTCAAAGTCAATTCGAGGGTTTAGCCACTGCTAGAAAATGGGGTTTCAAAGCGCCAGTCGAAGCCAAATTGGCTCAAAATTTAGAAGAAGTTTTTGAGTTTATAGCCTATTGGGACAAGCACCGCCATCAATTGCCTTATGAAACCGATGGTGTGGTTATAAAAGTAAATGCGTTTCAACATCAAGAAGAGTTGGGCTATACCGCCAAATCGCCACGTTGGGCCATTGCCTATAAATTCAAATCAGAACAAGTTTCGACGCGATTGCATTCTATTTCATATCAAGTAGGGCGAACGGGAGCAATAACTCCTGTGGCCAATTTAGAACCGGTGCAATTAGCAGGAACCGTTGTAAAACGGGCTTCGTTGCACAATGCCGACCAAATAGAAAAACTTGATATTCGGATTAATGATACTGTTTTTGTAGAAAAAGGAGGCGAAATTATACCTAAAATTATTGCGGTTAATGTAGCGCAACGTCCTGCAAACACTATTCCTACACTCTACATCACCCATTGTCCGGAATGCCATACCGCATTAGTCAGAACAGAGGGTGAAGCCAATCATTATTGTCCCAATTTCTATGGATGTCCGCCACAAATTATTGGTCGAATTCAGCATTTTATTTCTAGAAAAGCTATGGACATTGAAGGTTTGGGAGGTGAAACGGTAGCCTTATTGTACAACAATAAATTAGTGCACAACTATGCTGATTTGTATGAATTGACCGTAGAGCAAATTTTACCATTAGAACGAATGGCACAAAAATCGGCTGAAAATTTAGTAAATGGGGTGCAGCAATCTAAAAACATTCCTTTTGAAAACGTATTGTTTGCTTTAGGTATTCGATTTGTGGGCGAAACCGTGGCTAAAAAATTGGCAAAACATTACAAAAACATAGCAGCATTAGCCGATGCAAGTCTGATGGATTTGATTTTGGTTGATGAAATTGGTGAAAGAATCGCACAAAGTGTAATTGAGTTTTTTGAAAATGAAGAAAATAGAACCATCATTGAACGCTTAAAAAATCAGGGCGTTCAATTTGAAATTATAGAGCGCATCAATCCCGATGCTACAGAAAAACTTGCTGGAAAAACTTTCGTTGTCTCCGGTGTTTTCTCCAAATTTTCTCGTGATGATTTAAAGAAAGCAATAGAAGATAATGGCGGAAAAAATGGTAGTTCCATTTCTGCCAAAACCGATTATGTAATTGCGGGAGAAAACATGGGACCTGCGAAACTGGAAAAAGCCAGTAAACTAAATGTGCCAATACTATCAGAAGACGATTTTATTGCCCTTTTGGAATAGTGCGGGTTTTGCATATTAAAAGAAAATCCGTGAAGTGTAGCAAGTTGGGTTTTAATTAACAAATTTGGATTATTCCAAAAAAAAGACTGTCATTGTAGACAGCCCTCTCTATCAAACATTATTTCACTTTAGTCGCTTTTAACTTTTCTCTCCAATATTCGGCGACAGCGTCATAATGAATAGGAATGGCAGGATCTTGTTTTATCAATCGGTTATTTTGAAATGCTCGAACCAAGATGGTTTCTATCATATAATCTTCGTTTTCAGTAATTGGACTATATTCTGTTTTCAAATGCAGGTCGAATAAACTAGCGGTATTGTTGGACCAAAACGCCTTCCAACCGCTTTTTAAATCCCGAATGAGTTCGTAAGTTGTTTTACCAGTTTGTCGATGAATCAATTTTATTAATATTTGACCGTCTTTTCGGGAAAGATTTTTAAGTTGCAATTCGAATTCATTGGTTAAATAATTTTCTACAATTTTAAAATATTTCTTTTTATCTCTATTATTGGTTAAAATTTTCATGCCTTTGTTAAGCATTGTTAATCGTTCGGCTCCCGCTTTTGCATACGGATAGACTTTATAAACACGTCTTTGCAAAATCAAAAAGCGTTTTTTGGTTTCTTCATCTGCTTTTATTTTGCTCCTATCAATAATAACTTCTTGTAATTCAATTGCTGGCCCTAAAATACTATCGGTTTGTTCATTCAAATAAGCATCTTTCTTGGCGTCTGAATTGTCCACTTGCGAATAGGATTTCAATGTAGAAAGAAAAAACAAGGCTATTATTAGTATCGAATGGACTACTTTCATTTTTTTTAAATTTAATTGTCAAAATTATACAATATGTATGCAACTGTAGTGCCAAATTTATAATTTAGCAAAAAAATAATTTTATGAGCACAAATTCAATTTTGAAACCCGATTCCCTTACTTTCCTAGAAAACTACCTCAATAATGCTTCTCCAACTGGTTTTGAATCTGGAGGTCAAAAACTTTGGATGGAATATGTAAAACCATACGTGGACACTTTTATCACTGACACTTACGGAACGGTTGTTGGTATTATCAATCCAGAAGCGCCCTACAAAGTGGTAATCGAGGGTCATGCGGATGAAATTGCGTGGTATGTGAATTATATTACAGATGATGGCTTGATATATGTCATTAGAAATGGGGGGTCCGATCATCAAATTGCCCCTTCAAAACGGGTAAACATCCACACCAAAAAAGGAATTGTAAAAGGGATCTTTGGTTGGCCAGCGATTCATACTCGTAACCGCGGAAAAGAAGAAGTAGCCAGAATAGATAATTTATTTATTGACTGTGGTTGTGCAACAAAAGAGGAAGTTGAAACTTTGGGCGTTCATGTGGGTTGCGTAATAACCTACCCTGATGAATTTATGGTTTTGAACGAAAACAAATTTGTATGCCGCGCTATCGACAACAGAATGGGTGGCTTTATGATAGCCGAAGTAGCAAGAATGTTATATGAAAATAACATAAAATTACCTTTTGGATTGTATATAACCAATTCTGTTCAAGAAGAAGTAGGTTTAAGAGGCGCAGAAATGATTACACATACCATCAAACCAAACGTAGCTATCGTTACAGATGTTTGTCACGATTCTACGACGCCTATGATCGATAAAAAAATTGAAGGCGAAACCAAAATCGGTAGAGGTCCAGTAATTACGTATGCTCCAGCCGTTCAAAATAACCTGAGAGAATTGATTTTAGAAACTGCTATAGAAAAAGAAATTCCTTTTCAACGTTTGGCTTCATCGAGGGTAACTGGAACGGATACAGATGCTTTTGCTTATAGCAATGGTGGCGTTGCATCAGCATTGATTTCATTGCCTTTACGCTACATGCACACAACTGTTGAAATGGTGCATCGTGACGATGTAGAAAATGTTATCAAGTTAATATATGCTACCTTATTAAAGATTGAAAACAACGAAACATTTTCCTATTTTAAATAAATTAAAAATGCCCAATTCGGAATAAATTACGAATTGGGCATTTTAAAACTCCATCTTATTTCTATTAAGACTAGAATCTATATCTTAGGGGTGAGCTGTTTTATCAAGATGCACTCGCAATCGATTCGGTGAAGTATAATCATAAATATAATTTGGTGCCGTTCCGGTTCGACTTGGAATACCCCTACTTTCATCAACATAAATAGTCAAAAGATCATCTGCACCAGCACCATTGAAAGGATAATAATGGAATCCTCCGACAGCGTCGGTATATCTAATTTCATATTTTGTTAAATAAGAATCGCCATCGTCATCTACATCAAGATAATCAGGCGTATTATCCCCATCGGTATCATCATTATAATAATTACCGTCGCCATTAACATCTTCGTATTTAGACAAAATACCATCTCGATCATGATCTCGCTCTCTGAGCGTGTGCAATCGTATTCTAAAAACTAATGGCGAATAGGATGGAATTGATGTTCGAGTCAAATTATAATATCCCAATCCAGACGGAATAAAAACAACACCAACACCAGAATTTTGATAGGTAACGGTTCCAGAACCATCTGTTGCAACTCCTGTAGCCGTTTTTAGTTCGGGTAGAAACTGTCTGTAGCCCGAAATTAATGAAGTTTCATTGATTGTTAACCCCGGATAAGTGGACCAAAAAGGAGTATTCGAACTATCAAATTCATTATCATCGAGCGTCCATCCTTTATAAGAAGTATAAGTAGAATCAATAGTTGTTGGTTTTGTTCCTCCACCAGGATTTACAATAAGATAATACATTTTATAAGCTTGAGTATCGCTGACCACACCATTCACAAAATGAGAGGTTCTATTATCGCTATAAATAATTTTGTTTTGTAACGGAATTTCGGTATTGTCCCAAATGGAGACTTTATCTGTAGTCCCACTCGGGATTTTTGTAAAAATAACATCCGGTTGACCATCAACAACTACTTGTGTTAAATAATGGTTTTTTAAATAGACCTCAATAGAATCCAAATCTGCTCCATATTGGGTAGCATAATCTCTTGGAGGTATAATCGAGGTAGTGGAGTCTTTAGTACAAGAAAATAAACTAACCGATGTGAAAATTAAAATAAAATATAACTTAAATTTGTTCATTTTTTTTATGTAATTTTTGTGAGCGCAAGATACAATTTTGATTTATTTTTGATTACTATTTAACGTCCTTTTTAGAAAACTTATGAGAATTGACAAATATTTGTGGTGTGTTCGGTATTACAAGACTAGAAACATGGTAACCGAAGCCTGTAAAAAAAATCACATTACAGTAAATGGTACTGTTGTGAAACCTTCAAAAGAGGTTTTTGCTACTGACAAAATCACTTTTAGAAAGGACCAAATTACGCAAATAATTACTGTTTTGGACATCCCTCCCAGTCGTGTGGGCGCTAAATTAGTAGATATTTATCGAAAAGACGAAACACCTGTAGAAGTATTTCAGCATTTAGAATTGCTAAAATTATCCAAAGAGCATTATAGAAAAACAGGAGATGGACGACCAACAAAAAAAGACCGAAGAGATTTAGAAGATTATAGTACCGATTTTAACCTTTCAGAAACCGATTAAAAAATTACATTATGACCCAAAATAGCATTCTAAATAGCCAAGAAATTGATCATAAAATCAAACGTATTGCTTATCAAATATTCGAAACATTTGTAGATGAACCAGAGATTGTAATAGCCGGAATTACTTCAAACGGATTTATTTTTGCAAAAAAAATTGCGTTTGAATTAACAAACATAGCAAAGGTAAACGTAATTTTATGTGAGGTGTTTATTGACAAACAAAATCCTACTGCAACAATTAGAACTTCTATACCTAAAGCAGTATATGAAAACAAAGGATTGGTTCTTGTTGATGACGTTCTAAATTCTGGAACCACTTTAATATATGCCGTTCGCTATTTTCTGGAAGTTCCATTAAAAAAATTCAAAACAGCCGTTCTTATTGACCGAAATCATAAAAAGTATCCTGTTAAAGCAGATTTTAAAGGAATTTCATTATCAACTTCTATACAAGAACATGTTCAAGTTGTTTTTGAAAACGAAAAGAGCGAAGCCTTTTTAACTTAAAATTAGGCAAATTTCTTCGGCTACCATTTCTTTTGATTTGGTATCGATATCAATTTTAAATGTGGCTTGATTGTAATAGAAGCTTCTTTCAAAAAGACTTTTTGCAATAAATTCTTTTAATTCAGCATCACTCATTGTTGCAATAATAGGTCGTTTCTTTTTATTATTTCTCAATTTTTGAAATAATAGATCAATCGATGATTTCAAGTATATTGAAATGATGTTTTCACCGTTTAATAATTCATGATTATTTGCATAAGCAGGTGTACCACCTCCTAAACTTAAAATCATATCTTCATTATTAGACACTAATTCTTTAAAACAGACATGTTCTAAATTTCTAAAATAGAGCTCTCCTTTATATTTAAAAATGTCAGTGATTGAAGCATTGCATTTATTCTCAATAATTTCATCTAAATCTAATGCTTTAATATTTAATTTTCGGGACAAAATCTTTCCAATAGCGGTCTTTCCACTACCCATATAACCCACTAAAATTATTTTTTTCATAATAATAAAACCTTAAAAATTAACACATTAAATGTATTTGCAAAAAAAAGTCAAATTTATGATAAAATTGCTTTGATAGATAAAGAATAACGCCTTATATTTGCACCCGCATTGAAGAAATGTTAAAGACTTGGTAGCTCAGTTGGTAGAGCACATCACTTTTAATGATGGGGTCCTGGGTTCGAGCCCCAGCCAGGTCACAATTTTACACTTTTATTCAAGCAATGACTTGGTAGCTCAGTTGGTAGAGCACATCACTTTTAATGATGGGGTCCTGGGTTCGAGCCCCAGCCAGGTCACAAAAAAAGCGTTCGAATCATCGAATGCTTTTTTGTTTTAAGGCCACGTGGAGAAACGGTAGACTTGCCAGCTTGAGGGGCTGGTGCTCGAAAGGGCGTGCGGGTTCAAATCCCGCCGTGGTCACGAATTAAAAGAAATCCAAATAAAACGATCAAGCTTGCTTGCAATTGTTTTATTTGGATTTCTTTTTTCAAAGCGGAGCTTTATTGGGAAGGATGAAGGCGATCCCGCCGTGGTTCAGGAATAAGCCTGATTATAGGCTTTGACAAAGGTTCTTCCTGATATGCTCCCGGCAATTTAGTTTTTTAAGGATGTTTTGGGAATAATTTTTGTTTTAAATAACATTAATATATGTTTGCACTATAGTAAAGTGGTTTCTTAATAAATTTTAATTCTTGTAACATGGCTTTGAACTTCTTGCCTCGTCTGAATGTCATGGAAACACTTTTTACATTTTTGGGAGACACCGCTTTGAAAGTTTCTCTCGCGGTTCTTTTTAAACTAATTTGAAACGCACCTTTTTGTCCAAGTCGGACTATTTTTCCCGCAGCTAATTCTTTAGAAACTGTAGCAACCAAACTGATAATAACCGCATAACAATCGGGTTGCGTTAAGGAAGAACCATAAGCAATTTGTGCTGATAGTTATTCTAAATCTGCTTCCCCTATTTTGTTGACCTTAGGGTAATACAGCATAGGGACACTTGGATTTGTAGGATTGGTTTTTCCAATAGCGCTAATAGTTATTGCCATAGTATTTATCATTCAAGAGTTTTTTTTAATTCATCAAGAGAAAGATAATGCTCCGTAATGATCAAAAAATTAATTTACCACGGTAAATTGCACAAATTACCGCGGTAACTTGTTTCACTTACCGCGGTAATTAAAATCAGTTACCACGGTAAAACTAAAACATGGTCTTGACCAACCGATAAACGGTTCCTAATCAGTAAAAAAAATAGTTCGTATAGCAATTAAATATAAACGCATCTTCAACTTGTAAGAAAGAAGATGGTACTCGGGTCGTTTATGCTATGATGGGTTAATTTTCAGAAAGCCAAATAAAACGATCAAGCTTGCTTGAAATTGTTTTATTTGACTTTCTTTTTTTGTGGAGTGAAAACGAAACAAAAATGACCCGAGGCTATGCCTATTGAGCGAAGCTAATCGAGAACCGTTTTTAATGAAATTTTTGGTATTCTCACAACAATTTTCTATCGAAAATATTTCGAACTGCCGTAAAGATTGCATCAAAAACTAGTAGTAAAAAAACAAAAACCCCAACTCAAATTCATGAATTGGGGCTCTTTTGTTATCTAAAAAAAAATTATTTTCTGTCGTCGCGTCTTTCAGGACGTGGTCCACGATCTTCTCTAGCAGGAGCATTTTCGTCTCTTGGAGGTCTTGGCATAAGTGCTTTTCTCGACACTTTTTCTTTTCTAGTTTTTGGATCAATACCTAAATATTTCACCATAAACACATCGCCCATATTGACAACGTCTGAAACGTTTTCAGTACGTTCCCATGCCAATTCAGAAACATGCAATAAAACTTCGTTTCCTGGAGCTTCTGTATATTCTACAACGGCGCCAAAATCTAACATTTTAATTACTTTCACTTCATAAGCTTCTCCCATTTGTGGTTTGAAAATGATGGAGTCAATTTTAGCTAAAACTGCTGCAATTCCATCTGGGTCTGTACCTAAAATTTCTACAATTCCCATTTCGTTTTCTTCGTTAATAACGATAGTACAACCGGTTGCTTTTTGCAATTCTTGAATTACTTTTCCACCAGGTCCAATCAAAGCACCAATAAAGTTTCCAGGAATTGTGCGCATCAATATTTTTGGAGCATAAGGTTTAACATCTGCTTTTGGCTGCGCCAAAGTACTAGTTAGGATGTTCAAAATATGTAAACGACCATCACGCGCTTGAGCCAATGCTTGCTCCATGATTTCATATTTCAATCCGTCAATTTTTATATCCATTTGACAAGCGGTGATACCTTCTGAAGTTCCAGTAACCTTGAAATCCATATCACCTAAATGATCTTCATCTCCTAAAATATCGGATAAAACAGCAAAACGATCACCGTCGGTAATCAATCCCATTGCAATTCCAGAAACAGGACGAATCATTTGAATTCCAGCATCCATTAACGATAATGTTCCAGCGCAAACCGTTGCCATTGAAGACGAACCGTTCGATTCTAACACTTCAGAAACCACACGAATAGTATAAGGACAATCTGCAGGAATCATGTTTTTCAATGCGCGTTGTGCCAAGTTTCCGTGACCAACCTCTCTTCTTGAAGTTCCTCTCAACGGACGAGCTTCTCCTGTAGAAAATGGCGGGAAATTATAGTGCAAATAGAATTTTTCTTCTCCTTGTTCTGACGGAGAATCAATTTGGTTGGCTTCTCTAGAAGTTCCTAAAGTGGCTGTCGCCAAAGCTTGAGTTTCTCCTCGTGTAAACAATGCCGAACCGTGAACCGATGGTAAATAATCAACTTCACACCAGATGTCTCTGATTTCTGTAGTTTTTCTCCCATCAAGACGCGTTCCTAAATCTAAAGTAACGTTACGAACTGCTTCTTTATTAACTTTCTTAAAATATTTAGAAACTAAATCGCCATCAGCTGCTAATTCTTCTTCAGTAAACAATGCTTTTACTTCTTCTTTTACTTCGTCAAATGCAGCCGAACGTTCGTGTTTAGCCGAACCTTTACTTGCAATCGCGTAGATTTTATCGTAGGACGCTGCTTTTACTTTTTCGTAAATTGCTTCGTCTTCTCTTTCTCCTTCATAAGTACGAACTTCTTTTTTTCCAAAAGCAGTTGCTAATCTTTCTTGTGCAGCGATTTGTACTTTAATGTGTTCATGCGCAAATTTGATAGCTTCTACCATTTCTGCTTCTGAAATCTCTTTCATTTCTCCTTCTACCATTGCGATAGAATCGGTTGAAGCCCCAATCATCATGTCGATATCAGATAATTCTAATTGTGCACGACTTGGATTGATGATAAATTTACCGTCAATTCTTCCCACTCTAGCTTCCGAAATCAACGTTTCAAATGGAATGTCAGATAATGCTAAGGCTGCCGAAGCGGCTAATCCTGCAAGTGCATCTGGCATTACATCTTCGTCATGAGACATTAATTGAATCATCACTTGAACTTCTGCATGGTAATCTGATGGGAAAAGTGGACGCAATACACGGTCAACCAATCGCATTGTTAATACTTCGCTATCGCTTGGACGCGCTTCTCTTTTGAAGAAACCTCCGGGAAAACGACCTGCTGCTGCAAATTTTTCACGATAATCTACCGTAAGGGGTAAAAAGTCGATACCTGGACTTGCTTTTCTTGCTGATACAACTGTTCCTAAGATTACAGTTTTGCCAATTCTTACTACTACAGATCCATCGGCTTGTTTCGCTAGACGACCTGTCTCGATTGTGATGTTTCTTCCATCACCTAAATCGATACTTTCTACAAATAATTGTGGAATCATAAATTTTCCTTTTTAATTTTACATTGGTTTTCTGCCTGTCAGCAGAATAGTTGTGTTGTTTATTCTGAACTATTTTCAGAATCTAGGTTGTTGTATTCCAATGAAAAACCAAACTTTTTTAAACCTCCAACTCCCAAATGGAAGCATGGGAACTTAATTATTATTAAAAACAAAAAGAGGCACTCTCGCACCTCTTTAGTAATTGATTATTTTCTAATACCCAATTCTTTGATAATTTCACGGTATCTATTGATTTCCGTTTTCTTCAAATAATCTAGTAATGCTCTTCTTTTACCTACTAACAAAACTAATGAACGCTCTGTATTGTAATCGTGACGATTTTTTTTCAAGTGCTCAGTCAAGTGCGAAATTCTGAAAGTGAACAAAGCAATTTGACTTTCTGCTTTACCTGTGTTAGTTTTTTCTCCGTGTTTAGCGAAGATTTCTTCTTTAATTTCTTTAGTTAAATACATTCCAATATTGGTTTAATGATTTTTATGTATGTCTTATATCCTTTATAAGACGGTGCAAAATTACTATTTAATTCTATATATGCAACAAAAAAGATAATGTTTATTATTGATTTTATATAAACTGCCTAGTTTAATAGAAGTGTTATCAAAAAATAGTATTTTAAAAACGAATTAGCGTAACAATAATCAATAATCCAAGAGTAAATTGTTGGCGTTTTATGATGGTTATATCTACTTCGAACCATTAGTATCAAATCATTTCTAGATTTCTAGATTTTTAGATTACTGATAAAAAACATACAATTAAAAGGAATTAGTATAAAAACCTATATAATTATAGAAAGCTATTTGATTTAATAATTTATTGAACGATTAGTACGATTTTTCAAAATAAAATAATCGATTTGTTCGTTTCCTAAATGACTTACTTATTTAAATTTAATTATACTTTTATAAATTTCATATAATCAACAAAATTCTCGCGATAGACTTTCAAGAAGTAAATTCCACTTCGCAACGATTGCATATCAATGACATCAACTATAGCATCTGAAGTCATTATTAATAAACCATTAGCACCAAAAATCTCAACTTTATTTATTTTATCCATTGTGTCCAAATGCAACATATCTTTTACTGGATTTGGAAACATAGTGATCGGATTTTCTTTGCCCTGCGATGAACCACAAGCACTTATAGTGGGAGTATAACCGTACATATTGCAAAGGTTTTGAATGTAAACAATTTCATTTTCATCACAACAAATGGATTGAAGTGTTGGGTTACTCGAAAATTGAATACTTCCATTTGATTCAATGACTCCATTTTTTATTGAAAGTTCATTTAATAAATTATTGTTACAGTTAAAAATGTACAAATTAAAAAAATTGTCGGCATCGATAGCGGTCAATAAATTATTTTGTAAATCTAAAACTCTAACATGCTTGATTGTTCCAAAATCGATTGTTGCTAATTGGTTGTCATTGGCTGAAACCGTTTCTAAATTAGGACAATTGCTTAAATCAAGATTTTGAAGCGAACAGTTACTGACAACTAGTGTCATCAATTTGTTATTATTGTTTAAATTTAACTCTGTTATCGGTGCTTTTAAATACAATTCTAACAAGTTGGTTGCATCCGATAAATCGATTTCAGTAAAGGTGCCAACCAAAGTTAAACTTTTTAAATTGATTAAATTATTCAAATTTACTAATGGAACATTTACGTTACAAGTTACTTTTTTAAGATTGACATTACTTGACAAATTAAAATCAGTAATATTTCCAAGTCCTGTTACTGCATTGCCCAAATAAACTTCTTCTAAATTAGTAAGTGTTGGAAAATCGAAAGTTGTTGCATTAAAATACAACGATTCTAGGCGTTTTAAGTTGGTGAAAAATTCAAGTCCAGAAAGATTGTCTAATTGCGCATATCCAAGATTTAATCCTTTTACTAACAAAGCTTCGGCTTGAGATATCTCGCCATCATTGTTTGAATCAATGTTTGGGTAAACCATAAAAATGTTGGAATTGCTATCGTTGTAATCTATTTTAGATAACAGTAGTACATTTTTAAAATTGGCATCAGGAAAGTTTATGTTTTGTGCACCAACAAATTGAACTAAAAGAAGGGTTAAAAAAAGTAGTGTTTTTTTTATCATTATTTTTTGTTTACATTTATTTTATCTTCAGTATTGTATAACAGATTTTTAGTAATTGTAATAGTTTTTTCGATTACAGTAGCAAAAATAGAAAAATAATCAACACACTTTTACTTATGATTAAAAATTTATTATTGTATAACAAAACAGGATTTACTTGAATTTGATATTTAAACCTTAAGATTATTAATAAATAAGCAGCAGAAACAAATGTTGATTGCAAAATATTTTTTTATTTTTTGATAATGTGTGTGTTTTTATTTATCAGCGGCCCATTTTGAGTAGTTTTGGCTGCAAGGAGCGTGAACTAATTTACTGCTTTTTTTTTGAAAAAGCCATTGATGATAACAGTTGAAAGTATAATAAGTGCTCCAATATAAAATTCCGAACTCATTTTTTCTTTTTCATTAAAAACAATTACCGCCAGAATGGTGCCGTAAATAGGTTCTAAATTGATGGTTAACATGACTGTATAAGGACTAAGAAATTGCATCACTTTTACGGAAGCTGAAAAGGCATAAGCGGTACAAATGGATGATAAAATCAACAACCATAAGAAATCATTTCTGCATATATTGAAAAAGCCAGGCGTTAATTTATCTGAAAAGAAAAGATAAAGGGTCAAAAAGAATAAACCACCTCCCAATTCGTAAATAGTAATAACATTAGGATGATATTGTTTAGCAAATTTACCGTTGATGACCGAAAAAAGTGCAGATAAAAAAGCGGAAGTAAGCGCTAATAGTATGCCTAATTTGTATTGCGTTTCAACATTAAAAATAACCAATAATCCTACTATCACCAGTAATCCAAAAAAGAGTTCGTACCAAATGATTTTCCGTTTGTAGAAAATAGGTTCTAATAGCGATGCAAAGAAGGCACCTGTTGATAAACACGCCAAAGTAACCGAAATATTGGAAGATTTTATGGCTTGGTAAAAAGTAAACCAATGGCAGGCAATGATTACTCCCGAAAGCATAAATCCGACAAAAGTTTTTAGCGGAATCTTAAGGGATTCTTTGGTGTACAGCACATAAGCAAACATAATTAATAAAGCAAACAACATTCTAAACCAAACCAAATCTAGGGCTTGTAGTGAAATGAGTTTGCCTAATACAGCAGTAAAGCCCCAAATAAAAACGATGAGATGAAGATGTAAATAGTTTTTTAATTTATCGTTTTGCATTTCGAAGTAAAAAAACAGCTAAAATTCCAAACAAAATATTCGGAATCCAAACGGCAATTAGAGGCGGAACACTGGACTTTTCGGCTAATACGCCAAATATTTTATCAAAAAAAACAAATGTAAAAGCCAAGGCAATTCCAATGGCTAAATTAATTCCCATTCCACCACGCCGTTTCATAGAAGATGCGGCTACAGCAATTATGGTCAATATAAATGCCGAAACAGGAATGCTAAATTTTTTGTAAAGCACTACCAAATAGACATTAATATTAGAAGAACCTCTTTTGGTTTCTTTGTCAATAAACCGACTTAATTCGTTCATTTGCAAAGTTTCGGCTACATAAATAGTGGGTGCTAAATCTTCCAAATCAAAATTAAATACGGTGTCCTTTTTTTCTAAAGCTTCAATTTGATCACTTAAAACGCCTATTTTTCTTTTGGAATAACCAAACATAGTGTAGGTTTTGGTTCTCGGATTCCATTTGATTCTTTCGGCAACAATTTTAAAAAGCAGTTTCTCGTCTTTAAATTTTTCTAAGGAAAAATTAAATGCCACTTTGGAAGTTTCATTAAAATTGCCCACATAAATAAACTCATCGCCACTGATTTGTCTGAAAACATTAGAATTGTCTCGCATTTCGTTTAGACCATTACCTATGAGAAAAGTATAACGAAAATCATTGTATACCCTACTGGCTTTTGGTGCTAGAAAAAAGCCCATGATTAAAGCAAAAAATGAAACAATGACAGCACCAATAATATAAGGGCGCATGAATCGAGTAAATGAAATTCCAGAACTTAAAATGGCAATAATTTCGGTATTGTTTGCCAATTTTGAAGTAAACCATATAATGGATAAAAACAAAAAAATTGGGAACAACATATTGGTGTAATGTATCGTAAAATAAAAATAATAATTGGCAATGTCGGCAAAAGGCACCTTATTCTCAATCATTTTATTGATCTTTTCCGAAACGTCAATTACAATTCCGATAGGAATAAATAATAGCAACATGACCACAAAATTGGACAAATATCTTTTTAGAATGTATTTATCAATTATTTTCATTTTTTTTATTCATTACTTTGACAATGATTTCAAAGACTTAAAGCGATTATAATTATATTGTTAAAAAATCGGTGAAATTCTTTTCATCCGTGGCTAAATTTATTTGATTGGCATTCGTCAAGGAAAATAATAGAATATTATAATCTTTGGCTCATATTTTTTACCATTATTTCTTTCCATTCTCTAAAATCACCTGCCAAAATATGTTTTCGGGCTTCTCGCACCAACCACATATAGAATCCAAGATTGTGAATGGTGGCTATTTGTTTTCCTAAATATTCGTTGGCGGCAAACAAGTGACGTAAATAAGCTTTAGTATATTCTGTATCAACATAAGTCATTGCCATTTCATCAATTGGAGAAAAATCGGCTTCCCATTTCTTATTTTTAATATTGATAGTTCCATTTGCCGTAAAAAGCATTCCGTTTCTAGCATTTCTTGTTGGCATTACACAATCAAACATATCTATACCCAAGGCAATATTTTCTAAAATGTTAATTGGAGTTCCAACGCCCATCAAATAACGGGGCTTGTCTTCGGGAAGAATAGCACAAACTACTTCCGTCATAGCATACATTTCTTCGGCTGGTTCACCTACCGATAAACCACCAATTGCATTGCCTTCTTGGCCCGAATTGGCTATATATTCGGCAGATTGTTGGCGCAAATCCTTATAAGTACTTCCTTGGACAATGGGAAAAAAAGTTTGTTCATATCCATATTTTACTGGCACTTTCGTCAAATGATTGATGCAGCGATCCAACCAGCGATGCGTCATGTGCATCGAGCGTTGTGCATAACGATAATCACAAGGATAAGGAGTACATTCGTCAAAAGCCATAATAATATCAGCACCAATGGTACGTTGAATTTCCATGACATTCTCGGGAGTAAAAACATGATACGAACCATCGATATGCGATTTGAATTTTACACCTTCTTCTTTAATTTTTCTATTTGCTGATAGTGAATATACCTGATAACCACCCGAATCGGTTAATATATTTCTATCCCAATTCATAAATTTGTGCAAACCTCCTGCTTTTTCAAGAATTTCGGTTTGAGGTCGTAAGTAAAGATGATAAGTATTTCCTAAAATTATATCTGGGTTGATATCATTTTTTAATTCCCGTTGGTGAACTCCTTTTACAGAAGCTACGGTGCCAACAGGCATAAATATTGGGGTTTCTATAACACCGTGATCCGTAGTAATTGTTCCTGCACGTGCCTTAGATTGCGAATCTTTTTTTAATAAATCAAATTTCATAAATCATTTTTCAGTGGACAAATATACGAGAATTTTAAATTGTGAATTTTTGAATTGTGAATTAAATTAACATAATGCAATTAAGACTAAAATTATAGATTTTATACTTCGATAATTGCTGTGGACTATTTATTACTTTCATTAGTATCGTTTACACCATCAAGAACGATTAACATAGCCCAATTTATATTAAAATTGTAATATTCGGAAATTTTCTAACTCATTATGCTATGCAATCTGTTTTAATAGTACTCAAAAGTAACACTATTTTAAAGCTAATAAATGTAAAATAATTACAAATAATTGTATTTTAGCAAGAAAAAGATGAAAGCAATTTATGTAATGTTGGTCGTATTTATAGGATTTTTTCTTTGGGCAATTGTAAATCCTAAAGATGGTTTTACTTGTTTTTTGGAAATTATCCCCGCGCTTGTAGGTGCTTTTGTATTAGTAACAACATTTAAAAAATTCCGATTTACCAATTTTACTTATTTTCTTATACTATTGCATTGTATCCTTTTGTTTATAGGCGGTCATTATACATATGCTGAAGTTCCATTATTTGATTTTATAAAAGATTTTTTTCATCAAAGTAGAAATAATTATGACAAACTGGGTCATTTTGCTCAAGGTTTTGTTCCAGCAATGATTATCAGAGAACTTTTTATTCGTAAAAAAGTGATTGGAAATGTATCGTATTTTAATTTTATAATTGTTTCTATTTGCCTTGCAATCAGTGCTTCTTATGAATGGATTGAATGGGGCATTTCTATTACAACAGGAGATCAAGGAGATGCATTTTTAGGAACTCAAGGATATATTTGGGATACGCAATCGGATATGCTCTTTGCTACTATTGGTGCGCTATGTAGTTTGCTGTTCCTTTCAAAAATTCAAGACGACCAATTGGTTATACAATAAAATAAAAAACCCAAAAGATGTTGTTCTTTTGGGTCTTACTAAATTTTGAATTGAACTAAATATCATCAAATTCGATATCCGTAAAACTTTTATCAATATTTGATGGTTCATTTGATTTTTCGTCTGTGTATTCTTTCTTAAAGTCTTTCTGATGTCGTTCTGAAATTACTTCTTCTCCTTTATGGTTTAAAACATAAGAAGTCATTTGTTCCAAAATTTCAGTAAATGCAGTAAAATCTTCTTTATAAAGATAAATTTTATGCTTTTTGAAATGGAACGATCCATCTTCTTCTGTAAATTTTTTACTTTCTGTGATCGTAATGTAATAATCGTCTGCTTTTGTGGCTCTCACGTCAAAAAAATACGTTCTCCTACCCGCTCTTAAAACTTTAGAAAAAATCTCTTCTTTTTCTAACAAATCATTTTCTCTCATAACCGCTCTTTCAATTAATATTCTTTGAATTACTTTTCAAAAATGCTAAAAAAGGAATTAAAATGCAAGAATTATAGTAATTCTTTTTCAGAAAGTTGTTTGAAATAAAGGGAACTATAATAGCCTTCTTGGTTTATTAATTGATTATGAGAACCTTGTTGAATAATTTTTCCGTCTTCTAGAACAATGATTTTGTCTGCATTTTTTATTGAAGAAACGCTGTGGCTTACAATAATTGTAGTTTTGTCTTTACAAAATGCTAATAAATTATTCAATATGGCTTCTTCGGTTTCAGTATCTACAGCCGAAAGGCAATCATCTAACAATACAATTTTTGGATCTTTTATCAAAGCCCTCGCAATAGAAACACGCTGCTTTTGACCGCCAGAAAGGGTAATTCCTCTTTCTCCTAATAGGGTTTCGTATTGTTTGTTAAAATGAATAATATTGTCGTGCACTACCGCTTTTTTTGCCGCATCAATAACTTCGGCATCGGTTGCATTTTCTTTACCGAATTTAATATTATTTTTAATAGTATCCGAAAATAAAAAGGGGTCTTGAGGCACGGCTCCGATACTATTTCGTAAATCAAATAGGTTTATCTGTGCTATTTCTTGTCCGTCAATGGTAATATTTCCTTCCGTTGTGTCATACAATCGGCTAATTAATGATAATATACTTGATTTTCCGGACCCTGTTTTTCCTATAATTGCAAGTGTTTCGCCCTTATTTATAGTGAAACTAACATTTTGTAACGCTTGTATGTTGGTGTCTTCGTAATTTAGAGACACATTATTAAAGGCTATCGCCCCGAATATTGGTGTTGGGTGTTCTATTGTATTTTCAATTTCAGGAACTATTTTTAAAAATTCATTAATACGTTTTTGGGAAGCAGCTGCTTCTTGAACCATTGAAGATACCCAACCTAAGGACGCAACTGGCCACGTTAACATGTTGATGTACAAAATGAATTCGGCAATGGTTCCAATATTATCAATCCCATTAGTGCCTTTAATGTACATTTGGCCACCAAAATAAATTACAACAAGATTGCTCACGCCAATTAAAGCCAACATTAATGGCCCAAAAAACGAGTTTACTTTAGCCAAACTCAAGGCTTTTTCTTTACTCTCTTCCGATAATTCAACAACGTTCTTCAAGTGTTTATCTTCTAACGAATAGGCTTTTATAACTCTAATTCCAGAAAATACTTCTTGTGAAAAGCTGGATAATTTTGATAAATTTTGTTGAAATAAAGTGCTCCTTTTGTTGATTTCGGTGCTGATTTTAAAAATTGCATAGGATAACATAGGTAAAGGAAGCAAAGTATATAATGTTAATTTTGGAGAAACATCATACATATAAATAATTACGATAGTAAATCGAATGATGGTGTTTATAGTATACATTACAGCTGGACCAACATACATTCGGACTTTTCCAACATCTTCACTAATGCGATTCATCAAATCACCTGTTCTGTTTTGTTTGTAAAAACTTTGTGTCAATTTTTCGTATTGTCGAAATACTTCATTTTTTAAATCATACTCGATGTGACGTGACATCACAATTAAAGTTTGTCGCATTAAAAAAGATAATATTCCAGAAACAATTGTTGTTGCAATAACCAATAAGATATTGTGTAACAACTCGGTTTTTATTAAATCTGAATTCGACAACGCATTTTTAGCGAAAAACTCAATAGCTTTAAACGACTTGCTAATTAATTTTGGTGTAAACAAAGCAAATATTTGAGCAGCAATTGTAGCTATAATTCCAAGAAGAAAATGATATTTATATTTGACGAAATATTTATTTAAATAGTATAACTCTTTCATTTTATTATAATAAAAAAAGGTTTAATGTATTGATTTGTGTTAAAAAAAACAGATAATAATTTATTTGTTGTAAGGCAATAACAAACAATATTTTTGATGTATTATTAAAAATAAAGTATATTGATTACAATGTTTTGATTTATTTCTTAAATTTGCACCGTCTTTTTAATAAAGTCATAATTTACTATTAAAAATATTTACTATGCTAACAGAAGTTTTAAGCGCAAGTGATCTTTATAAAATTGACCCTGTTTTTGGTCAAAATTCATTTGACAATCACGAGCAAATTGTTTTTTGCAACGACAAAGATACAGGATTAAAAGCAATTATTGGAATCCATAACACAACTTTGGGACCTGCTTTGGGCGGTACTAGAATGTGGAAATACAACAACGAATGGGAAGCATTAAATGATGTATTGAGACTTTCTCGCGGAATGTCCTACAAATCAGCCATTACGGGATTAAATCTTGGCGGTGGAAAAGCGGTTATTATTGGAGATTCTAAAATCGACAAAACACCTGAAATGATTCGTACATTTGGTGAATATGTAAATTCCCTTTCTGGAAAATACATTACTGCCGAAGATGTAGGAACAACTACAGAAGATATGGATCGAATCAGAGAGATGACTTCCTTTGTAACAGGTGTTTCAATTGAAAAAGGAGGTTCTGGAAATCCATCACCAGTTACCGCATATGGTGTATATATGGGAATGAAAGCTGCAGCAAAATTTCAATTTGGCGCCGAAAATTTAGGTGGAAAAAAAGTACTTGTTCAAGGAATTGGTCATGTTGGAGAAACATTAGTTGATTATTTGACAAAAGAAGGCGCTTTGGTTCAAATTTCCGATATCAATCAAGAACGATTGGAAGAAATAAGTCTTAAATATGGTGCTCAAATTTTTACTGGAAATGATTTATACACCGCTGAAGTAGATATCTATTCTCCTTGTGCTCTCGGCGCGACTATAAATGATGATACGGTACACAAAATCAGAGCAAAAGTTATTGCTGGAGCTGCAAACAATCAATTGGCTAAAGACACAATTCACGGACAAATTCTAAAAGATAGAGGTATCGCTTATGCACCTGATTTTTTAATCAACGCTGGTGGAATCATAAATGTTTACGGAGAAATTGTTGGCTATGATAATGCTGAAGCCATGCGAAGAACAGAAAACATTTACAATACTACTTTAGAAATATTTAATTTTGCAGAACAAAATAAAATGACAACGCAAGAAGCTGCCATGTCTATTGCGCAAAGTAGAATTGAAACTAGAAAAAAAGAAAATGCTACTAAATAAGTAGCTTTTCAATTATATTACTATTTTTGCAGCGCGAAAGATTTTCTTTCGCGCTGCTAATTTTAGCCAAACAAAAAAAAGTTCTTACCCGTGTTAAACAGAAGACATATCCGTGTTAAAGTGATGCAATCCATTTATGCCATGCATCAAAGCTGTTCCGATAATTTAGAAAAGGAAGAAAAATTTCTTTTTTATAGTATTGATAATGTCCAAGATTTATATTTAATAATGCTTTCTAGCTTAATTGAAATTAAAAAAGCAGAAGAATTATTTTTAGAAAAATCAAGCCAAAAACACTTATCTACAAAAGAAGAACGTCAGCCAAATAAAAAGTTTGTCAATAATAAAATTTTTGAAATGCTTTCTGAGAACAATTCTATTGCAATGGCATTAGAAGACAGAAAAATAAACCATTGGGAACTCAACGAAAGCTATATTCAAATTCTTTTAAACGCCATTAAAAATAGTGATTTATACGATACGTATATGTCAAACGAAGTCAATGATTTCGAAGAAGACAAAGCATTTATTGAAAATGTTTTCGCTGAAATCATTGTGCCAAACGAAAAACTATATGAATATCTTGAAGATAATAAGCTCACTTGGATTGATGATATTCCACTTGTAAACACTCATATTATCAAACAATTAAAAGCAATAAAAGCTAAAGATGATATTGATACTTTTAAAGTTGCTAAACTTTACAAGGATACGGAAGACAAAGAATATGTTACCCATCTTTTTAGAAAAACCGTTTTAAACGAATCGGAATTGGCTAAAGAATTTGTTGATAAAACTCCCAATTGGGATAGCGAACGAATTGCTGAAATTGATACCATTGTTTTAAAAATGGCCATTTGTGAACTATTGAAATTCCCATCAATACCCGCAAAAGTGACTATTAATGAATATCTTGAAATTGTCAAAGAATATTCAACTCCAAAAAGTAGTATTTTTATTAATGGAATTTTAGATAATTTGGTAAAAGAATTTAAAACAAATAATAAATTAATTAAAGTCGGCCGAGGCTTGATGTAAAATAAATAATTAAACTTTAAAAAATTTGAACTATGGAAAAATATATGAATTTTCTACCTTATGTAGCTATGTTAGCGGTGTTTTACTTTTTGATGATTCGCCCCCAACAAAAAAGAGCAAAAACAGAAAAAGAATTTGAAAACAGTCTTAAAATAGGTGATAAAATCATTACTAAAAGCGGTATTCATGGAAAAATAGCTGAACTTTCAGAAACTACAATTGTTATTGAAACAATGTCAGGAAAGTTAAAAATGGAACGTTCTGCTATTTCTATGGAAATGAGTTCAAAATTAAATAATGTGGTTGCAAAAAAATAATCAATTATATTTTGAAAAATTTACATTACATATTATACAAATGTAATGAAGCATATTTTGTTTAAAAAATAAGCAGCCAATTTCTATTTTTTTTCATTTATAAAATGTAGTAAAAAAAATTGTAATCTGATACAATAGATTAGGATGGTATAAGTTTTACAAATAAAAGTCCACTACCCTATCAATAAAAAAGGAGCTATTTAAGCTCCTATTAGTTTTGTTATGTTAAATAAATCCTACATTGCTTTAATTCCGGTTTTTCTTTGGTATACTGAAAAAGCCATTCCGCTAAAAGCTCAATTTCATAAGGCAATAGTGTTTTTAATGCTTTCTCCACTTCTTTACAAAAAAGAATCGGATCAAAACTTACGCTTTCGAGTATGTTTTTTGTGTAACTAAACATTGTTTTTGTCATAAATGAAAACCATTTTTTAATTAAAACCGTTAGTATTTTTTCTTGTCAAATTTAATTAAATAAAGAATATGAAATAAGAATGAAACGTTAAAAAAAAATTGTCACTGTTACTATTTTTTTAATAAATGTTACTGCTTGTGGGCTCTAAACATTTCTCTTTTTCCAGGTGCGCCAGGCAATTTTTCAACAGTAAAACCTACTTCAATCATACTGCGTTTAATAACGCCGCGTGCAGCATAAGTAACCAGTATTCCTCCATTTTTAAGCGCTTCATACATTTTTTTAAAAATAGCGGTACTCCAAAGTTCAGGCTGCACTCGGTAACCAAATGCATCAAAATAAATAATATCAAATTGTTCTATATCGGTTATTTCATCAAAAAATTGCTTTCTTTTCTTCAGATTAAAATTATTGGCTAATTCAATTCTTTCATTCCAATCGCTTTCATGCATTTTTTGAAAAAGGGCACTTTCATTTTCGGCATTCAACTCCGAAACATAGTTCATTTGTACTACTTCTTCTATTGCCATTGGATAGGCTTCAACGCCAACATAATCAACAGTCAAATTGTTTTTTTTTGCTTCTAAAAAAGTTACAAAGGCATTCAAACCTGTGCCAAAACCTATTTCAAGTATCGAAATTTCTTTTTGTGGAAGTGTGGAAAGTCCATTTTTTATAAACACGTGTAGGGCCTCCTGAATGGCTCCATGTTTAGAATGATAATGTTCCTCCCATTCTGGCAAATAAATGGTTGTTGAACCATCCTGGGTTGTTATGATATTTCGTATCAAAATTAACGGATATATAATTTCATGATTTTCGGGATGGGACCACCACATTTGCCTTCATGACAAGTAATACATGCATCAACACCTGCATTAAAATGGGTTTTTGCATTTTTCGGATCGCTGTAAATCAATTGTTGTGCTTTGATATAATTCGTTGCTTTTTCTTTAAAAAAGGAGTCATTATCCATTTCATCAGTGAATTTTGCTGAATAAATTTTCAGAAAATAATTGGGAAATTTTCCTATTGTATCTCCTTTAGCAATCCGTTCTTTCAATCGTGCATTTTCTACATACATCTGTTCCATCAAAGCAGCCATTTCGGACGCTTGATACATATCAAACTTTTTTGGTTTCGAACAAGATTTCTTTTCTGAAGCAACTTTTTCAGTAGATGCTTCTTTACAGTGAACGAATAGCAAACTTAGCGCAATAAATAAAATATTTTTTTTCATTTATTGTTGGATTAAAACACCATCAGCTAAGAATGAATAATTGGTTTTTGGTGCAACGATGCTATCAATTGCTGCTTGCGATTTGCCAGCATCTTTTGCATAATGTTTCAACTCATCAATACTTTCAATGCTTACAAAAGCTTTTCCACTAACAATGGCTTCACTGCCTGCTGCGTTTTTAGGCATAAAAAAACCATAATCTTTGAAACGGACAAATGATTCTTGTCCATTCGGTAAAACCAAATTCATCCAACATCCTTTTTTCTGACAAACGTCTTTAATGGTAGCTTTAAATTTTACATCAATAGTATCACCGGATTTTAAAGTACTGTATTTTACTAACATTTCGTTTTTAGACAAAGCACCATCGGCTTTAATATTTTCTCCAAAAGTTGCATAGCTTATTTCTGGTTTTGCTTCTATTTTAGGATCATTTTTTTTTGTATTACAACTTGCCATAACTAATATGGAACAAACAATCAGTACAGTTTTATTCATCTAAAATTTATTTATAATTAAAAATAGTATTATGCACAAAAATAGTTGGTTTATTGAAATTACAAATCAATTATTTTAAAAAATTTCCCTATAAATTAGTGATTTTATAATAATTTATAATGAGAATAAAGAAAATGTAAAAATTCGCAAAAAATTTATACATAAATAATTAATTATTTAATTTTTTGTTAATTTAGCCGAAATTAATATCAATAAGGATTGCTTATCAACAATAATTATTTATGTAATTGAAATACAAATAATTACAAATTAAAATTGCATTAATGAGGTCAAAAAACACGCTCAAAATCGACATAAAAAACGTTCCTACTTCAAAAATTGATACCATTGATTTTGACAACTTATCCTTTGGAACGATATTCACCGACCATATGTTTGTCTGTGATTTCAGAAATGGAGCTTGGCAAAAACCTCAAATAACTCCTTATCAACCTTTTTTATTAGATCCATCGGCTAAAGTTTTTCACTATGGTCAAGCTATTTTTGAAGGAATGAAAGCGTATAAAGATGAAAACGACGAAGTATGGTTGTTTCGTCCGGAGCAAAATTTAGAGCGATTCAATAAATCGGCTGTTCGTATGGCAATGCCCGAAGTAGAAGCATCTATTTTCATGAGCGGTTTACACCAACTTATTGATTTGGACCGAAATTGGGTTAAAAAAGGACTTGGAAACACTTTATATATTAGACCTTTTATGATTGCTATTGGGTCTGGTGTAATTGCTGCACCTTCAACCCAATATCGATTTATGATTATTCTTTCACCAGCAAGTTCCTACTATTCGGGCGAAGTAAAAGTGATTATTGCAGAGCATTATAGTCGTGCTGCAAATGGGGGTATTGGTGCTGCAAAAGCCGCAGGAAATTATTCAGCTCAATTTTATCCAACAAAATTAGCCAACGAAAGTGGTTTCCAACAAATCATTTGGACCGATGATGCTACGCATACCAAATTAGAAGAAGCAGGAACAATGAATGTGTTCTTTAGAATTAATGATACCATTTTTACCGCTCCAACTAGCGAGAGAATTTTAGACGGAATTACCCGTAAAAGTTTAATTGATATTGCTAAAAGAGACGGTATTGAAGTAGAAATTCGTTCGGTGCTTGTTGAAGAGATTATTGAAGCTGCAAAAAATGGAACTTTAAAAGAAGTTTTTGGTTCGGGAACGGCAGCAGTTGTAACGCCTATCGTAGGTTTTTCCTACCAAGATGTTTATTATGAACTTCCTAAATTAGAAAATCCAATTGCAATACAATTAAAAGAAAAGCTTACAAAAATTCAGTATAAATTAGCTGATGATACTTTTGGCTGGACCGTTAAAGTATAAATTTCAAAATTACAATCGCAGTTATAATCCTAAATTTTAACTGCGATTGCTATTAATACCGTTTTTATTGCCTTCATAAAAATCACAATTTGAGTTGATAATTGAAATCTAAAATTGTCAAACTTCATTCTCCCATCTAAAAAACCTATCTTTGCCGAAAACAGATTCAAATGACCACTTTCGAGCAATTCAACCTTCCAAAATCAGTCCAAAAAGCCATAGATGATTTAGGATTTACCACTCCAACTCCGATTCAGGAAAAATCTTTTGCTGTAATTATGTCGGGGCGTGATATGATGGGAATTGCACAAACAGGAACTGGAAAAACTTTTGCCTACCTTCTACCGTTGCTAAAACTTTATAAGTTTACCCCCAGCCATACACCAAAAATTGTAATTCTAGTGCCTACCCGGGAATTAGTCGTTCAGGTGGTGGAAGAAGTAGAAAAATTGACCAAATATATGTCGGTTCGTTCTTTGGGAATTTATGGAGGCGTTAATATCAACACCCAAAAAACAGCTGTTTATCAAGGAATAGATATACTTGTTGGCACACCTGGTCGTGTAATGGATTTGGCTTTGGACAATGTGATTCGTTTTGACGAAACTGCCAAATTGGTCATTGACGAATTTGACGAAATGCTTAATTTGGGGTTCCGTGTTCAGTTGACTTCCATATTGGCGATGATGCGAACCAAACGACAAAACATTCTTTTTTCGGCTACAATGACGGATGAAGTAGATGCTATTTTGAATGATTTTTTCGATTTTCCAGAAGAAGTGAGTTTGGCAGCATCCGGAACACCTTTAGAAAATATCACACAAATTACTTATCAAGTTCCGAATTTTAATACTAAAATCAACTTATTGAAACATTTGCTTGCTACTAACGAAAGCATGAGTCGTGTTTTGATTTTTGTCAACAACAAAAAGATTTCTGATATGCTTCACGAAAGTATAGAAGAAACTTTTGAAGGCCAATTTGGTGTAATTCACTCTAATAAATCACAGAATTATCGATTGAGTACGATGGCTACCTTTCAAGAAGGCAACCTGCGAGGCATCATCACTACTGATATTATGGCGAGAGGTTTGGATATTTCTGATATTACACATGTCATCAATTTTGAAATACCCGAATATCCCGAATTGTATATGCACCGAATTGGTAGAACGGGTCGTGCCGATGCCACAGGAACTGCCATTAGCTTTTTTACCCCAAGAGAAGAAGAATTCAAAATTGAAATTGAGTTGTTGATGAATCGAGAATTGGCTATTGAAGTTTTTCCTTCAGAAGTAGAAATTTCCTTGAAATTAATTGGTCCTGAAAAAGACAAACAACCTATTAAATTCTTAATGAAAAAACCAAAACTAGATGGTGATGGTGCTTTTCAAGAAAAATCGAAAAAGAACAAAAAAGTGAACCTAGGTGGGCCTTCAAAGACCAAAAAGAAAACCCATGGTTCCGTCAACAGAAATATGTTGAAAACCAGAGACAAAAAACGAAAAGACAAGAGTTAGAAAACATCTTTTACTTATAGTTTACGATAATCGGTTTTGAAATATCATAGTTTTGTAACCCAAAATCATAGGTTCTTATTGCATTGGATTTAAACATCGAACCTCCATCTTCGGGAAAAATGGGGTAAAATGAAAACGAGAATTGAAAAGAATCAAATACCAAATAATCATTACTGACTATAAGTCCTAAACTCAACTGCGAATAGACTTTACTTCGTATAAACGATTCCGATTCTTGCCCCAACATTCCCATTGAATAACTAAAATAAGGGTTCAATCGAAAGCCATAAACACGCCAAGGCGAATAGACTTGCGTTTGAAAAGTAACTATTATTTTTTTAGTTCCAAAAAGGGTTGGGCTTTCAAAACCCTGAATGCCAGTTTCGCCGTTGAGGCTAATTTTATCCGAAAGGCTATTCAATCGGTTGTTGCCGATAACCAATTCTGGTTTTATAAATTGTCGAAATTTCCACATTTTGGTTTCCAACAAATTGGTAAAATAAACCATATTAAACACAATGGCACTTTGAACACTTTTGGCATCGTTAAAAAATGTGCCATACGCTATATTTGCCGTCAAATAACCGAAATCAAAATAATTTCCCAATGCGAAATTGGCGCCTACATACAATCGATTGGCGTTGTTTTTATTCTGAATTCCGCTGGTTACACTATAAACAAAACCGGTTGGAATATCTTCAACAATATTAAAATTGAACACATATTTGTCTTCAATATATTTTTTGGAAGCAATGCCGAAACTGGCTAAATAGAGCTTTTCCGGGAGATAAATCCCTAAACTATCGATAACAAATTGTGGTTTTTGAATATAATTTTTTGTGAAATATCGGGCCGAAGTTATCAAATTGGTATGCTTCGTGAAAGCCGCATTTTCTTTAAAAATGGAAAAAGAATAACCCGCCCAATAATCTTGAACATTCGATTTGAATTTTTGAATTTCCACTACCTGATTGGCATTTTTGGAGGAAACATTTCCATATTGCTGATCAAAATAAATACCTGCACCCCAACGCGCCATGACTGAAAAAAAAGGTCGTTCTACATTGATGAATTTGTCGTAAGTACCATCCAAACCTTTGTCATAAACGAGCGTAGTTCGGATAAAAGTATTCATAATATTGGGCACCGTATATCGCGAACTGTATGCCGATTGATGATCACCAAAACTTTGAACATAAGAGTTCGCAAAATCATGACCTGTTCCCAAAAAGTTTTTGTCGGTCAAATAATAAGAAGATCGCGTTCCTGAAATTGAAAAATCAGGAATCAAACTCCATGAATCCAACACCCGAACGGAAACATCTACAGAATCTTTAGCAATCAATCGCGTGCTAATTATGACCCTACTGATGTAACGCTGGCTTCGTATCAAACGCTCCGATTCATTGACCAAAAGAGAGTCTAGCGGCGTATTTTTTTTAATTAACAGCAAATTTCCGATGGCCAAAACACGCGTTTTAGTATGCAAAAAGTTGCCCGCTTGCAGGGCAAATTGAGTAGGTTTAGCCGTCGTATCCGTAACCGAATAACCAAACGGATCCAGCGTAGTGATATTTATTTTTCGGATAATCTTGCCTTCAAAAGTACTGTAGCCTTGTTTTTTTGGTGTATGAAAAGCAATTTTTTTGACTTTAGGTTTTGCAACAGGCTCAAAAATAAATTTGTAAATAAATTTAGTAAACTTTCTTTTCTTGGAGTATTTCTCTATGGAACGGTACATTTTTGAAGTATCTTTTTTTTCAGTCGCTATCTGTGCTGAAGCAAACTGAAAACAGCCGACAACCAAAACACATAAAAAGATTTTTAACCGAAATGACATCCTATTTTTAATACCAAAAATACCATTAAAATTTGGCGCACCCAATTTATCTGTGAATTATGAAACTTATGCTAAAATTGTGTAAAGAAATTTGAGGGTTTGCTTTTGTCTTCCTGAATCCCCCCTATTTATCATTTTGACAAAGGAAGTCAGTTTAAATTAGCTGTAAATCGATGATTTAAAAATTCGAAGTTAGAATTAAATGACTTAATTAATGCTAATTTTTTATCTCTTTTCCATCCTTTTAATTCTTTTTCTCGGGCAATAGCTTCTTGCACCCAAGTATGTTTTTCGTAATAAACTAAAAATTCAATATTGTATTTAGAAGCAAAAGTTTTTACTCTCTTTTCAATATTATCTTTATGTTGTTTTAGTCGTTCTCCTAAATTGTTGGTCATACCTATATAAAAAGTAGAACGAAATTTATTTGTAATGATATAAACATAGTAAGTATGATAGCCTTCCATATAATCAATCATAATATTTTCCATTTTGTTTTTAACATTGTCTTACTAAAAACCGGCTCATTTATCATCCTCAATCCCTCCTATTTGTTATTCTGAACCTCTTCTTTTTGTCATTCTGAACCTCTTCTTTTTGTCATTCTGAATCCATTCATTTTGTCATTCTGACGTAGGAAGAATCGCATCAGTTGCTCACTTTAATTGCTCTTGTTAGTTGCTCTTGTTAGTTGCTCTTGTTAGTTGCTCTTGTTAGTTGCTCTCGTTATGTGATTCTTCCTTCGTCAGAATGACAAAACAGACACTCCAATTTGTCATTTAGACAGTATTCATTACTCAAATCTATAAAAATTTCCTTCAATATAGTTAACACTATGAGCAGTAACTCCTGTTTTAAATTCAAACGAAGAAAGGAATTGTATATTGAGAAGGCTTTATATATGCGAGTGGTAATGCAGAAAAAGTACTTTAAAGTTGGATGTATTCGCCAATATCAAGAAGCATTAAGTCTTTTCCTTTGTCGAAAAATTTTCTGATGGCGTCTTCGTGATTGATTTCGATATAACCAAAAGTGTCGTAATGTACGCCCAAAATTTTATCACATTCCACAAAATCAGAAGCCAAAATAGCGTCTTCTACATCCATCGTGAAATTGTTTCCAATCGGAAAAATAGCCAAATCCAACTTGGTGCGCATCGGAATGAGCTTCATATCCATAGTCAAAGCCGTATCGCCCGATATGTAAATGTTTTTGTGCTCCCCTTCGATTACAAAACCACCAGGATTGCCACCATAAGTGCCATCGGCGAAGGAGCTCGAGTGTATGGCACTAACATATTTGAGTTTTCCAAAATCGAAATTCCAGCTTCCGCCATGGTTCATAGGATGGTATTTTAATCCTTTGTTTCCAAAATGGCTGGCAATTTCGTAGTTAGAAACAATGGTTGCATCGGTTCGATTAGCGATATATTCTACATCTAAAACATGGTCTTGATGCGCATGTGTCAATAGAATATAATCGGCTTTTAGCTCATTGATATTGATGATTGCTGCTTTTGGATTGGCAGAAATATAAGGATCCACCAAAATAAATTTGCCATTTATTTCGATGCCTAAAGAGGCGTGACCGTAGAACGTTATTTTCATTTTATTTTGCTTAAAAAGTGGGTTAAGGATATTTTAAACAAATTTAGACAAATTAACACACGAATAACACCCTTTTTACGAGTAAAATATATTTTACTCTAAACTTGTAACTCCTTCATTGATATGTTACATTTGCAACATATTGCAATTATAAAGTTATAAAATTATTATATTGTTTTGTATTAAATAATAAAATGCGATCCCTTGTTATGAAATTTGGAATAATAAAAGAAAGAAAATCCCCACCCGATAGACGCGTTGTATTTACACCAGAAGAATTAGTTCGTTTAAAAACCGAGCATCCAGCGGCCGAAATTCTTGTAGAACGTTCGGATATTAGAGTGTTTTCCGACGGGCAATATAGCGATTTAGGATTGGAATTAGGGACAGACATGACTGATTGTGATGTGCTTTTTGGGGTGAAAGAAGTGCCTATTGATGCTTTAATTCCCAACAAAAAATACTTTTTCTTTTCTCATACGATAAAAAAACAAGCCCACAATCGTAAATTATTGAAGGCGATTTTAGACAAAAATATTGAGTTATATGATCACGAAACGATAGTGGATGAAAAACATACTCGACTTATTGGTTTCGGTCGTTATGCTGGAATTGTTGGTGCTTACAATGGCTTTAGAGCCTTTGGGTTGAAGTTTGAATTGTTCAATTTGCCTAAAGCAGAAACGCTCAAAACCAAAGAAGATTTAATTGTTCGACTCAAAAGACAAATACTGCCTCCAATAAAAATTGTTTTGACAGGTCATGGAAAAGTAGCAAATGGCGCCAAAGAAATGCTTGATGGCATGAAAATCAAATCTGTTTCTATTGAAAACTTTTTGACTAAAAACTATTCCGAATCCGTTTATACCCAATTGGATGTATTGGATTATAACAAACGGATTGACGGACAAATTATTGATAAAACTGATTTTTATAACAATCCGAAAGACTACGTTTCTGATTTTGAAAGATTCACAAAAGTTTCTGATATTTTTATCACAGGACATTTTTATGGAATGGATGCTCCAATGATTCTTAGCCGAGAAATGTTGATGGCTAATGATTGTAAAATTAAAGTAGTTGCTGATATATCCTGCGACGTCGAAGGTCCGATTGCGTGTACCATAAAAGCATCAACTATTGCGGTGCCCTCTTATGGTTATTATCCTTTAGAAGATTGCGAAGTAGATTTATTTCATCCTGCTGCAATAGTAGTAATGGCTGTTGACAATTTGCCTTGCGAATTGCCTAAAGATGCCAGCGAAGGATTTGGCGAAATGTTTATGAAACACGTCATTCCCGCTTTCTTTAATGGCGACAAAGACGGCATCCTACAAAGAGCAAAAGTAACCGAAAACGGAAAACTCACCCAACGTTTCCAATACTTACAAGAATATGTTGATGAAGTTCCTACAGAAAATGCCTTGATTTAACCAAGGTTTTTTTTGAACCCAGCCTAGTTTATCCTACATTTTAATTACTTTTATGTTCGATTATCAAATAATGATTGGGAAACTTACTTTTGTTGTCAAATTCTTTAAATATAAGACTATTATAAGTAATTCCTGTATGTTGTTTGGTATTAATTAAATCTATTATGAAAACAATATTTTCTTTTTCTCTTGCGCTATTTATTTCGCTATTTAGTTTCGCCCAGACGGTCGAGTCGCCTTCTAAAAACATTGTGTTGCAATTCAAATTGGCTGCCAATGGTATTCCGACCTACAGTGTGGCTTACAAAAACAAACCCGTAATCTTGGAGAGCGCGCTCGGCATTCAATTGAAAGCAAGCACCGATTTAGCTTCGGGTTTTAAAGTAGAAAATAGCAAGAGTAGCACTTTTAATGAAAACTGGCAACCCGTTTTAGGCGAACAATCGAGCATTAACAACCACTATAATGAATTGACAGTGGCTTTAACGCAAGACAAAACGGGTCGAAAAATGGCTATTATTTTCAGAGTTTTTGATGAGGGAGTTGCATTTCGATACGACTTTCCAAAACAAAACAATTTGGACTATTTCATCATTTCCGATGAAGTTTCTCAATTCAACTTGACCGCCAATCACAAAGTGTTTTGGATTCCGGGTGATTATGACAGTCAAGAATATGCTTATAACGAAACCACCATTTCAGAAATCAACAACGAAAAATTTGATACCAAAAATGGCATCGGACTCAAATCTGTAGGAAATAATTTCAGAGTACAATCGCCTTTAATGATGAAAACGGCATCAGGGTTGTACCTCAATATCTTTGAAGCCGCCGTGGTCAATTATCCCGTAATGCACTTGGATGTTGAGGTGAATAAATTTCAATTCAAAGCCAATTTAGTGCCTAATGCCATTGGCGACAAAGCCTATTTGCATGCGCCTTGTGTATCGCCTTGGCGTACCATAATGATAAGCGATGATGCCCGTGATATTGTGGGTTCACGAATGATTTTAAACCTGAATGAGCCTTGCAAAATCGATGATACCTCCTACATCAAACCGATGAAATATGTAGGGATTTGGTGGGAAATGCACGTAGGCAAATCGACATGGGATTATGCAGGTTCTCAAAATGCCCAGAATGCTGCCGACGGACAATTGAAACCTACTGGTAAACACGGCGCAACGACTGAAAACACCAAACGTTATATTGATTTTGCTGCCAAAAATGGTTTTGATGGCGTGTTGGTTGAAGGTTGGAATACCGGTTGGGAAGATTGGTTCGGCAATTGGAAAGAAGACGTTTTTGACTTTGTAACGCCCTACCCCGATTTTGACATTCAAGCCGTTGCTAATTATGCCAAAGCCAAAGGAATCAAAATGATTATGCACAGTGAAACTTCGGGTTCTGTGGCGAATTTTGAAAGACATTTGGATCGTTCTTTTGAGAATATGATAAAATACAATTATCCAGCCGTTAAAACAGGTTATGTAGGTCGAATCATTCCTCGTGGTGAATTTCATGACGGACAAACCATGGTCAATCATTTCAATTTTGTAGCACGTCGAGCCGCCGATTATAAATTGATGGTCAATTCTCACGAAAGCAGTCGCCCAACGGGGTATAGCAGAACCTATCCGAATTATATTGCTGCAGAAGCGGCTCGTGGCAATGAATTTAACGCGTGGAGTATTGGAAATCCACCCATGCACGAGACTATTTTGCCCTTCACAAGACTTTTAGGAGGACCAATGGATTATACACCGGGCATTTTTGAAGTTAAAATGAGTATTTATGACAAATCCAAAACGGAACAAGTGCACACTACTTTAGCTAAACAATTGGCATTGTATGTAACGATGTATTCACCTTTGCAAATGGCAGCCGATTTACCAGAGAATTACGAAAAATATCCAGATGCTTTTCAGTTTATAAAAGACGTAGCTTTGGATTGGGATGAAACTAAAATACTTCAGGCAGAACCAGGCGATTTATTGACTATTGCTCGTAAAACGAAAGGTAAAAACACTTGGTTTCTAGGTGCAATTACCGATGAAAATGCGAGAACATCTGAAATTGCTTTGGACTTTTTGCCAAAAGGACAAAAGTTCAAAGCTACAATCTATGAAGATGCCAAAGAGGCTCATTGGAAAACCAATCCGATTGCGTATAAAATTAGCAGTTTGGTTGTTACTTCAAAATCTAAAATAAAATTAACATTAGCGGCGGGTGGCGGAACGGCGATTAGTTTTGTTCCTGTTCCGTAAAAAACGAAAATGTAATCGTTAATCAGCTATTAGATTGTTAGATTATGAGAATATCTGCAAAGCAGACCAATTGCTAAAATGGAACACAGATGACACCGATTTTTATCCATTTTTTTCACAGTTTTAAGTTTAAAATCTTTGAGAATCTTTTTAATCTGTGGCATAAAGCAACGCATTGGTAAAAGTTAAGGTACTAATAGTATTGAAATACGAAAAATAATTAAGTGTATAAAAAGAGATTGACGTCGCTATGAGTACATTTGCAAAAAAATAAAAATGTCAAACGTATATTTAGGCTTTCATTTTAGTGTTCAACCAAAAGAACTAGGAAGTGAAATTTTAGTTGCAGAATTAGGCGAATTACCTTTTGAAAGCTTTATCGAGAGCGATTCCGGTATTGTAGCTTACATCCAAAAACCACTTTGCACTGCCAATATTTTAGAAAATTTACACATCCTATCTTCGCCGGAATTTGTCATTTCCTATACTATTGAAGAAATTGAACAAGTAAATTGGAACGAAGAATGGGAAAAAAACTTTGAGGCTATCGATGTGGATGGTACTTGTCATGTGCGTGCACCATTCCATCCGAAAACAGAGGCTAAATATGATATTATTATTGAGCCTAAAATGAGTTTCGGTACAGGTCATCACGAAACAACCCACATGATGATTCAACATTTATTAGAAACCGATGTTGTTGATAAAAAAACATTAGACATGGGTTGTGGCACAGCCATATTGGCCATTTTAGCAGAAATGAAAGGCGCCAATCCTATAGATGCCATCGATATTGACAATTGGTGCTATCAGAATTCTATTGAAAACGCAGAACGGAATCATTGTGATTCGATATCGGTTTATGAAGGAGATGCCGAATTGTTAAAAGACAAGCATTATGACTTAATAATTGCCAATATCAACCGAAACATTTTGTTAAACGACATGCAAGTTTATGTTGATTGTTTGAACAAAAATGGGATTTTACTCTTAAGCGGATTTTACGAAGAAGATATTCCCTATATTGATGCTTCGTGCACCGAAAAAGGACTTACATACATTAAAAAGTTGCAAAGAAACAATTGGGTTGCATTGAAATATGTGAAGTAAATCCAAACGAATTTGAGTTGATTCAAAAATTAATGTAATTTTACACTTCAATACAAAAGGCATTGAGTTCTACTCGATGTCTTTTTAGTTTTTTAAAAATGGATTTACAAGAACAGCTAAAAAACCTATTTCCAGATCATGTAGTTTCAAACGAACCTGAAGCTATTAATACAGAAAATCATACGCTTTATATTCAAAAAGAGCCTATGATTTGCAAATTTGAAAAACGAAAAGGAAAAGCAACGACCATCATTGAAGGCTATGAAGGTACTGACGAAGATTTTAAACTATTAGCGAAAGAGCTAAAAACAAAACTCAGCGTTGGAGGCACTTTTAAAGACGATAGTATCATTATTCAAGGAGATTATCGCGATAAAATAATGACCTTGTTAAAAGAAAAAGGCTTTAAAGTAAAACGAGTTGGAGGATAAATAACTTATTTTCTTTATTCCAAAATTATTAAAATAAAAACATAAAGAATGATACAATCATCAGAATTAATTTTAAATCCAGACGGTAGTGTGTATCACTTGAGTTTGAAACCCGAACATATTGCTAAAGATATTATATTTGTTGGCGACCAGAATCGCGTAGAAAAAATTACAAAATTTTTTGATACTATTGAATTTTCACAACAAAAAAGAGAATTCAAAACACAAACGGGAACCTACAAAGGGAAAAGAATAACCGTAATGTCAACCGGAATTGGACCTGATAATATTGACATAGTAATTAACGAATTGGACGCTTTGGTCAATATTGATTTGGAAACCAAAATGCCAAAAGAAAAACTTACTTCATTAAACATTGTTCGAATTGGAACTTCGGGTTCTCTTCAAGCGAATATCCCTTGTGATAGTATTGTCTTGAGCCAATACGGATTGGGATTAGACAACATGCTTCGCTCCTATTTGATTGATGAAATTTCAGAAGTGGCTATGGAAAATGCGTTCATCAAACAAACCAACTGGGATTTGAGAAAAGGCCGTCCGTATGTAATAAAAGGAAGCGCAATTTTAGAAAATAAATTAGAAAGCGCAACTGTTTTTAAAGGCATTACAGGTACTGCAGGTGGTTTTTATGGACCTCAAGGTCGAGTCTTGCGCCTGGATATTCAAGACCCAAGTTTGAATGAAAAAATGGATAAATTTGAATTTGAAGGCATCAAAATGGCAAATCTTGAAATGGAAACAGGTGCTATTTATGGTTTAGGAAAACTTTTAGGTCATGAGTGTTTGTCATTGAATGCAATTATTGCCAACCGAGCCACAGGAACTTTTAGTGCCGATCCGTACAAGGCAGTTGATGCGTTGATTGTCTATGCTTTAGATAAATTGGTTAGTTAAAAATCTCAATACCTCTTTTATAAAACAAAAAAAATTTTCAATATATTGGAAATTTTTTTTGTGATTTAGCTTTTTTGTTCTTTGTTGAAATAAACCAAGTAATAATACATTTGTTTTTCTTCGTCCCAACCTTTTTCTACATATTTTTCGGCGCTTTCGGGATTGATAAAATCCATTTTGATTTGAATGTGCGTATCAAGATTTATCACATTTTTAATCGATTTTCTAGCATCCGACACTGCTGCATTGGCAATTGGAAAACTCGTAATATCTTCAATAGAATATTTTTCGCCTTTATCTACTTTATAGTTTTTAAACTCTGGGATTAACTCCGGATTGTCTAAAACTTCATTTAAGAAATTCGTTTCTTCAAACTGATCATTTTTGGCAAAATAATTAACTGATCGGTTCATAAACATCACTTCTTCCTTCTTATCTTCCGCAGGAAAAACAACATCTTTCGCAAAACCTTGACAGAATTTTAAATACTTTTTGGTAATGTAATTTTCATCTTGAAAAGCATCAACCGAAAGGAAATGTTCCAACCAATAACGAGCATCATAACGGTTGCTGTCAACCGTCAGAATTTTATAGCCTTCTTCTTTTTTATAATTAAAAATCAAACACCCTTTATCTAATTTGCTCAAATTAATTCCTTGTTGCAAAATCATTTCAAGGTGTGTTCCTTTTTCTTCAAATTGTAAGAAATCGGTTTGCATTTCACTTTTAAAAATCCCAATGGCATCAACTACATTGTTGTCAATATTCAAGTTAGTTAGATAGGTAACATAAACTTCCCCGTTTTTAATATGGGGATGATTGGATTGATCAAATAAATGCTGCGTTATTCTTTTAGAAATATCATGCATATTTGCAGGATTATCAAAGGCTTCACTTGCCAATTTGAACATATCGTTGTAATCCAAATCAACTTCGTGAGCGAATTGAAAGTAGTTTTCTTCTTTTTCTCTAAAGGGTTTAAAGAAATATTCTTTCATCAAAGGCACAATTTCGTCGTTCAACGAAAAGGTTTGTTCCGATAGAAAAATAGGTTCGTTTCTGCTTTTGTTTCCTACTCTGTGAATGGAAAGCGAATCAATATTGGTATTGTATAAATTTATCATATTTTTAGTGTGAAGCACATAAATGACAGCATAAAAGCTCTAAATGTGTGCCTAAATTATTTTATTGTGGTTAACTTTATCGTATTCTAATGCACTAATTCCAATTCTCTTCAAAGCCATAATCTTCATAACTCTCCCCGCCATCGAGCATATCTAAGTCGTCTTCATCATAATCGTCTTCAAAGTCGTTATAAATCTCCTCATTTTCGGCTTCAAAAATTTTTTCTACCGATTCTTCTGGCATTTCACCATGAGAAAATAAGGTTTCCGGGTAGGTATTTCCGATAACTTGTTCTTCAATTGAAGCTAATTCCACGAGAAAAGTCCACATATTGATAAAATCATATACATAAATTATCTTGGTGTTTTCTTTATTTAATAATTCCGAAAGTTGATAATCGCTCATTATTTTTTGCTCACCAATAACATCGCCAGTATCAAATAAAGAAATTTCATCTTCTTGGTTCCAAGTAGCATCACAAGTGTAAAAGGAAGCTATTTCCATACCATCAAACCCAAAGGCGTTGACAATGGCGTTATGGAAATCTTCTAAAGTGTCTTCGTCAAGTATTGCAATATCTCTAAAAATGTCTTCCTCTACATCTAAAATTACTCTAAATTTATAAACCATAATCGTTAATTTAATTGAATGTTCAAAGGTAAAATTTATATTTACTTTTGGAAGAAAAAGTAATTAACAATTGATTTTTTTTATTTTAACTTATTGAAAGAAGTAATAAATATTGACATTTCCATTTAAGGCGATACCGTTTTAAAAAAGATAACATCTTGATTAAGAAAACAATTCAATACCATTAGAAATAAGAAAAAATGAATACCAAAAAAAGATACACTTTTTAACCCAATATTTAGATTTCAAAATGTTTCTTTTTCTATATTTGTGACCTTAGTTATCAAAAATGAATCAGAAATCTATCCAGCTTTTGCTGAAAATATATATAACTTCACTCCTACTTTTTGCTTGTACCAATAAAAAAAAAGGAGATTTAGCCGACAATTACTATGATACTGGTGATACCTTAGCACATATCATCCCTTCTAGAAATGAATTTAAAAAATTACCAGCCCATTTTGTTGCGTCAAAGTGTGCCACTATTGATCATTTTTTTAATAAACATTGGTCATTAGAAAACAGTAATATTAGTTTTCTTGTAGCCAAAGACGGGCAAATTATATATGAAAAATACCAAGGCTATGCCAATAAAAACAAAGGAACGAGTATTACAAGTACAACTCCTATACATATTGCATCAGTAAGTAAAGTGCTAACGGCAACAGCTATTTTGGAACTAGTAAATGCTAAAAAAATAGAGTTAAACCAAAAAGTAACCACTATTTTAAAGCAGTTCCCTTATCCCGAAATCACAATAAAAACCTTGTTGAATCACCGAAGTGGCATGCGTAATTACGCTTATTTCACTGAAGACAAAGGCGTTTGGGATAGAAAAAAACCGTTTACCAACGCGGATTTACTTCGAGTTTTAGGCCAAAAAAAAATTAAATTAGAATCTCCAACGAATAAACGATTTGCTTATTGCAATACTAATTATGCTATTTTAGCTTTAATAATTGAGAAAACAACAGGTCTAAAATATGGTGATGCGATGAAACGAATGATTTTTGATCCGCTTGGAATGAAAGACACTTATGTTTTTGATTATGCAAAAGACAGAAAAACGGCTGTACCTTCTTATAAAGGCAACAATTTAGAACTGGCTTATGATTATCTCGATGCCGTTTATGGCGACAAAAACATATATTCTACACCAAGAGATTTATTAAAATTCGATATGGCTAGAAATGCACCTACTTTTTTAAATCCTCAACTTAGAAATGAAGTTTTTCAAGGATATAGTAATGAACATAAAGGTACCAAAAATTATGGTTTAGGGATACGGATGATTGATTGGGAAACCGGGCAACATTTTTATTTTCATAATGGTTGGTGGCACGGAAATACGTCTTCTTATGTAACTTTAAAAAAAGAAAATGTAACTATTATTGCTTTGTCAAACAAGTTCAATAAAATGACTTATAAGGTAAGGGATTTGGCACCATTATTTGGCGACTATCCTTTTAAATTAGACAAAGATGAATTAGAAGAATAGTTTTGCATTAATGACTCTTTATTAATTACATTTGCATTCCTAATTTTAGAATAGTAGAAAGGGGTCGACTGGTTTTGACAGCAAGTCGAATTGAAAAGTAAGCACGTCGAGAACTGGGACAATTCTCGTAAATAAAAGGTTTCAAACATTTTACACGGCGAAGGAAACTACGCTCTTGCTGCATAACCCGAATCATAGTAAGGTTAGCCTCGTCCTACAAGGTAGGAAAGCAGGATTTCTCTCGAAAGCTTTGGTTTGTAGCGGTCGATAAAGAGGAATCGTAAAGATAAACCTAAGAACAGTGGAGCTTTGGAGCTGTTACAAAAATTGAAGAAGATAAGCATTGTGCGGCTGTTTCTGGCCTCTCACAATGACGAAAACTCAATCAGGAAATAAGCGTGTAGAAAGTTTTTTAGTTGCTTGTTTGGACCCGGGTTCGATTCCCGGCGACTCCACTTTAAAACCGTAATCTTTAAAGCAATAAAGATTACGGTTTTAATTATTTTTTTATGTTTGAACTATTTTTTTTGAAACTAATTCAAATTTCACATAAAAATCGCACATTGATTTCAGTAATTCATCACAACTAAATTTGTAAATTTGTTCAAAAGATTTAAAGTGGAAACAACTAGTATCATTCCAAATTTAAAGTGTTATGGCTGCTGGACTACTATTTTTAATAAATTTAAACATTTAAGACCGTCAATAGTATTGAAATAAATATAGCGGAAAGTGGCGTTAGTTTTGAATAGCAGTCCGAAAATGACTTAAAAGAAGTACTACTCAAATTTAAAAAAAATAATAATCTTAAAGAGGGTGAAGCAAAAAAATGAAGTACTATAGCAATATCTTATTTGCGTTGTGATAATAAAAAAAGAGCTAAATTGCGCTAATTATTTTAAAATTGTAGGTCATTTCGGATGATAAAAATAACTATAATTGGTACTGGAAATGTAGGCCAGCATTTGATAAACGCTTTTAATAAAAGTACGGTTGTTACTTTATTTCAAGTGTATTCGAGAAGTGAAATCAACCTCCTCAATGCTATTGATTCTAGTATAATAGTGTCTGATTTTGCGGATTTAAAAGAAGCTGATTTATACATTATTGCCGTTTCTGATAATGCTATTGCTGAAGTCGCCGAAAAATTACCTTTTAAAAATCGATTGATAGTGCATACTTCTGGGAGTATTTCTTTAGATACTTTAGGTAAAAATAACCGAAATGGCGTATTTTATCCATTGCAAACGTTCTCAAAAAACAAATCCATAGCTTTTAAAACAATTCCAATTTGTTTAGAAGCTGAAGCCCAATCCGATTATGAATTATTACAAAAAGTAGCACAATCCATTTCAAATGCGGTATTTAAAATTGATTCGGAACAAAGAAAATCATTGCATGTAGCCGCTGTTTTTGTTTGTAATTTTGTAAATCATTTGTATCAAATTGGAAATGAAATATGTGATGCACATCAAGTGCCTTTTGAAATATTAAAACCATTAATAAAAGAAACGGCTGAGAAAATACAAAATCATTCTCCAAAAACCGCTCAAACGGGTCCTGCTAGTCGGAATGACACCAAAACAATTGCGTTACATCAATCGTTTTTAAATGACTCTAATCAAAAAAATATTTATAAATTATTAACCGAATCGATACAAAATAATGGCAAAAAGTTATAAAGAAATAATGAACCACATCACTACATTTATTTTTGATGTAGATGGTGTTTTGACCGATAGCTCCGTACATATTACCCCGTCAGGTGAGATGCTCCGGGTGATGAATATCAGAGATGGTTTTGCCATAAAGGCCGCTTTAGAAACAGGATATCATGTTTGTATTATTTCTGGCGGAAGTAACGAAGGTGTTCGTATTCGGTTACGAAATCTTGGTGTTACAGACATTCATCTTGCTACTCCAAACAAAGTGGATACTTTTAATGAATATATCGAATTGTATCAAATTAAAGCAGAAAACGTTTTATATATGGGCGATGACATTCCAGATTATCACGTAATGCAGTTGGTTGGATTACCAACTTGTCCTGTTGATGCTAGTCCTGAAATTAAGGCTATTTCCAATTATATATCGCATATTAAAGGGGGACGAGGTGCTGTTCGTGATGTGATTGAACAAGTGATGAAAGTGCAAGGCAAATGGCATACTTATTTCGATGGAAAGCACGATTGACCCATTATTATACGAAACTAAATCGTTTCAAGTAATGCTAAATATAGTAGTAGTAAGAATTTTGGAATCAAAAAAATAAAATAAAAAAAATAAATGTCATCACATCATATCGTTCGCGACGATCAAGAACCCGCATTAATAATTGCAAATGGAGCCCCTTGTAATCCGGAGCTCGTAGGGCAATTATTGGAATGGTCTCCTTTGGTTATTGTGCTAGATTCGGCCATGGTTCGCGTCATGGAAATGGATATTAAAGTAGATGTCTTGTTAGGCGACTTCGATGCCAATTTTGATGCCAATTTTTATAAAGAAAAACAGTTCCCGATTGAGATTATTCATACACCCGATCAAGAAAAGACTGACTTAGAGAAGGCTTTCGATTATTTAATCGAACGAAAAATTCCCGCTGTAAATGTAATTTGGGCTACCGGAAAACGTGCCGATCATACGATTACGAATCTTACCAATATTGTAAAATATAGAAATGTTTTGAAAATTGTAATTTTAGATGATCATTCTAAAATATTTTTGTTACCCAATAAATTTGAAAAATGGTACACTAAAAACAGTATTATTTCATTAATTCCTGTAGGAAAAGTTAATGGTATCACTACTCAAAATTTATTTTATCCCTTACAAGATGAATCCTTAACGATGGGGTACCGAACCGGAAGTAGTAATCATGCAAGCAAAGACGGTATGGTAACTATTGAACACTCCGAAGGTGATTTATTATTGATGGAATGTGTGGACTAAAAAAAAAATGAAATCGTTTGATTTCGATATAAATATCAAATTTGTATCGCTACTAATAATTGATTACATTTGATAAACAGATTCATTAAAATAAACTACTATTATTTATAAAATTGATATCGAAAAAATAATAAGACATGAAAAAAAGTTTATTGTTTCTATTTTTAATTATAAGTTCCGCTGTATTTTCCCAACAAGATGCTTGGGTCTATTTTAACGGAAAACCGGATGCTTCTAACTATCTCAGTAATCCGTTATCCATGCTTACCCAAAGAGCCTTAGATCGAAGAACAGCTCAAGGCATAGCATTAGACATTTCGGATGCGCCCATTTATCAACCGTATATCGATCAAATTACCACTAGTGCCGGGATTACAGTTTATGCCAAATCCAAGTGGTTGAATTGCCTACATATTCGAGGGTCACAGTCCGACATCATGGCATTAACAGCATTGCCTTTTGTAAATCATGTTAGGTTTGCCGATAATGCTTTGAACTTAAAAATGACAATTCCCAAATTGGTACAACCTGTCAATAAAAAATGGGATACCAACGTTTCCTATAATTATGGAAATTCTTTCAATCAAATTCAGATGTTGAACGGTCATTTATTGCACCAACAAAATTATACAGGTGATGGAAAAATAATAGCTGTGCTCGATGCAGGATTTCCGGGCGTCAATACAGCACAACCTTTCCAACGATTATTCGATAATAATTTAGTGCTTGGTGGTTACGATTTTGTGAATAAAAGTACCGATTTTTACACAGGAAATGCGCACGGAACCATGGTGCTTTCTACCATGGGTGGCTATACTGATGGGCAATTGGTCGGTACTGCACCCAATGCGTCTTATTATTTATTTATTACCGAAGATATCAATTCTGAAAACCCAGTAGAAGAATCCAATTGGGTAGAAGCTGCCGAAGAAGCAGATCGATTAGGTGTTGATATTATCACTTCCTCATTGGGTTATTTTGAGTATGATAATCCTTCTTACAGTCATACCTATTCGGATATGACAGGTGATACCAATTTTGCTTCACAAGGCGCTAATATGGCCTTTAGCAAAGGAATTGTTGTTGTAGCAAGTGCAGGAAATAGTGGTGAATCTTTAGAACCACATGTTGGTGTTCCAGCAGAGGCATTACATGTTTTAGCCATAGGAGCAGTTACAAATACGGGGACTTATGCTACTTTTAGCTCCATTGGACCAAGTTTTGACGGAAGGATTAAGCCTGACGTTGTAGCGCAAGGTCAAAGTTCCGTTTTATCCAACACATCTGGATCTATCGTTACAGCAAGTGGCACTTCTTTTTCGGGTCCAATAATGGCAGGTATGATAGCTAGTTTTTGGCAAGCTGTACCTACTTTAACTAATCAGCAAATCGTAGATATGGTAAAACAATCTGCCAATAAATACAATGCACCTGACATTTATTATGGTTACGGAATTCCGAATTTTCAATTGGCACTTACTACTGCTTTAGCAATAAAAAGTTTTTCTAACACAACATTCACATTGTATCCAAATCCGGTTCAGGAAAAAATTTTAGTGGGATTTCCTGATGCTTTTGATAACATGACCTTTACCCTATTCAACCTTTTAGGACAAACCATTTTAGAAAAAAAAGTAACTAAATCAGATGCCGCTGTTTCGTTGGAATCACTCGATTCTGGAGTGTATTACTATAAAATTGAATCTAATACGTATTTGCAATCGGGGAAGATTATTAAAAAATAATGCAAAATCCCTATAAATCCAATCGGTAGGTTTTGCGTTTCTTGTGCATGATGGGTTGAAAATTCTTCCAAAGCAACTGTACTTTGTTATTCTCTTCCAATTCGGGATTGGTTTCTATAAATTTTATACCACGCTTTTTAAAAACATGATGCATTTCCTTAAAAATTAGTGCTGCAACCCCTTTATTTTGGTATTCGGGATCAACACCAATAAGATAAAATTCGGCATATTCATTCTTCTTCATAGCCTTTAGCAAATGTAGAAATCCCAAAGGAAATAAACTACCATTCGCTTTTTGAAAAGCCCTTGAAAAAGAAGGCATTGTGATTCCAAAAGCAATTAATTTATCGTTTTTATCCACTACGCAACTGATGAAATCGGGATGAATAAAGGAAATATATTTTTCTTTATAATGGTCGATTTGAAACTGCTGAATGGGTACAAATGTTTCCAAATCAGCATAAGATTTATTAAGCAATCCAAACATGGCATCTACATAAGGTAAAATGGCTTTTGAACTTTTGAAAGTCAATGATTTCAAGTGATAACGGCGTGCGATCAAATCAGATAGTGGGCCAAATTTATCCATTGAAATGTTTTTGAACTCAATTTTAAATTCATGCCATTCTGATGCTTTACTACAACCTAATTTTTCTAAATGCACTGGATAATAGGGATGATTGTATAATCCAATCATAGTGGCTAATTGGTCAAAGCCATCGGTAAGCATTCCAGCTTTGTCCATATTGGAAAACCCAACGGGACCTTCCATGTATTCTAAATGATGTGAAGTACCAATTTCAGCAACTTTTTGTAGCAATGCTTTTGTTACCTCAATATCGTCGATGACATCAAACCAACCGAAACGTATTTTCAATTTTTTTTGTTCATTAACTTCTACCCAATTGATAATAGCCGCAATTCGACCTACTATAGTATCGTTTTTATAAGCCAGAAAAAATTGTGCTTGTGCGGTTTCAAAAATCGGATTCGACTTATCAAAACTTTTTAATTCGTCTTTGATTAAAGGCGGCACCCAATAGGGGTTGTTTTTATAAATCGAAAATGGGAATTTTATAAATGCCAATAACTCTTTATTGGTAATAACTTCTTTGATCCTAATCATTATATTTTTTCTGGTAAAATGGTTTCCTTTTTATTTTTTTCATTTTTACCTACCTCATTATCACTTTTTTCTTTTTCATTTTTATCTTTCGCTTTTTTGTCTTTCTCTTTTTTGTCTTTTGCATTGGCTTTAAGCTTTTTCTTCTTTACATTTTTATAATTATCATCAAAACGCCATGAAAAGCCAACTCCACCAAAAAATAAAGAAGGTGTTTCTTTAAAATTAGTTCCAACAGAAGCGTCAATTTGCATGTCACTTCCGATTAAACAGGCAGCACCACCGCGCAAAATAGCATCTGCATAAAATTGACTTTTATAACCTTGGTTTTCAATAAAACCGGACCAATGCTCATTGAATCCTTTGGTCAACGTCAACACATAGCCATAACTTGGATATTCTGTTCCTATTTTATCGGCAATAATATTGGTTACTAAAACCATTCCCCCAGTAAACTGATTTTGAGTAATCAACATGACTTTTGGGCTTATTCTCGGGTCACTTTTAAACGTATAGGGATTATTGACATTTATATTAACCCCTGCAAAAGCAGCTACAGAAGGTATAAACTGTCTCCATTTGAATTTGTATTTGGCTTTCCAACTTTTCAAATTAATCTTCTCTTCATAGTTTTTACTCGGATCATAAAACAAATACTTGGCACCAATAACCGCTTGTTTCAACCCGTTTCTTTTTTCTACTTCAAAAGGGGTTTGGTATTGGTCAAATTGGTATTGCAATTTTACACTAAACTCCAACTCTTCTTTAATGGTACCATAGCGCAAATTCAAATCAGTCCCTACGCCTTTGATTTCAGTGCCCAATAAAGAATGATTTTCTTGAATACCATAACATCCGGCTTCAACCTGAATGACACTTTTTCCAACTGCAAAAGGCGACTGGGATTCGCCCGGACGATTGGAATTAATTTGATCCGTATATTGTGCGCTAACAGTAATAGCAAGTAAAAAAAAGGTTAAGGTAAATAATCGGTTGTTTTTATACATGGTATTTTAATTTTAAATTTAGAGCTGTATTAAGTTTCCAAAAGTAGTATAAAATATTTATATCGCTAGCTATCACCTAAATCAAAGAACAATTTATAGAAATTTTAATCAAAAGATTGATTCTAAAAGCCATTGACTAGAAAACTCGTAAGAAAATGCATTCGAGTAGTAAGGAAGCACATTCTAGCATTAAGAAATAGAATTCCAATGTTACTGCAGTACTCGCAATTGGTAAGGAGCAAACAGTATTTTTATTATATTTTTAAGAATTATAAATGAAATTATAAACTTCAGATTCGTTAATTTTGTCAAAAATTATTCAATTATGCAAACAGCTTCATTTAGTGGCACTATAGAAACCATTTTTTATATCATCGTTTTTTACTATGTGTTTAAATTTCTAGCACGATTGTTTTTGCCACTTTTGGTTAAGAAAGTAGTCGAAAAAGCAGGTCAAAACTTTCAACAGCAATACAATTATCAAAATCAAAATACACAAACACAAAACAAAGACGAAATAATTTACGATTCAGCTAAAACTACAAAACCCCGCGAAACCAAAAAAGTCGGCGAATACGTAGATTATGAAGAAATTGATTAAGTTTGCAGTTGACAGTCTTTGGTTCTGTGCATAACCTTAACTTTTAACTTTACACTTTTTTGATGAAGATTCTTAATAAGTTTTACCCACATTTCTTAGCCCTCTTTGGCTTTGTTTTAATTTCCTTAGTTTATTTTTATCCTGTTTTACAAGGAAAAGCGTTGTATCAGTCCGATATTGCTCAATATACCGGAATGGCGAAAGAGCAAAATGACTTTCGAGCCATCAAAAAAACAGAACCCTATTGGACCAATTCTTCTTTTGGAGGAATGCCAACCTATCAAATGGGCGCCAATTATCCACATGATTACATTAAAAAATTAGACGATTTAATTCGTTTTCTGCCTCGTCCTGCCGATTATTTATTCCTCTATTTCCTTGGGTTTTATGTCCTATTATTGGTTTTAAAAACCGACCCGCTCAAAGCTTTTTTTGGTGCTTTGGCTTTTGGATTTTCTACATATTTAATTATAATTCTAGGTGTGGGACATAATGCAAAAGCCCATGCAATAGCGTATATGCCTATGGTTATTGCAGGTATCATTGCTGTTTTTCAACGTCGATTTATTTTTGGAGGGCTGTTAACCATGCTAGCTGTGGCACTTGAAATCAGTGCCAACCACTTCCAAATGACCTATTATTTACTGATTTTAGTACTATCAATTACCGTTTATTATAGCATTCAATTTTTCAAAGAAAGAGATTTTAAAGGATTAGCCACTTCCTTTGGAATCCTTGCTATTGCTGGGATTTTAGCTTTAGGAGCCAATGCTACTGGACTTTTAGCCACGGCTGAATATGCCAATTTTAGTATTCGTGGCAAAAGCGAATTGACTTTCAATGCCGATGGTTCTAAAAATGTTTCAAACTCCGCAATGAAATATGATTATATAACAGAATACAGCTACGGAATAGCCGAAAGTTTGAATTTAATTGCACCTCGATTATTCGGCGGTTCCAATAGCGAAAAATTAGGAAATAAATCCAACGTTCATGAATTTATAATTGGAAAAGGAGCTAATCCAGAAGAAGCAACCGATTTTGTAAACAATTATGGAATGACCTATTGGGGCGATCAACCGATTGTGGCAGCTCCTGCCTATATTGGCGCCGTAGTTTTCTTTTTGGCAATCTTGGTTTTCTTCACCAACCGACGAAAAATTAAATATGCCTTCCTTGCTGGAGCCATTATTTCCTTATTGCTTTCTTGGGGTAAAAACTTTCCTTTATTGACTGATTTCTTTATTGATCATCTTCCAATGTACGATAAGTTTAGAGCGGTTTCTTCCATACAAGTCGTATTGGAATTATGTTTGCCTGTTTTGGCCATTATGGGATTGCAAAGTTTTTTAAAATCCAATAAAGACGAGCAATTACAATCACTTTGGAAAGCAAGTGCCGCTACATTAGGTTTATTTGTACTACTTTTTATATTCAAAGGTTTCTTCAATTTTTCAGGAAGCGTTGATGCCCAATTGTTGCAAATGTTCGGTCAACAAACTGAAGACCCTGATTTTGGTGTACAATTTATAACTGCATTAAAGGCCGATAGAGAGCGTATGTATGTGTCCGATTTGATGCGTTCTGGATTTTTAGTTTTGGCTACTTCTGGTTTGCTTTGGTTGTATCTAAAAGACAAATTATCCAAGACACTTGCTATTGTTTTGGTAGGAATACTAATGGTGGGCGATTTAGTTTTAATTGATAAAAATTATGTCGATACCAAAGCATTTGTAAGCAAACAAGAAGTAAACGAACCTTTTCAAGCGACACCAACCGATTTAGAAATTTTAAAAGACACCACACACTATAGAGTGTATGAAGTGCAAGGCCGACTACAAGCGCGAACTTCCTATTTTCATAAATCTGTAGGGGGTTATAGCGCCGTTCGGCCTCGTCGATTTGATCAATTGTTTGATTATGTAATTGATAAAAACCTCGAAAATTTAGGAAAATCAATCAATCAAGAAACAATGGAACTGACTAAAAACATTTCAATTCTTGATGCATTGAACGTAAAATACATTATAGTCCCAACTGAAAAAGGTGATATTTCGATTACAAATCCGTTTATTAATGGAAATGCTTGGTTTGTCAATCAAGTGAAATTGGTCAACACTGCCGATGAGGAAATGAGAGCTTTAGCGACATCCGATTTAAAAAATACAGCCGTTGTCAACGATTTTAATTATGGCACATTTTTTAAAGGTAACGAAAAAACTTTCGTAAAAGACAGTTTAGCAGCCATAAAATTAGTGACTTACAAACCCAATTACATCAAATATAGCTCAAATAATACCAATACTAGTGTCGCTATTTTCTCTGAAATTTATTATCCAAAAGGATGGAATGTTACTATTGACGGAAAAAGCGCTTCCTATTTTCAAGCCGATTATGTATTAAGAGGATTGCAAATTCCAGCTGGAAACCATACTGTGGAATTTAAATTTGAACCTCAAGTAGTAAAGACAGGAAGTAGTATTGCGTTGATAAGCTCCCTACTGATGCTGCTCTTATTGCTTGGTGGCCTTTATTATAAACGAATGAAAAAGTAAAAGTTGCCATTAAAGCAGGACTACTTATTTATCAATAACTTTACAACAACTTCGAAATTTGAAGTTAAATTTCAATTAAATGCAGAAAATCCTAATCATAGAAGACGAAGCAGCCATCAGGAGAGTTTTAACAAAAATTCTTTCTGAAGAAAATGAAACCTACCAAGTAGAAACTGCTGAGGACGGTGTGATTGGTTTAGAAAAAATAAAAAATAACGATTACGATTTGGTGCTTTGTGACATCAAAATGCCAAGAATGGATGGTGTTGAAGTTTTAGAAGCTGTCAAAAAAATAAAACCGGAAATACCTATGGTTATGATTTCAGGCCATGGTGATATGGAAACGGCAATACAAACCATGCGTTTGGGCGCTTTTGATTACATTTCCAAACCACCCGATTTGAACCGCCTTTTAAATACCGTCCGAAACGCGTTAGACAAAAAACAACTTGTAGTTGAAAACAAAATTCTAAAGAAAATTGTAAGCAAAAACTACGAGATGATTGGCGAAAGTGAAGCCATCAATCACATAAAACTAATGATTGAAAAAGTAGCGCAAACCGAAGCTAGAGTTTTAATCACAGGACCGAATGGAACTGGAAAAGAGTTGGTTGCTCATCAATTACATGAGAAAAGTGTAAGAGCTAGTTTTCCTTTAATAGAAGTAAATTGTGCCGCAATCCCAAGTGAATTGATAGAAAGTGAACTTTTTGGACACGTGAAAGGCGCTTTTACATCGGCTGTTAAAGATCGTGCAGGAAAATTTGAAGCCGCTGACAAAGGCACCATCTTTCTAGACGAAATTGGCGATATGAGTTTATCAGCTCAAGCCAAAGTTTTGCGTGCGTTACAAGAAAATATGATTACAAGAGTAGGTGCTGACAAAGACATTAAAGTTGATGTTCGCGTGGTTGCTGCAACGAACAAAGATTTGAAAACTGAAATTGCTGCAGGGCGTTTTCGAGAAGATTTGTACCATCGTTTGGCTGTGATTTTAATTAAAGTACCTTCATTGAATGAACGTAGAGACGATATTCCGCTCTTGATTACTCATTTTTCCGAAAAAATTGCATTGGAACAAGGCACCGCTATTAAACATTTTTCGGAAGCGGCAATGCTTCTTTTAACCGACTATGATTGGACTGGAAACATTCGTGAATTACGAAATGTAGTAGAACGATTAATAATACTGGGAGGAAATGAGATTTCTGAAAATGATGTGCAACTTTTTGCTTCCAAATAAGAATTCAAAAGACATCAAATAAAACAGTATTTATTGCTATATTTCCGCTTTTGGCTTTTGCCTTTTGACTAATTACTAAAAAAAATGAAACTAAAAAAAATAAACGAGAATCTTCAAAAAGCATTAATTGACAACGGATTAACGGAAGCCAATGACATGCAACAAGAAACATTTTCGACATTAAAAAGCGGAGCAGATTGCATTATAATTGCTCCAAATGGCAGCGGAAAATCGACGACAATTGTCTTAAATGTTATTCAACAATTGGTTGCTGAAGGAGAAGAATCGCCTCGTGCCTTGATTATTGTAGAAGATAAAGCCAAAGTTTTGGAAATGGAAACCCTTTTTGATAAATTAGGCAATTATACCAATTTACGTGTTTTTGGAGTTCATGATAGAGGCGATATGGAATATGATAAAAATTATATTTCGACAGGAATTGACATTCTAATTGGTACACCTATCAAACTAAATGAAATGTTTACTACGGCAGGATACAACGTGAATCGATTGAAAATGTTTATTATTGATGATGTTGATCCCATGCTAAAACTTCGACATGAAACTAAAATAATGCGAATTTCAAACAGCATTACCAAAACACAACGCATCATTTTTTCTGAGCAGCTAACCGAACGAATTGAAATTCTTGCAGAAAAAATGTTATTAGAACCCTATCTTTTTGAATTTGATAACGAGGAAGAAGAAGTCGATGATACAGAATAATTAATTTGAAAAGAGAAACAATTAAAAAAAATAATTATGGGATTAATGAAAATATTTTCTGGAAGTGAAATTTTAGCACTTGCATTACAGCAAAAAATTGAAGGAGTTGGGGTAAATACAGTAATAAAAAACAATATTCAATCAGCGCGATTGGCTGGGTTTGGAAATTTAGATCAAGCGGTTGAAGTATTTATTCAAGAAGTCGATTTTGGTAAAGCCAATCCTGTGATTGAAGAATTTAGGTTGAGCATTTAAAATTTAGATTTTGAATATGAAAAAAATAACGGATAAAAAGTTAAATAATTTTATTTTCTAAAAAAAAATAATACTTTTGATACTATTAAAAAATAGATATCCTTCTAAAGATATTTAATGATAATAAAAAGAATTCAAATAAATAATTAAAATAAAATAAAAATGAAAAATCTAGTAGTAGTTTTAGCCATAGCGCTTTTCTCAATTTCAATGAACGTTAACGCTCAAGAAAAACCAAAAGAAGAGACTAAAAAAGAATGTTCAAAAGATAAAAAATCTTGTGATAAAGATAAAAAAGCTGGATGTTGTGCAGCTAAAAAAGCAGCAGAAAAAAAAGCATAATTATTTAGTTAGTAAATGTAAAAGTGTTCAAGCAATTGAGCACTTTTTTTATTTTCAAATAACTTCATTACTATTGATAGCTATCAATCGGTATTCTCAATTTGTTTGTAGGCATCAATTACTTTTTTAACCAATCGGTGGCGCACAATATCTTTATCATCTAGATAAATAATTCCGATACCTTCAATGTCTTTTAGTACTAATAATGCTTCTTTCAGCCCTGAAATGGTGCGTCTTGGTAAATCAACTTGACCCGGATCGCCTGTAATCATAAACTTAGCACTTTTCCCCATACGGGTTAAAAACATTTTCATTTGAGAATGTGTGGTATTTTGTGCTTCGTCAAGAATAACAAAGGCATTATCGAGTGTTCTACCTCGCATGAATGCCAAAGGCGCAATTTGAATAATCCCTTTTAGAATATAATCTTCTAGTTTTTCGTTGGGCAACATATCGCGCAAAGCATCATACAAAGGTTGCATGTAGGGATCTAATTTTTCTTTCATATCACCAGGAAGAAAACCAAGATTTTCGCCTGCTTCGACTGCCGGACGCGTTAGGATAATCCTTTTTACTTGTTTTTCTTTCAAAGCTTTTACAGCCATGGCAACACCAGTATATGTTTTTCCGGTTCCAGCAGGACCAACGGCAAACACCATATCGTTTTTTACCATTGTATCAACCAGTAATTGTTGATTGGCCGTCATTGCTTTAATAACCTTACCTCCTACTCCATGTACTAAAATTTTGTCATGGTCAAAGACTTTTTTATCGTCTTGTATATCACTTTGAATCACACGATCAATCACATTATTGTCAATCGTGTTGTAACGCGTAAAGTGAACCATCAATCGATTAAAGCGATTTTCAAATTCATCAAGTATCTCTTTTTCTCCAAAAGCCTTAATTGTAGTGCCACGAGCAACAATTTTTAGTTTGGGATAATACTTTTTTATCGTTTCGAGATGTGTATCTTGGGCTCCCCAAAAATCTTTTGGAGCAATGTCGATGAGTTCAATAATTCTTTCGTTCAATTGAGGTAGATTTAATTTAAAATAATCGTTGATAATTATTAGATTTGCAATTATCAAATTTAATGAAAATTTAATAGAAGTTGTTATATTATTTATAAACAAATTTATGTCAATAATTACCCTTACGACCGATTATGGATTGAAAGACCACTTTGTTGGTGGGTTGAAAGGAAAAATTTTGACAGAATTTCCAACAGCTACTATTGTTGACATTTCTAATGACATTGACCCCTTCAACACCGCTGAGGCCAGCTACATTATTAGTGCTTCTTATTTGAATTTTCCCAAAGGAACGGTTCATTTAATTGGTGTTGATTCGGAATTAAATAAAGAAAACCAACACATCGCCATGTTTTGGAACGACCATTATTTCATCTGTGCCGATAATGGAATTTTAAGTATGCTTACGCAAAAGATGAAACCAGAAAAAATGGTTAGTATCAATATTCACGACCGTTTGCCAACTGATGCTACCGATTTGGATGTTTTTGTAACCGTTGCCTGTCATATTGCAAAAGGGGGGTTGCTCAACGTAATCGGGAAAGAAATTGACGAAATCAAACACGTTACAGAGTTACAAGCTGTTGTTGCGCCAGATAAAAATTCGATTAAAGGATTTGTTATATATATAGATCACTTTGGAAATGTTGTAACCAATATTTCTAAAAAAACCTTCTTAGAAATAGCGCAAGGTCGCCCTTATGAAATTCCGCTTTTACAAAAACGAAATCAAAAAAAATCGAGTCCAATAAAAAATATTTGGGCAAAATATTCTGACATTGCCAATGCAAGTAACTATGATATTAAGAATTATGAAGGCGATAAATTGGCTATTTTTAACGAAGCTGGATTTTTAGAAATCGCTATTTTTAGAAGTAATCCCACTCGAGTAGGAAGCGCCGCTAGCCTTCTAGGACTCGGCTATAGAGATACAATTGTTATTGAGTTTAAATAATTTATAATTTTTTCTAAAACTATGTTATTATTATTTAAATCTGAATTCAAAAATCATCAATCTAAAATCTAAAATCAATTATGTTCGTACGAATTGTAAAAATGAGTTTTCACGAAGAAAATATTATTGCATTTTTGGAAAATTTTGATCTTATGAAATCCAAAATTAGAAATGCCCAAGGGAATCGTTTATTGGAATTGTATCAAGACAAAAACGACACTTGCGTTTTCTTTACCTATAGTTATTGGGACACCGAAGAAGATTTAGAAAATTACCGACAATCAGCCCTTTTTAATGATGTTTGGGCTTTTACAAAAAAATTATTTAATGCAAAACCCGAAGCTTGGAGTGTTGATAAATTAGTTACTTTAGCATAGAAATGGAACACAGATGACACGGATTTAATAGATTTCCACGGATAATTTTTTTTAGTAAATACATCCTCATCCTTTTTCTTATATTGAGTAAAAATTAAAAATAAATGAAATGGAACTTTTACATAATGACAGCACCGATAAAATTATCAAATCTTTTTACAAAGTCTATAACGAACTAGGTTTTGGTTTTTTAGAAAAGGTATATGAAAACGCCTTGTTTATAGAATTGAAAGCTTTAGGTTTGTATTGTGAAAAGCAAAAACAAATTATAGTATATTATAATAGTCAAATTGTAGGCGAATATTTTGCTGATATAATTGATAATAATTGTATTATACTTGAATTAAAAGCTGCAGAATTCTTGTGTGAAGAACACGAGTTCCAATTAATAAATTACTTGAAAGCAACAGAAATAGAGGTTGGATTGCTATTAAATTTTGGCAAAAAGCCCGAATTTAAAAGAAAATTATTTACAAATAATTTAAAGAAAATAAAATCAGTTTAAAGCCGTCAAATCCGTGTCATCCGTGTTCAATTATTTACAATAAAATTTTAAAATTAGATGGAAGTATTTTTAAATCCTAGTGCTTGGATAGCCTTGTTAACATTGACTTTTCTAGAAATCGTTTTAGGAATAGATAATATTATTTTTATTTCAATTGCCACTGGAAAACTATCGGCCGAGGTACGTAAAAAAGCCACCAAAATCGGGATGTTTCTGGCTATGTTTATGAGAATTACACTATTATTTGGAATTAGTTTATTGATTGCTATGAAAGAACCTTGGTTAACCATTAATTTCAGTTGGTTTTCAGCTCAAATTACGGGACAAAGTCTAATTTTGTTGCTCGGAGGATTGTTTTTATTATACAAAAGTACCAACGAAATCAGGGAAAAAGTAGATGAAAAAGGCCAAGAAGAAACTTCTTTAAAAAACGATGCTAAAAAATCATTTGGTACTGTATTAATTCAAATTATTTTAATAGACATTGTATTTTCGTTTGACAGTATTCTTACCGCTGTCGGAATGACAAATGGCGTTGAAGGCGCTATTTATATTATGATTGCAGCAGTAATAATTTCCGTATTAATTATGATGCAATTTGCTGTTCCAGTAGGTAATTTTGTCAACAAGCATCCTTCTGTACAAATTTTAGGCTTGACTTTTTTAGTATTGATTGGCTTTATGTTGATTACTGAATCGGCACATTTAGCACAAGCATCTTTCTTTGGAAATCATGTAGATGTTGTTCCAAAAGGATATTTGTATTTTGCAATTAGTTTTTCACTTTTAGTAGAAGTTTTAAACATTAAAATGGCTAAAAACAAGTCTAAAAAGTAATCATGTAGCTGTAGTAAATTCACCAAAAAAACTTTTTTAGAAGGAGAAAAAACCATTTTAATAAGCACAAAAATTACTTTAAAGTGGCAAAAATGTAATAAGAAGGGATTAAATATAATTTTTACTGGGTTACATAGTTTCTTAATAGTTTTAAATTAATTAAATTCGCAACTTAAAATAACAATATAGACAATGAATAAAAAAATAGTAATCGTAGCTGCCGCAAGAACACCAATAGGAAGTTTTATGGGCACATTGTCGAGTGTTTCTGCACCTCATTTAGGAGCTGTAGCCATTAAAGGTGCTTTAGCTAAAATAAATTTAGACCCAAGCTTAGTAGACGAAGTGATTATGGGTAATGTTATTCAAGCAGGCGTTGGTCAAGCTCCGGCAAGACAAGCGGCATTGTATGCAGGTCTTCCAAATACTGTAATTGCAACAACTGTAAACAAAGTTTGTGCATCGGGAATGAAAGCAGTAATGCAAGGTGCTCAAGCCATTATGGCTGGTGATGCAGAAATTGTTATTGCTGGAGGAATGGAAAATATGAGTATGATTCCACATTATCTGCATTTAAGAAACGGCTATAAATTTGGACCTGCAACAATGATTGATGGGATGCAAAAAGACGGTCTTACAGATGCTTACGATAATAATGCTATGGGAGTTAGCGCCGATTTATGTGCGTCAGAATATAAAATCACAAGAGAAGCTCAAGATAATTTTGCTATTCAATCGTATGAGCGTGCTGCAAAAGCATGGGAAACAGGAAAATTTGATAATGAAGTGGTACCTGTAGCAGTTCCACAACGTCGGGGTGAGCCAATTATGGTAACCCGTGACGAAGAATTTACGAATGTAAAATTAGATAAAATTCGTACTTTAAATGCCGTTTTTACAAAAGAAGGTACCGTTACTGCAGCAAATGCTTCAACTATAAATGATGGTGCGGCTGCAGTGATTTTAATGTCCGAAGAAAAAGCAATTGCATTAGGTTTGAAGCCTCTAGCGTACATAAAAAGTTATGCAGATGCAGCACAAGAACCAAATTGGTTTACTACTGCTCCATCAAAAGCACTTCCGATAGCTTTAAAAAAAGCAGGTATAGAACTAAAAGATGTTGACTTTTTTGAGTTCAATGAAGCCTTTGCTGTTGTTGGACTAGCCAATGCACAAATTCTTGGTTTACACAATGATAGTGTCAATATAAATGGTGGCGCTGTCGCTTTAGGCCATCCTCTTGGATGTTCTGGAGTTCGTATAATTGTGACCTTAATGAACGTTTTAGAACAAAATAATGCAAAAATTGGAGCAGCTGCTATTTGTAATGGTGGTGGCGGTGCTTCGGCGATTGTTATTGAAAGAGCATAAATAAATATAAGTATGTGGCTTAATTTTTAAATACAATTAACCCACATTTCTTACTAAAATGATGTAAATGCATGTTTGGAATTTGTAATTTAGCCAATATCCCTTTACGATTTGAACCGACCGACCGAAGCGAAATTGTTTCTCAAATATTATTTGGTGAACACTTTGAAGTTTTGGAACAACTGAAACAATGGAGTAAAATAAAACTGCAATACGATGGATATGAAGGCTGGATAGACAGTAAACAATTCAAAATAATTACCGCTTCACAATTTAAAAATTTAGCAGATGAAGCTATAATTTTAAATGCCGATTTGGTTGAATATATTTCTGCGCCAAACGATGTGTTAATTCCAATTACCCTAGGCGCATCATTATCTTTTTTGGATAAAGCTGACATAAATACTGAAAAATTTGATTTTGAAGGTAGCACAATAAAAGGAATACAGCCTAAAAATCATATCATAAAAACCGCATTTCTTTACCTCAATGCTCCTTATCTATGGGGAGGAAAAACTCCTTTTGGGGTTGATTGTTCTGGTTTTACTCAAATGGTTTATAAATTAAACGGTTATCGTCTACTTCGCGACGCCTCGCAACAAGCCACACAAGGAGAAGCCCTAAGTTTTATTGAAGAATGCGAACCAGGGGATTTGGCCTTTTTTGACAACGAGGACGGAAATATTATCCATGTTGGTATTATAATGAATGACAATTACATCATTCATGCCAGCGGAAAAGTTAGAATTGATCGTTTGGATCATCTTGGAATCTATAACGCTGAAACCAATAGACATACTCATAAATTAAGAGTAATTAAGAAAATTATTTAAGAAAATCAGGTTGCTTATTTTGAAATAGTTTTTAAAATATAATAGCATAGTTGTACAAATAGGAACTACTCTTTTTAAGTATTGAAAAATAAACAAAAACATTAAAAATATTTATCTACATTTGTTTAATAATTTCAGATAAATGATAAACAATGTTAAAAGTGTTTTTAGTATTAAAGACTTAGAAAATATTTCTGGGATAAAAGCGCATACTATCCGAATTTGGGAAAAAAGGTATAACATTTTAGAACCCATTAGAACGGAAACTAACATCAGAATTTATGATTTATCCAATTTGCAAAAATTGCTAAACGTTGTGCTTTTAAACAACTATGGGTATAAAATCTCAAGGATATCTGAATATAACACCGATAAGATTGAACTATTAGTTCGTGAAATAATTACTAAAAAAAGCACTCAAAGTCACGCCTTAAATGCTTTTAAAATGGCTATGATCAATTTTGATCAAACGTTATTTTTAAACACTTACAATAATTTACTCTCCGAAAAATCACTACGCGAAATTTTTCATGAAGTGATAATCCCATTAATGAACGAGATTGGCTTGTTATGGCAAGCGGGCACAATTTCTCCAGCGCAGGAACATTTTATATCCTTTTTAATCAAACAGAAATTACTTATACATACAGAAAAAGTACAAACTCTAGAACCCACAAGGAACGATAAAGTTTTTGTTTTATATCTACCAGAGAACGAAATTCATGAATTAGGATTGATGTACTTAAATTTCGAGATATTATTAAATGGTTATAAAACCATTTTTCTTGGCGAAAGTGTACCTATAGATAGTTTGAAAGATATGAAAAAATATTTTGACAATATTGTATATATTTCCTACATGACAGTTCAACCAATTAAAGATAACATCAACAACTATATAGAGTCCTTTTTAACCGAAGTCATTGACGCCAATTCTGAAATGTGGCTTTTGGGAAGAATGACTGAATTTATTGACAAAAGTAACCTCCCTAAAACAGTAACTGTTTTTAATTCTATTGAAAATTTGGTCAAAGAATTATAAATTATTGTTTGTGTAGGTATTTTGTTTAGCTTTGTATTATCTTTGTTGAACAAATGAAAAAAACAATCACAATTATAGGCTCCGGATTTTCCGCTTTATCAGCTTCATGCTATTTAGCGAAGGAAGGATTTGATGTTACACTATTAGAAAAAAATGAAACAGTTGGCGGTAGAGCTAGACGATTGTCCAAGGACGGCTTCACATTTGACATTGGACCAACATGGTATTGGATGCCCGATGTTTTTGAAAAATTCTTTGCTGATTTCGACAAAAAACCTTCCGATTATTACCATCTTGATAAGTTAAATCCTGCCTATGAAGTATACTTCAATGCATTAGATTCTATTCAAATCCCGGATAATTTACCCGAAATTTTAGACATTTTTGAAAAAGAAGAAAAAGGAAGTGCCATCCATCTTAAATCCTTTCTAGATAATGCAAAACATAACTATGATGTAGCTATCAAGGATTTAGTGTATCGCCCTGGAATTTCAATAACTGAATTGATAACACCAGTCACCATAAAAAAAGTAAATCAATTTTTTACTACTATAAGGACCTCCGTTCGGAAAAAAATCAAAAACAATAGACTGCAACAAATAATGGAATTCCCTGTTTTATTTCTTGGAGCAAAACCATCAAATACGCCTTCTTTTTATAGTTTCATGAACTATGCTGATTTCGGTTTAGGGACTTGGCACCCAAAAGGAGGAATGTATGAAGTAGTTAAAGCGATGCTAAGTTTGGCAGAAGAATTGGGAGTAACCGTTAAAACCAATCAAAATGTAGAGAAAATTAATGTTGAAAATGGTATCGTAAAAAGTGTCATTTCAAATGGCGAAATAATCGCATCTAATGCCGTTTTGAGTGGTGCTGATTATCATCATACGGAAACGCTCTTAGATGAAAAACATAGGGGTTATTCAGAAAAGTATTGGGACTCTAAAATTTTCGCACCTTCATCCTTATTATTTTATGTTGCTTTTGATAAAAAAATAGATAAAGTTTCCCATCATACTTTGTTTTTTGATACCGATTTTGATATTCATGCAAAAGATATTTACGACAATCCTAAATGGCCTGAAAAACCATTATTCTATGCTAGTTTCCCAAGTATAACTGACGCTAGTGTTGCACCGAATGATAAAGAAGCTGGAATTTTTTTAATTCCAATTGCTCCTGGTATTGAAGATACTCCTGCTATTAGAGAAATATATTTCAAAAATATTATCGAAAGATTTGAAAAATTGACGAATCAAAAAGTGACTGATAGTATTATTTTCAAAGAAAGTTATTGTGTTAATGATTTCATTAAAGATTACAATTCTTACAAAGGAAATGCATACGGATTGGCTAATATATTAACTCAAACCGCATTTTTAAGACCAAAAATAAAAAGCAAAAAAGTTAAGAATTTATTTTTTACTGGACAGTTGACAGTTCCCGGACCTGGAGTTCCTCCTTCCATAATTTCAGGCAAAATAGTTACCGATTTAATAATTAAGCAATTTTCAAATAAATAAAAGCATGAAAAAATTATTTGATGAAGTATCATTTAAATGTAGTGTTTTAGTAACTAAAAGTTATAGTACCTCATTTTCATTAGCTGTAAAAATGCTTGCTCCAAGTATTCGCGAAGCCATATATAGCATTTATGGTTTTGTTCGTTTTGCAGATGAAATTGTTGATTCTTTTCATGGTTTTGACAAAGAAAGTTTGATTAATGACTTCGAAAACGAATATTATAAAGCACAACGTTTGGGTATTAGTTTAAACCCAATATTAAATTCCTTCCAGCAAACGGTCAAAAAATACAATATTGAAGATGATTTAATTCAATCGTTTTTGAAAAGTATGAAAATGGATTTAGTAAAATCAGAATATAGCAATACACAAGAATACAAAGAATATATATATGGTTCTGCAGATGTTGTTGGGCTAATGTGTCTAAAGGTTTTTGTCAACGGAAATGACAAAATGTACAATGAACTGAAAGATGAAGCCATGCGATTGGGTTCCGCTTTCCAAAAAGTTAATTTTTTGAGAGATTTAAAAGATGACAATTTAGTTTTGAATCGCAATTATTTTCCGGGATTTGACTTAAATACATTTGATGAAAAATCTAAAAAATTAATTATTAAAGAAATAGAAGATGATTTTCAAGTAGCTTTTCAAGGTATTCGAAAATTACCTATGGAAGCAAAATTTGGAGTTTATACTGCTTTTGTTTACTATAAAAAATTATTGAATAAGTTAGAAAAAACACCTTGCCATAAGATTGGGAATGAGAGAATTCGAGTTTCCAATTATACCAAAGGAGTTTTGTTTGCAAATTCATTTGTTACATATAAATTAAAATTGGTGTAAACTGGAAAACTAAGTTTAACTGTTAAATACTTTAAAATGATATCCTTTTTAATTTTTCTTGGAACATATTTACTCATGGAATGCATTACATGGTGCACACATAAATTTGTAATGCATGGTTTCTTGTGGTATTTACACGAAGATCATCACCAACCAAAATATGCCAACGTGTTCGAACGCAACGACGCTTTTTTTGTAATCTTTGCCATACCCAGTATTCTTTTAATGTATTTCGGTGCCAATGCTGGATTTGACTATCGTTTTTTTATAGGGTTAGGGATTTTTGCCTATGGTATGAGTTATTTTCTTGTTCATGATGTAATGATTCATCAACGTTTTAAGTTGTTTAAAAACACTAAAAACAAATATTTAATTGGTTTAAGAAAAGGACATAAAATACACCATAAAAATCTAGGCAAGGAAAAAGGGGAATGTTTTGGTATGCTATTCGTGCCATTTAAATATTTCAAAGTTTAAGATGTCATTATACTTTTTTTTAAATATTGCCTCTTTTTTGATTCCATTCCTATACAGTTTCGAACCCAGAATGCGATACATTAAAAGATGGAAAGCTATATTGACTGCAATATTCATCACTGCAATTTTCTTTATTATTTGGGATGTTATTTTTACCAAAATAGGAGTTTGGAATTTCAATCCGAGATACCACTCCGGAATCGAATTTTTTGATTTACCAATAGAAGAGTGGCTATTTTTTATTTGCATACCCTACTCGAGTATTTTTATTCACTTTGCTTTTCATTATTTTTATCCAAATGTTTCATTGACAGATAAAACAGTAAAAATCATATATTGGATTTTAATGGCTTTACTTTTACCTACAATTATCTGTAATTATGATAAATTATATACAGTAGTAAATTATGGATTTTTAGTATTACTTGTGACTTATACCATTTTAAAAACTCCTTCTATATTAAATACATTTTTCATCACTTTTCTTATTGTATTAATTCCATTTTCAATAGTAAATGGAATATTAACAGGCAGTTTTATAGAAGAGCCAGTGGTGCGCTACAACAATCTAGAAAACTTAGGAATCAGACTGGGAACAATTCCAATTGAAGATATCGGCTACGCTTTTTCGATGTTATTAATGAGTTTGGTCTTAATTCAAAAAATAGAAAAAAAATAAAAATGAAAATATATAAAAAAGAAACGGTTCAGTATATCAATGCTAGTATTGAAGAATGTTGGGCTTTTTTTTCAAGTCCAAATAATTTACAGAAAATTACTCCAGAAACCATGGGATTTCAAATCACAGACTTCGATGGGAAAAACATGTATACCGGACAAATTATTCAGTATAAAGTATCGCCATTTGCTGGATTAAAATTATCTTGGATGACTGAAATCACTTTCGTAAAACATCATGAATATTTCATAGATGAACAGCGATTTGGACCTTACGCGCTTTGGCATCATAAACATTTTTTTGAGCCAACTCAAAATGGTGTAAAAATGACTGATGTGGTTCATTATGCTTTGCCACTAGGTTTTATTGGTAGAATTATGAATACTTTGGTGGTCAAAAATAAGCTAAAACAAATTTTCGAACATCGAGTTCTAGCCGTAAACAAAATTTTCAATTCGAAATAATGGTTAAAAAAGAAATAGCTATATTTTGGTTTCGTAGAGATTTGAGATTAGAGGATAATGTTGGTTTATTTCATGCCTTACAGTCAAAATATCCCGTTGTTGCACTATTTATTTTTGATACATCAATTTTAGAAAAACTACCAAAAAATGATGCTCGAGTTGGTTTTATACACGAGTCCCTTTCTAAAATTAATAAAAAATTAGAAGAAATAGGAAGTTCACTTTTGATTAAAAAAGGGAAAACTCTCGATGTTTGGCAAGAAATTATTCAAGAGTTTAACGTTAAAGCAGTTTTTATTAATAAAGATTATGAACCCTATGCTATAAAAAGGGATTTTGTCATTTGTGAATTATTAAAAAACAATAATACAAATACTTTTCTGCATAAAGACCAAGTTATTTTTGAAGAAAATGAAATTGCAAAAGGAGATGGATTACCTTATACCGTTTATACACCTTATAAAAATAAATGGTTAGAAAAATACAAATCTGTAGCTCCAGTTCAAGAATATGATAGCAGTAAAAACTTTTCCAACTTCTACCAATGTTATTTTATTTTTCCTACTTTAGAAAAAATAGGATTTGATAAGAATCCTATAAAAGTAATTCCCCACAATTTGAAAAATATAACCAATTATCACGAAACCCGAGACTTTCCTGCATTGGACAGTACATCGCATCTTTCGCCTCATTTGCGCTTTGGGACAGTAAGTATTCGAAAATTAGTGAATTGGGCGGTTCATAAAAATGATATTTTTTTAAGTGAACTCATATGGAGAGAGTTTTTTATGCAAATTTTGTTTAGCTTTCCAAAAGTAGTTACGCATAATTTCAAGTCCGCTTATGACGGAATTCAATGGCGCAATAATGAAGAAGATTTCAGTCGCTGGTGTTCTGGAACTACGGGATATCCGATGGTAGATGCTGGAATGCGTGAACTCAACGAAACCGGATATATGCACAACCGAGTTCGAATGGTAGTGGCAAGTTTTTTATGCAAACATTTACTAATTAATTGGCAATGGGGTGAAGCTTATTTTGCAGAAAAGCTATTGGATTATGAACTGTCAGCTAATGTAGGGAACTGGCAATGGGCTGCGGGAACGGGTTGCGATGCAGCGCCCTATTTTCGTGTGTTCAATCCTGAAATTCAGCTGAAAAAATTTGACGAAAAAGGAATTTATATTCGAAAATGGATTCCTGAATTTGATTTAGGATATGCAGAACCAATGGTAGAACATGCATTTGCTAGAGATAGAGCAATTGCAACTTATAAAACAGGAATTATAAAGTAAATTATTTTATTATTTAAAAAAAACTGCAACTTCAAAAAAAAATGTTTTGTAGCTGCGGTTTTTATTTTTATAAATCTAGCTTAATTTATTAGAAACCAAGCTTATAAATTCTTTTCTCGTTTTGTTTTTTTCAAAAGCTCCGTTGAAAGAAGAGGTTGTAGTAACCGAATTTTGCTTTTGAATGCCACGCATACACATACACATGTGCTGTGCTTCAATAACAACTGCAACTCCTAAAGGATTTAAAGCATCTTGAATGCAATTTTTTATCTCGTCGGTCAATCTTTCCTGAACTTGCATACGTCTAGAAAAAGCATCTACGATTCTTGGAATTTTGCTCAAACCAACAATTTGTCCGTTAGGAATGTAAGCAATATGTGCTTTACCAAAAAAAGGCAGCATGTGGTGTTCACACATAGAATACACTTCAATGTCTTTTACTACAATCATCTGTTTGTGATCTTCAGTAAAAAGAGCCGATTTAAGTATTTGTAGAGGATTTAAACCATAACCGTGCGTTAGATATTGCATTGCTTTCGCAGCTCTTTCTGGAGTTTTTTCAAGTCCTTCACGGTAGATGTTCTCTCCTAAATTTTCAATAATTGATTTGTAATTTTCTGCTAATATTGCAGTGGTTTCTGTATCGTATTTTTCTATTTTTTCGTAATTTTTAATTTGTTTTACTATCATATTTTTATTTTTATTGTGAAAATAAGAGAAAAATATTTCACTTATTTATATTTTAAAAGTTACTATTCCATAATCCATTTCAAAAATCTGTCCCGAAATGGATTTGGCTTGATCCGAAATCAAGTAATTGGCCATATTCGCAACTTCATCTGGCTTTAAATAATTCTTCATCGGATGTCGTTCCATCATATTTTCTTTCATTCGGTCGTTTCGTAAAATCCCTGCCGCAAGCGTAGTTTCCGTAATAGTTGGCGCTATGGCATTGATGCGTATCACTGCGGCTAGTTCTGCTCCAAGCGATTTCACTAAGCCTTCGACTCCTGCTTTTGCAGTAGCAATACTGGCATGAAAAGGCATGCCTAATTTTGCAGCAACAGTACTAAACAAAACGATTGAAGGATTATTTCCTTTTCTCAATACAGGTAAATATTTTTGAATTACTTTAACCGCTCCAATGACATTAATTTCAAAATCATTTCTAAAATCATCAATAGTCAAACTTCCAATAGGCTTTAAATTTATGGAACCTGGACAATAAATTAAAGTGTCAATGTTTTCAATTTCGGGTAATGTATCGTTCAAAACATCCAGAGAGTACTGTTTTAGATTTGGATGAGAATTAGCGGGGATATTTCTACTAATGTTATGAACTTGATTATTTTCTAGTTGTTGCAGTAAAATTGCATTTCCAATCCCTTTACTACCGCCAATGATTACAATATTTTTCATGTTATTTATTCGTATTTTTTAAATTCGTTTACTTCAATTTTCGCTTTCAAATCGAACATCAAATTATACAATCCGAAAAATGTTCGGTTCATATAAATAAAATGTTTCGAACCACGATTGCCGTTCATTTTTCTTAAATTAGTATCTTTAGCAAATCGTTCACCTAATTGTGCGATGTTTGCAAAAAAAGTTTCATCTGCAAAATCAAAAGTTTCCGATTGAAACGGTAAAGTAAAAAGCGATAATAAATCGTAAAACATTTGGGTGAAGTATTCAATTTCTTCTTTGGTATCATCTTCTCTAAGAATTTCTAGCTCAAATAATTTTTTACTAAATACTTTCTTGTTGTCGATAACTTCCTTGTTAATTAACTCAAAATAAGGAATGTAAAATTCATTTGGAATTTGTTTCATACAACCAAAATCTAATGCAACTAATTGGTTTTTTTTGTTAACTAAAAAATTGCCCGGATGCGGATCGGCATGAACTTTCTTTAAAATATGAATTTGATACATATAGAAATCCCATAAGGCCTGACCAATTTTGTTTCCTAAATCTTGATTGGAATTACTTTTCGTAAACTCCGATAAATGGATTCCGGTCATCCAATCCATCGTAATGATTTTATCGGAAAAAAACTTAGGGTAATAATTTGGGCATACGAGGTTTTCTA
>JBBALV010000003.1:0-159571 GCA_040402815.1 Flavobacterium sp.
TATGATGCGGCGATATTTAATTATTTCAATAAAAACGAAGCAGAAACGGTCTTAAAAATCAGCGAAAATAACGGTCAGGTATTGCGTTATGGAGAAAATCCACATCAAAAAGGGTTTTTCTTTGGCGATTTTGAAGCTATGTTTTCTAAATTACATGGCAAAGAGTTGTCTTATAACAATTTATTAGATGTAGATGCTGCGGTAAATTTGATAGGAGAATTTAAGGATAACAATCCCACTTTCGCCATTCTAAAACACAACAATGCTTGTGGTATGGCAACACGGAATACAATTTTAGATGCCTATAATGTTGCATTGGCGTGTGATCCAACTTCTGCATTTGGTGGAGTTTTGATTGCTAATGCAACCATTGATGAAGCCACTGCAAACGAAATCAATAAATTGTTTTGTGAAGTGGTAATTGCGCCGAACTATGATGCAAAAGCCATCGCTATTTTATCTGAAAAGAAAAACAGAATTATTTTGGTGCAAAATCAAGTTGAATTGCCACAAAAAAATGTTAGAACTTGCTTGAACGGCATTTTAGTACAAGAAAGAAACAACATCACCGACAATAAAAATGACTTAAAAACAGTTACTGATACCGTGCCTTCTGAACAAGAAATAGAAGATTTGATATTTGCTTCAAAAATTTGTAAGAACACCAAATCTAACACCATCGTCTTTGCTAAAAACGGCACTTTAATTTCATCTGGAACTGGACAAACCTCAAGAGTTGATGCTTTGAAACAAGCCATTGAAAAAGCACATACTTTTGGTTTTGAATTAAAAGGAGCAGTTATGGCAAGCGATGCTTTTTTTCCGTTTCCAGATTGTGTAGAGATTGCACATCTTGCTGGAATTTCGGCAGTTATTCAACCGGGAGGATCGATAAAGGATGGTCTAAGCATTGATTATTGCAATGAAAATAAAGTTGCAATGGTATTTACAGGAACACGTCATTTTAAGCATTAATTTTTATATCTTTGCATGTTATTATATTATTAATATTTTAAACCCCTAAAAAGCTTATGGGATTTTTTGATTTCATGACCGAGGATATTGCAATTGACCTTGGTACCGCAAACACGCTAATCATTCACAACGACAAAGTTGTGGTGGATAGTCCCTCTATTGTAGCTCGTGATAGAGTATCAGGAAAAATTATTGCTGTTGGCAAGGAAGCCAATCTAATGCAAGGAAAAACGCATGATAATATAAAAACAATACGACCATTAAAAGACGGTGTAATTGCCGATTTTGATGCTTCGGAGAAAATGATAAGCATGCTTATAAAAAGCATTCCGGCATTAAAAAAACGATTATTTACTCCAGCGCTTAGAATGGTGGTTTGTATCCCATCTGGAATTACTGAGGTAGAGATGCGCGCGGTAAGAGAGTCTTGTGAACGTGTAAACGGAAAAGAAGTCTATTTAATTCACGAACCTATGGCGGCAGCCATTGGTATTGGTATTGAAATTATGAAACCCGACGGTAACATGATTATTGATATCGGCGGCGGAACTACCGAAATAGCAGTTATTGCTTTAGGTGGAATTGTCTGCGACAAATCAGTTAAAATTGCAGGAGACGTTTTTACGAATGATATTGTGTATTATATGCGTACTCAGCACAACTTATTCGTTGGAGAAATTACCGCCGAAAAAATAAAACATGATGTTGGTTCAGCAATTGAAGATTTAGAATCACCACCAGATGATATGGAAGTTCAAGGACGCGATTTATTGACTGGTAAACCAAAACAAGTAATCATTAGTTACAGAGAAATTGCAAAATCGTTGGACAAATCGATTCAACGCATTGAAGATGCAGTTATGGAAACATTGTCGCAAACACCGCCAGAATTAGCTTCTGATATTTATAAAACAGGAATTTATTTAGCCGGTGGCGGATCTATGTTGAGAGGTTTGGATAAACGAATATCTCAAAAAACAGATTTACCCGTTTTTATTGCCCCTGACCCTTTAAAAGCGGTGGTTCGTGGAACAGGAATTGTATTAAAAAACCTTGTAAAATATAAAACAATCCTAATAAAATAGTATTGCGTTTCGGGTAGACGAAAAAATTTCAGCAGAAAGTATAAATAAGAATAGATAAAATGCAACAAATATTCCATTTTGTATTTAAAAACAGCTATAAATTGCTGTTTTTGTTATTTTTATCTATTTCGTTGCTGTTGACGGTACAATCCCATTCCTATCATAAAAGTAAAATTATTAGTTCGGCTAATTTTCTTACGGGGGGTGTATATGCACAAATGAATTCGATGAGCGAATATTTGCATTTAAAAACTCAAAATGAGGAACTTGCACAAGAAAACGCCAGATTAAAGATGCTATTGTTTAGTCAACCAGATACTTCTAATGTGATTGAGCTTGATACAATAAAAGGAGTTAAGAAAATTGATATTATTGTTTCAAAAGTAATACACAATTCCTATAACTCTCAAGAAAATTATCTGACCATAAATTCAGGAGAAAAAAAAGGTGTTAGAACCGATATGGGTGTGATTAACGATTTAGGAATTGTTGGCATTATTGAAAAAACTTCCGAGAATTATGCTACTATCCAAAGTATTTTGAATACTAAATCCCAAATAAATGCTAAAATTAAAAAATCCGATCACTTCGGAACCTTAAAATGGGATGGCAAAAATACCGGTTATGTTCAATTGATAGATGTGCCAAGATTGGCTTCAGTTAGAAAAGGAGACACAATAGTAACCGGACAACAGTCGGGTATTTTTCCGGAAAATATAGGCATCGGGACTATCGACAAAGTATATATCGATAATGAAACTAATTATTTTACGCTAAGTATCAGACTTTTTAACGACATGACGAATATCGGACATGTGTATATTATTAAAACCAAAGATAATAACGAAATCAATCAATTGGAACTAGAAACCACAACTATAAAGAGATGAACAGCGCCGTATTAAATGATCTCGCTCGATTTTTTTTGTTGCTTGCAGCACAGGTTTTGATATTCAATAACATGAACTTTTTTGGCTATTTAAACCCGTATCCGTATGTTTTGTTTATCATATTGTATTCGGTAAATGGCAATAAAACGGGTTTACTTATTTCGAGTTTTTTGTTGGGAATAATGATGGATATGTTTTGTAATTCTGGAGGCGTACATGCTGCGGCATCGGTTTCTTTAGCCTACTTAAGACCTACCTTTTTTAAATTTTCTTTTGGGGTAAGTTATGAATATCAAACTATAAAAATAAATGACAAACTTACTCCTGAGCGGTTTTCTTTTATTCTTATAGCTATTGTAACGCATCATTTTATTCTATTTTTATTAGAAACCTTTCAAATTAGTTTCTTTTTTGAAATTTTGTTCCGAACTATTTTAAGTTCTATTTTTACCCTACTATTATCGGTCTTAATAATTTATATGTTTAAGCCTGTTAAACGATGAGAAAAGTCCTACTTCCTACAGTAATTATACTATCGGCTATTCTGATTCTAATACGACTTTTCTATTTGCAAATTATTGATGATTCATTGAAATTGAAATCGGATAATAATGCCATAAAAATTATATATGACTATCCAGAAAGAGGCTATATTTATGATAGAAATGGTGTGCTTCTGGTTGCTAATCAACCGTCTTACGACATCATGGTTACACCAAAAGATATAAAAAACATAGATACCACGGAGTTTTGCAAATTATTAAATATTTCACGAAAAGATTTTGATCGATTGATTGCCAAAGCGGTAGTTTATAGTCCAAGATTGCGTTCTGTATTTTTACCTCAGTTGAACAAAAAAGAATATGCCGCTTTACAAGAAAAAATGCGCAAATTTGAACCTGGATTTGAAGTTGTAAAACGTTCGTTAAGAGACTATCAAGTACAAGTTGGCGCCAATGTTTTCGGGTCAATAACCCAAGTAAGTCCAAAAATAATAGAAAAAAATCCATATTACAATAGCGGCGACTTGATAGGGATGCAAGGCGTAGAACAAAGTTATGAAACTACTTTGCGAGGGGTAAAAGGGGTTAAATACCGTCAGATGAACCGATTTAATAAAGATATAGGTTCCTATAAAGAAGGGAAATTTGACACTACTGCTGTACGAGGGGAAGATATCAACTTGACAATTGATTTAGTACTTCAAAAATATGGCGAAGAATTAATGATTAATAAAAGAGGCGGAATTGTGGCCATCGAGCCCAAAACCGGAGAAATTTTAGCTTTGGTAACGGCACCTTCTTACGACCCTTCCATTTTAGTTGGAAGACAACGCTCTAAAAATTATACCCGATTATACAACGATTCACTAGCAAAACCGCTCTATGATAGAGGACTTTTGGCTGAATACCCTCCAGGTTCTCCATTTAAAATCATGACTGGATTAGTGGCTTTGCAAGAAAGAGTAATTGATGAACAAACTACGTTTATGTGTCATCACGGGTTCAGTTATGCTCGTGGAAGATTTATGAAATGCCACGGTTTTGGACCCCATCAGTTGTATAACGGGATTGCGTTATCTTGTAATACCTATTTTGCCAACGTGTATATGCGAACCATCAATAAATATTTAAGTGCACCAGCAGCTGTTGATATTTGGAGCAATCATGTGAAAAGTTTTGGGCTTGGTAGTTTTATGGGTTATGATTTGCCGACAGGTAAAAAAGGAAAAATTCCAACTTCGAAAACCTACAAAAGAATGTATCCTGACTGGCGTTGGGACAGTAAAACAATTGTCTCTAATGCTATTGGGCAAGGGGAGGTCTTAGCAACTCCGATACAACTGGCCAATATGATTGCTGCCGTGGCAAATGAGGGCTATTATTATACGCCTCATATCATTAAAAAAATTAAAGGCGAAAGGATTGATCCAAAATTTCTTCAAAAACATGTAGCTACTGTAGATAAAAAATATTTCAAACCAGTTATCGAAGGCTTGTTTGGCGTTTATAATATTGGAACAGCCAGCGGACTTCAAGTCGAAGGCATCGATATCTGTGGAAAAACAGGAACGGCTGAAAATTTTGCTAAAATAAGAGGTGAGCGGGTAAAGCTTAAAGACCATTCCATTTTTGTAGCTTTTGCACCCAAAGACAATCCTAAAATTGCAATCGCTATTTTAGTAGAAAATGCAGGATTTGGCGCCACAATTGCTGGTCCGATTGCTAGTTTAATGATTGAAAAATACCTGCGCGGTAAGATTACTCGGAACGATTTAGAAAAAAGAATTCTAGAAAAAAGTTTAATTAGCGAATACGAAAGATTTACACGAAAAAGTGTTGACACCCTAATCAATCAAAAAATTAAAGAATCGCCAATAGACTCCACGTTGATAGATAACTAACCCTTTTATTTGCAATGAGAAACCAAAGTGTAAGAAGCAATATGGACTGGATTATCGTAACAATTTATTTTGTTTTGGTAGTCCTGGGATGGCTTAATATCTATTCCTCTTCATTGCCCGAAACGGACGTCAATTTTTTTGACCCCAAATTATTCTACGTAAAACAATTGATTTATATCGGATTGTCATTACCGCTAATATTTGTTGTTTTAACTGCCGATGGGAAGTTTTATGAGAAATTTGCTAATATTATTTACATTTTTTCACTAGTGCTAATTGCAGGATTATTTGTTTTTGGAAAAAGCGTCAAAGGTCAAGCCAACTGGTATTCTTTCGGCGCATTTAGTGTGCAACCCGCCGAGTTTGCGAAAGCAGCTACCGCATTGGCGCTATCGAAATATTTAAGTGATGTGCAAGTAAATCTCGAAAAAGTCAATAGGCAGATACAAGTTTTAATACTGCTTTTTTTACCTGTACTTTTAATTTTGCCGCATGATCCAGGAAGTGCCTTGATTTATTTTGTCTTGTTTTTTGTGTTATATCGAGAGGGACTCCCTTCTTGGTATTTGTGGACGGGTTTTATTGCAATTATTTTATTTATTCTAGGATTGCTTTTAGAACCACAATATGTAATTCTTATTGCGCTATTGGTTACTATCTTAGTATATTTTAGATCTCGAATAGTCGATAGAAACTGGATTTACAGCAGTATAGCAATGGTATTAATTTCTGGTTTTACATTGTCAACAAGTTATGTTTTTGACCATGTCTTTAAACAACACCACCGCGACCGATTTAATATTTTGTTAGGAAAACAGGTCGACATGAGAGGAATTGGATATAATATCAATCAATCCAAAATTGCCATTGGCTCTGGCGGATGGTTTGGGAAAGGTTTCTTAGAAGGCACGCAAACCAAAGGCGGATTTGTTCCAGAACAGCACACCGATTATATTTTTACAACCGTTGGTGAAGAATGGGGTTTTGTAGGGTCGTTGATTGTTATTGCGCTTTTTATTGGATTAATTTTAAGAATTATTTATCTTGCAGAACGGCAAAAAACGAAATTTTCTAGGGTATATGGCTATTGTGTAGCCTCGATTTTGTTCATCCATTTTTTTATAAATACGGCAATGGTTTTGGGACTCTTCCCAACCGTAGGTGTGCCGTTGCCCATGTTTTCTTATGGAGGTTCAGGTCTTTGGGGTTTCACTATTTTGATCTTCATCTTTGTGAAAATGGATGCCAATAAAGTAAATGAGTGGTAGCATTTGCAAGCATAGATTGATTAGTATGACTTCATTATTTGCTGCTCGATGGCTTTAATTGTGTCAAAAAAAATCTTAAATAAATCAGGAGAAGTTGCATTTTGGTGTACAATATGCTTTTCCATAATTATTCTTAATTATGAGTTCTATTTTTACAAAAATAATCAACGGTGAAATCCCATGTTATAAAATCGCTGAAAACGAAAAATACATCGCCTTTTTAGATGTCAATCCAAATGCAATTGGGCATACGCTGTGTATTCCAAAACAAGAAATAGATAAAATTTTTGATCTCGACGAATCGGCCTATTTGGGACTAATGCAGTTTTCAAGAAAAATTGCTATTGCTCTTGAAAAAGCGGTTCCCTGTAAAAGAATTGGAATGGCAGTCATTGGACTAGAAGTGCCTCATGCTCACGTTCACTTAATTCCGTTGAACGAAATGGATGAAATGCGATTTCAAAACAAAGTAACTTTAACCAAAGAAGCCTTTGAAGCTATAGCACTTAGTATTCAGGCTTGTTTGTAGGTTAAATTTGAAACATTTTATTAATTAATCTAACAAGGTCCAAAAGAAAGTTTATTATCTAAACATGGTATCCCTTAATGGAGGTCGGTTAGTTAAATCATTTTCTAATTTAACAATAAATCATTACTATTTAATTTCAAATTTAAATCAAGGATTTTGATTGTTTAGTATAGTAGAATTAAAGAAATACCGAAAGCATTGAATTTAATTGATGTCGAATTAGGTTAAAATTGATTTTTGTAAAAAAATGCACATTATTTTGAAAGGTCTTTTATATTTAATTAAGTTTTTATAGATTTGTTTCATAAAACCTTGAAAGTAAATGAACAAAGCCGTTATAAAAGCATCAAAAATTTTTGCAATTACATTTGGACTCCTACTGCTAATGATGTTTTTGTTTCCAATAGTTTTTCCTGGAAAAATCGAGAAAGAAGTTAAAGAATTTGCTAATCAAAAATTAAATGGCCAATTGAATTTTAAAGAAGCCAATCTTTCTTTTTTCAATCATTTCCCCTCATTAACATTGTCGCTTACTGCATTTTCTTTAAAAGGTTCGGCGCCTTATAAAGAGGAAACGTTAGTTTCTGCAGATGAAATATCTTTTGGAATCAATTTAAAAAGGTTAATTTTTGACAAAACAGTTGCTATTGATAAAATTTTCCTTTCTGACGCTTTTATCAATGTAAAAGTGAATGAAAAGGGAGAGGCAAATTATAATGTTTACATTTCCGATAGTAAAGCAGCTTCAAAAAATACTACTTCAACAACTTCCTTGCGTTTGGAAAAAATTGCTATAACCAATACTCATTTGGTTTATGATGATAAATCAACAAAGATTTTAGTGGATGCAAAAGGATTTAATTATGTAGGAAAAGGAGATTTGACTAAAGCCATTTTTCAACTCGATACCGAAGCCGATATTGAAGATTTTAATTTCACTTTTGATGGTGAACAATATTTAAAAAACAAAATAATTAATGCCGATTTGATTACTAAGATTAATACCAATTCATTAGCATTTATTTTTGAACAAAATAACTTAAAGATTAACAAACTTCCGATTGATTTTAAGGGTAAATTCGATTTCTTAAAAAACGGTTATAATTTGGATTTTAAAGTTCAATCACAAAACAGTATGTTGAATGACTTTTTTACCGCTTTACCACCAACTTATGTCACTTGGTTAGAGAAAACAAAAGTGAAAGGAAATACGGATTTGCTATTAACATTAAAAGGAAAATACATAGCTTCTTCTAATGAAAAACCCGATCTGGCTTTCAAAATAAAAATTAGAGAAGGCCAAATTAATTATAAAGATTCGCCTATTTCTGCATCTAATATCTTTTTAAATTTTGATACAACACTACCAGCACTAAATCCAGAACTACTGAAAGTTAATATTGATTCCGTTTTTTTTAATGTTGGAAAAGATTATGTAAAAGCAATTATCAAAACAGAAGGTTTAAGTAAACCAAAAATTGACGCTAAAATAAAATCAGTCATCGATTTAGGAAAATTAAATCAAGCTTTTGGATTGCAAAATATGGATTTGAAAGGAATTTTAAATCTTGATTTTAATTCTAAAGGAATTTACGACGCCAAAAATAAAATTATACCTGTCACAAAAGGGACAGTTGCTTTTAAAAACGGTTATATTAAAACCAATTATTATCCCAATCCAATTACCAATATTAACGTTCTGGCACATGTTTTAGATAATCGAGGTTCATTAAAAGATTTAAAAATTGATATCAAACCGGCTTCTTTTAATTTTGAAGGGAAACCCATTTATGTCAACGCTAATCTCGAAAACTTAGAAAATGTTAGCTATGATATCAAAGCAAAAGGGGAATTGGATTTGACAAAAATCTACAAAGTATTTTCTAAAAAAGGATTGAATATTAAAGGGTATATAAAGGCAGATATCGCTTTCAAAGGAACGCAAGCCGATGCCATTGCAGGAAATTATCATAAATTAAACAACAAAGGCACTTTAATTCTTAGAAATATTGCCACTAATTCAGCGTATTTACCAAAATCATTCTTAATTAAAGAAGGTAAATTTGTATTCAATCAAGACAAGATGAATTTCAATAATTTTTCGGCAACTTATGGGCAATCCGATTTTGAAATGAATGGTTATATGCAAAATGTAATTGACTTTATGTTGTCGGATAATGGAATTTTGAAAGGCAGTTTTAATTTAGGCGCAAATTACATCAATGTAGATGAGTTTATATCGAAGTCGGCTAATAATCAAGATTCAAATGTTGCAAATACAAGTGCATCTTCGGGAGTTGTAATTATTCCACCTAATTTAAATTTGCAATTCAATTGTTCGGCTCAAAAAGTAGATTTTGATGAATTAAAAATGCAAAATTTAAAAGGAAATATTACTATTAATAAGGGTAAATTACATTTGAATCAATCCGGTTTTACCGTTATAGGTTCTACTGTAAAAATGGATGTTGTTTACGGAAATGAGTCTAAAGAGAAAGCCTTTTTTGATTTTAAAGTTTTAGCAAAAGACTTTAACGTAAAACGAGCTTATAACGAAGTGAAAATGTTTAGACAAATGGCTTCTGCAGCAGAAAGTGCCGAAGGAATTGTTGCTTTAGATTATAAAGTAGCAGGAAAATTAAATGGTCAGATGCAACCCATTTATCCTTCATTATCGGGTGGTGGAATACTTTCTGTAAAAAACGTGAAAATGAAAGGGTTTAAAATGTTTAGTGCAATAAGCAAAAAAACGGGAAAAGAAGCTATAAAAAATCCAGATTTATCTCAGGTCGATATTAAAACTACAATTATAAATAACATCATTACTGTAGAGCGATTTAAGTTTAAAGTGGCCGGTTTTAGACCAAGAATTGAAGGAACAACAAGTTTTGACGGTAAATTAAATATCAAAATGCGATTGGGATTACCTCCATTAGGAATTATTGGAATACCGCTAACCGTTACCGGTACAAAAGATAACCCAAAAGTGAAACTAGGAAAAAAAGGCGAGGATATTCAAGAAACACAATATGATGACGCAAAACCTGAGGATGTAAAGCCTTAAAAACCAAAAACGCATCAATCGCAGGTTGATACGTTTTTTGTTTGTATTAAGGCTTTTAAACAATATTTACACTACTAAAAACGAAAAATCCCTTACCACTTTATTTTAAAGTGACTAGGGATTTTTCTACGGTGCCTCCCGCAACGCTTTTACACAAACCTATTTTATGCATAGGTATAAAATGCTTAGTAAAGTACAAGTTTAATGAAACCAATAGTTGAAAACCAGCTTTCTGAAGCGAATATTAAGCATAATATTATAAATAATTTAACAATTTTCCCTTTTATTTGTAGTTAAATTTACCAACTAAATGATGCTTTAAACATAAATGTATCCAACTATTCCTAATCCAATGAGATCCTGCATTACTATTTTCAGTTTTTTATTTTTCCTTCATTCCTATTCTCAAAGTACCGAAAGTCAAGAGAAAATAAAAAACAACATCGAGAATTATTTTCATTATGACAGAGAAATCATTCATGTTCATTTCAATAAAACGATATTTGTAAACAATGAAGACATTGGTTTTAAAGGGTATGTTTTTAGCAAAAACAGCAGTGCTCCACATTTAAATACTGCAAACGTTCAATTAGTAATTTATAATGATCAAAATGAAGTGGTTCAAAAGCAATTGCTATTTACAACATTGGGCACTTTTGATGGAGTAATTCATTTGAATGAAAAATTCAAATCGGGCAAGTATAAATTTCATTTTTATACCAATTGGATGAATAATTTCAAAGAAGATGATTCATTTCAGCAAACCATTGAAATAATTGATAAAAATGAGTCTTATAGTTTTGAACTAAATCAACCCGATTGGAATACGGCAAAAGTTACCTTTTTTCCAGAAAGTGGCGTTATCATTAAAGGTGTTATTAATAGAGTTGGCGTAAAAATAACCGATTGCAATCGCAAAGGAATTACTATCAGTGATGGAATTGTCGTTGATTCAAAAGCGAAAGAAATTACTAAATTTTCTACTAATAAAATGGGAAATGGCAATTTTTATTTCACTCCAATTCCTAATGAAAACTACTTTATAAAAATTCATTCTGATAAAGTAAATGTGTCTGAACCATTACCAAAAACGAGTGAAAATGGAATAAAGATCAGTTATAACAACAATTTATCGAACAATCATTTGGTAATTTCTGTCAATACAAATGATTCGGGAGTACCATTATATGAAAATAAAAAGTACACCCTTTTAATTCATCAAGATGGAAATTCAATTCAAAAAGTATTTACATTTAACAACAAAGAAAGGGAACAGATTCTTGATTTCGACAAAAAGTACTTGTCTAATGGTGTAAATACTATTCGAGTAATCGATGAGAATTTCAATCAAGTCGCTGAACGTTTGGTTTATATTTATGGAATGCAAAAACCAAACATAAAATTGGAGGCGAAAACCATTTCCAATGACAGCATTAAGTTATTTGGTTATTCTGATTTGAAAGAGGCAAATTTAAGCTTAAGTGTAATTCCCGAAAATAATTCTTGTGTGGGAAATAAAAAGTCAATCCTAGGAACATTTTATTTGAACGCCTATTTAGAACATCCTGAACTTGAAACATATCCTTACTATGATTTAGATAATAAAACTAGAAATCAGGATATGGAACTTTTGATGCTCAATCAACAACGAAGTAAATACCTTTGGAGTGATATACAATCCAACCCGCCAAAAATGACTTATCGCTTTACTAAAGGTGTAACCATTGTTGGCAAAGTGGAGAAAAAATTAAATCTAAAATCTAAATACAAAATTTCATTAATCTCCTTAAAGGACAAGGTTTTTGATGAAACTACAATTGATGAAAAAAATGAATTTAAGTTTGAGCATTTTTTTGCCCAAGACTCTACTGTTTTTTTATTACAGATGTTAAATGAAAAAAACTTAGCTGTTTACACAAAAATGGACGTTAAAGTAATAGGAAACGACTCATTGATCAAACAGCCCCAATTTGATGAAAAGTCGAATTGTCCAAAATTAAAAAACGTAGCAAATAACTTTACGTTTACAACTTCAAAATCGGATGGAGAAATTATAAATCTATCCGAAGTAAAAATTAAAAATAAATATAAAAAACAGGTATTTATTCATAGCAATGAAGCCGGATCAATTACAGCATCGGCTTATAAAATTGATGATAATGCATTTGGGAATGTTCTTGAATTTATTGGTAGAAACGGTTACAAAACAGGAATAAATCAAGAGGACAATACGGCCTATATTAAAAATCCAAGAAATGGCGCGTTTTTTGAGACTAGTGGCCCGCCAGCAGTTTATATAGACAATGATTTAGTTTTCGATTTAAATCTTTTATATAGTCTTTATTTAAATGATGTGGATGAAATTTACATCGATAAACTAGGGTTTTCAGCAGCTGGAGGAACTTCAGGAATAATAAAAATTTATCTTAAAAAAGGAATTGAAAATAATTATTTTAGAACAAAATATACTTCACTTATTGTCACTACTGGGTTTTCAAAGAACAGTGACTTCAAAAACGCGCAATTTGACACCCCAAAAGAATATTATGCGTTTGGGACTTTGGGTTGGAATCCAAAAATACTACTCAAAGGCAATACGAATTTTGAGGTTTTATTGCCTAAAGGGAATCAATCAGAAATTCAAGTGCTATTAGAAGGATTTACAAACGATGGACAATTGATATCTGAAATTAAAAAAATTCCAATTAGTAAGACATTCTAAAAAAGTGAGAAATGTAAATTGAAATTTCCTTCTTTCCCTATCTTTGTAATATAAAAGATTAAAAAAATAATTTCCGAACTATAATTCATTATCAAACTCAAACATAAAAGACATATCAACAGACAATCCTTTTGATAAAGATTTTATGGTACATATTGTCGGATTTATTACACCTCTTTCTATTCGAGTGATTTGAGGTAACGAAACCTCAGCCAAATTAGCCAGTTCTTCTTGGGACATACCTTTCCCCTCTCGCACTTTTTTTAAATGTTTTCCAAACAATATTAAATAATCCTTATCCTTAGTGTATATCAATTCTTACAAGGTATTAGATTGTAAAATTGATATAATCATACATGATTTATCTAATCATATATGATTAGTATTAAATATTTTTTTATATTTACCGCATAAATTTTTGTACCGCAAGGGGATTGCGGTGTATGGTTTTATGTTTGTAAACTAATTTAATAAATGAAAAAAATGAAAAAACTTTTACTTTTAATAGGGTTTGCATCCCTTACAATGAATGCTCAAGTACCGTCTTATGTTCCTACAAATGGACTAGTCGCTTATTATCCATTCAATAGTAACGCTAATGACCTAAGTGGGAATAATTTAAATGGAACTTTAAATGGACCTAGCCTTACTTCAGACCGGTTTGGTAACAGTAATTCAGCTTATAACTATAATGGAACTAGCAATAACATAGTTGTTTTAAATTCGTCAATTCTAAACGTAGAGAATTGGAGTGTCTCGGCATGGTATAAAACTAGTGTAAACAGCAATACAATACAGAGAATAACCACCAAACAAACTGGATCAGTAGGCAATTCAAACGTATTTGCTATTTTATTTCAAAATGGAAAGGTCTATGGTTCGTTTTATAATGGCAGTACAGAAGTTAGAACATCGGATAATTCCATAACGAGTGATGGAAATTGGCACCACGTAGTTTACATAAGAAACCAAAATTTAAACAAATTATACATATATGTTGACAATGTCTTAAAAGATTCAACCACCAATTCATTTGGGAACTTAGCTAATACAGCTAACTTATTTATCGGTTCAAGTGGCGCTAGCACTGACATTCAATGGTGGAATGGTAAAATTGACGACATTGGCATTTGGAATCGTGCTTTAACATCTAACGAAATATTAAGTTTATACCAAGCAGAAGTAAGTTGTCAATCTTTAGTTATCAATTCTGGAACATTATCAAGTTTCAATCCACCAGTATATCAAAGTACCGTTACCATTTATCCAAATCCAGCAAACGACCATATCACTATTGATTGTGGAATATTAGCAAATGTGGTAGGGTATCATATTGAAATAGTAAATACTTTAGGTCAAGTAGTTTTCAATCAACCTATGAATACTCAACAATATAATGTTCCACTGAACACTTGGAGTGGTACAGGAGTTTATTTTGTTAAAATCTACGATTCTTCAAATAATTTATTGAATACCAAAAAGATTATTCTACAATAACAATTTAGTTTGTTTATTTTAAGAGGATTGGTTTTAATACCAATCCTCTTTTCTTTTATATATACTAAATGAAATTAAGAAATGAACCAACAAGAAAAGGCAAAACTATCAAACCTCAACACTTAAATAAAATCTTTATTGATTGTGATACTCAAGAACTTTTAAATGACTTTGAAAATAATAACATTCAAAATGATTTATTGAATAGTTGGGAGGTCGTGTGTTATTTTGATGTTTTAAATGATGTCCTTACATTTTCTATTGACGAATATGATTTTATAAACCAATCTTTAAAATCGTTTGTTAGGAATAAAAAAACTGATGAGATTCTGAAAAATGTGGATTGTTTACAGATGGGAACCCCTAAAAATCAACCTTTATTTATAAAATGGTATTTACATATTTTAAAAATAAATTGAAAATTGTTTTACACTTTGTTTTACACTTAAGAAAAGAAAAACCCCTTAACTATTTGATTTTCAAATTGTTAAGGGGTTTGTTATTGTGGTACCTCCAGGGATCGAACCAGGGACACATGGATTTTCAGTCCATTGCTCTACCATCTGAGCTAAGGTACCTCTTTATTGCGGGTGCAAATATAGAACGATTTTTAATTTATCCAAAACAATTTTTAAAAAAAATGAATTCTTATCTTTGCAATCTATTTTATAATTTATGATTTTAGCAATCGATGTGGGGAATTCAAGAATTAAAGCAGCTGTTTTTGAGAACAGTAAGCTTGTGGAACACTTTGTTTTTAGTAAAGATAATTTAGAAAATTCACTTTCAATAATTATTGAAAAATTCAGTTCTATCACCGATTTGGTAGTATCTTCGGTAGGAAATGTTGAAATGGATAGCTTTTTGAAATACCAAAACATCCTAAAAGTCCATTCTATTTCCCATTCCGACAATTTTCCTTTTCATAATTTATACGAAACTCCAGCAACTTTAGGAATAGACCGAATGATACTTGCTTCTGGAGCAGTTATTCAATTTCCAAATCAAAATCGATTGGTTATTGATGCTGGAACCTGTATTACTTATGATTTTATTGATAAAAACAATAATTATCATGGTGGCGCAATAGCACCAGGACTGAGATTAAGATATGAATCATTACACCATTATACGGCAAAATTACCACTATTACCAATTGAATTTCCAGAAAAGATTATTGGTAATACTACCAATTCTGCGATTCATTCTGGAGTAGTAAATGGAATGGTTTTTGAAATAGATGGTTTTATAGACTACTATAAAGCACAATATTCAAAATTTATAATAATTTTAACGGGTGGAGACGCAGAATTTTTGGCTAAACGATTAAAAAATACCATATTTGCCAAATCAAATTTCTTGTTAGAAAGTTTGAACCACACATTTCAATACCAAATCAAAAATGATTAAAAAACTCATAGTAAGCTTTTGTTTGCTTTTCACATTAGGAATTCTAGCACAACAAGGTTCTTCATCTCCCTATTCTTATTACGGAATTGGCGAAGTAAAATCAAAAGGAACTGTTGATACTCGCTCTATGGGGGGCGTTACCGCTATACCAGACAGTATTCACCTTAATCTTCAAAATCCGGCATCGTATTCGAATTTAAGAATGGCAACTTTTTCGATTGGAGGGACCTATAATACCACACATTTAAATACCAATACTCAAGAAGAAAAAGCAAGAAGAACTACATTAGACTATCTGGCATTAGGCCTTCCGATGGGAAAATTAGGTGCTGCCTTTGGATTGATACCGTATTCTTCGGTGGGTTATAAAATTCAAAATGTAGATCAAACCAATTATTATACCGGAAAGGGTGGTATTAATAGAGGATTTGTTGGCTTTTCCTATAAAATTACTCCGAAATTAAGTATTGGATTGGATGCTAATTATTATTTTGGGCAGATTATCACCGAAAATAATTCAGGATTACCAACGGTTCAATATGGTACAAGAGAATTAAACACCTCTAATATTAACGGATTTAATGCTAATTTTGGTTTAATGTATGCCACAAAATTAAAAAACAAACTCAATGTGTTTGGCAGTGTATTGTTTACTCCCGAAAGTAATTTGAGTGCTACAAATACCAGAAGCATTGCAACAATTCGTTTCTCTGCTTTAGGAAGCGCTATTGTAGTTGATGAAGGACAACCAACAGTTTTGGCCGACACTAATATAAAACTTCCTTCAAAAGTTGCAATCGGTGCCGGTTTTGGAGAAAATAAAAAATGGTTGATTGGTGCTGAATATACAATGACAAAAACCAATGGATTCGAAAATAGATTTGCTGACATCGCAAAAGGTTCTTTTGAAAACGCAAATAGAATTGCTGTTGGGGGCTATTTTATTCCAAAATACAACTCATTTACAAGTTATTTGGAAAGAGTAACTTACCGTGGTGGGTTTCGATATGAAAATACGGGTTTGGTTATAGGAAACAAATCTGTTAATGATATGGCTTTTACTTTTGGAATCGGGATGCCTGCTGGTGGTCGATTTTCGAACATTAATTTTGGTGTAGAATATGGTAAAAGAGGAACCAAAGCCGCAAATTTAGTGGAAGAAAATTACCTTAATTTTTCATTAAGTTTGTCTTTAAGCGACCGATGGTTTGTGAAAAGAAAATATGATTAAGCCTTATAAATTATAAGTATAATCTAAATTGTTGCTATGACATCAAATAAAAAGAAAGCGAGTTCCTGCGTTGCTATAACTTTTGTTTTAGCTGTGCTTCTCGGATGTGAAAGTAACTTTAAAGAAGTTCAAAAAAGCACCTTATCTGAATTTGCTCCCACTGGAGAAGCCGATTCATTAACTTTAAAATATACCGATTCGGGAAAGATAAAAGCCGTTTTGGTAAGTGCTAAGATGCTCGATTTTTCATCTGTTGAATTTCCTTTTACAGCATTTCCAAAAGGAGTTGATGTTACTTTATTTGACAATAATTTTTCCCGAACTTATATTAAATCAAATTATGCGGTTTCCTATAAACCTACTGATATTATCGATTTAAGAGGGAATGTCAAAATAACTTCTGAACACGGGCAATTTTTAGAAACGGAACAATTGTATTATGACCAAAAAAATGAGTGGTTTTACACCGAAAAATACTTTAAATTAACCGATCCAAAAAAAGGAGTCACAAGTGGCGAAGGCGTTGACTTTGATAAAGATTTTAAAATTATCAATTATCAAAAAGTAAGCGGCATTATTGACCAAGAAAAATAATAGACATTATGAAAATTTTAAAATACGTTTATTACATATACTTATTTATTGCGGTGGCTTTTGTTTATGATGGCATTATTCGATTACAATCCAATGAAGCACATCCGTGGCTAAGTTTTTTAATAGCGATCGCTGCAGTATTTATGTTTTTTTTTCGTCGCAAATATTCAAAGCGTATGGAAGACTATTATAACAAAAGGTAATCATGGAAATTAGTGTTATTATTATTTGTCTGCTTTTATCTGCTTTTTTTTCAGGAATGGAAATTGCTTTTATTTCATCTAACAAAGTATATCTTGGAATTGAAAAAATGCAAGATACCTTCGGTTCTAAAATATTGACTCGCCTAACTGAAAAACCCTCCAAATTTATTGCCGCAATGCTGATTGGAAACAATGTCTCGTTAGTAATTTACGGCTTTTTCATGGGCGATTTATTGATGCATTGGATTGAAACTTTTCCAATTCATCTTTCTCATTTTTCTTCTTTATTATTACAAACGCTACTTTCAACACTATTAATATTAATTACTTCTGAGTTTCTACCAAAAGTTTTCTTTCAAATTTATGCGAATAGTTTAATTAAAGTTTTAGCCATCCCTGCATTTGTTTTTTACCAAATTCTCTATTTTATTTCCACATTTATTATATGGATATCCGATATAATTCTGAGAAAATTATTCCATACCAATGGTGACAAAGAGCAATTATTTTTTAGCAAAATCGAACTGGGCAATTATATTACTGAACAAATGAATGCGGTTGAAAACCATGAAGAAGTAGATTCGGAGATACTAATGTTTCAAAATGCTTTAGAGTTTTCAGGGGTTAAGGCCCGAGAAATAATGAATCCAAGGACAGAAATTTCAGCTATTGAACTGCACGGTTCAATCGAAGAATTAAAGAAACTTTTTATAGAAACAGGATATTCTAAAATTTTGGTGTTTCAAAATTCGATTGACGATATTGTTGGTTATGTTCATTCTTTTGAACTTTTTAAAAAACCCAAAACCATCAAAACAATAATGATTCCAGTGGAATATGTACCAGAAACAATTCTTATAAAAGATGCGATGAATTTGCTTACTAAAAAGCGAAAAAGTGTAGCCGTAGTTCTCGACGAATATGGCGGAACTTCTGGTATGATTACAATCGAGGATATTGTAGAAGAGCTTTTTGGCGAAATTGAAGACGAACACGATTCCGATGAGCAATTAATAGAAAAAGAAGTAGAACCTGGAGTCTATCTTTTTTCAACACGCTTGGATGTAGAATACATCAATCAAGTTTATAAACTCAATATTCCCGAAAGTGAATCGTATACTACGCTTGGAGGATACATCGTCGATTTTACAAATGAAATCCCTCAAAAAGGAGTAAAAATCCAAATTGAAAACGTTCATTTTGTTATTGAAGAAGCTACAAATAAGAAAATTGAATTAGTAAAAATGACAATAAAAGAGTAACATATAAAAAAAAATGCAATTTTCTTGTAAAATAGTGTAACACAACTATAATAATTAAATAGATAATTGTATTTTCGCAAACTGAATTAAAAATTAACAAAAATAAAAATGGCAATTTTATCAAAAATTAGACAACGTTCGTTTCTAGCAATACTCGTAATAGGCTTTTGTTTATTCGCATTTATCATTGGAGATTTGGTTCATAGCAACTTATTCAATCAATCTTCAAGAAATATTGGAAACGTAAATGGAACCGACATTTCATTCGAAGATTTCAGAATTAAAGTCGATAATGTTGAAAAAAGTGGTCAAGGTACTACGGCATCTCAAGCAGTAAGTAGAGTTTGGGATCAAGAAGTTTCTGTAGCTTTATTAAAAACGGAATTCGAAAAATTGGGTATTACTGTTGGTGAAAAACAAATCATCGAAGTTTTAAAACAAAGCCAAGACATTGGTCAAAACCCTACTTTTCAAAATGCAGCAAAACAATTTGATATCGCAAAATTTAGAGAGTTTTTTAAAACCAACCCTGCTCAAGCGCAACTTTTAAAAGACAGAGAAAAAGACGCTGAATTGAATGCAAAATATCAAATATATAATAGTTTGGTTAAAGCAGCTGTTTATACTACAACTAGCGAAGCCAAATTGAAATATGAAATGGAAAGCAATAAAGTGAATTTTGACTTTGTAGCCGTTCCTTTTTCATCTATAAAAGATAGTGATATAAAAGTTACTGATGAAGAAATTGTAGCTTTCATGAAAAAGAATGAAAAAAAATACAAAGCGGATGCCAATAGTGAAATAGAATTTGTAACTATTGAAGACAAAGCTTCACCAGAGGATGAAGCCGAAGTTAAAAATGCTATCAATTCTGCCCTGTCAGGAAGTATTGTTTACAATAAAGAAACAGGAAAAAATGATACTTTACAAGGATTCAAATCAGCAGCTAATATCGCAGAATATGTAAATGCAAACTCGGATATTCCTTATGACTCCACTTATGTAGCCAAAAAAGATATGCCAGCTGAGCATGCTGAAAAACTATTTAATCTTCCTGCTGGAGAAATTTACGGTCCTTATATGTTTAATGGATATTATGCTGTTTCTAAAGCAATTGGAAGACAAGCGGGAGCAAATGCAAAAGCAAGCCACATATTAATCAGTTGGGAAGGAACACAAGTGCCTAATAAAAAAGAAAAAAGAACGAAAGAGCAAGCCAAAGCTAAAGCGGATCTATTATTGGCTCAAGTTACAGCAAATCCTTCTAGTTTTATGATGTTGGCTTTGACTAACTCTGATGATTCTTCAGCACAACGAGGAGGTGATTTAGGTTACTTTTCAAAAGGACAAATGACTCCAAAATTTAATGATTTTGTTTTCAGCAATCCTATTGGTAAAATTGGTTTGGTTGAAACGGAATTTGGTTACCATATCATTAATGTAACCGACAAACAAGATGCCGTCAGATTAGCGACTATTGCAAGAAAAATTGAACCATCAGAAGCAACTACCGATAAAATTTTCACGAAATCGGTGAAATTTGAAATGGATGCTACTACTGAAAAAGATTTTGCAAAATTGGCAAAAGACAACAAATTGACTTTAAATCCTGCTATTAAAGTAAAAGCTATGGATGAGGCAGTTGGTTCTATTGGAAATCAAAGACAAATTGTAAAATGGGCATTTGACAAAAAAACCAATATTGGTGATGTTAAACGGTTTGAAGTGTTGAACATTGGAAACGTAATTGTAAAATTGAAAGCTCAAAATGAAGAAGGTTTACAAGCAGTTGCTGATGCTAGACCAATGGTAGAACCTATTTTGAAAAATAAGAAAAAAGCAGAAAAAATCAGTGCTAAAATGACTGGTGCAACCCTTGAAGCAATTGCAAAAGCAAATGCTACAACTGTACAAACAGCAGTTGATATTACAATAGAAAATGCGGTTTTACCGGGTACTGGACAAGAGCAAAAAGTAGTTGGTACGGCTTTCTCAATTGGAAACAAATTATCTTCTCCAATTGAAGGCATTTCTGGTGTTTATATAGTGAAAACTAAAAACGTTATTAAAGCGCCAGCAATAAAAGTATATACTGATTATGTAAATAAATTAAAATCACAAAATGCATCAGCTTCAGGAAGAGTAATTGGAGCTTTAAAATTTGATGCTAAAATTGATGACAACAGAGCTTTGTTTTATTAAGACTAAGCTATTTTAAACAAAAAAAATCCTGAAATATTTCGGGATTTTTTTGTTTAGGGGTTATGTTAATTTCATTAGTCAGTCAACTATAAAATCATTTCATCATAACTTAGGATAGTTTCATATCCCTTTTCTTTAAAATAGGCTGTTGGATTGATTTCAGAAACAACCAATACAAAATCGCCACCCCAAGCACCAAGACTTTTTACAACACCATCAAAGTCAGGAAACAACATTTCTTTTACGGTTTTTTTTTCTAAAACTGTACTCATAAATGATTCATGTTTTTCAAGCTGAGAAGAAAAAATTGCTACCGTTTTAGCGTTTAAACTAGCCCTTGTAATATCGTTTATATAGGCAATAGCGTGTGATAAATTATTGTCGTTTTCATAATAGGAAGCAATTGCTGCCCGACTATTTTGTTTTTTATTAAGATAAACAAAAAACAAGTTTTCTTTAAATGCGGGTTCAAAATTCACTTTTTCAATAATTGGTTTACCGTGTTCTAAATGATAAACAATTGGAGTATTGTTTTGAGCACAAGCAATATCATAACCACTACCTCCAAAAGTTTTTTTAAGCAATGTGTTAGCATCAACTTCTAACCATTGTGCAATATTATTTATCAATGTTGATGAGGTGCCCAAGCCCCAAAATTTTGGAAAAGTAAGTTGTGTTGTTACAACATAACCATTGGATTTATTTATGAAATCAGGCTGAAGTAAAAAACTTTGGTGTAAAATTGCTGTTAAAGTAGACTTTAAAGTGTCTGCTTTTAATGAATTCTTATTTGCAATTACCTCAAACGAAATGGTTTCTTCAAACCAAATACTACCGTCAAAATCGAAACTTTTCCATTGAATTTCATTATTTGTTCCATTTTCAACAATCAAATGTTGTCCATATTTTGTGGGTAATGCTAATGCTTTTGCACCATCTAAAACTAGATATTCTCCAGTAATTAATAATTTTCCGTTACTGTAAAATGATTTTTTCAAAAGATTAATTCCTTAATTTAGTTATAAAATCAACAACGGCAGCATGTGAAACACTATTTTTCTTAAAGTGTTTTAAAATTAAAACACGTTCGTCTTCTGTAGCATTATATTGATTTAAAATATTATTCAAGTGCATTTTCATGTGTCCTTCTTGTATTCCTGTTGTTGTTAAAGAGCGTAATGCCGCAAAATTTTGCGCTAATCCTGCAACTGCGACAATTTGCATTAATTCTTTAGCAGAAGGATTTTCTAACATTTCTAAAGATAATTTGACCAATGGATGCAACGAAGTCAATCCTCCAACGGTGCCTAATGCCAATGGAATTTCCATCCAAAAAGTAAAAATACCATTTTCAATTTTAGCATGCGACAGGCTTGAATATTGTCCATTTCGCGATGCATAAGCATGAACGCCAGCTTCAATCGCTCTAAAATCATTTCCAGTAGCTAAAACAACGGCATCTACACCATTCATAATTCCTTTATTGTGAGTAACGGCTCTGTAAGGTTCTACTTCTGCAATTTGGATGGCTCTGACAAATTTTTCAGCAAATGCTTCTGGATTTTCAATACTTTTCTCAGCTAAATCGGCAATTTTACAAGAAACTTCAGCTCTAACAAGGCAGTTGGGCACATAATTAGAAAGAATACTCATTACAATTTGAATATTTTTTTCGTTTTCTGAAAAAAGTGAATATTTTAGTGCTTCCTCTTGTAAAGTTTTCGCCAATTGCTCAAGACAAGAATTGATAAAATTTGCACCCATAGCATCGATGGTTTCAAAAGCAACGTGAAGCTGAAAATAGTTAGGAAGTACATCGGTTTTATCTCGAAGTGAAATGGATCGGATACCACCTCCACGGGTTTGCATATTTTTTGTTATATTTTCTGTAGCCAAAAAGAAAGTATCGTAAATAGAAGCAAAAAAACGTTCTAATTTAGCAGTATCACCATTGAAAATAAAATGAACTTGACCAATTTTCTCAGTAGCAATAACTGTTGTTTTAAATCCACCACGAGTGGACCAAAATTTAGCAGCTTTTGATGCTGCTGCCACTACGGAGCTTTCCTCAATTGCCATTGGAATGGTGTAATAATTGCCGTTTATAAAAAAATTTGGCGCTACTCCAAGAGGCAAATAAAAATTTGTAATGGTATTCTCTGTGAAATCGTCGTGTAGTTGTTGCAATTTAGCATCCGAATTCCAATATTTTTTAAGTAAATCTATTGATTTTTCGGGGTTTGAAAAATATTCGTTAGCAATCCATGTAATTTTATCTTCTTTAGATAATTTAGAAAATCCAGCAATGGCTTTATTCATTTTCAACAGATTAAATACTTTTTTGCAAATATACAGTTTAGATTGTATTGTTAAAAGGCTTTGCAAATTCTTTTTAATTGGTTGAAATGCAAAAAAGCCGCCAAATCACTTTGACGACTTTTTGAATCAACTTTTTGATTTACAATAATTTTTAAAAGTTTAATTTAAAAAATTATTTTTTTGCTTCTGCTTTTTTTGCAGGTGCAGCAGCTGGTTTAGCAGCTTCTGCTTTTTTCTCCATTTTTGCTTTTTTTACAACTTTGACTTCTTTTGCTGTAGCAGCTTTTACTGGTTCTTGAGCATTTACCAAAACTGTTGTTCCTAAGAACAAGGCAACTAACATTAACACTTTTTTCATAATATTTATTTTTGAATTATTTATACGTCAAAAGTATTTAGCTAAAATGAAGTTTAAATGAAGATTTTGCAGTCATTAGTTAGTTTAACATTTATTTAACCCGCGTGATGTTTTTATTAAAGCGGCAATTCATTCATTTTTTGTAATTAAAAACGGATTAAAAATTCCCGAAACTATTTTCTAACGAAAAACGAACAGGTGAAAAGTAATTATGAAAAAAACCAATTATCACTACTTGAATTATATAGCGTTTAATAGCAATCCTTTAAAAAACTATTTTTTCAAAAGTCATTTTCTATTGGTTTAATTATGAATTGTTTGTTACAAAAAAATTAATAGTATCATAACAATAGGTTAACACAGGTGCTAGGTGTTTTGTTTATTTTTGCTCAAAATACAACTAAAAACACATTCTACATTATGAAAAAAATTTTACTTTCGTTATTGCTTTTACTAGCATTTAATTTTAATTATTCTCAAAACATTTTTAGCAACAATTTCAGCATGACAGACGCTGTTTTGTTTAGTTCTGGATGGATGCAATCTAATCAAAGCACTCCATTAGGGTCTACTATTTGGGCTATTCCTTCCGTTGCCAACCCTGCCTTTGCTACAGGAGGAAATACAGGGGGAAATACCTCTTATATCACATGTGATTACAACAGTACTATTGGTGCAGGAAATATAAGTAATTGGTTATTTACTCCTACTATAGATGTTAAAAATGGCGATGTTATAACTTTTTATGCAAAAAAAGGAGGAACAGGTACGGGAACAATATATGCCGATAATCTTGAATTAAGAATAAGTTTGTTGGGTGAAGGTACTACATTTCCTTCTTCAGGTGATTTTGATTTAGGTGATTTTACAACTTTAGCGCTTTCAATTAACCCTACTTTAAATACTACTTCATTTCCATTTGTATGGACACAATATAGCTATACTGTTACTGGTTTAACAGGATTAACTCCATGCAAATTTGGTTTTAGATATTATGTGCCAGATGGTGGTCCTGCAGGAAGTCACTCTGACATTATAGGTCTTGATGACTTGTCTATAGATAGAGTTCCATTGAATACGAACGATTTTTTTAAGTCTAATTTCGTAGTGTACCCTAATCCAGTAAAAGATGTAATTTCTTTAAGAAACACAACTGGTGTTACTATTTTATCTGCTGAAATTTCTGATATCAACGGTAGAACTGTTAAAAATTTAGAAGTTGAAACGTTAGAAACTACTCAAAACAATATCAGTGAACTAACTGCAGGTATGTATCTATTAAAGATAACGTCTAATGAAGGAGTAGGGATTACTAAAATAATGAAAAAATAATACTCAAATTTTTACAATACTAAGGTGCAGAGAAATCGGCACCTTTTTTTATAGCAATCATTTTAACATTAAATATATACTTATGAAACCTATATATTACTTATTATTACTGTTTTTTTTACAAATATCTTACAGTCAAACTGGACTAATTAAAGGAACAGTTTTAGATGAAATTAATGGAAAACCAATTTCAGGAGTTGAAGTAAAACTAATCGAATTAAACAAAAAGACTATTTCTGATAGTAATGGAGAATTTACATTTACTAATTTAGATGCAGCTCGTTTTAGTTTACTATGTAGTGTTGATTCTTATGAGTCTAAAATAATTTCAGAAGTAGATGTTGTTTTGAATGATGCTACATCAGTAACAGTATCGCTTTTACGAAGTGATCGTGTTTTGAATGAAGTGGTTATTAAAACTACAAAAATGAGAGCAGAATCGGTAAAATCACTTTTGTTGCAACAAAAAAACAGTGTTAATGTCTCAGATGGTATCTCTGCTGAAACTATTAAAAAAACACCAGATAAAAACACTTCTGATGTGATAAAAAGAATTAGTGGCGCTAGTATTCAAGACAATAAGTTTGTGGTCGTACGAGGATTAAACGATAGATATAATGCTTGCTTTTTAAATGGCTCACCTTTGCCAAGTTCAGAACCGGATAGAAAAGCGTTTTCATTTGATATTTTTCCGTCCAACATGATTGACAATCTCATTATTTCTAAAACAGCAACACCTGATTTACCTGCTGATTTTGCTGGAGGAGTTATTCAAATCAATACTAAAAACATACCTGACAAAAATTTCCAAACGTTATCAATCGGTAGTGGTTATAATACCGTTACTACTAATAAAACGCAGCTGTATTATAATGGTGGAAAATCCGATTGGTTGGGTGTTGACGATGGTACTAGAGCTTTACCAGGGGGCTTTCCAGATGCTAAAACATTACAAGGGATGAATGGATTACAACGTGCAGAGTATGCTAAACTTTTATCAAGTGATTGGAGTTTACACAACAAAACTTTTAGTCCCAACATAAGTTTACAATATTCCCTTGGTCAAAAAATAAAGCTAAATGAAACAAGAACACTCGGTGTTCTATTCTCTGTATCCTATAATAAAACAAACAACTTTAACGAAACCATTTTTCGAGGCTATGAGGATCAAGGTCCAGATGTAGCGCCTATTTTGTCCAAAGACTTTTTGGATAAAACCTATTCCGAACAATATTTATTAGGTTCATTAGCCAATTTTAGTTTTAAATTGAACAACAACAACTCCATTACTTTTAAAAACATTTACAGTATCAATTCTGAAGATAAGGTTATTGATAGAGAAGGCCCTCCGAGTGAAGCTTTGAGTGACAATCCCAACAAAATAGTTTCAACTGTAAGATGGTTTACCAGTAACAAAATTTATTCAGGACAACTCAATGGCGAACATTATTTTAGTAAATCAAAATTTAAAATCAATTGGAATACTTCATTAAGCACCGTAGAACGGGCTATTCCGAATTTGAGAAGAAACGTATATGTGTATAACGATGATTTGCCATTGTCTGCCAGTATTCCTTCTGGAAATTCGGGACCGGATTATGGAGGTGGTATGTTTTTTTCTGAAAACAAAGAAAAAATACTCAATGCAAAAATTGATTTTATACATGAAATGGGTTCAAAATCCAAAAACGAATTACGATATGGCTTTAGTACTCAAAAACGAATAAGAGATTTTTTTGCGAGACAACTGCAATATAATAAATTAGAATCTGGTTCAATTTCATTCGATGGCTCTTTATTGAATCAGCCCAATGAAACCATATTTAGCCCGCAAAATATTGGGCTAATTGCACCAAATACAGGCGGTTTTACCATTTATGATGGAACTAAATATTTTGATAATTATGATGCCTCTTCCTCTTTACAAGCTGCTTATGTCATGTCGGACAATAAAATCAATGCGCTCCGATTTGTTTGGGGTGTTCGAGTTGAAACCTATCATCAGTTATTGAATACTGTTGTTGATGCCAAACCTTTGAATGTTGACAACAAGCAAACTGATTTCTTGCCTTCTATTAATTTTATTTATTCACTCAATTCAAAACAAAATCTTAGAATTAGTTATTCGAAAACATTGAATCGACCTGAATTTAGAGAATTAGCCCCTTTTGGGTTTTATGATTTTACCACTCAGTTTTTCACTTCTGGTAATCCGGAATTGCAAATCGCAAAAATTCAAAATGGCGATTTGCGCTATGAAATATATCCTGGCAAAAATCAACTGTTTTCTATATCGGCTTTCTATAAAAAATTCGAAAATCCAATAGAATTGATTGCCGGTGTAAATAATAACGAGGTGCGCTACGAAAACTCGGCTTCAGCAATAAATTATGGCTATGAAATGGAATTTAGAACCGTGCTTTCCTCGCTCTTTAATTATGAAAAATCCTATTTGTTGAATAATTTAACCGTGTTTTCTAATCTTTCGATTATAAATTCTAAGGTCGATGTTTCAAATTTAGCCGCAGTTTCAGATAGTAGAAAATCAAGACAGATGCAAGGACAATCACCGTATGTATTTAATGCGGGCTTACAATTTGCAGATACCGAACTTGGATGGTCTTTTGCTGCCAATGTGAATCGCGTTGGAAATAGAATAGCGGTGGTTGGTAATACGGAAGTTAAACCCGACTTATGGGAAAAAAGTAGAACATTCTTAGACTTACAGTTATCAAAAACTTTCTATAAGAAAAAAATGGAGTTGAAATTGAATGTTCAAAATATCTTAGGACAAGATTTAATTTTTTACGAAAACCGTGATTTAGGAAAAACAAATGTTTCAGGATTTAACGGAATTGTAAATACGCTATTTACTGGAGACGCTCAGAACAAAAATGGCTATAATAGCGATGAAGATGATTTAATCAGGTCAACTAAATACGGTAGAACTTTTTCTTTAGTATTTACTTATAATTTTTAATTTAACATAATGATTCGAATGTTAACACAATGGTAAAGTTTTAATAAACACACAATAACAATTACTTAATATTGCTATTTTACTTTTGTCTAGTTAATAATAACAAACAACAAACTTAAAAATTTTTTACTATGAAAAAATTAAACATGCTGGTATTGCTTGCCTTAACAAGCTTTCTTGGTTTTGCTCAAATTGAGCAGGTTTCTTATCGTGGTGCTTTTGCTCCTTCTCCAACTCCAATGTGGACTAATGGATGGACTAATTTTGATCCACAAAACACAGTTTACAGCAGAGCTACAACAGTGAATATTGACGCTGCAATTACAACAAACACAACTTGGACTGCAAATAATTTGTATGTTTTAAAAGGTTTAATTTATGTTAAAAATGGTGCTACATTAACTATTGAGGCTGGAACTCTTATAGAAGGTGATCACACTTACACAGGATCTGCTTTAGTTATTACTAAAGGTGCTAGAATATTTGCAAACGGTACTGCTGCTCAGCCGATTGTATTTACTTCTGACAATGCTGCTGGTTCAAGAAACAAAGGAGATTGGGGTGGAGTTATCTTATTAGGTAAATCTAACTTCAACATCAATGGTGGTGTTAACAATATTGAAGGTATTGCTGCAACTGCTGATACTCAATATGGTGGTGGAACTACACCAGATGAAAATGACTCTTCAGGAGTTATGCGTTATGTACGTATTGAATTCCCAGGATATGTATATGCTGCAAACAATGAAATCAATGGTTTGACTCTTGGTGCTGTTGGAAAAGGAACTGTAATTGATTACGTTCAAGTTTCGCACTCTAATGATGATTCTTTTGAGTGGTTTGGTGGCTCAGTTGACTGTAAGCACTTAGTAGCTTATAGAGGACTTGACGATGATTTTGATACTGATAATGGTTATAATGGAAAAGTACAATTTGGTTTAGGAATTAGAGACCCACACGTTTCTGATGATCCTGCAATTTCAACTTCTGAAGGTTTTGAATCCGATAACAATGCTTCAGGTACTGGTGTAGATCCTGTTACAAGTGCTGTTTTTACAAATTTCACTATGGTAGGGCCAATGTACAGAAAAAATCAAACAGGTGCTGAAAGTTTCGCAACAGGATACAAAAGAGGTGCGCGTATCAGAAGAGCTTCTCAATTGAAAATTATGAATACATTATTCATGGATTACAATGAAGGAGTACACGTTGACGGTAATGCATGTGAAACTAATGCATTAAATGGAACTTTAAAGTTTAATAATAATATTATTGCAGGTACTGTAACTACTTCTAAAGTTACTCAAGTGAATTCATCTGGAAATAATGCTTCATTTAATATTGGAACATGGTATACGAATAGTGGTAACACAACCCGTACAGATAATTCTGGTTTGCTTACAACTCCTTATGGGTCTACTTCAACTCAATATACTGGTTTAGATTACAGACCAGCAGCCAATTCACCTTTATTAAACAGTGCTGTATTTAGTGATCCTATTTTCTCTACAACTTCATTAGCGGGTACAGCTTGTAACACTACTGTAGCTTCTTTAAATTTCCAAATCAACGCTATTCCTTTAGAAGGTGCTACAGGTTACAGATTTCAAGTGACTAATGGTGCTTCAGTAGAGGTACTTGAAAACAATTCACCAGCTGGTTACGCTATGCGTTTAACAAGTCTTTCAAACGGTGGTTATTTTGCAACTGCTTATTCTATTAGAGTAGCTGTAAAAAATGCTGCAGGTGTTTGGGGTGATTATGGTTCAACATGTGTTGTGACTTCTCCATCACTTCCAGCTTCTTCAAAAGTAAATGCTGGTCAGTGTGGTGTTACTGTACCTACTTTAAATACAGCAATCATTGCTGATGGAGTAATTGGTGCAAATGGTTATAAATTTCAAGTTACAGAAAGTGGTGTTGTTATTGATGAAGTAATCAATACGGCTAATTTCTTTAATATCGCTAGTATTACAGGTGGTGTTTCTTATGGAAAAACATATTCTATTAAAGTTGCCGTAAGATATAATGGAACAGTATGGTCAAGCTACTCTTCTAGATCTTGTGATATTTTCACACCGGCTGCTTCTCCAGTGACTACTATTAGTGGACAATGTGGAACAACAATTGCTGCCAAAGATACTGTAATTTATGCTGAGCCAGTTTTAGGAGTAACTAGTTATAAATTTGAAATTTCAACAGGTGGTACTGTTTTAGCTGAATATGTTAATCCATCTTCTTACTACTTCAGATTAACTCAAGCTTTAACTTCTGTTGCTTTCAACACTACATATTCTGTACGCGTTGCTACTTTGGTAAATGGAGTTTGGGGTAGCTATGGTGCTGCTTGTACAATTTCTACACCTCCATCTTTAGTAAATTCTAAATTATATACTTATCCAAATCCATTCGCAGGTTCATTTAAAATTGGTGGTATTGTAGCTACTGATAATGAAACTATCGAAGCTAGAATTTATGATTTTAACGGTATGTTAATTGAGCAAAAATTATTAAATAGTTCTGCTGATGCTTCTAATTCAGATTTCGGAGCTAACTTAAAAGCTGGTTTGTACTTAGTTGTTTTAAAACAAGGAGAAGATACAAAAACAGTTCAGGTTATGAAAAACTAATTTTTTAGTTTACTATTGAAAGGGGTTGCCATAAAATGGCAACCCCTTTTTTTTCCATGTATATGAATTCTATTTTTTAATCTATCTTTATCTTAATTAAATCGTTTTATGTATAAATTTTTTTTATAGTCCTAATTTTTGTTGGGTTTTTTTCAGCACACAGTCAAATCAAAACTACAGGACTTATTCCTCTGGGTGATGGAACAATGAAGGTGCAAATGGATTTAAACACAACTATTTCTCAAGTAAAAGTTACATTGTCAGGGCCCTCGGTAAGGTGGTTTTCAATAGGATTAGATTGTGATTTAATGTTTGGTCAGCACGACTGTATGCTATATACCGATGGTTTACATGATGCCCAAATGACTGGAGCGCATTCGGCTCCAGTTCTTGATGCAATAGAAAACTGGACTTTATTAACCGATCAAACTGTTTTGGGAACACGAACTATTGAAGCAGTTAGAAATTTTGATTCTGGTGATGCCACCGATTTTAGTTTTTATAGTTCGCTGACCTCTTTGAATATCATTTGGGCTTATGCCAGTTTAGACACTTCGGTTTTATTTTATCATACTGAAAATTTTGGAATTGCTACATTATATTTTAATGATTTAGGAATGCCTAACGCTATTGAAAATCCATTTTCTTTAGTTGTTTATAGAAAGCCAAATTCTCCAACAATCGGTTTGGCAAATTCTACTGGTTATGAAATTCAAGAAGTAACAATTTTTTCTATGCGGGCTCAAATGCTTAAAAAGTATAAAATGAACCAAACTAATTTTATGAAAATAGAGATTCCTATTGATGATCTTCAAAAGGGAACTTATATTATAGAAACTTTGTTCACTAATGAAAAAAAGGTATTTAATCAAATTGTATTATAAAAACAAAAAAACCGCCAATCTCACGATTGGCGGTTTCATTTTTAATCTTTTATTTCATTTCCTTTTTTGTCAAAGAAATGGTATTCCAAAAACGTGTAAGCGTCACGCGGAATAATTTTAATCCATTTTTTGTATTCCAAAAACCATTTGAAACGCAGGGATAAAAACCCTTTGGATAAATAGGCAGCCACAAAAGGATGTACATTAAGCACAACGTTTTGATGACTTTTTAATACTCTTTCTAAATCAGAAGCGATCTTATCGATGATCAAAATCGGAGCTTCAATTTCCCCGTTTTCATTGTTAGGGTCTTCTTCTCTGGTTTTGATATTTACTTCTGGTCGAACTCTTTGCCTTGTAATTTGAACTAAACCAAATTTACTTGGCGGCAATATTTTATGTTTGGCTTTATCATCGCTCATTTCTTCTCTCAAGAAATCAAACAACACTTTTCGGTTTTCTGGATCAGCCATATCGATAAAATCGACAACTATTATACCTCCCATATCGCGTAAACGCAATTGCCTTGCTACCTCTGCAGCTGCAATCATGTTGACTTCCATTGCGGTGTCTTCTTGATTGGTGGCTTTATTAGAACGATTACCACTATTCACATCAATAACATGAAGTGCTTCGGTATGTTCAATAATAAGATAAGCCCCTTTACTCATCGAAACTGTTTTCCCGAAGGAAGTTTTGATTTGTCGCTCTATATTGTATTTCTCGAAAATGGGTGTGTCGTTAGATTGATAAAACTTAACGATTGATTGTTTCGAAGGTGCAATTTCTTGCAAATAATCTTTCGTTTGGTTGAACAACTCTTCATCATCAATATGAATACCACTAAAGGTATCATTAAAAACATCTCTTAAAATAGAAGAGGCTCTATTGAGTTCTCCTAAAATTTTTGATGGATGATGAGCGGTTGGTAATTTTTTGCACATTCCCGACCATTTGTCGAGCAATGTTTGTAAGTCTTTGTCTAATTCTGCGACTTTTTTGCCTTCGGCTACTGTACGAACAATAACGCCGAAACCTTTCGGTTTGATGGATTGAACAAGTTTTTTAAGACGTTCTTTTTCTTCTTTGGAATCTATTTTTTGTGACACAGAAACTCGGTCAGAAAAAGGAACGAGAACAATAAATCGACCTGCAAGAGAAAGCTCCGAGCTAATTCTGGGTCCTTTGGTCGATATAGGTTCTTTGACAACTTGAACTAGAATGGATTGATTTGGACTCAACACGTCGGTTACCGTTCCATCTTTATTGATTTCTTTTTCAAACTGAAAGTTTTTCAAAGAGAAATCTTTTAACTTACCTGCGCTTACAAGCTTAATGAATTTCAATTGTGAAGCCAAATTGGGTCCTAAATCGTGATAATGTAAAAAGGCATCTTTTTCGAAACCTACATTTACAAAAGCAGCATTTAACCCAGCAACTGGTTTTCTAATGTTAGCAATAAAAATATCACCAACTTGGAAATTGCTTTTTTCTTCTTCCTTGTGTAATTCTACTAGTTTTCCATCTTTTAATAAGGCAAAATCTACGGCTTCTGAACTGGATCTGATGATTAATTCTTTATTCACACTGTAAATTTTTATCCGAACTTTTTGGCAATAGGCGATAGACAATAAGCATAAAAATGCTTGCAGCTTATAATTTATAGCTAATTGCTAATTGTAAGGATGGATTAAACAATAATTTTAACAGGTATTGCATCCCGGGGGAAATTAGTAAACAGTGTTAAGAATTTAGTTTACAGTAAATAAATACTAAATTACTTTTAGCTGAATACTTTCTTTTCCATTTCAATGAACTTTAAAAAGAAAAAAGTAGTTTTAAACTACTTTTTCTTTTTGTGACGGTTAGCTCTCGCTCTTTTTTTACGTTTGTGCGTTGCTACCTTATGTCTCTTTCTTTTTTTACCACTTGGCATATCTTGAAGATTTTGTGATTAATAAATATTTTTACTTTGGTTCGTTATTTGTTTTTACACCTTCTACAAATATTTTAGCAGGTTTGAAAGCTGGTATATTATGTGCTGGTATTTTAATTGTAGTGTTTTTAGAGATATTTCTTCCCGTTTTTTCTGCTCTAGTTTTAATGATAAAACTACCAAAACCTCTTAAATAAACATTGTCCCCTGTTTCTAATGAAGTTTTTACTTCTTCCATAAAACTTTCAACAACTGCTTGAACATCTCCTTTTTCAAGTCCTTTTTTTTCTGAAATTATCGCTACGATATCTGCTTTCGTCATTTTCTTTCGATTTATATTGTGTAATATTTTTTTTGAGGTTGCAAATATAGGAATTAAATAAACAATAAATCAATGATAAAAGATTAAAATTTAATAACATAAAGATTTATTTTTGCGAATCAATATATAAAAATGAAATTTAGTAAACTATTAATTCAATGGTATTTAGAAAACAAGCGCGATTTGCCTTGGCGAAACACAAAAAATCCTTACTTGATTTGGCTTTCCGAAATCATATTGCAACAAACTAGAGTAGCACAGGGATTACCCTATTTTATTGCTTTTACTAATGCTTTTCCAACTGTTTATGATTTAGGAAATGCTTCCGAACAAGAAGTACTTAAGCTTTGGCAAGGATTAGGTTATTATTCGCGCGCCAGAAATTTACACAAAACGGCTCAACATGTTGCTTTTGATTTAAAAGGTATTTTCCCGCGGAATTATTTGGAATTAATACACTTGAAAGGAGTTGGAGAATATACCGCAGCAGCAATTGCTTCTTTTTGTTATGATGAAAAAGTAGCTGTAGTAGACGGAAATGTTTTTCGAGTTTTGTCAAGGTATTTTGAAGTTGAAACGGATATATCTTTACAAACGGCCAGAAAAGAATTTCAAAATTTGGCTTTCGAATTGATAGAAAATGAATCGCCAGCCCTTTTTAATCAAGCTATAATGGAATTTGGCGCCTTACAATGTGTGCCAAAAAGCCCAAATTGTTCGGTTTGTGTGATGAACAAAAGTTGTCTCGCTTTACAAAAGAAAAAAGTAAATCTTCTGCCTGTGAAGTCAAAAAAGACAAAAGTAACACAACGCTATTTTAATTATTTAATTTTAGAAGACGAACTCCAAAATACCATTATTAATCAAAGGACTGAGAAGGGCATTTGGCATAATCTGTATCAATTTCCATTAATTGAAACACAAATAGACGAAAATCTTGAAGCTATTTTATCGAAAATGGAACAAGAATCGCCTTTTAAAAATAAAGTGGTCGCCCTCTCTGAACTCAATTCGAGCAGCATAATCCATAAATTATCACATCAACATTTACATATTAAATTCTGGAAAGTCAACGTAAGTGGGACTTTAATAAATGGTATTAGCATGGAAAAAGCCCTCGAGTTTCCATTTCCAATTGTGATTTATAATTTTATAGAAAATCATTTTTTTGAAGTAATCTAAAAATTAGTATATTTGGACTTATTAATAAAACAAGATGAATTCAACTTTAAATAAAGTAATGTTAATTGGTCATTTAGGCGACGATGTAAAATTGCACTATTTCAAAAGCGATTCGTGCATTGGACGATTTCCTTTAGCAACAAACGAAACCTATATTAATAAAGAAACAGGCGAAAAAATTACTTCAACCGAATGGCACAATATTGTTGTCAGAAACAAAGCGGCTGAGTTGTGTGAAAAATATTTATCCAAAGGAGATAAAATTTATATCGAAGGACGTATCAAATCTCGCCAATGGCAATCGGAAGATGGTTCAATAAAACACACCACCGAAATTCAAGCAATTGATTTTACTTTTCTAAATACTAAAAAAGAAATCGATAGCAACAAACAAAATGCATTGACTGAACCAAAAAACACTAACTTTGACCCGCCAAAAAGCGCAATTCCAGAAAACGATTTGCCGTTTTAATTGTTTAATTAATCCCATTTAATTTGGATCCAGAACCTCCCAGTTTCAATTTTTTAGACCACATAGACACCGAATTACTTTTTGGTTTTATTGGTATCTTTGCTTTGCTTTTTTGTACAGCAATAGTATCTGGCGCAGAAACCGCCTTTTTCTCTTTGTCGCCTAGCGATTTAGAAGACGCTTCGCAGGAAGACCCTGAAAAAATCCGAATAATTTCAAGATTATTAGAAAAACCAAAAAAATTATTAGCGACTTTACTTGTTGCTAATAACTTTATTAATATTGGCGTTGTTATTTTATTTTCCTTTATTGGCGAAAATTTATTCGCAGCCATTCAGTCGCCTGTTCTGAAATTTTCAGTTGAAGTTATTTTAGTTACGTTTCTAATATTGCTTTTTGGCGAAGTGTTACCTAAAATTTATGCCAACAGAAACAATATTAAATTTGCCAAAATGATAGTGTATCCGATAGCCGTTTTAGACAAATTGCTTTCACCTATGAGCCTTCCAATGCGCGCGCTGACTATCTTTTTGCAAGAAAAGCTCGGCAAACAAAAATCCAATTTTTCAGTAGATCAATTGTCACAGGCACTCGAATTAACTTCGTCTGAAGAGACTTCCACCGAAGAACAAAAAATTTTAGAAGGTATTGTTTCCTTTGGAAATACGGATACCAAACAGGTAATGAGTCCAAGAATTGATGTTTTCGGTCTTGAAATAAACCAATCTTTTGCCGAAATTTTACCTAAATTAGTGGCTAAAGGGTTTTCTAGGATTCCAGTTTATAGAGATAATATTGACCATATCGAAGGGGTGTTGTTTGTGAAAGATATTATTCCGCACATAGATGCCGAAGATTTTGATTGGAAAACGCTGTTGCGAACTCCTTTCTTTGTTCCAGAAAATAAAAAGCTAGACAATTTGCTGAAGGATTTCCAAAAAATGAAAAGCCATCTTGCCATAGTTGTTGACGAATATGGTGGAACTTCGGGATTGGTTTCTTTAGAAGATATTATCGAGGAAATCGTTGGCGAAATTAGTGACGAATTTGACGATGAAAACATCAACTACTCCCAAATTGATGATAAAAATTTTCTATTTGAAGGCAAAATTTATTTAAAAGATTTTTATCGAATTGTTGATGTCAATGAAGATTTTTTTGAAAACAAGAAAGGCGAAGCCGAAACATTAGCAGGATTGGTTTTAGAAATTTTAGGAAATTTTCCTAAGAAAGGCCAAAAAATAAATTTTGGAAAATGGCTTTTCACAATAGAATCTTTGGATAACAAAAGAATAAAACAAATAAAAGTTACTTTAGAATAAAGGTTTCGAAACTGTTTTTGAAACTGTAAATTCAAATTATAAATAAAAAAATGCAAAAAAGAACGCTTTCTTTTCTATTAATTACTGTGTTTTTGCTTCCTTTTTTTGGATGTAAAAAAGATGTACTGCCAAAGCCTACTAGCCAATTGCGATTAGATTATCCAATTGCTAACTATGTTCGTTTAGAAAACAATTGCCCCTTTACATTTGACAGCAATACGGATGCAATTTTAAAAAACAAAGGTAATTGCAGTTTTGAAATCAATTACCCAAAAATGAAAGCTACAATTTATCTAAGTTATAAACCGGTTCAAAACAATATCAATTCCCTTTTAAAAGACGCTCAAAAATTGACTTATGAACATGTCATAAAAGCCGATGATATATTGCCTAAATTGTTTGTAAATAAAAAAGATAAAGTGTATGGAATGTTTTATGAAGTCAATGGAAATGCGGCTACAAATGCTCAATTTTATGTAACCGATAGCACCAAGCATTTTATAGATTGCTCCGTATATTTTTATGCCAAACCCAATTTCGATTCCATTATGCCAGCTGTTAGTTACATTAAAAATGACATGCAAAACCTGATGGAAAGTTTACGTTGGAAAAAATAAAATGGTTTTTCTAAACATACAATTTTATGCCAGATAAAGTGAGATGTCAATGGTGCGTGGGTGTTCCAATTTATGAAGAATATCACGATCAAGAATGGGGAATTCCTGTTCTTGAGGATCAAAAATTGTTTGAGTTTTTAATTCTCGAAACTTTTCAAGCGGGATTAAGTTGGCTTACTATTTTGAGAAAAAGGGAGAATTTCAAAAATGCCTTTGACGCTTTTGACTATAAAAAAGTGGCCGTTTATCAAGAAGATAAAATACAAGAATTGCTCCAAGATGCTGGAATAATTAGAAATCAATTGAAAATAAGAGCCGCTGTTTCTAATGCCAATGCCTTCATAAAAGTGCAAGCAGCGTTTGGAAGTTTTTCTAATTATATTTGGAAATTCACAAATGGAAAGCCAATAGTAAACCATCCTAAATCACAAAAAGAATTACCTGCATCAACGCCACTTTCTGACGAAATTAGTAAAGATTTAAAGAAAAGAGGCTTCAAGTTTGTGGGTTCAACGGTTGTTTACGCACACATGCAAGCTACAGGAATGGTAAACGATCATGTCGTTAATTGCTGGAAAAAGAAGAGTTAAAGAATCAAATTTCAGGCAACAATAATAAATAAATCAGGCACTTATTATTAATTTTGGTTTATCGCCTTATTCATAACTATCAACTTTAAAAAAATGCATAAAAAAAGTATTATTCTAGTCTTAACCTTATTTGGTTTTATTTCGTATTCGCAAGACATTGTAAGTAAAATACCTTTAAATTTAAAGCGCAATCTTGATGTATTTCAAATTGTAAATGACTCAACAAAAGCAATCACGATGTTTTTTAGTGACAAAGAAGTAGTAAATACTTTTTCTTTAAATGATAAAATGAAGCTAATAGATTCTTTATTTGCCGAACGACCTACTACAAAAACGTATGACTTTATGATTGACAATGTGTCAAACACTAAAAGCGCTACTCTTTTTTGGTCTTCTTCCAATCATAAAGAAATTTGTTCACAAACATTTGATTTTAAAACTCATACAAGCAGTATGCAGAACTATTCCATAACTTTTAAAGGTGAAAAATACCTTCAGCATTTTTCAGAAGGAGGTAAGTTTTACATTATGAGCATTATAAAAGATAGTTCAGTTTTAAAATTATATGTTTTTGATGATGGAAAGATTGTTGAAAAAGAAATAGATATGTCGTCTTTTAGATTTCAAAATTCCGACTCTAAAAAAGTAAATTTTTATGAAGCTTTAGGCGAAACATTTAATCCTTTTGAAGCACCATTTTCTTTACAAAAAATTAACTCTGAAAACTTAATATCACTTACCGAGAGTGCTAAAAAAAGAAAGCTTTATATTAAAGACAACAAACTTATTTTCACTTTTGACAACGGAATTATTAATACCTTTTTGGTTACTATAGATTTAAATAATTTTTCTGCTTCAGAGAAAATCATTCAAAAACCTTATGTTTATTTTGAACTGGCATTTGATGTTAATTCCAATTCTTTTTTAATGGATGATAAACTTTATCAAATCAAATCTACGGTTGACAAAATGGCAATTTCAGTAAAAGATTTAAACGATAATTTAATTAAAGAATACGAAGTTTTAGAAAGTAAACCTATTGACTTTAAAAATTCAGAAATAATTCAAGAAAACGGAAGCATTTCTAATAGGAGAATATTAGAAAAATCGTCACAATTTTTACGTAAAATTACGAACTCTAATATGGGTATTTCTTGTTATAAATTCAATGAAAATCTTTTGATTACAACTGGTGCCGTATCGGAACAGCAACAAAATAGTGCAGTAATGGTTGGAGCTATGTTTGGAGTAGCCGGTGTATTAATTGCTTATGCGGTAAGTAATCCTACTTTGGAAAGTTTTAATTCTTACGCCAATAGAAAAGTGGTTTACATCCATTCTATATTTGATAAAGATTCTAATCATGTCCTGGGAGAAATACAACCCTTAGCATTTGATAAAATTCGTAATTTCATCGACAAAAACACGACACTTACATCTCAAACATTATTCAAGCAAAACAATGTTTATTATCTCGGCAATTATAATAAAACAGACCAAGAATATATCATTCGAAAATTCCAAGATTAAATGGAGCACCTAAAAGTAATTGCCTTTGACGCCGATGATACACTGTTTATCAACGAACCTTATTTTCAGGAAACAGAACAGAAATTCTGCGCTTTGTTGAGCGATTATTTGTCAAAGCAAGGTTTATCTCAAGAATTATTTCGAGTTGAAATTCAAAATTTAGATTTATATGGCTATGGCATAAAAGGTTATATTCTTTCCATGATTGAGGCTGCAATGCATATTTCTAACAAAACCATTTCGATGGAAATTATAGAGAAAATTATTGCTTATGGAAAAGAATTACTCGAAAAACCGATAGAATTATTGGAAGGAGTGGAGCAAACTTTAGCTGCGTTACATGGAAAATACAAATTGGTTGTCGCTACTAAAGGCGATTTGAAAGACCAACGCCGAAAATTGCATTATTCGGGTTTGGGTCACTATTTTCATCACATAGAAGTTATGACAGACAAGCAAGAGGTAGATTACTCCGATTTGTTAAAACGATTAGAAATAAAGCCTTCTGAGTTTGTTATGATTGGAAATTCTCTAAAATCAGATGTTTTACCTGTTCTTGCCATTGGTGGATATGCCGTTCATATTCCTTTTCATACCACTTGGGAGCACGAAAAAATAAGTCATAAAGTAGAACATTCCAACTTCTTTGCATTAGAAGAAATTACTGCTGTATTACCATTATTTTTAAAATAGTAATAATTAAACCATTGGTTTAAAATATTTAAAACGTAAGATAGATTGATTTCTGTGTTGCATAAATGGAACAAAACTTTCCGATGCGTTTTGAAGCGGAAGTGGCGTGTTTCAAGATTTTTATCATTGATAAATATTATTTATGAAATGCTGAAAATTAAAATTATAAGTCCTATTAAAAGCGTTTTTCAACAATTTGTATGAAACAGGGTTTAATTTTTTTCAATTAACATTAAAGTGAAATCGGTATCAATATTTACTTTTCCATCTTTAACCACGGCTTTTTTTCCGGAATAACAATCCTTTACTTTAGTCCCGTTTTTGAAAATTGTTGCTACTGAAATTTCTTTTTTACCAATAGGCAAATCCAATCCCACAACCACTTTGTCGGTAAATTTCCCTTTGGTAAATAGTCTACTAAAAACATAAGGGCTACTCGAAATTTGACTATGAACACCACCTCCAACTGAAGGATGATTTTTTCTAAACTGTCCTAATTTTTGCCAGTGTTGAAGCACTTTTTGGGTTTCGGTATTGGTTTTTATGGCATCCCAATTCATATCAGATCGTAACGTGGCATCTCCAGTTGTACCCTCAATATCCAATGAACGCGCACTTTCGTCTCCATAATACACTTGTGAAATTCCGGGAGCTAACAGTAATTTAGTTCCAGATTCAATTGTTTTTTCTCTTTTTTTATCAAACGGATAACTATCATCATGTGAAGAAATATAATTCATCACAGTGTTTCCTTTCAAGTCATTGTTTAAAATAGTTGAATATTTAGAAAACAACTCTTCGTTGTTCATTTTTGCTTCGTTTCTGAAATCGAAGTTGATTAAACCTGTAAAACCATGTTCAAAGTAATTCACTTTTCTATCCCCAAAATCATATAATTTTTTATTGCCAATGTTATAGCCATAAACTTCTCCAACAGTAAAAAACGAATTAGTATCCAAAACTTTTTTCGGATTCTTTTTCTTGAATTCAGCAAATTTCATGTCACATACTTTTTTGAAATCAGCCCAAACATCTTCAGTTGTGTGTTTGGCAGTGTCAACGCGGTATCCATCAATTCCAAAGTCGGAGATATAATCCGACAGCCATTTCATAATATAATATTTTGGTGCTTTTGGATATCCAGTCTTTTTAAAGAATGCATCAAGTGAAGCCATTTCTTTTTCATAACGTCCTTCTTTTTTCCATTTTTCAATTAAGAAAGGAGGAACCGCAACATCTTCATTACTTTCCGTTTTTACGTCGGGTAGGTTATCAACCAAAGTACAATTGATGTAAGTGTCATATGATTTGTATGTGCATTTTGGAGTTGTTCGAACCCAATCACTTGGATAGACAGAATCCTCTGAAGTTACTGGACCTGTATGATTAATTACTGCGTCTAGCATGATGCGAATGCCTCTAGAATGGGCTTTTTGAACCAATTCTGCTAAATCTTTTCTAGTTCCAAAATTGGGGTCGATTGCGCTCCAGTCTCTTGTCCAATAACCATGGAATCCATAAGTAAAACCAGTTCCTTCGTCCACACCATCGTGAATTTGTTCTACTATTGGTGTCATCCAGATTACGTTGATTCCTAAATTTGTGAAATAACCTTCATCTATTTTTTGAATAACTCCTCGAATATCGCCACCATCAAAACCTCTTAATTTTCCAGTTAGTTTGTTTCTGTCATAGTTTTTGTCATTGGTTCTGTCTCCATTATTAAACCTATCGGTAACAATAAAATAGACGTTGGCACCTTCCCAAATAAAAGGAGTTTTAGAAGCTTTAGTATGTGTTTCCTTAGTTTTATTTTTTTTAATTTGCGCGGTTAATGATGAAATCAAAAATAGTGCGATGAACAGATGGAGTAAAGTATTTTTTTTCATTTTACAATTGAATTTTAATTTCTTTTTCGGAGCCTTTATTCCAAGTAATAGGAAGTATTACAGTTGTTTTATTGGTTTTGAAAGCAACAGGTTTTCCTTCAACAGAAATGGTTTTTGCTTTAATATTGTGAATAATCAAATTTACATTTTTATCTGAAGATTGAAAGTTTTTTCCAATTTCGGATTTCAATTTAACAACTACTGTTTTGTCATTGCTATTGCTATTGAAATTTAAAATTTCATATTCACCATTTTCAAAAGCATTGGTTGTTAAACCATTATCATTATACAATTTGCTGGTGCTTTTTGTTGTTTTCGCATCATAATAGAAATTTAAATCAAAGTTGTCTAAGGTGTATTTTGTGCTGTTCTGAATGGTTTTTATCATTGGAATAAAAGCGCCACCACGAACAAAAACAGGAATGTGATCCTCAACAACAGCAACGGTAGCAGTTGTTCCTGCCAACTGTTTTTTATCAGAATAGAAATCAAACCAGTTGTTGTTTTTTGGAAAATAAATAGAAGCTGCCGTTTGCCCTGCTTTTGTAATTGGTGTTACCAATAAATCATTTCCCCAAAAGTAAGTTTCACAAACGGTTGCTAATTTTGGATTGTTTGGTTCTTCAAAAAACAACGGACGCATTAACGGCATTCCTTTTTGGTTGTTTTCGAATGCCAAAGTATAATTATAAGGCATTAATTGGTAACGCAATTCCACTTGTTTTTTGGCTTTGGCTTTGGTTACAATGTCTTTATAAACAGGCTCTGCGGCAACATCTTCGTGGGCATGCGGACGAAACACAGGATTAAAAACCCCATATTGCAACCATCGAATGTACAATTCGTTGTCAAAATAATCACCAGCAAACCCACCTAAATCTGAGTGCATGTAGCCCATGCCTTGCATTCCCATTTGAAGTGCAATTTCCATCTGCGATTGTAATCCGCCCCAAGAACGGCTCACATCACCTGACCAAGGCACCATTCCATAGCGTTGTGAACCAGAATAGCCCGCACGCATCAAGATAAAAGGACGTTGAGCAGGAAAATCTTTTTTGTAACCATCCGAAATTAGTTTGGCCCAATTGTGTCCGTAAACATTGTGAATTTCATCGGCTTTGCCGCCGGCGGTAATTGCTCCAGAAGGAAAAACTTCGGGCTCACCCAAATCGCCCCAAAGACCGCCAACTCCTTGATTGATTAAGCTTTTATAAGTGTTCCAAAACCAAGCTTTACCTTCGGGCTTAAAAATATCGATGATGCCTGTATTTCCAAAATAGAAATCATAAGTAAAAGGTTTATCGTTTTTATCTACAGCCAATACTTTTTTATCGACCGCTTCCTTCCATTTGTTGGAAGTTGTCAGTACAAAAGGTTCAGTAATTAGAACGGTTTTTACTCCTTTTGCATTCAAATCGGCAATCATTTTTGATGGATTAGGAAATTTGTCTTTGTCCCAATCTAAATTTCCCATGGTGCCTTGAATGGTTTTTCCGAACCAATACAAATCGAGTATTATAGCATCGACTGGGATTTTGTCCTCTTCGAATTTTTTAATCGTTTTTTCGACTTCTTCCTGAGAATGATAGCCAAATCGAGAAGAAAAATTACCCAAAGTCCATCGTGCTGGCAAAGGTTGTTTCCCGGTTAAATCCGTATAATTTGAAATCAAATCTGTCCAAGAATCCCCAACTATTACTTGATATGTCTTTCTTCCAGAAATAGTTTCATAAGCCAATGTATTCGTTTTTTTGCTGTCTAAATCTAAATAACCAATTGCCGGATTATCAAAATGAACGGCATACATTTTAGACGATAACACCATCGGAATACAGAAATTCATCAAGTCGGCATTGGTTTCATAACCGTAACGCGCCCGATTGTAAAGTTGCAAGCGATTTCCTCGGCGGTTCATGCCTAATGCTCTCGCGCCGCCACCATAAAGCAATTCGGAAGGTTCAATATTGAAATCCAGTACATCTGTTGAGTCTTTTTTGGAATATCCGTTTTTTTCGGAAAGAAATTCTTTGTCTTTATTTAAATAAGAAATTTTAAAAGGTGATTTTTGTATTGAAACGACAATGCCGGAAGTGGAGAATACCAACGAATTCGGGTTTTCAGTAACCTTCGCAATTCCACTTTTTGGAACTAAAACAACGGCTTGAGAATTAATATTATAAGTTTCTCCTTTTGGAATAAAAGAAGTTTCTACCATTTTTTCCGAATAGGCTTTTATACTATATTTTCCATCAGAAGTGTTTATTTCTAAACTGTTGTTGGCTTCTTTGAAGCTTTCAAATTTTCTATTTGCGTTTTGAGCAAAAGAAAGTGAAGTTATCAGTAATAAGAAAAGTAATTTTTTCATTGTTTGTTGTATTTATTTCAATTCCAATATCAAAGCGGATTTTGGTTCCACAGTAATTTCATTTGATAAATCGAAATTTTGTTCGGTTAAAACGTCTTTGGCAGTTTTAACCTCTTTGATGTTTTCTTTGAATCTATTTGTTTTTAGCACTTGCTTATCATTACTGTTATTGATAACAACCATTACCGTGGCAGTTTCGTTATAACGGAAATACACATAGACATTATTTTCAGGAATATAATGTGTCATTTTTCCAGTGTGGATAACTGTTTTTGTTTTCCTCCAATTGAACAATTTGGCTGTAAAATCGTAATACTTTTGCTGTTCTACTGTTCTTCCAGAATTTACGAAAGCATTATTGCTATCGCCATTCCAACCACCAGGAAAATCCCTGCGAATGTCAGCATCTCCTTTGTTTTTGTCTCCAGACATGCCAATTTCGGAACCATAATACAGTTGTGGAATCCCACGAACGGTAGCAATTAGTGTCATGGCCATTTGGTATTTTCTGAAATCGTTTTTATAGATTTGATTGAATCGATTGGTATCATGATTTTCTATAAAAGTCATAATACTGTTTGGATTTGGGTACAAAAAGTCATTGGTAAAGTTATCATACACTTTTATCATCCCTTTCTCCCAATTGGCATTGTCTTCATTAAAAACGCTTTCAATAGCATCGTGTAATGTAAAATCCATTACGCTGGGTAAATTGGAGTTGTAGTTTTCTATAGCACCGATTTTACTGTCTTTTTGCCAATACGCCATTTGTGCTTGATTGTGCATCCAAACTTCGCCTACAATATTGAAATGAGGATATTCATCGGTGATAGCTTTGGTCCATTTTGCAATACCTTCTTTGTCATTATAAGAATAAGTATCTACTCTAAATCCATCCAAATCAGCATATTCAATCCACCAAATGGCATTTTGTTTCAAATAATTTAGCATCAAAGGATTGGATTGATTCAGGTCGGGCATTGATTTTACAAACCATCCATCCATACACATTTTAGCATCAATCTCGGAAGCATTTTTGTCAAATTGCGTTGTCATGTGATAATTCGTTTGGGCATACCCAGGGAATTGATGCAACCAATCATAAGTTGGTAAATCGTTCATCATCCAATGTGCTGCGCCCCAATGATTGGTCACATAATCCATGATTAATTTCATGTTACGCTTGTGCAATTCTGCCGATAGTTTTAAGTATTCTTCATTGGTTCCAAATCTTGTATCAATTTTATATACATCGGATTGTCCGTAGGTATGATAAGAAGCTCGCTTGTCATTGTCTTCACAAAGAGGGGTTGGCCAAAGCGCAGTTGCGCCAAGTGCTGCAATATAATCCAAATGATTAATCATTCCTTGAATATCGCCACCATGTCTTCCGTTAGGATTGTTTCTATCTCCTTTTTCTGTTAAAATTTTATCAGAATCATTTTCTGGATTGCCGTTAACAAATCGGTCGGACATTACCAGATATATCATATCTGAAGCATCGTAACTTTTGCGTAAAGCCGAATTTTCTCTTCTTTGTTTTAAAGAATAATTTTGAGTAAAAACGACTTTCTTGTTTTTAGAGAAAGAAAAAACTAAATCTTGAGCAACACTATTTTTGGTGTCTATTGTTACGAAAATGTAATTCGGATTCTCCGTTTTTTGAATGTTTTTGATTACAATATTGTTTGAAACAGTAACGTCGTTTTGAGCAATATTTTTCCCGTAAAATAGAATTTGCAACTCTGGATTATGCATTCCGGCGAACCAAAAAGGCGGTTCCACACGTTCGATTTGAGCGAACATTGTTGACGAAAGTAGAAGTAATAGAAGTAATTTTTTCATGTTTTTAATTTTTTCACGCAAAGGCGCAAAGCAATTTCTTTAATATAGATTGTTAACAACTCTTTTAATCCCATTTTTAATAAAGGCTTCATTGAAATTTATCAACAAACCTAATTTCAAGTCCGTAATTTTCAAATAAGTTAATAATTGTTTTGGATGAACATTAGAAATTTGTTCGACGGATTTTATTTCAATGATAACTTTGTTTTCAACAATTAAATCAGAACGAAATCCAATATCCAATATCCAAGTGAATGTTATCCCAAATGAACGGAATAGGTTTTTGTCTTTCAACCTTTAATCCATTTTTGGTTAGTTCGTAAAAAAGCACAGCTTCATAAACACTTTCCAATAAACCTGGACCAAGTTTTGTGTGTATTTTATAACTTACATCAACTATTATTTTTGACAATTCATTTTCAGACATTATTTTTAAAGTTTATTAAGTCAATAAAGGTTAAATACGAACTTATATAAAAACAAAGTCGCAAAGCGTTTTCTTTGCGACTTTGTGTCTTTGCGAGAAATAATTAAACGGTAACTAAACTATTAGGCTCTACTACAACAGCTTTGCCGTTGACAAAAACCGTCAATTCTTTAGTTCCTTCAAGCGAAAATTGTGTTTCTTTATGATTGATTACTACTTTTAAAATCTGGTGTCTGAAATTGATTTTAAACGAATAACCTTCCCATTCTTTTGGGATTTTTGGAGCAAAATGTAGTGCATCATTTTTCACACGCATTCCGCCAAAACCTTCGACAATACTCATCCAAGTTCCCGCCATTGATGTAATGTGACAACCTTCTTCTACCTCTTTATTATAATCATCAAGATCCAATCGAGAAGTTCTTAGGTAGAAAGTGTAGGCCATGTCCATTTTATCCAATTTTGCAGCTTGTATGGAATGCACACAAGGAGATAAAGAGCTTTCGTGAACGGTAAATGGTTCGTAAAAATCAAAATGTTTTTCTAACTGGGCTGTAGTGAAATGATCTTCGAAGAAATAAAACCCTTGTAAAGTATCGGCTTGTTTGATGTATGGCGAACGTAATACTCTATCCCAAGACCATTTTTGATTGATTGGTCTTTGTGTTTTGTCTAAATCGGCCACTTTTACTAAATCTTTATCCAAGAAACCGTCTTGTTGTAAATAGATTCCTAGTTCTTCTGAAAATGGGAAATACATTTTGTCAGCAACTTTTTTCCAATCTTGTAATTCAGCATCTGATAATTTTACTTTTTCGATAATGCGTTTGTGATCTTTTGGATATTCTAATGCTACTTTTTGAATTTGCTCGTGTGTGTAGTCGATACACCATTTTGCAATATAATTGGTATAAAAATTATTGTTTACGTTATTTTCATATTCATTAGGTCCCGTTACTCCAAGAATCATATACTGGTTTTTGTTGGTCGAAAAAGAGGCTCTTTGATGCCAAAAACGGGCAATTCCAATAAGCACTTCTAACCCTTTTTCAGGAATATAAGAATAATCGCCAGTGAAACGGTAGTAGTTAAAAATAGCAAAAGCTATAGCGCCATTTCTATGAATTTCTTCGTGAGTGATTTCCCATTCGTTATGACATTCTTCGCCATTCATGGTAACCATTGGATACAAAGCCGCTCCATTTTTAAAACCTAGATTGTCTTTCGCATTTTCAATCGCTTTGTCCAATTGATTGAAACGATATGTCAATAAATTACGTGCTACTTGTTGGTCTTTGGTCGCCATATAAAATGGAATACAATAGGCTTCAGTGTCCCAATAAGTAGAACCACCATATTTTTCGCCAGTGAAACCTTTTGGACCAATATTCAATCGAGAATCTTTGCCTGAATAGGTCTGATTCAATTGAAAAATATTAAAACGAATTCCTTGTTGCGCTTTTACATCGCCATCAATAGTAATGTCTGACATTTCCCATATTTTTTCCCATTCATTGATTTGTTCAGACAATAATTGTTCGTATCCTTGTGCTAATGCTTCTTTTATAACATTTTCGGCAGCCAATTGCGTATTTTCGTGATTCAATGAAACCGCGTAACCAGCTATTTTTTGAATAGCAGCTGTTTGTCCTCTTGCTACAGCTACTTCATAAGTAAATTGTACTTTTTCTTTGTCTGACACCTTATTTGAAGGATTTGTATTCAAATTTTTGCCGTTCAACAATATGCTGTTTTGCATAAAAGTGGTCACCACAAAATGGGTTTTAAACGTTTGAGCTGTTACATAAGCCTCGTTTTCCGTATGTTTTGTTTCTAGCGGTTCCCAAAATTTTTCTTCCCAATTGGCATCTTCATTTGTTACACCAGCATCTATATAGGGTTTGTAAACCAGTTTTATGTCCTGATTTAAAGGTGTAATTTCATAGTTGATAACCCCAACTTCGTCCAAATTCATACACAGAAAACGACGAATATTGACTCCAATTTCGGTTCCATTTTGCAAAGTAGCTTCAAAAGAACGGTTGTACCAGCCTTCTTTCATATTCAACTCCCGGCGAAAGTTTTCTACTTTGGTGCACGCATTCAAATCCAGGTTTTCACCGTTAATCTCGATATCAATTCCAATCCAATTTGGCGCATTTAAAACTTTGGCGAAATATTTCGGATAACCGTTTTTCCACCAACCGACTTTTGTTTTATCAGGATAATAAATACCTGCAATATAACTTCCTTGGAACGTTTCTCCCGAGTAATTTTCTTCAAAATTTGCGCGTTGTCCCATAGCACCGTTACCAATGCTGAAAAGACTTTCAGAGGATTTTACGCTTTCTACATCAAATCCTTCTTCAATGATAGACCAGTTGTCTGGTTTAATATAATCTTGGTTCATTTTTTATTAATTTGAAAATTCGGTAATTTGAAAATGATATAATTACTGAATTAATTTATTATGTTAAGAATTTTATTAAATAATTTTATTGGTTAAATTATTATCAAATGGACACATTATCTAATTTATTAAAGCTTCAATAAAGGAATTATCAATAAATGTAAAATCTTTAAATATATATTTTGCTTCGTGTAATGTTGTTCTTTCACCAATTCCGACACTTATCATTCCGCCAATATTTGCTGCTTGAACTCCAGCGACAGAATCTTCAAAAACAATTGAATCTTCTGGATTTTTGCCCAATAATTTTGCAGCAATCAAGAAAACTTCAGGATCGGGTTTAGCGTTTGAAACATCGTTTCCGTCAACGATAGCGTCGAAATATTTTAATGTTCCTGTTTTTTCAAGAATGGGACGGGCATTTTTACTTGCCGAACCTAAGGCAATTAGTTGATTGTTTTCTTTCAAGAACTTCAAAACAGGCAAAACGCCTGGTAAAATTTCATTTTCGTCCATATCTACTAAATAGGACAAATAATCTTCATTTTTTTGAATCAACCAACTGTTTTTGTCTTCTTGTGAGGCTTTTATGTTTCCTAATTCTAAAATAATATCAAGAGAACGCACTCTTGAAACTCCTTTTAGTTGTTCGTTATGTTCGGGTGTAAACTCTATTCCTAAACGATTGGCTATTTTTTGCCAAGCTAAATAATGGTATTTAGCCGTGTCAACAATAACGCCATCTAAGTCAAATATAAATGCTTTTGTATTCATTATTCTGATTTTTCTTTAACTAAAAATACGGCAGAACCAGCAATTAACATCGAAACTCCTGCAATTACAATAATTGACATGGGAGAATCTCCAAAAAATGCGATTATTGTGCTACCTAAAATTCCTGCTGCAATTTGTGGTAACGTAATGGTTGCATTAAACAATCCCATATATACTCCCATTTTGTCTGCAGGTAAAGATCCAGATAACATGGCATACGGCATTGCTAAAATAGCAGCCCAAGCCAAACCAACTCCAGAAATTGAAAGCAATAAAAAGGTTTTGTCGTGAATAAGGAACATAGAAATAAGTCCTAAACCTCCAAGTAATAGTGAAAAACTATATACTTTTTTTCTTCCAATTGCTTTTGCTATTGAAGGAATCATTAATGAGAAAATAGCGGCAACGGCACTATAAAATGCAAACATCACACCTGTCCAATCGCCAGCTTCATTGAAGCCAATTGATTTTGCATCGAGTGCTTCAGATCCCCAAACTTGATTGGCGATCGCTCTAGTAGTATAAACCCACATTAAAAACAAGGCAAACCAAGAGAAGAATTGTACAAATCCCAATTGCCAAAATATTTTAGGTGCATTTCCAATTAATTTAAAAATGCTAGTTTTTTCTTTTACGGCCGTAGCGTTTAAATCTATTTTATTATACTCAGCGTGTTCTTTTGGGGCATATTCTTTGGTTCTAAAAACAGTCCAAAGCACGCTTGCCAACAAAATCGCACCACCAATATAGAAAGACCAAATTACAGAAGAGGCTACTTTTTCGCCAGTTTCGGGCACATTAGAAACGCCTACTTTTGCAAGTATCCAAGGTAATAACGAACCGAAAACAGCACCAAAATTAATAAGCGCACTTTGTAAGGAATAGCCTAGATTTTTTTGTTCATCATTAACCATATCGCCAACCAAAGCTCTAAAAGGTTGCATAGTTACATTAAAGGAAGTGTCCATTAAAAGTAACATTACAGCTCCAAAAAGAAGTGGCGGTAAAAGGTAAGTGAAGTATTCTGCATTAGGCATAAAAAACATGGCCAAGGCAGAAACAATTGCGCCAAAAAAGATGAAAGGAATTCTTCGACCAAGACGTGTCCATGTTTTATCACTTGACAAGCCAATAATAGGTTGAACAATTAGTCCTGCTAGTGGCGCTGCCAACCAAAAGTAACCAATGCTATGCACATCAGCTCCTAGCGCTTCAAGAATTCTACTGGTATTTCCGTTTTGTAGCGAGTATCCGATTTGAACTCCTAGGAATCCAAAGCTTAGATTCCAAATTTGCCAAAAACTTAATTTAGGTTTTTCCATTATCGTATATTATATTGAATGTACGATAAGCACTTTGCTTATCAAAACTTAATTTTTTTTCGAAGTAAAATTATAGTCTTTGATAAAAGAGTGCGTAAATGTAAAAAAAGAATTGTGAATTATGAATTATGTAATGTGATTTTTTTTAAATTTTTAGTAAAAAGTTGAATTTTACCTATATTGATTTTCAATTATCGGGTAGATTCCCTGTCAATTAAGTAGGTTTCTATCACCTCTGTTTTATAATGCTCTTCATGTTCTTCGTCATCATCATCTTCCATTTCCACTCGGTCTATTAACATTTTGGCTGCTTTTTGCCCCATTTTTATTCCGTTTTGACTCACGGTTGTTATAGTTGGAGTAGAATATTGTGAAATAATCCCATCGGTAAACGCAATAACTGATAAATCTTCCGGTACTTTAAGTCCTAATTTATGTGCCATTTTTATTATTGTCACAGCAAACAATTCGTTTACTGCAAGAACAGCATCAATCGCTTTATCTTCGATCAAATCTCTAATTTTATCTTCGCAATGATCAATATCTTCAATTTTAATAATCAAGCTTTCATCAAAAGGCAATTCGTTATCTAATAATGCCTTAACATAACCGTCGGTTCTTAGTTTTCCTACGCTTACATAATCCACCGTGGTGACCAAAGCAATTTTTTTCATCCCACTATTTATCAATGACTGTACGGCTTCATAGGCCGCTAATTTGTCATCGATAATTACTTTATCACATAATACTTCGTTTGTCACCCTGTCAAACATTACGACAGGCATCCCTTGATTTATTGCTTCGGTAAGATGGTGAAAATCGGCTTTGTATTGGGTTTCTTTGGATAGTGAAATGATAAAACCGTCTATGCTTCCGTTGGCTAGCATATCCATATTAATAACTTCTTTGTCAAAGGAATCATTGGATAAACAAATGATTACGGAATAACCATTTTCATTAGCTACTTGTTCAATTCCGCTAATTACAGTAGTAAAAAAATGATGAACAATTTCAGGAATAATAATTCCTATTGTTTTGGTTCTTCGGTTTTTTAAACTTAACGCAATATTATTAGGTCTATAATTGTATAATTTGGCAAAAGCTTGTATTTTTTGCCGTGTATCTTCGCTTATTTCGGGGCTGTCTTTAAGTGATTTAGATACTGTTGAAATCGAAACATCTAATTCTTTAGCAATCTGCTTTAAAGTAACTTTTTTTTTCATTCTAATCGTATTAATAGGGAATAATTCTAAGTTTGAAATACTTTTAAATCACATTCGAATTTGTAGTTTTATTTTATTGCTATTTCACAAAGAAAAATAAAAAATACATATGCTTTTTAAAAAAAAATACAAACTATAAAAGTTTAAAGAGTGAACTTTGCACAAATAAAAATTTGGAATTTCGTAGTAAAGATAATTTTATTTTTTAATTCTCATATTTCTTAGCATAAATAATGTAATTTCACTAAAGTTTTCAACACGAAAACGTTTTCGGAGTGGTTTTAATGGTTTGCGATTTTTTATGTCGATAATTTTACATAAATTTATATTTCGAAGTAAAATTATAAGCATAAAATTGATTTACAAAACAAAAAAAAATGACTGAAATGGTCTTGCTAAATCACTTAAAAAATGAATTTTAAGCAACAAATTTCTTATTTCTTATTAAAAATTAAACACAAATTACGTATGAAAACAATTTACAAAAAGTTGTTATTTTTAGTACTCTTTTTGCCTTTTAGTGTTTTTGCACAAAACACTCTCGAAGGAGTGGTTTCAGATGCAAAAACGAAAAGTCCTTTATCAGGAGTAAATGTTACCATTCAGGGCACAACATTGGGTACTGTGACAGATTTTGACGGTAAATTCAAATTAACTAAGTTGATAAAAGGGAATAAAATCTTTTTTTCTTTTATTGGTTATAAAAACGCAAGCATCAATTACAATAACCAAAAAGAAATTAGCATTAAATTGGAAGAAGAATCCAATCAATTACAAGAAGTTGTTGTGCAAGTAGGTTATGGTTCAGTTAAGAAAAAAGATGCAACAGGGGCTGTTACTTTGGTAACCTCTAAAGATTTTAATAAAGGTGCAATTCTTTCTGTAGACCAATTATTATCTGGCAAAGCTTCAGGAGTTCGGATTACCAATGATGGAGGTCAGCCTGACTCTGCACCAAATATTAGAATTAGAGGAGGGGCTAGTTTAAATGCGTCAAATAATCCTTTAATTATAATTGATGGTGTGCCAATCAGTGATAATAATCCTGCTGGTGTTAGCAATCCTTTTACATTGATTAACCCCAATGATGTAGAAAGTATGTCTATTTTGAAGGATGCTTCGGCTACAGCGATTTATGGAGTACGAGCATCTAATGGTGTAATTCTTATAACAACAAAAAAAGGTACAACAGGTGCGCCACAATTTAACTATTCGTCTAATGTTTCAATTAGTGCAATAGGTAGAAAAGCCGATATAATGGACGGCCCAACATTTACAAGATTTATTAATGAATATCAACCTACAAGAACTAACTTATTAGGAATTCCAGATCCCGCAGACCCAACCAAACGTATACTGTATAATACAGATTGGCAGGATCAAATTTTTAGAACAGCAATATCAACGGACCATAATTTTAGTGTTCGAGCTAATTTAGATAAAAAAATCCCATTTAGAGCCTCTGTTGGTTATTCAAAATACCAAGGTTTGGTTAAAACGAGTGATTACAATCGTTTGACCTATTCGATTAAAATGACCCCAAAATTATTGCATGACGATTTAAAAATTGATTTTAACGCCAAAGGAACTTATAGTGATAAAAATGCTATAGATGAAGGAGGTGCTATTGGGAATGCTTTGAGTATGGATCCTACAAAGCCAGTGTACGGAGAATCAACTAATAACAAATTTGTAGGCTATTATCAGTCAACTCACGAAAACGGGGGTAGAGACTTGCCGGTAGGAGCAACCAATCCCTTAGCTTTGTTAGAACAAAGAACGCGTCCTGAACGTGTATTGCGTTTTTTAGGGAATATAGAATTTGATTATAAATTTCCGTTTTTAAGAGATTTAAGAGCGGTAGTGAATTTCGGTTTAGACGCTTCGCAATCTAGAATCAGAGAAAATTTTGCGGATAATGCTTTAGCCACTTATACATTTCAAAATGGCAATAATAACCCAAATACAAATTATTTGTTTAATCCTGGTGTAAGTTATGTAGAAAATCAAACATCTACTAACAAAACGATGGAGTCCTATTTGGCTTATTCTAAATCATTAACAGGGATTATCAATAAAATTGATGCCACTGCCGGATATTCTTATCAGAATTTTGTGGTTGACGGTAATAAAGAGATATTTCAAAACAATATAGACACGGGAATTCGTGAACCAAAAATAGATCCTCAAAATCCGAATAACAGATATTATAGTCCTTTAAATTTACAAGCTTTTTTTGCTAGAACCAATATAGATATTTTGGGTAAATATTTATTTACAGCCACCTTTAGAGCTGATGCATCTTCTTTATTTCTTAAAGAAAAACGCTGGGGTTATTTTCCAGCTGTTGGTTTAGCATGGAAATTGAAAGAAGAAAATTTCTTAAAAAACTCTAATTTGATTCAAGATTTAAAACTACGAATTGGTTGGGGAAAAACGGGGCAATCTAATATTACAGGAGCTGTTGGCTATTTTCCTACTAGACCCTTTTTTACACCAGGAAATTCAAATGGACAATACTTGCCCGGACTCAATACTTATACTGCGGACTCATTTATGCCCGATATTACTTGGGAAAAAACAACAACGTATAATTTAGGAGTTGATTTTGATTTTTTTAAAGAAAGTATTGTAACAGGAAGTTTTGATGTTTACAGACGAATTACAAATGATTTATTAGCCGTTGTACCTTCGCCTCCAGGTCAAGGAACAGGTGGAACTGAGTTTATAAAAAACATCGGGTCAATTGATGGAAAAGGAATGGAATTGAATTTGAATGTAAAAGTAATTAGAAGCGATCGATTCAATCTAGCAATAGGAGGAAATATTGCTTATACTTACAGCACAGTTTCTGATTTGCAAGGAATATCATACGTGCAAGATAAAGGAAGCGGCTTAAACCAAACAGGAGTGTTTTTAGCGAATAGTGCTGTAGGATATCAACCCTATTCCGTTTTGGTTTTCCAACAATTATATGACCAAAATGGTCAGCCAATAGTTGGAGGCTTTGCTGATTTGAATGGGGATGGCAAAATTACACTAGACGACAGATACTACAAAGCATTGCGTCCCAATTGGACTTATGGTTTTAATTCGAGTATAAATTATAAAAATTGGGATTTATCCGCTAGTTTCAGAGGTCAGATAGGGGGTCAAGTCTATAATTTCAAAAAGTTAGTTAGTGGAAATGTTCACAACACAGCTTCAACAGATGGAACTTCACTCAGCAATGCTTTAAATTTTTATGATGGCAGTGCTAATCCAATTTTTGACAATTTTAATGGAAATGCAACTTACTCCGATTATTTTATGGAAGATGCTACTTTTTTGCGTTGTGACAATGTTTCATTAGGATATAAATTACCTAAATTCATCAAAAAATCTGTTTTAAGAATATCAGGTTCTGTAAGTAATGTCTTTTTAGTTAGTAAATATTCTGGACAAGATCCTGAAAATTTTAATGCTATTGATAGAAACTATTATCCACGACCAAGAATGTATACACTTGGAGTAAATCTTGAATTTTAATACTAAGAAAAATGAAAAATTTTAAAATAAAATATTTAGCAATTGGTTTAGTTTTGTTTTTTAGCAGCTGTATAAACGATTTGGATACCGAACCAAAAACCCAATTAACATTGGAACAATTATTACAAAAAGACCCCAATGCAATTGAAGGATTAGTATCCAAAATATATGGAACTTTTTCACTGTCAGGTGCAAGTGGGCCTGGTAGTACTGATACACCCGGAGATGATGCAGGCGAGTCACCTTTCTTAAGAGGAATTATTAATCTACAAGACTTTACTGCTGATGACATGAAAAATCGCTGGGGCGACAATGGTTTGGATCAATTAACTACCTGTACAGATTGGGATGCCAACAATAAGTTTTTTAGATATCTCTATAATAGAGTCTATTATACCGTTCCTCAATGCAATCAAATTATCCAAGTAATGAATAATGTGAATGTTCCTAATAAAGAACAATATAAAAGTGAAATGCGATTCTTACGTTCTTTGGCTTATTATTATATGATTGACTGTTTTGGAAAAGGAGTAATAGTTACTGAAGCCGACCTTGACAACGCCACTCCAAAACCACAAGCTTCAAGAAGCGAGATGTTTAACTTTGTAGTTGCTGAACTATTGGATATTGAAGATAAATTGCCAGCTACTATTGGATATGCTCGTACAAACAAAAATGTGGTTCGAATGCTTTTGGCAAAATTATATCTAAATGCGGAGGTTTATTCTGGGACACCAATGTATGATAAAGCCCTTATTTATTCAAAAAAGGTAATTGATGAAGGTGGTTATTCTTTGGCACCTAACTTTCAAAGTTTGTTTCAAGCAGATAATAACGAGAGTATTGCTAAAAATGAAATTATTTATCCACTTATTGCTGATCCATTAGTTAGTCAAAGTTACGGAAACACAACTTATCTTGTAAATGGAAGTTTAAGTACAGATACGATGATCTTAATGACTTATGGCGCTACAGATGGTTGGGGCGGACATCGTGCTACAAAATCTTGGTATGGTTTGTTTGGAAACAATGCTGCGGCTTTGGCTTCTTCTACAGACGCAAGAGCACAGCAATTTTGGACAACAGGACATAATTGGGAAATGACAGATTATAAAACCTGGAAAGATGGTTATCCTTGTACAAAATTTAGAAACACTCTTTCATCTGGCGCAGGAATATCTACTTCGTTTTCAGGTACCGATTTTCCATTATTTAGATTAGCGGATGTTTATCTAATGTATGCAGAATCTGTTTTAAGAGGCGGAGGAGGAACTACTACTTTAGCATTACAATATGTAAATGACGTTAGAACGAGATCTAACGCTACAGCCATTTCAGCTTCAGCTTTAACACTTGATTTTATTTTAGATGAAAGGGCTAGAGAATTAAATTTTGAAGGACATAGAAGATCTGATTTGATTCGATTTGGCAAATTCACTGGGGGAAGTTATTTATGGCCTTGGAAAGGCGGAACAAAAGATGGAGTTGCTATTCCAGCAACTTATAATTTATTCCCAATTCCATTAAAAGCGTTGCAAACAAATCCAAATTTAACTCAAAACCCTGGCTATTAGCCTTTTAATAGATATAAAAAAATAACATTATGAAAAAATTAATAACAAGTTTAGGTTTGTTAACTTTTATGTTAATTACCACGTTATCTTGTACCAATAATTTGACTGAAATCGGTTTACCAACATCTGTAAGCATGGATTTTATGGCTCCAAACAATGGTGTAAATTTGGTATTAAATCCAAATCGATACAATTTGCCTGCTACTACCCTAAAATGGAGTGCTGCAAATTTTGGTTATGTTGCAGAAGTTGTTTATACCTTACAAATAGTAAAGGCAAATGAAAATTTTATAGATAATCCGCCAGCAACAATATCTATAGGCAATTATTCTGAAAGCGTAGCTACTAGCCGTGAATTTGAGCTTAAAAACACAAAACTAAATTTAGTTTTAAATTCTTATGAGTCAGTGGCGGGTCAAAATATCTATGACACTCCAATTGCTTATAAAATGAGAATAATGGCACAACCTGCTGCTCAAGTTTCTTCTTCTACTGTTCAAAAAACAGCTTATTCTCAAGAAGTAACTTTCACAGCAACAACTTACAACCCAATTGATGAAACCCCAAAAATTTATGTTACAGGTAATTTTGGTAGCAATAGCACATTTGCAGACTGGGATATTAATATAAACGGAACTTCTAACTCTCCTTTGTTATATTCCCCTGCTAAAGATGGAAAATATAGTGGGTTTATATATATGAATGTTGCCTCTCCACAATTCAAATTAGCAAATCCTGACGAAACCTCTCTAAACATTAAAGGAGTAGGAACGCCCTATACAAGTGACAAAATAGATTTAGATGCAACCATTGCGCCTGGGACTCTAGTAAATTCGACTGATATTTCAACTGGAAATGTAATTACTCCTTCTATAACAACAACAGCAGGAACTTATTATGTTTATGCAGATTGGACAAACAATAAATATAAAATCGCTAAAAGACTTATTTCATTAAAAGGACCGACCACCCAAAATATAGTTAAATATTTGAATTTTGTTGCCGACAATACTTCTCCTTATTACCGGATGTATGTAGCTACTAATGTAACACTCTATGCAGGCTCAGGATATATTCAAGTTAAAGATAATTCTTCCGGTTCTGCCGATAAATTAGAACGTTTTGGAATTGATAATACAAATACCAATCTTTTGGTTTCACCTGACGCAACCTCTTCAATCAAAAATAAATTGAAGCTTGGTGGTCAAACACAGTTTAATGTTAATACTCCAGGTACTTATACAATTGTTTTGGATTTAAGAAATTCAGCTATTTATAGTTTAAGAATTATACCAAAATAGTAAAAATAAATAGTTATTATTTTAAATACTAGATTCCATGAATTCATTAACTTGTTTAAAATGAAAAATGGAGATTTTCTTTTCTAAATCAACTAACGCTCTAATTATGAAAAAAATTATTTTAGGTTTTTTTATGTTTTTACCCCTTTGGATAAATGCTCAAATTACAACGACACCAACAACGTTTGAAGCGACGACAACTGGAGTAATATTAAACTTTAACAAGACAGGAACTCCTTTAGCAAGTTACACAGGTGTCATTTATGCGCATATTGGCGTTACGGTTAACGGCGTTACATGGCAACAAGTAAAAGGAACATGGGGAAATAACACGACTCAACCAGCTCTATCACAAAATGGGCAAAACACCTATTTTTTAGACTTTGGATCCACTACAAACTTATATCAATATTTTGGTGTGCCAACAACAAGCTCAATTACACAAATATGTGTGGTTTTAAGAAATGCTTTAGGAACAGCAAAAAATTCAGCATCAGACACTTTTATTAATGTTGGTGCATTTCAATCTACGTTAACTGCCCCTATTCAAAATTCCACCACTATCATAAATTCTGGAACTAGTATAGCAATTGCTGCAAATAACACGAGCGGATCGGCCTCCTATAATTTATTAGCTAATGGTACAAGCATTAACACGTTTTTTGGTGCCAATTATTCATATACAGACGCTAATATTACTTATAATAAAAGTTATGATTTGCAAATTACACAAGGTACCACTACATTTTCAAAAAAGTTTGCAGTTATTGTAAATCCAGGAACTATTTCTGCCTCATTGCCTGCAAATGTAGAGGACGGTATCAATTATAATACAACCGATCCTACAAAAGCCACCTTGGTTTTAAACGCACCAGGAAAAGATTTTGTTTATGTTGCAGGGAGCTTTAACAATTGGCAGCCAACAACTCCTTATGCTATGAAAAAAGATCCTAGTACGGGAAAATTTTGGTTGGAATTAAATGATTTGACATCAGGAACAATAAATTCCTATCAATATTGGGTTGTTGATCAAACACCAACTACCAATTCGCCATCTTTAGTAAAAACAGCTGATCCATTTTCTACACTTGTGCTTTCGCCTTTTGATGACCAATGGAATCCGCCAGGGAATTATCCTAATTTAACGCCTTTTCCAGTTGGACAAGAACGGGAAGTTACGGTTTTACAAACAGGTCAAACACCTTATAATTGGAGTGCAGCTACAACCAATTTTATAAAACCAGAAAAGGACAATTTAGTAGTATATGAACTGCTAGTTCGTGATTTTGATGCCAATAAAAGTTTTCAAAATCTGATTGACAGGATTGATTACTTTAAAAATCTAAAAATAAATGCCATTCAATTAATGCCTATTATGGAGTTTGAGGGTACAGAAAGTTGGGGTTATAATACTTCTTTTCACTTGGCTTTAGATAAATCCTATGGAACTGCTTCTAAATTAAAAGAATTTGTTGATTTGTGCCACCAAAATGGTATTGCAGTAATTCTTGACGTAGCTTTAAACCACGCTTTTGGCAGAAATCCAATGGATAGAATGTGGATGTCCGATCCGGATGGAGATGGTTGGGGCGGACCAGCATCAGACAATCCTTATTTTAATGTAACAGCAACGCACAGCTATGGAGTAGGAAATGATTTCAATCACCAATCAACTTATACTAAATATTATGTAAAAAGAGTAATAAAACAATGGATTCAAGAATTCAAAATAGATGGTTTCCGTTGGGATTTAACCAAAGGATTTACACAAAATTGTACAGGTAGTGATGCATGCACCAATTCTTATCAACAAGATAGAATAGATGTTCTAAAAGAATATGCCGATTATTCGTGGGCTTTAGACCCTTCACATTATGTTATTTTTGAGCATCTTGGTGCTGATAATGAAGAGCAACAATGGGCGAATTATAGAATTAATGAAACACCAAGCAAGGGTGTGATGATGTGGGGAGAAATGACTTCGGGCTATTCGCAACTTTTAATGGGGTATTCTTCTAATTCCGATATTACTAGAATGGGAAATACCGCTCATGGTTTTACTGCTAAAAGAGTTATGGGTTATCCCGAAAGCCATGACAAAGAACGAATAATGTATAGTGCTGTAACTTACGGAAATAGTTCAAATGCATCATATAACGTTAAAACACTTACAACGGCATTGAATAGAATGTCAGCTATTGGTGCAGTTTCACTTTTAGTTCCAGGACCTAAAATGATTTGGCATTTTGCTGATTTAGGGAACAGTGCTTCGATTTTTACGTGTAACAACGGAACTTTAAATACAGATACTGATGCAACAGCAGGAGATTGTAAATTAGATACTAAACCTCAGTTGCAATGGACAAATAATTGGCTCGCGGATGTGAATAGAAATAAAATATATACCGATTGGTCAAAAATGATTGATTTGAAGAAATCAGAGACCGTTTTTAAAGGAAGTTATTCAATTAACTCTGGAGTAACCTTAACTCCTAAAGTATATATTTGGGACGACACGTTGCCAATAACGACTTTAAAAAACGTTGTGATTCTATCTAATTTTAATGTAAATCCACAAAGTATAACACCCAATTTCCCTTTTGTAGGGACTTGGTACAATTTGATGGACAACTCGACACTAGACGTGAGCTCAACTACAGCTCAAATCACCGTTGAAGCTGGTGGATTTAGAGTTTATGGCAACAAACCATCTTCATTAGGAACTAATAATTTTGAAACGATGGCAATGGTTAGTTTGTATCCAAACCCAACATCAAATCATTTTGTGATAAATACAAATACTACTAAGGTTCAAATATATACTTTAACTGGTCAATTGGTGAAATCGTATCTTGGGTTACATTCCGAATCATTTCAATTTGATAGTGATGATTTATCGAATGGTGTTTATCTTGTAAAAGCTATAGATATTTACGATAACGAAAAAACAATGAAGTTAGTTAAACAATAAATAATATTAACATCAAAAACAAAAAGACCACCATTTTACAGAAATTGGTGGTTTTTTTGTATTGGGTTAAATACCAAATGAATATTTTTTAGTAGAAGAAGTAAACTCCCATTTTACTTTGCTTTATAAGGAGTGAAACTATATTTAGACTAAAAAAATTAAAATAGTTTTTTTACTTTTTTAGTTTATGATAAGCCTAAAAAAGTTACGAAGCAATTTCCAATCGTTTTAAGAGATTTTTATTTAAAGTGTGTTCGGCATAATCTTTATCGATAGCTAATATCTTTTCATCAGAGCTCGGCAGTTCATACATGGCATCGGTTAATATAGCTTCGCAAAGGGAACGCAATCCACGTGCTCCTAATTTATATTCTAACGCTTTATCAACAATAAAATCTAACGCTTCGTCCGAAATAGAAAAAGCAACTTCATCCATCATAAATAGTTTTTGATATTGTTTGATTAATGCGTTTTTTGGTTGCGTTAAAATCGCTCTCAAAGTAGCTCGATCCAATGGATCCATGTGTGTCAAAACAGGTAAACGACCAATTATTTCTGGAATCAAACCAAAATCTTTGATGTCTTTTGGAATAATATATTGCAACAAATTGTCTTTGTCAATATTGTCAACGTTTCTCGAAGTACTATATCCAACCGCTTGACGATTTAATCTTTTTGAAATAATTCGTTCAATGCCATCAAAAGCACCTCCGGCAATAAACAAAATGTTTTGTGTATTGACTTCAACAAACTTTTGGTCAGGGTGTTTTCTACCTCCTTTTGGAGGAACATTTACAACCGTTCCTTCTAATAATTTTAGTAACGCTTGTTGTACCCCTTCGCCGGAAACATCGCGAGTAATGGATGGATTATCACCTTTACGGGCAATTTTGTCAATTTCATCAATAAATACGATACCTCTTTCTGCTTTAGCTACATCATAATCAGCTGCTTGTAGCAATCGGGTTAAAATGCTTTCTACATCTTCTCCGACATATCCAGCTTCAGTCAAAACGGTTGCATCAACTATAGCCAATGGCACATCCAGCATTTTTGCAATGGTTTTTGCAACCAAAGTTTTTCCAGTTCCTGTTTGTCCAACCATGATGATGTTCGATTTTTCAATCTCAACATCGTCGTTTAATTCTTGTTGCATCAAACGTTTATAGTGATTGTAGACAGCAACGGCCATCACTTTTTTAGTTTGGTCTTGCCCAATTACATATTGATCAAGAAAAGCTCTAATTTCTTTTGGCTTTTTAAGAATTAAATCCCCAACTGAGCTCGACCCTCCACTTGATTTTAATTCTTCTAAAACGATACCATGTGCTTGCTCAATGCATTTATCACAAATATGCGCCTCGATACCTGCAATTAATAAACTGGTTTCTTTTTTCTTCCTTCCGCAGAATGAACATTCTAATAAGGTTTTTGCCATTATATTTTGTTTAAAGTTTAAAAGGTTTCAAGTTTCTGGTTACTCGAGCAACTTGAAACTTGAAACTTAAAACCTGGAACTATTTTTTTATCTTCTCAACACTTCGTCAATCATTCCATATTCTTTTGCTTCATCGGCAATCATCCAATAATCGCGTTCCGAGTCTTTGTGTACTTTGTCAAAAGTTTGTCCAGAGTGCTGCGAAATAATTTGATATAATTCGTCTTTTAATTTCAACATTTCTCGCAAATTGATTTCCATATCCGTAGCTACACCTTGTGCGCCTCCAGATGGTTGGTGAATCATTACACGAGAATGTGGCAATGCCGAACGTTTTCCGGCTGCTCCTGCACACAATAAAACAGCGCCCATTGAAGCTGCCATTCCTGTGCAAATTGTTGCAACATCTGGTTTTATGTATTGCATAGTGTCATAAATGCCAAGTCCTGCATAAACGCTTCCACCGGGAGAATTCAAGTAAATTTGAATGTCTTTTGACGCATCAGCGCTTTCTAAAAACAACAATTGAGCTTGTACTATATTAGCGATTTGGTCGTCAATTCCTGTGCCAAGAAAAATAATTCTGTCCATCATTAATCTCGAAAAAACGTCTAATTGTGAAATGTTTAATTGACGCTCTTCAATAATATAAGGCGTCATATTGGTTGGCGTCATGGCGTTCACGATTTTATCGTAGTACATGGCGTTTACACCTTGGTGTTTGGTTGCGAATTTTTTAAATTGCTTCGCCTGTTCTAGCGCAGCTCTCGTGTCTTTTCCGTAATTCATTTTTTTATGTTTTAAAGTTGGAAAATCTAATGTTTGAATGCGTTACAAAAAGCATCAAACAAAAGAGCGTCAAAAAATTTTTTTTAACGCTCAAATATAACTTTTTTTATTGCTTTGTATTTGTAATAAAATGATAAATTTTGACTTTATAATACAATCTATTCACCGTACATAGCGGCAACAAATTCGTCGTAAGTAACTTTTTTGGCAGTAGGATTGGCTTTTTCTTTAAAAAGTTCTAGCATTTTATCCGCCACTACTTGGTCAGACAATCTTTTTACTTCATCTTGGTTAGCCAAAACACGTGCTACAATTCCTTGAACTTCTTCGTCTGTTGGATTTGTTTGTCCAAATTGAGCCATTTGTTGACGAATCGATTTGGTTGTGAAAGCTTTTAAATCTTCAAATGTGATTTTAATATTGCTTTGCGCCATTGCTTTTCCTTCAATCAATTGAAAACGCAATCCTTTTTCAGAACGGGCGTATTCTATTTCAGCTTCGGCAGGAGTTAATTTTTTCTCACCAACAGTTTGCAACCATTTCTTTAAAAATGCAGCTGGTAATTCAAATTTGGTGTTTTCTATTAAGAAGTCTGTTACATCGGCCAATAATTTTTGTTCGGCTTGTTGTGCAAATTGAGCTTCAGCATCTTCTTTGATTTTTGCTTTCAATTCGTCCAATGACGCTACTTTTCCTTCCCCAAAAAGACGGTCAAATAATTCTTGATTCAATTCGGCTAAGTCAGTGCTGTTAGTACTTTCAATAGTAAAATCAACAGCCACATCTAATCCATGAACGTCATCATGACCTACTTTCATCACATCCATCAATTGATGATCATCTTCAAAAAGGCCTTTGGTGTTTAAAGTAACTACATCACCCGCTTTTTTACCAATAAATTGATTTGCAGTTGCTTTGTCTTTAAAAATGTCTAATGCTATCGTTGTAGTATTGTTGATGCCTTTCTCCATGTTGAAAAAAGTTCCTGTAATATCATGGTTTTCGGCAACTACTTCATGAGGAACTGGGGTTCCGAATTGTTTTTGAATACGCGTCAATTGACCATCAATCATTTTGTTATCGGCAGTAACAACATATTTAATGATGTTGTTTTTCGCCTCTAAATCCAATTCAAATTGAGGGGCTAAACCAATTTCAAATTGAAAAATTAACTCCTCAAGATCCCAATTAAAAATTTCTTTCTCGATAGCAAGAGGTGTTCCAAGTAAATTGAATCTTTCGGAAGCAACAAATCGTTCAAGCGCCAAATCCACTACTTTTTTCACTTCTTCTTGCTTGATGGCTTTCCCGTATTGTTTTTCAACCAAATCTTTAGGCACAGCGCCTTTGCGGAAACCTTTAACGGTTGCCAATGGCATTTTTTCATTGATTCTTTTGGCTACTTGACCTTTGTAATCGCTTTGAAAAACGCTTATTTCAATAATTTCGGTAACCTCATTTATTACTATTCTTCTAATGTCCATTGTTCTTGTTTTTATATACTAAAATTGGGTTGCAAAAATATAAAATTTTAGCAACCCAAACAAGTTTTAATCTGTTGTATTTGTGGAATTACTATTGATGCAACACTACAACCAAACATCAAAGATGTTATTCAATAATTCGTTTGCTATATACTACTACAATCCAAAAGCCGTTTTCACTTTGTCAACAAAGTCTAATTTTTCCCAAGTAAACAATTCAACTGTAACTGTTTTTTCGTTTCCGCCCGGTGCTTTAAATGTTTTGGTAACGGTTTCAGGAGTTCTTCCCATGTGACCATACGCAGCGGTTTCACTATAAATTGGGTTTCTCAATTTTAAACGTTGTTCGATAAAATAAGGACGCATATCAAAAATAGCTTCTACTTTTTTGCTGATTTCACCGTCAGTCAACTGTACTTTAGAAGTGCCATAAGTAACTACATTAATAGAGGTTGGTTTAGCCACACCAATTGCATACGAAACTTGTACTAAAATTTCATCACACAATCCAGCGGCAACCAAGTTTTTCGCAATATGACGCGTAGCATAAGCTGCGCTTCTGTCCACTTTACTTGGGTCTTTCCCAGAAAAAGCACCACCACCATGCGCTCCTTTTCCACCATAGGTATCCACAATGATTTTTCTTCCTGTTAATCCAGTGTCTCCGTGTGGCCCACCAATTACAAATTTCCCAGTAGGATTAATGTGATAGGTGATATTGTCGTTAAACAAATGGGCATATTGGGGATATTTTGCTTTAATTCTTGGGATAAGAATTCCAACTAAATCGGTTTTAATTTTCGCTAACATGGTTGCTTCTTCGTCAAAATCGTCATGTTGTGTAGAGATTACTATAGCATCAATCCTTTGTGGCTTATTGTCATCAGAATATTCTAAAGTAACCTGAGATTTAGCATCCGGACGAAGGTATTTAATTTCGCTATCTTCTCTTCTTAAATTTGCCAATTCGATTAGTAAAGCATGAGACAAATCCAATGCCAATGGCATAAAATTTTCTGTTTCATTGGTCGCATAACCAAACATCATTCCTTGGTCACCAGCACCTTGTTCTTCTTTGTTTGCTCTATCAACACCTTGATTGATATCTGTAGATTGCTCATGAATAGCTGAAAGAATACCACAAGAATTGGCTTCAAACATATATTCACTTTTAGTGTAACCAATTTTTTTAATTACATCTCGTGCAATTTGTTGCACATCAAGATAGGTGTTTGATTTTACTTCGCCAGCCAAAATCACTTGCCCTGTAGTTACCAAAGTTTCACACGCCACTTTCGATTCAGGATCAAATGCCAAAAAATTATCAATCAAGGCATCCGAAATCTGATCGGCAATTTTGTCTGGATGACCTTCGCTCACCGACTCTGACGTAAATAAATAAGCCATAATATAATTTGTTTTAAAATTAATTTTTGTGAAGAAAGATAAAAAAGTGCAACGGAAATACTAAAGTAGAGGTTCTGCTTTAGCATTTTTTTTATTCTGAACTCGTTTCAGCATCTTAAAGAAGATTAAAGTTCGAATAAGAGGTTGCAATCAGTTCAAATTTTTCCTCTTTATTAGGATACAAAGGTATGGAATGAATTTGAATTGCAAATTATTCTACCCATTTTTTTAATTTTAATTACGTTGTCGTTTTTATTTTTTCAGAAATAGTTGTAAATTAAATTCCCAAATCTTGACTTTGAAAAGTCAATAAGCATATAGACTGTAATCACAAAAGCATGAGGGATTAGACCCAACGAACGCTTATTAAAACTTTATCTACAAAGAAGGTGCTACATTCTATCTTTATGCTGAATTTTAAGCTGTACTTTTTTTCAGTTTTATTTAAGTATCTGTATTACAGATTAACTAAAGAACAGATAATCACGTGAATTTCCTCTCCCTTTTCCTATATTATATCTTTTCCTTTCTTGCTAAAGAAGCAAGAAATCGTTAGAAAAATGCACCTCCAATTCGGATATTAAACAAGTGGGAATTGAATGGGCTATTCAGCAATCTTTAGAACTAAAAAAAGCGGGAGTGCCCGTTTTGCGCTATTATTCCATGGGTAAGTCGGATAATATAAAAGCCATTGCTTCGGCTGTTTTTTAAAACAGAAAATCCTAACAGGTTTTCGAGCCTGTTAGGATATTTTCATTGCTTTTGGAACGTATTATTTCCAACCGCCGCCCAGGTTTCGATAGATATTCACCGTAGCGTTGAGTTGTTGTTTTTTGGTTTCTACCAATTCTAATTTGGTTTCTAAAGCATCCCGTTGGGTCATTAAAACTTCAAAATAGTCAATTCTTGCGGACTTGAATAAATCATTAGAAAATGTGATAGCGTTTGTAAGCGCATCTACTTGTTGTGATTTTAAGTTGTAGCCTTTTTCTAAATTGCTAATCATCGATAATTGATTGGAAACTTCTAAATAGGCATTTAAAATGGTGCGATCGTAGTTGTACAAAGCTTGAATTTGTCTGGCATTTGCATTCAGAAATTCGGCTTTAATTGCGTTTCGGTTAATTAGCGGTCCTGCAATATCACCCGCTAAAGAATAGAGCAATGATTCCGGAAACATATTGAGATACGAAGCCTTAAACGCATTTAAACCCACACTAGCCGATATGCCAAGTGACGGGTAAAACTCGGCTCGGGCTACTTTAATGTCGATTTTTGCAGCAGCTAAATCCAATTCGGCCTGCTTGATATCAGGACGATTGGCTAATAATTGCGACGGAATTCCCGAAAGAATTGTTGTAGGAAGCAGGCTTAAAAAATCGCTTTTATCTCGTTTTATTTCTTGCGGATAGCGCCCTAACAAATAGTTGATTCGATTTTCGGTTTCTTTGATATTTTGCAGAATGTCAAATTCTCTATGTTGAGAAGATAAAACTTCGGCAGTAAATTTTTGAACAGCAAGTTCGGTTGCTTTAGCGGCTTCTTTCTGAATTTTTACAATTTCTAAAGCGTTTTTTTGCAACTCAATATTTTGCTTTACAATCACCAACTGATTGTCTAGGGAAAGTAACTCATAATACGAATTGGCGACTTCAGCCACTAGGTTTGTAACTACAAAATTTTTGCCTTCAATGGTTGCCAAATAACGACTTACGGCAGCTTTTTTAGCATTGCGTAATTTTTTCCAAACATCTACTTCCCAGTTGGCATAAGCGGCAATTTTGTAATCCATTAACGGATCTGGGAATTCTTGTCCGGGAGTGATTTCAGTATTGGCATCACCAGCACCTTGACTGGTGTAGCGACCTACTTTTTCTACTCCAGCTCCAGCTCCAACACCAACAGTTGGAAGCAATCTGCCTTTTCTGATGCGAATATCGTTTTTAGCAATTTCGATTTCTTGTAAAGTAATCATCAATTCTTGATTGTTCTGCAACGCCGTGTCAATCAAGTCAACTAGCGTTTTATCTTTAAAGAAATTCTTCCACGGAATTGCCCCAATATTGTTGGTATCCTTGCTGTTTTCAAAGGATTCGGGTATTGGTTTTTTGTCTGCTAAAGTGGCGATTGCAGGTACCTTACAACTGGCAACAATAAGGCAGAAGCTTACTGTTATAATTATTTTATTACTAATTTTCATAATCAATTTCTTCAGATAAAGGGTTTTGTTCTTGTTTTTTAGTCATTTTAATTTTTGATGCCATACTTCCAAAAATATAATACAATCCTGGGATGAGTAACACACCAATTATAGTTCCTAAAAGCATTCCCCCAAGGGCTGCAGTACCAATAGTACGATTTCCGACTTTTCCTGGTCCTGATGCAAAAACCAATGGAATTAATCCCGCCGTAAAGGCAAATGAGGTCATTAAAATAGGTCTAAATCTGATTTTTGCCCCTTCCATAGCAGCGTGAAGTACCGACATTCCTTCTTCGTGTTTTTGAACCGCAAATTCAACTATTAAAACCGCATTTTTACCCAGCAAGCCAATCAGCATGATAAAAGCGACTTGAGCGTAAATGTTGTTTTCTAGACCAGTTAATGAAAGTAATAAATAAGACCCAAATATACCAGCAGGTAAAGATAGAATAACAGCGAATGGCAAAACAAAACTTTCGTATTGCGCTGCTAAAACTAAGTAAACAAAAAGTAAACAAATGATAAAAATCCAAATCGCCTCGTTTCCACGACCCACTTCATCTTTGGAAATCCCAGCCCAATCAATATCATAGCCTCTCGGCAATGTTTTTTTGGCGACTTCTTGTATCGCTTTAATGGATTCGCCACTACTATAACCCGGAGCGGATTGTCCACTAATTTCCGAAGCATTGTACATGTTGTGTCTCGTAATTTCGGATAGTCCATATACTTTTTCCATGTGCATAAAAGCTGAAAAGGGCACCATTTCGTCCCGATTGTTTTTTACATACAATTTCAAAACATCTTCAGGCAAGGCTCTATATTCTGGGCCTGCTTGAACGATAACTTTGTATTGACGGTCGTATTTGATAAAACTAATTTCGTAATTACTACCTAATAAAGTAGAAAGTGTATTAGTGGCATTTTCTATAGTAACCCCTTTTTGTTGTGCTAAATCATTGTCAATTCGCATCATAAATTGAGGGAAACTCGCGCTGTAAAACGTAAACACCGAGGCCAATTCAGGACGTTTGTTCAACTCTTTTACAAAATTAACACTGACTTCCTCCATTTTTTTATAATTGCCAGAACCTGCTTTGTCCAACAAACGGCATTCAAATCCGCCTGCAGCTCCATAACCCGGAACGGCTGGTGGTTGAAAAAACTCCAGTGTTGCACCGGTAATATTTTTAGATTTATCTTCTAACTCTTTCATGATTTCGTTCGCCGATTCTTTACGGTCTTCCCAATCTTTTAGATTGACAAGACATGTACCTGAATTCGCTCCCGTTCCTTCTGTAAGCATTTCAAAACCAGCTAATGATGAAACTGATTTTACGCCATCAATTCCTTCCGCTACTTTTTGTAGTTTAGTAGCAATTTCATTGGTGCGTTCTAAAGTAGATCCCGGAGGCGTCTGTATAATAGCATAAAACATTCCTTGATCTTCATTTGGAATAAAACCGGTAGGAAGGGAATTGTTTATAAAAAAGATTCCGGTACAAAAAGCAAAGAAAAGACCAAAAGTAACGCTTCTTTTATTGACGATTTTGCCAAGTATGTTCTGATAACTACCTGTTAAATTATTGAATTTATGATTAAAACCATCTAAAAAAGCATTCAGTGGCGTCTTTTTTCTAGCTGCGCCATGATTGTTTTTAAGCATCATCGCACAAAGGGCAGGAGTAAGCGTTAAAGCAACGACTCCCGAAAGGATAATGGCAGTTGCCATGGTGATAGAAAACTGGCGATAAAAAATACCAACTGGTCCCGACATAAAAGCCAACGGAATAAATACAGCTGCCATCAAGAAGGTAATGGCAATAATAGCACCACTAATCTCACCCATTGCTCTTTTAGTCGCTTTGAGTGGGGAGAGATGTTCTTCTTCCATCTTGGCATGCACCGCTTCGATGACGACAATGGCATCATCCACTACGACTCCAATAGCCAATACTAAAGCAAATAGCGTTACAATGTTGATGGTAATGCCAAAAATTTGCATGAAAGCGAATGTCCCAATTAGCGAAACAGGTACTGCAATGGCTGGAATAACAGTAGATCGCCAATCGCCAAGAAATAAGAAAACCACCAATCCAACTAGAATAAAGGCTTCAACAAGCGTGTGAATTACTTTTTCTATCGAAGCATCTAGGAATTTGGAAGCGTCATAACTAATTTCATATTCAACACCTTTAGGGAACGATGCTTTTAATTCAATTAATTTTGCTTTTACATCTTTAATCACTTGGCTTGCATTACTACCGTAGGATTGTTTAATGGCTATAGCCGCCGATGGTCTTCCATTCAAGCTGGAATAGATATCATACATCGAACAGCCAAACTCAACTTTAGCAATATCTTTTAAACGCAGAATTTCACCGCTAGTGTTAGCTCTAATGACTATATTTTCATATTGTTCGTTGGTAGTAAAACGCCCTGGATATTTCAAAACATATTCAAAAGATTGGGATACTTTTCCAGAGCTTTCACCTGTTTTTCCAGGAGAAGCTTCCAAACTTTGTTGCGACAAGGCTTCCATTACTTCATCGGCAGAAACTTTGTACGCCAACATTCTGTCCGGCTTTAACCAAATACGCATGGCATATTCCCGATTACCAATAATATCAGCGTCACCAACGCCATTAACACGTTTCAAATCAGAAAGCATATTGATATCAGTAAAGTTATATAAGAACTTCTGATCCATTGTAGGGTCTTTACTGAATACATTGATATACATTAAATTACTTGATTCTTCACGCGTAATTTTAACGCCCTCACGCACTACAAGTGGTGGCAATTTATTGATAACCGACGCTACTCTGTTTTGAATATTTATGGCCGCTTGATTGGGATCGGTACCTAAATTAAAAATAACTTGAATGGCTGCTTCACCATCATTTCCCGCATCGGAAGCGATATATTTCATTCCTGGAACACCATTAATGGCTCTTTCTAACGGAATAACAACTGCTTTGGTCAACAATTCGTTATTGGCTCCTGGATAATCGGCGGTTACATTTACTTTTGGGGGCGAAATAGAAGGCAATTGTGTTACCGGCAAACTGGTCATTGCCAATACTCCAAGCAAAACAATCATCAGCGATATCACAATGGATAATACTGGTCTTTGTATGAATTTACTAAACATTTTTTTAGTTATAAATTATGAGTTATGAATTATGAGTTATGAATTATGAATTATGAGTTTTAAATTATGGAGTTTTGAAGTATTTTAAACAACTACTAACTCATAATTTCAAACTAATAATTATTTTTAGTTTGCTTTTAGTTTCAAATTAGCCAAAACATCAGTTGGTTTTAGGTAATCGTATTTAATTTTATCGTCATCTTTTGCATTCTGAACGCCTTCAAGCAAGAATCGATCTGTTGGAGCAATACCATTTTTTACAATATATAAATCGGGCAATTCTCCCATAATCATAATTTCTCGTGATTTTATAGTATTGTTCGCATCAACAACAAAAACATATTTTTTGTCTTGGATTTCATAAGTCGCTTTTTGAGGAATAATCAAAGCATTTTTAATTGGAACGGTCATTAAAACTTTGCCGGTTTCCCCATTTTTCAACAATTTATCAGGATTTGGAAAACTTGCTCTAAAGGCAACGTTACCCGTTTCGCTATCAAATTCGCTTTCTATCACCTCTACTTTTCCTCTAGAATTTAAGGTTGCTCCATTTGCTAAAAGCAGGCCTACATTGCTATTGGCCCGTCCTTTAACGTTATTTTGATATTCTAAATATTCCGGTTCCGAAACATTGAAATACGCAAATATCTTGCTATTGTCTGAAAGACTGGTTAATAATTCGCCTTCATCAATAAGGCTTCCAATTTTTTTAGGGATTCTATCGATGGTTCCAGCAAAAGGCGCTCTTATTTCGGTAAACGAAAGATGCAGTTTGGCCATAGCAACTTCCGCACTGGCTTGTTCTAGTTTGGCTTGCGCCATGGATTGTTCATTTTTAGAAACTACATTTTTAGCGACTAATGTTTTTGCATTTAACAATTCAATTGCTGCCGCTTTTTCTTCTGCTTGCGCTTTCATTAATTCTGCCTCATAAAATTTTGGCATAATTCGGAATAGGAGTTGCCCTGCAGCTACATATTGTCCTTCATCTACATAAATATCTTGAAGAAATCCTTTTTCCTGGGCGCGAATTTCAATGTTCCGAATCGATTTTATTTGTGAAACATATTCTTTAATAAAGGAAGTGTCAATTACCGTAGCGTTGGTAACGGTAAATTTACCTTCTTCTTCTTTTACTTCTTTTTTGGAATTGCAACTGATTAGCAACAAAAAGGCAACTAAGCCAGTTAATACGACATTTGTTTTCATTGTAAAACGGAAAATTTATTAATTAAATTAGGAATTCAAAAAGCGAAAAAGTGATATAGTTTCAAATAACGATTTCAAATTAAGGAGATAAAATTTGAAATAATGTACGACTTGAAACAACTTAGGTAAAATAGTGTCAGATTCTTAATATACTCTTAGTAAAATAATTAGGAGTAATATATCCGCAAAAAGGAGGCAGATTTTTGAATCTTTTGGAGTAGTTGGTGGAAAATAAAATTGAATTTTTGAATGACTGTTGAGAAAAAAAGAAAGATCTATTTATAATACAAGTAGTATTATTTTGGTTTATTTTATTTTTGAAAATCGGACTTTCTCCTTCTAAATCCAACTCGCTATCATCTATTAAAGTATAAACCTGAATTTCACTTGGAAAATGGATTGGCTTTTTTTGATTAAAATTTTGAATAGAAGTATTGCTAACACTAAGAGTGTTTGCGCAAATAACATTCCCGCCAATCGACAGAAAAACACTAAAAAATAATATGTAAAATAGCAGTTTCATTCGATACAAAAATATAGTAATATAGCGTACAAAGTGTTAAAAAAATTATAAACTAACGCAATCGATTTTTTTGGATAAAAATAGGATCAAATTAAACTTAAAAGAAACGAATTATGTCGATATTTGGTCTGAATGCTAAAATTTATATATTTGTTTTATGAAAAAGTATAGCATAGGATTGGTTTTGCTGTTTATGAATTGCGTTGCGGCGCAGGAATTTAAAAACACCACTGCTATAGAAGCGGACTATTTTTCAGGTAACATTATACTTCATTCCCCCGATTTAGCCCAATTGATTACCGGACATCCCGAAGGATATATGCTGAGTTTTGCCAAAAAAACCCATGGATCAGAAGAATGGCATTCGTTATACAATTATCCCGATTATGGGGGTTATTTTTTATATCAAAACCTCAAAAACGACATTTTAGGAAATTGTTATGCCGCTGGCGCTTTCTATAACTTTTATTTTTTTAATAGAAAGGTAGTTTTTAAATTTGGTCAAGGTGTGGCAATGGCAACCAATCCAAACGATAGTGAAACGAACAATAAAAATAAAGCGATTGGTTCAAGATATCTTGGGAATACTGTAATTAGCTTGAATTATCGAAAAGACAATATTATTGATAAATTTGGTTTTCAGGCGGGATTATTGCTCACGCATTTCTCCAATGGCAAAATGAAATCGCCAAATCGAGGTTTGAATACTTGGAATGTAACGGTTGGATTGAATTACAACTTCGATACGGTTACAACCAAAAAAGATACTACTACATCTTATAAAATGAAATTTACGGAGCCCATTCGTTATAATTTTGTGTTCCGAACTGGCGTAAATGAAAGCCCAGTTGTTGGAAGTGGTCAAAAACCATTTTACCACTTTGGTTTTTATGCTGATAAACGAATAAACAGAAAAAGCAGTTTGCAACTTGGAGCGGAATATTTTGTAACGACTTCCTTTAAAGAATACATCCGTTTTCGTTCTATTGCATATCCTGAAGAAGGTCTCGATGCTAATACGGATTATAAACGAGCAAGTATATTTATAGGACATGAATTGTTTATTAATAAAATTTCAATTGAAGCTCAAATCGGATATTATGTATATCAACCATTCAAAAATGGGGAACATACTTACGATAGACTTGGCATGAAATATTATATTACGGATAAAGTATTTACCGGTGCTTCTATCAAAACAAATAATTTATTAGCCGAAGCATTTGAAATTGTTGTCGGACTTCGACTTTAAATTTTACATATATATGAAATTCTACCTATACTTATTTAGTTTTGTTTTCTTCTTTTTATCCTGCGAAAAGCCAGCCGATTGTATTAAATCGACAGGAAAAATGATTTCAAAAGAAATAAATGTAACCTCTTTTGAAAAAATTGTAGTGCATAAAGGAATTGGCGTGGTACTTGCCCAAGGGCCACTATATAAAGTAGAGGTTCAAACAGGCGAAAATTTAATTAATGATATTGAAGTTACGGTGGAGAACAACATTTTGGTTTTGCAAGATAATACCACCTGCAATTGGGTAAGAGATTATGGAGAAACTGTCTTTTATATTACAGCGCCCAACATTAAAGAAATCTATTCTAGAACAGAAAAAAATATTGTTTCTGAAGGCGTTTTAACTTTTCCGTCATTATTTTTATCGGCGTCCAATAAATTGGATGGGATGGGAGGCACCGGAACAGGAACAGGCGATTATCTGCTTCAAGTCAACAACCATGATTTGACGATAAGCACCAACAACGTAGCTCGATTCACCATTTCTGGGCAAACCCAAATTTTAAACATTAATGTATATGAAGAAAACGGTATTGTAGATACGGAAAAACTATTGGGCAATACTATAAACATTTACCACAGAGGTTCTAATAAAATTGTGGTCCATCCCATTGATGCCCTAAATGGCGATTTGTATAATATTGGAAATCTGTACAGCAAAACCCATCCTGCCATTGTCAATGTTAACGCCCATTATCAAGGGCAATTGCTTTTTTTGTAAAGAGCACATTGTATTAAATTTATGCTAAATAAGACCTTCTGCATGGAAGGTCTTGCTTTTTTGGCATACTCTTTGAAAATATTTTAATACATTTGCAAAATCAAATAAGGATGATGACTAAAAATTACTTTTATACACTGCTACTACTATTCTTGTTGTCTGCGAGCGTTTCAGCTCAAGATAGTAAGCCACAGCCTGTTGTTATTGAAGGGTTGAGTTTTTATCCCAATCCAGTGAGTAATGGCAAAATATACATTACCTCAAAATCTTCTTTAGACAAAGACATAATCATTTTTGATGTTTTAGGAAAAAAAGTACTCCAAACTACTTTAAATACCAAAGAACTTAATATTTCTTCCCTTTCTCCGGGGGTTTACATTATTAAAATTAAAGAGGGCGAAGCTACGGCTACCCGAAAATTGATTGTAAAATAATCAGTAACACAGTCTTTTCATTAAATTAATGATTCTTTTACCTTGTTTTTTTTAATAAACAAAAATACTTGTTATCTTTGTGGGCTAATACTTAAAAAAAATTAAGATGAAAAAATTTTACACTTTATTATTGTTAATTATTGTGTCTATTTCAGCACAATCACAAGTTGTAATTAGCCAAGTATATGGCGGCGGTGGAAATGCAAGCGCTACCTATACTAATGATTTTGTTGAATTGTTCAACAAAGGTAATGCAGCTGTTGATATTTCTGGATATTCTGTTCAATATGCTAGTGCTACGGGAACAGCATGGCAAGTTTGTGCAATTCCAGCCGGAACTACTTTAGCTCCGGGTAAATATTTTTTAATTAAGTTGGCTGGAGGTACTGTTGGTATAGCATTACCGACTCCAGATTTAGACATAACAACAACACCTCCAAACTTATCTGGAACTAAAGGTAAAGTTGCGCTAGTAAACAATTCTACCGCATTATCAGGTGCTGTTATAACAACTGGATATGTTGATTTATTAGGATATGATGCTACTGCCACTTCATCTGAAACTGCCCCATTTCTAACAACGGGAACTAATAATACGCTTTCATTTCAAAGAAGTAACAACGGCTGTAACGATACAAATAATAATTCAACAGATTTCGCTTTAGGAGCTGTAAATCCAAGAAACGCTGCTGTAGCAGCATACAGTTGTTCAGCACCAAGTATTTCAATTGCATCACCAGTTAATAATGCTGTATTTTCACCAGAAACTACTAGTGCCACTATTACTGTTAATGTCAACAATTTTGTTGTAGCCAATGGTACAGGAGATGGCCATATTCATTACACAATTAATGGAGGTGCTGTTGTTATGAAATATGATACTACTCCAATTGTTATTCCAACTACACCAGGAATTTATACTGTTTTTATGCAGTTAGTTAACAATTCACATGTGCCGCTATCACCAGTTGCTAGTTCTACGGTAACTTTTACTGTTGCAAGTTATACAACTGTTGCAAATTTAGCTGCTTTAAGAGCTGATGTCGTTGCTAATGGCGCTAACAAATATTACCAACTCGGTTCTGCTCCTGTAATTACTTATGCTAGAACTACAAGAAACCAAAAATATGCACAAGATGCTTCAGGTGGAATATTAATTGATGATGTTGCAGGTGCGATAACAACCACTTTTGCAGCGGGAGATTCCATGACAGGATTGAAAGGACAAGCAGTATTGTTTAGTTCATTATTAGAATTTGTTCCATCAGGAAATGCCTCAGTTGGAACTTCAGGAAATGTAGTTGCTCCACAAGTAGTGACAATTGCGGATTTGAATTCTTCGGTAACAGCAGCAACTTTTGAAAGTAAATTGGTTCAAATCAATAATGTTACTTTTGATTTAACCATTCCAGCTTTTCCAGCAACTGCGTTGAATATGAATATTACAAATGGTCCAGACACACTAGTTTTTAGAAGTATATTTACAGAAGCTGATTATATGGGAATGAATAAGCCTACTGTAGCTACAAATATAATTGCTTTAGTTGGAAGAGCAGCTGCTGTTGCTCAGGTTGTTTCAAGGAATGCAGCTGATTTAAATGTTTCATTAGCAAATGATACATTTAGTGCAATCGCTGGATTATCAGTATATCCAAACCCAGTTAAAAATGGTAACTTGTTTATTACTTCAGACAGCAATAATGCTAAAACTGTTGTAATCTATGACATAATCGGAAAACAAGTAGTTAATACTTCAATTACCAATCAACCCGTAAATGTAGCTAGCTTAAAAGCGGGTATTTACATTGTGAAAATCACGGAAGACGGTAAAACAGCTACAAGAAAATTAGTTATTGAATAATAACTTATAAAAATAGTTTTAAAACTCCAACTGAAAAGTTGGAGTTTTTTTTATTTAGTTACTTTTGTAAAAAAAAATTGTTATCCAACGCCGACATATTTAGTATTTCCAACCAAAAGCAATTTGAAAAAATAGCACTAAAAGTGTTTCGTTTTCAATATGATAACAACTTGGTCTATCGAGAATTTTGCGATTTGCTTCAGGTTGATAAAGCTACAGTGAAATCACTAAAAGCGATTCCTTTTTTACCCATTCAGTTTTTTAAAACCCACGAGGTGGTTGCAAACAAAAATCCCATTCAAGAAACTTTTACGAGTAGTGGCACCACTGGTATTACGACCAGTAAACATTTGGTAACCGATGTTTCTCTTTATGAAGAAAGCTATCGCAAAGGTTTTTCTCAATTTTATGGAGCTATAGAAGATTATGCTGTTTTGGCTTTGTTGCCCTCTTATTTGGAACGAAAAGGTTCCTCATTGATATACATGGTAGAAGATTTGATTCGTCTTTCTAAAAATGAAAATAGCGGATTTTATCTTTTTAATCATGATGAACTCATGGAGAAATTAGCTGTTTTAGAAAAAGAAGAACAAAATACTATTCTGATAGGCGTTACTTATGCGTTGTTGGATATTATAGAAAAGCAGCCATTCAAGCTAAAGAACACTATAATCATGGAAACGGGCGGCATGAAAGGCAAGCGGAAAGAATTGATTAGAGAAGAATTGCACGAACAACTTTGCAAAGGTTTTGGCGTTGCTGCCATCCATTCTGAATATGGAATGACAGAGCTTTTATCGCAAGCCTATTCGTTGGGCAACGGTATTTTTGAATGTCCTACTTGGATGCAAATCATGATTCGGGACACCGAAGACGCTTTGAGTTATGTTGCCGATGGAAAATCAGGCGGTATTAATGTGATTGATTTGGCAAATGTCAATTCGTGTTCCTTTATCGCCACCCAAGATTTAGGAAAAAAACATTCAAATAACACTTTTGAAGTGTTGGGAAGATTCGACAATAGTGATATTCGTGGGTGCAATTTAATGGTGATGTGAAATGAATAAGTCGACGTTTTGCTAAACTTTATTCTTGATTCTAGTTTTATAAATATAATAAAATATAACCCCAACCAAAATATATGGAAATGCCATAAGATAAACAATGCCATCGTTTACGGCTTTAGCTTTAACTCCACCTTCCCCGGTTTCTAAAGCGGCACGACACATAGCACATTGTGCGATTGATGCCGACGAATACATAAAAAACAAAAAACAGAAAATAGACAGTAATACAAAGCGCTGCCTTTTTTCTGTTTTTCTGATGTTTTTTAATTTGTTACACATAATAAGGTGAAATCATCAAATAAACAATTACTCCAGTAACAGCCACATAGAGCCAAATTGGAAATGTAATTTTAGCAATTTTTTTATGTTGGTCAAATTTCTCAGCTAAAGCTCGAACATAAGTTATTAGTACCAATGGAATAACAATTATTGACAAGGAAATATGTGTGAGTAAAATGAAATAATAAACATATTTAATAGCGCCTTCTCCTCCAAATTTGGTAGCATCAGCTGTCATGTGATAGGCAACATACATGGCTAAAAATAATACTGAACAAGCAATGGCAAATTTCATTAATGTTTCGTGTAATTTTTTATTTCCTTTTTTAATAGCACTTACTGCCAAAATCAATAAAACTGCTGTTACGGCGTTGATTGAAGCGTAAATTAGAGGTAAAAAAGATAAGGGAGTAACTTCAAATCCTAAATCTTTTAATTTCACATTAAACAATACAGCCACTACAACTGGAATAGCAATGGATAATATTATAATCCAGATATTGTATTTTTGTTCTACGGTTTTGTTGTTGTTTTTCATTGTAGTTTATTTATAATTTATTCAGCTAATAATAATGCAATGTCCTTTTTAATCATATTAATTCCTTTTTGTTCAAGTCCATCATAATACACGATTGGGTTACCTGATTCGTCCTTTCTACATCGGATATTTCCTTCTTTGTCAACAATGGCAAACAAACCAGAATGTTCAAAACCGCCCGATATTTTTGGATTTTGACCGGCATAAAGATTAAAACCTTTGTTGGATAAGTCAAATATAGAAGCTTTGTCTCCAGTAAGAAAATGCCAGTTCTTAGCTGTTGCGTTTAATGCAATGGCATGTTTTTTTAAAACTTCAGGCGTGTCGTTATCTGGATTTATAGAGATTGATGCTATTCCAAAATTAGGATTGTCTTTAAAAGCCTCTTGAATAGTTACCATATTTCTATTCATAATGGGACAAATGGAAGTGCATGTCGAAAAGAAAAATTCAACTACAACTACTTTTCCATTATAAGATTCATTAGTGATGGTTTGTTTATTTTGATCAATAAGACTGAATTTAGGCGCTTTTCCAACTTTGAATAATCCTGATGGTTTGGCAGCTGTTTTGTCAATTCCGTCAAAACGACCTTTAACGATATCTCCATTTTTAATTCGTTCCACAATTTTAGGAATAACGAGAATCCCAAAAACTAAAACAATGAAAGAAATCCAAATGTACGATTTGTTTTTTTGCATGGTGTTTAATTAAATTTGTCTTTCAGCATTGTGATTTTTCTTCAACGCTGCCCGATATTCGTATAGTATTATTTTAAAATCATCCAACATTTCATTGCTCAACTCCGACAAGTGAAATGTACTATATCCTTCTTTATATTCTTTTTGAGATTTTACTTTCCGACCTCTTAGATTACGATTTTTATCCACTAAATAAACGTTTGCTGTTCCAAAATCAGCATTCAACTTATCTTTTTTGAGCTTCAGTTGGTTGTAGTAATTTTGGATTTCATTTGTTGGTGCAAAAATAAAATGCCATTCAGAGATAGCCACCGATTTAGAAAGTACATCAATTATTTTTCCAACCTCTTTTTCAGTCCCAATAGGGCAAATCACTACAAATTGCAAATCTTTGAATTCGTGATAACGTTCGTAAATCTTCGAATTTAAATTGTAATAGTTTCCTCTGTTTTTTAAAACATTAAATCCCGAAAATCCCAAAACTGTGATTTTATTGTTTAGGGTTGCCTTTTCTCCATTAATTGTTGTCCAATTGCCAAAGTCGGCAATTTTAGGGGTAAGAGTGGGTAATTTTGTAAAACTATTTATCCCAGAAGCAAAAAAAAGATATGCTACAATTGGTAATATAAAAAGGACAAAAAGCACAGTGTTTTTTTTCATTTTCGGTTTGAAATAAGTAGAACAAAAATAAAAAAAGGTATGCTACTGCACACCTTTTTTATGATTTATTTAGTAAGTTAAAAATTCCATTTTATTGTCGCATTTTTAAATACTCCAAAAATATAATGACCTTCAACTAAAAGTATAAACAATAAATAGATAACTAGAATTATTACTGGCATTACTACCGCATTTTTCAAACTGCTTTTTTCTCCTTCCATATGCATAAATGCCCATACGATGTAGTAAGCTTTTAGAACGGTAAGTAGAATAAATATCCAATTCAGTAAATTTAGACCTAAAAGGTCATTCATGTGTAAAAATTCTGGTTTTATTATTCCAAGGAAAACTTCAACGGTAGTTACAACGGATAATAATCCGAAAACAAACCAAATTCTTTTTGTATTAGAAACGTGTTCGTGTGACATAATGCTATTTTTTGAAAATTAAACGAGATAGAAAACAGTGAATACAAATACCCAAACTAAATCCACAAAGTGCCAATAAAGTCCTACTTTTTCAACCATTTCATAGCTTCTTCTTTTCTCGTAAGTACCTAACAATACATTAAAGAAAATAATGATATTAATTACAACTCCTGAAAATACGTGGAAGCCGTGAAAACCGGTAATAAAGAAAAAGAAATCAGCAAACAGTTTGCTACCATATTCATTTCTGGTTAAATTAGCACCTTCAACTACCAAACTCGCATTGGCTAATCTATGCTCTGATTCTGCTCTTGTTAAAACTGTTTTATGTTTTATTTTTGTCAATTCGTGATTGATTTTTTCGTCTTTTTTAGAAGCTTCATCGTCTTTATAAATAACTTCAGTTCTAATTAAAAGTTCAGGATGTGCTTTGAAACCGGCTTGTACTTGTTCTACTGAGTAGGTTGGTAAAGCACCTTCTTCCATAAACCATTTTCCTTTATCTCTTGTCAATTGTTCTCTTTCCACAGGAAGATTCGCTGCAAAACTTTCAATAGCAACGCGTTCTCCTTTATTGTTTACAAATTGTAATAAACTACCACCTTTTGTTTCTATAGCACCATATTCACCTTTGATGAAATTTTTCCATTCCCAAGCTTGTGAACCAACGAATATAAGTCCGCCAATGATGGTAAGAAACATATAAAAAGTCACTTTACCTTTTTGTAATTGATGACCAGCATCAACCGCTAAAACCATTGTTACTGAGGAAAAAATCAAAATAAATGTCATTAATGCTACATAATACATTGGAGCAGCAACGCCATGCATGAAAGGGAAATGTGTAAAAACCTCTTCGGCTAGAGGCCATGTTTCGATGAATTTGAATCTTGAAAATCCATAAGCGGCTAGAAAACCTGAAAAAGTTAAAGCATCCGACACGATAAAAAACCACATCATTAGTTTGCCATAGCTTGCTCCCATTGGCTCGTTTCCGCCTCCCCAAGTGTTACCTTGTTTGTTTTCAGTAGTAACTGTCTTTCCCATAAAAGTTATTCGTTAAAAAGTCCCCAAATTTACATTTTTTTCTTATTTAAAGAAATATAAAAACAAAAACAAATACAACCAAAGAAAATCAAGAAAGTGCCAAAACATTGCACCTAGCTCAATTCCAAGGGTTTGACTTGAATTGTATTTTTGTTTAAAATGATTATAAATTACAATTAAAAGCGAAATTAATCCTCCAGCTAAGTGAATCAAGTGCACCATAACCAGCACATATAAAAAGGAAGAATTAATTGTGCTTGATGCTCCAGTTGGATAAAGTCCAATTTCAATAAGTTTCTTGAAACCTTCAAATTGAAAAAAGACAAATAAAAAGGCTAACACCAAAGTTGCAATTAACAGCATTGTAGTTTTTTGGCGATTGTCTTTTTTTATTGCATTTTTTGCAAAATGAAAAGTACAACTACTCATTAAAAGTACAATGGTGCTCATAAAAAAGGCATTTGGCATATCGAAAATTTTCCAATCGGGTCTTGATTTACTAACTACGTAAGCGCTAGTTAATCCGGCAAATACCATAATCATACTAATCATAGCGAACCACAAAAGCATCTTTTTAGACCTTGCCGTTTTTTCTTTGTATTCTTGGGCTGTCATATTCATAATTATCTTAAAAATTTATCGGTGATGTAAATCAATTGTAACAAAGTGATGTAAGAAACACTCACTATCATCAGTGTTTTTGCTGATGGAGCAGTTTTCAATTGGTATAAGCGAACAGCAAAAAAAAGCATCCATAACCCTAGTAAGAATACTAGTATGGCTGCAATTGGAGATAATAGCAATTGACCAGTGTAGCCTAAAACAGGTAATAAAGACGCTACTATTAGCCAAACGGTATAAAGTATAGTTTGCAAAGCAGTTGTTCTATCTCGTTTTCCAGAAGGCAACATAAAAAACCCCGCTTTTTCATAATCTTCAAATAAAAACCAACCAATAGACCAAAAATGAGGAAATTGCCAAAAAAATTGAATTAAAAATAAAGTTCCTGCTTCAATACCAAAATTACCTGTAGCAGCCACCCATCCAAGCATAAAAGGGATAGCACCTGGAAGGGCTCCAATAAAAACTGACAAAGATGTTACTGTTTTCAAAGGAGTATAAACACTTGTGTATAGAAAAATGGATATGGCGCCAAACATGGCTGTTTTTGGATTAATATTATATAAAATAATAAGGCCAATAATAGTTAAAGTACTCGCAATGGTAAGTGCCGTATTTGACGACATTCTACCGGAAGGAACGGGTCTGTTCTTGGTTCTGTCCATTAAAACATCCAAATCTTTTTCAATCACTTGATTGAAAGCATTTGAAGCACCAACCATGCAATAACCGCCAATCGCAAGCATTAAAAAGGTACCCCAATCGAAAGGATAATTCTTATCAAAACCCAACAAATATCCAGCGATCGATGAAAAAACCACGCTAATTGCTAATCCAGCTTTGGTAATTTCCTTGAAATCTTTAAATGCTGATAGAGTAGAAAATGATTTAATATTGGTGCTCAATGCTTTGATGGTTTGTCCTTTTTAAACGTGTGCAAATATAGTAATTAGATAATTAATTTTTTAAAATACATTTATTCTTTTTTAAACAATCTAACGTCTTTAAATTATTCAAAAAATTGCTTTGATACTAATAAGTTTCAATCTAATAAATATTTTCAAAATTCTTTATTTAAATCTAAATTTGTAGCACAATTTTAAATAAATATTGATATGAACACAAGTATCGCAAAGGCAATTTTAAACAGTCATTCTTATATTGAATATCGAAGAATGATTTCTAATAGGATTGCCGAAGGAAAATCGTCAGGCAATGAACAGACCGAAGATTTGTTAGAATATAGTATTTTAAACGAAACAAGAATGAATCGTTTGGATAAAACAATGAAAGTTTCGGTCCAAAATAGTCTTCGTTTAAAAAATTTACATAAAAACTACTTATGGATTGTTTTGTCAGAAGGTTGGTGTGGTGATGCTGCACAATTGCTTCCTATTTTTAATAAAATGGCAAATGAATCCGAGGCTATCGAAATGAAAATTGTTTTTCGAGATGAAAATATAGCCGTAATGAATTTGTTTTTAACTAATCAAGCTCAAGCAATTCCGAAATTAATTATTATTGATAAAGCAACAGGTAGCGTAATCAATCATTGGGGGCCGCGACCTAAAGGCGCATCCGATTTAATCAAAGCGTATAAAGCCAAGTATGGAGTTGTAGATGCTAATGCTAAAACAGAATTGCAACTGTGGTATTTGCATGATAAAGGACTATCTACTCAAAATGAAATTATTGAAATAATGATGAAAGAGGAGACAATGATGCTTCAAAATCAGTAATTTGTGTGGCGTTTTCAACCGTATAATCCCCAATTTTGGTTCGTCGCAAAGCAATTAAATGTGCCCCCGATTGCAATGCTTTTCCAAAATCAAAAGCCAAAGAGCGAATGTATGTGCCTTTACTACAAACTACTCTGAAATCAATTTCCGGGAGTGCAATTCGTGTAATTTCAAATTCGTGAATAGTTGTTTTTCGGGTTGCAATTTCTACTGTTTCACCAGCACGAGCAAGTTCGTACAATCGAATGCCATCTTTTTTTATGGCTGAAAAAACGGGTGGTTTTTGATCAATCTCTCCCAAAAAAGAGGGAATGGTTTCAATGATTAAGGCTTCATCGATGTGCGAAATAGCAAAGGTTTGGTCAATTTCGGTTTCTAAATCATAAGAAGGGGTCGTGGCTCCAATACAGAAAGTACCAGTATATTCTTTGGTTTGCCCTTGCAACTCCGAAATTCTTTTAGTGAATTTGCCCGTACAAACCAACAACAATCCCGATGCTAGTGGATCTAAAGTGCCCGCATGGCCAATTTTAAATTTTTTAGGAAGTCCAACTTTGTTTATTAGTGCGTACTTTAACTTATTGACTGCTTGAAACGAAGTCCAATGCAACGGTTTGTCAATCAGTAAAATCTGACCGTTTTGATAGTCTTCAATTGTCATTAAAGAATGCTTAGAGGATGAAAATAATTGATAATCAGTAATGCAATTCCTACAGCAATTCTGTAATAACCAAACACTTTAAATCCATTTTTACTTAAAAATCCGATAAAGCTTTTAATTGCCAAAAGCGCCACAATAAATGCGACTACGTTCCCTATAATCAGAAAGTTAATTTGGTCGTGTGTCAAAACAAAACCGTCTTTGTAATAATCATAACATTTTTTTGCAGTAGCTCCCAACATGGTCGGAACAGCTAAGAAAAACGAAAATTCTGCTGCTGAAGTTCGAGATAATTTTTGAGTCATTCCGCCAATAATACTTGCGCCGCTTCTAGAAACGCCTGGTACCATCGCTAAACATTGAAACAATCCAATTTTGAAAGCGGTCAAATAGCTGATTTCTGTAGCGGTTGCTGTTTCAGGACTTTGAAACCAATCATCAACTTTCAACAATATTATTCCACCAACCAAAAGTGAAATGGCAACTGTAGCAGGACTTTCTAATAAAGCATCAATTTTTTTGCTAAACAATAAACCTAAAACAACAGCTGGAATAAAGGCTACCAACAGTTTAAAATAGAAATCGAATGATTGAAAAAACCGTTTGAAATATAAAACTACTACCGATAAAATGGCTCCCAATTGGATTACAATGGTGAAAAGTTTTGTAAAATCGTCGTGTGCAATTCCAAAAAAAGAACTGGCTATTATCATGTGTCCCGTAGAAGATACAGGCAAAAACTCCGTAATTCCCTCAATAATAGCGAGAAGAATAGATTGAATGTAATTCATTTACGCCTTTTTTGGATTCTTTAATATCGAATAAATCGTAATTCCAAATCCAATTAATACCGCAGTTGGCGCCAAACGAATTCGTCTAAAACTAAATACATCTTCACTAAAAACTTTAGGATCGTTACTTCCACCGCCTGACATCAATATAAATCCTAAAACAATTACTGCAATTCCAATTAATAGAATTTTGTAATTTACTTTGTCAAAAAGAAATTCGTGTTTGTGCTCGTTATTTTTCATGATAAATGGTTATAATTTCTAAAATCAATATAAATCGTCCGTTCTTAAATTCAGAAAACGTTGTGTTGCAAAAAAGGTACTAATCCAAGTAATCAAAATACCAGAAGCAAGAACGCTTAAAAGTACCAAACCAATCATCAATTGGTCGTCTAAAATTCCTAAATTAGGATAAAGGTCATTCAAATAAAGCACTGTTGCTATTAGCATAATCACTGCTAAAACTGAACCAATAAGTCCTAAAACGATGCTTCTCCAGATAAATGGTTTTCTGATAAACGATTTGGTGGCACCAACCATTTGCATGGTTTTGATGATAAATCGATTGGAATGAATGGAAAGTCGCATCGAACTATTTATCAATAAAACAGCAATTAAACCAAAAACGCCACTAGCAATTAAAATCCAAAAACTAACGTTTTCAATATTATCATTTACTAAATTCACCAAAATCATATCATAACCGATATCTGAAATGAATTCGTTTTTTTTCAAACGATGTTCGATTTTCGAAATGCTGTCTTTTACAATATAATCGGCATTCAAATGCAAATCAAAAGAGTTTTGCAATGGATTCGCACCTAAAAACGATACGAAATCTTCTCCTAAATCTTTAGTATGTGCTTTCGCGGCAGCCTCTTTAGAAACAAAAACACTGTTTTTGACAAAATGAGCTGTTTTTAATTCTTCTTTAAAAGCATTCAAAACGCTATCTGTAGCTTCCGTTTTAAAGAAAACCGTCATTGGAATTTCTTCTTTAAAATGATTGGAAATTTTTTTAGAATTAATCACGAAAAGCCCTAAAAATCCTGCTAAAAACAGCACCAAAAAAATGCTTAAAACAACCGAAAAATAAGACGAAATCAGTCTGCGTTTTTGAAATTTATCGTAAGAAGAACTCATAGTATTGAAAAATTATTCGGTAAAAATAATAAAGAATTTCTTTATTCATAGTTTATAACGTTCAAAGTTTTGACTTTCGTACAATAAACGTAAATTTGTCGCTTAATTTTTTTGTTGATGCTTAATGGCGGACCTTTTTTCTTGAAAATTTAATCTAATAATTTTTTTAAGAAGAAACTAGTTTTCCTACAATCGACAACCGACAACTGTAAACAGAAATGAAATACCATCACGAAAAAATCGAAGCCAAATGGCAACACTATTGGGCGAAAAATCAAACTTTTGCTGCCACTAATAATTCTGACAAACCAAAATATTATGTTTTGGACATGTTTCCTTATCCGTCAGGAGCGGGATTACATGTTGGGCATCCGTTAGGTTATATAGCGTCTGATATTGTAGCTCGATTCAAGCGCCATAAAGGTTTTAATGTGTTGCATCCACAAGGCTACGATTCATTTGGTTTGCCAGCGGAACAATATGCAATACAAACGGGGCAACATCCCGATACTACAACCAAAGAAAACATTGCACGTTACCGGGAACAGTTAGATAAAATCGGATTTTCATTTGATTGGAGTAGAGAAGTACGTACTTCAAATGCCGATTACTACAAACATACGCAGTGGATTTTCATTCAATTGTTTAATTCTTGGTACAATAATGATGCAGATAAAGCGGAAGATATTGCAACTTTAGTTGCTGTTTTCTCAACAGAAGGTAATGCAAATGTAAATGCCGTTTGTGATGATAATATTGCGCCATTTTCAGCATCAGAATGGAATTCATTTTCATCCGAAGAGCAACAAAAAATACTATTACAATATAGATTAACCTATTTGGCAGAAACCGAAGTAAACTGGTGTCCAGCATTAGGGACAGTTTTAGCCAATGACGAAATTGTAAATGGTGTTTCTGAACGTGGCGGACATCCTGTGATTCGTAAAAAAATGACCCAATGGTCGATGCGAATTTCAGCATATGCCGAAAGATTATTGCAAGGTTTAAACGATATCGATTGGAGTGAATCCATCAAAGAATCACAAAGAAATTGGATTGGAAAATCGGTTGGTGCGTCGATTAGGTTTAATGTCCTCCCCCCAACCTCCTCCGAAGGAGGGGGAGCCGAAACGTCTATAAAATCGAATCCAAAATATTTAACAGGTGACCCATTACTTGCGAAGGATTTATTGCTACATGCTAAAGAAATGCGAAAAGAACCAACTTTATCAGAAGCTCTTCTTTGGAACAGTTTACGTAGAGAAAAATTAGATGTTCGTTTTAGAAGACAACATTTAATTGGAAAATATATTGTAGACTTTGTTTGTCTTGAAAAAAGATTAATTGTTGAAGTAGATGGAGAATATCATAATACAAAAGAACAGATAGAACTTGATAATGAAAGAACTTTAGAATTAGAACAAAAACATGATTTTAAAGTAATTCGTTTTTCAAATAATGAAGTAAACAAACAAATATCAGAAGTTTTAATTAAAATAGAATCTGAATTAAAATCAAGAGAATCTTTCCCAGCTTCGGCTCCCTCACCTTTGGGGAGGGTTGGGGAGGGGACTTTCATAGACGTTTTCACCACTCGTCCTGACACTATTTTCGGTGTAACCTTCATGACGCTAGCACCTGAGCACGAATTGGTATCCCAAATTACAACACCAGAACAAAAAGCTGCGGTTGAAGCTTATGTAGAAGCAACAGCAAAACGTTCCGAAAGAGAAAGAATGGCCGATGTAAAAACCATTTCAGGAGTTTTTACAGGTGCGTTTGCCGAACATCCATTTACGGCAGCACCAATTCCGGTTTGGATTGGCGATTATGTGTTGGCTGGTTACGGAACAGGAGCAGTTATGGCTGTACCATGTGGTGATGAACGTGATTACGCTTTCGCGAATTTCTTCAAAGGAACTAAAGGAATGCCTGAGATTAATAACATTTTTCTTCTAAACTCCCCTCCTTCGGAGGGGCTGGGGGAGGATAAAGCTTACGGCGAAAAAGCTGGTTTCGAATTAGTAAATTCTGATTTCTTAAACGGATTGGGTTACAAAGACGGAACGAAAAAAATAATCGAGGAACTAGAAAAAATCGGACAAGGAAAAGGTAAAACCAATTACCGTTTGCGTGATGCCGTGTTCTCTCGTCAACGCTATTGGGGCGAACCCTTTCCAGTGTATTATGTGAACGGATTCCCACAAATGATTGATGCCAAACACTTGCCGATTGTATTGCCAGAAGTAGAAAAATACTTACCTACCGAAGACGGACAACCACCACTAGGAAACGCTACCAATTGGGCTTGGGACAGTGTGAATAACAAAGTTGTTTCTAACGAACTTATCTCCCCTCCTTCGGAGGGGTTGGGGGAGAAAACGATTTTTCCTTTAGAATTGAACACCATGCCGGGTTGGGCAGGAAGTTCGTGGTATTGGATGCGTTATATGGATGCACACAATTTAACTGAATTTGCTTCAGCGGATGCTTTGAAATATTGGGAAAGTGTGGATTTATACATTGGTGGAAGCGAACACGCCACCGGACATTTATTGTATTCTCGTTTTTGGAACAAATTTCTAAAAGATAGAGGTTATGCCCCAACAGAAGAACCATTCAAGAAGTTGATCAATCAAGGGATGATTTTGGGGATGAGTGCTTTTGTTTATAGAAGTGAAGATTCTAAAAAATTATATTCAAAAGGTTTAATAAAAGAAAAAAATGTTCATCTAATCCATGTTGATCTTGCTGTAATCAACGACATCACCAACGAATTAGACATAGAAGCTTTCAAAAACCATCCATTATATTTAGATTATAAAGATGCAGAATTCATTTTGGACAATGGAGATTTATACGTTTCTGGCTCCTCCCCTTCGGGGAGGTCGGGAGGGGTTTACATCGTTGGTCGCGAAGTAGAAAAAATGTCAAAATCAAAATACAATGTAGTCAACCCAGACGACATTTGTAAGGAGCATGGTGCCGATACGTTGCGTTTGTATGAAATGTTTTTAGGGCCATTGGAACAAGCCAAGCCTTGGAATACTGCCGGAATTACAGGGGTTTCTGGTTTCTTGAAAAAACTATGGCGTTTGTATTTTGATGACAACGGTTCAATCGTAACCAACGACGAGCCAACACCAGAAATGTACAAATCATTACACAAAACCATCAAAAAAGTAACCGAAGACATCGAGAATTTCTCTTTCAATACTTCCGTTTCACAGTTTATGATTTGTGTCAACGAATTAGCCACTTTAAAATGCAATCACAGAAAAATATTAGAACCATTGGCAGTCGTTATTTCGCCTTATGCGCCACATATTGCTGAAGAATTATGGAGTCAATTGGGTCATGAAGGTTCGGTTTCTACTGTGGCTTTTCCAATTTGTGAAGAGAAATATTTAGTAGAATCTGAAAAAGAATACCCCGTTTCATTTAATGGAAAAATGCGTTTTACAATTAAATTACCTTTAGATTTAACCATTCCGCAAATCCAAGAAATTGTAATGGCCGACGAAAGAACCATCAAACAATTGGACGGAAGAACACCTAATAAAGTCATTATCGTTCCCGGAAAAGTGATTAACTTGGTAGGATAATCAATGTTAAAATGTATTTTCTATTTTATATAAACTTTAAAAAACACAAAGACATGAAAAAAATACTGCTTTTCTCATTACTTGCTATTAGTACTATTTCATTGGCTCAAGAAGCCAAGCCTAAAGAAAATGAACTTAAACGAAGTATCTATTTTGGTGGAGGACTTGTAAGCAATAGTAGGTTCGCTATAGACAACAAATTGGAAGCGAGTAATTTGCCTCAAATTCAAGCTAATGTTCCTGAAATTATATTTGGTTTTAATTATTTTGCAAATAAATTTTTTACAGATGTTGAGTTTACTTCCAATATGTTTAAAAAATCAAATTCTTCCACAACTAGCAATGGCATTAGAGGTACTGTGCGATTGAGGGGGCATTATAATTTTGTCAACAATTCAAATCTTGTTTTTTCTGGAGGATTGAATTTAGCCTACACAAATAATGATTTTAATGTGTATTCGCAAAGTAATCAGGTTGATATTAATAATCTGGCTGCTGCTACCACTTCAAGTTATATTCGATTGAAAAACGATATGTTTTTTGCTGGACCTTCTGTTGGATTTGCAATTAAAAAGAACGGAGAACAATTTGTTCGTTTTAATATTGGCTATGAAATTGCATTGATTACTGGAAAATGGGACTCGGATTATGCCAATGTTTCTAATTCAATCAATGAAAACAGACAAAGTCGATTGATGATTGGTGCTGTATTTTTTCTGAATAATATTTATAAATAAAATGCCACATTTAGAACTTTTTGGTATCACACCTTAAATTCTATTTATTGATTGCAAGAATAGTAAAAAAATAGATAAATTTGCGGTAGAATTGTCATTTTGACACCATTTTAAAATGGCGTTAATTTTGATAACAAATTTATAAATCATCAAAAACATTAAAATATGTTTAGTTCATCTTATTTAATTTTAGCGGGAGCCATAATGCTCATAAGTTGGTTGGTAAGCAACCGATTAAAAAACAAATTTGAAAAATATTCTAAATTAGAACTGCAAAACGGAATGTCAGGTCGAGAAATAGCTGAAAAAATGCTAGCTGACAACGGGATTCACGATGTAAAAGTCATTTCCACCGAAGGACAATTAACCGATCATTACAATCCTGTGGACAAAACGGTCAATCTAAGTGAAGCGGTTTACAATCAAAGAAATGCTGCAGCCGCCGCTGTTGCTGCACACGAATGTGGTCATGCTGTACAACACGCTGTGGGTTACGAATGGCTTTCGCTGCGTTCTAACTTAGTGCCAATTGTAAATGTAGCATCGAGTTATATGCAATGGATTTTGTTAGCGGGTATTTTAATGATTCGTACTTTTCCAGAACTTTTATTAGTCGGGATTGTTATTTTTGGTGCGACTACATTGTTTTCAATTGTAACTTTACCTGTAGAATATGACGCAAGTAACCGAGCTTTAGCATGGTTAGAAAACAAAAGAATGTTGACACAACAAGAACAAGCCGGTGCGAAAGATGCACTAAAATGGGCAGCGAGAACCTATGTTGTGGCTGCTTTGGGCTCTATTGCTACACTTTTATACTACGTTTCTATTTATATGAATCGAAGATAAATAAGTTTCAAATATAAATTTAAAAATCCGTTTCAAGAGAAGCGGATTTTTTTTGTTAATAACTAAACTTGATTACTATTTGCTTAAAATGTACTTTTGAAAACATCAAAAATCTGCAATCAAAAATCTCATGTACTTAATATTTGATACCGAAACCACTGGTTTACCTAAACGTTGGGATGCACCCATTACCGACACCAACAATTGGCCGCGTTGTGTGCAAATTGCTTGGCAGTTGCATGACGAAATGGGAAAACTCATCGAACACCAAGATTATTTGGTGCAACCCGATGGCTACAATATTCCGTATGATGCCGAACGAATTCATGGTATTTCTACCGAATTGGCGCAAGCGGATGGCGTTTCTTTAGCTGAAGTTTTAGATAAATTCAATACGGCATTATCCAAAACTAAGTTTATTGTGGGTCAAAATTTAGGTTTTGATATCAACATTATGGGTTGCGAATTTCACCGATTGGATATTGAAAGTCCAATGGCAAAAATTCCCGTTTTGGACACTTGTACCGAAGTTACCGCTTCATTATTGCGTTTGCCCGGCGGTCGAGGTGGCAAATTTAAGCTACCCACCCTCACGGAATTACATCAGTATTTATTTCAAGTTCCGTTTAACGAAGCACACAATGCCACTGCCGATGTGGAGGCAACCACACGTTGTTTTTTTGAATTGATTCGTACCGAAGTTTTCACCAAAAAAGAGCTTCAAGTAGAACAACATTATTTTGAAGATTTCCAACTCAAAAACCCAAAATCGATTCCCCTAATTGGATTGCAGCACATCAATCTAAAAGCCGCGTCTGAAAAAATTAGACAGCAAATCGGGGATCAAAATACAGTTCCAATTACCAAGCAAACGCTTTCAGAAAACAAACAATTACTTGTAGATTCGGACTTTGTGCATTTGCACAACCACACCCAATTTTCGGTTTTGCAATCAACTATTAGCGTTGCTGCTTTGGTCAAAAAAACGGCGGAGTTAAAAATGCCTGCCGTTGCCATTACCGATTTTTCCAATCTAATGGGTGCTTTTCATTTTGTACGAGACATTCTCAATCACAATAAAACTGCTGAAGTTAAAAATGCAACAGCTGTTGAAAACGGAGAAGAACCTACAGAAGTTAATATAAAACCAATTGTAGGATGCGAATTTTTTGTTTGCGAAGACCATCAAGACAAATCCAGAAAAGACAATGGTTATCAAATTGTTTTTTTAGCAAAAACCAAAAAAGGCTACCATAATTTAGCTAAAATGTCTTCTTTGGCTCATACTGATGGGTCATATTATGTGCCTCGAATTGACAAAACTATTATAAAAAAATACAAAGAAGACCTGATTGTTTTGTCAGGAAATTTATATGGCGAAATCCCTAATAAAATTTTAAATTTGGGTGAAAACCAAGCCGAAGAAGCCCTAATTTGGTGGAAAGAACAGTTTGCTGACGATTTTTATATCGAGCTAATGCGTCACAACCAAGAAGACGAAAATCGGGTGAACGAAGGGTTGATTACTTTGGCCAAAAAGCATGAAGTAAAGCTGATTGCGACTAATAATACGTTTTATATAGAGAAAGACAATGCCAATGCACACGACATTTTACTTTGTGTTCGTGATGGCGAAAAACAAGCAACTCCAATAGGAAGAGGACGTGGCTATCGTTTTGGATTGTCTAACCAAGAATATTATTTCAAATCGGGGGAGGAAATGAAAAAACTCTTTACCGATTTACCTGAAGCCATTTCAAATTGTACCGAAATTGTGGATAAAATAGAAATTTACAGTTTGGCGCGCGATGTTTTATTGCCAAAATTTGAAATACCAATAGAATTTGAAGTTCCAGAAGACAAAGAGGATAAAGGCGTTCGGGGTGAAAATGCGTATTTAAAACACTTGACATTTCTTGGTGCCAATCGCCGTTATGCCGAAATTACCCCAGAAATTCAAGAGCGAATAGATTTTGAGCTTTTGACCATTCAGAATTCGGGTTATCCAGGTTATTTTTTAATTGTACAAGATTTTATTGCTGAAGCCCGAAAAATGGATGTTTCCGTTGGACCAGGTCGGGGTTCAGCTGCGGGTTCTGTTGTTGCATATTGCTTGGGAATTACAAATATTGACCCGTTATTGTACAATCTTCTTTTCGAAAGATTTTTGAATCCAGACCGTGTATCGTTACCCGATATTGATATTGATTTTGATGATGAAGGTCGAAGCAAAGTCATGGATTATGTAATTCATAAATATGGCAAAAGTCAAGTGGCGCAAATTGTAACGTATGGAACTATGGCTGCAAAATCGGCCATTCGTGATACAGCGAGGGTGCTGGATTTGCCACTTTTTGAAGCCGATAAAATTGCCAAATTAATTCCAAATATGATTCCTTCAAAATGGAGTTTATCTCGTTTTTTGAAAGATGCCGAAGGCGAGATCAAGAAAGTGCTCCGTCCGGAAGATTTTGAAAATATCAAACAACTTATAGAACTTTCTTCGTCAGTTGACTTGAGTGGAGAGACCATACAACAAGCTAAAATTTTAGAGGGAAACTTGAGAAACACGGGTATTCATGCTTGTGGCGTCATTATCACACCAAGTGATATTACCGATTTTGTGCCTATTGGAACAGCCAAAGATTCCGATTTGTATGTGACCCAATTTGATAACTCAGTGGTAGAGAGTGCGGGATTATTAAAAATGGATTTCTTGGGTCTAAAAACCCTAACTTTAATAAAAGATACCGTAAAATTAGTAAAATACAGAACCGGCAAAGACATCAATCCAGATGAATTTCCGATTGATGACGCTAAGACCTATCAGCTTTTTCAACGAGGGGAAACAGTAGGTATTTTTCAATATGAAAGTGCAGGAATGCGAAAATATTTAAGAGAATTGAAACCAACCGTTTTCAATGATTTAATTGCAATGAATGCTTTGTACCGGCCCGGTCCTATTGCTTATATTCCAAGTTTTATCAAGCGAAAAAATGGTGAAGAACCTATAGAATATGACTTAGTTGTTTGCGAAGAATTATTGAAAGACACTTATGGTATCACGGTATATCAAGAACAAGTGATGCTTTTGTCTCAAAAATTAGCCGATTTTTCCAAAGGTGATGCCGACGTTTTGCGTAAAGCCATGGGGAAAAAACAAAAGGATGTTTTGGATAAAATGAAACCCAAATTCATCAACCAAGCGGCTGCAAAGGGACATGCGGAAGACAAACTTGAAAAAATCTGGAAAGATTGGGAAGCCTTTGCTGAATACGCGTTCAATAAATCGCACTCCACATGTTATGCTTGGATTGGTTATCAAACGGCCTATTTGAAAGCCAATTATCCTGCTGAATATATGGCTGCTGTTTTGTCCAACAATATGAGCGATATCAAACAAGTTTCGTTTTTTATGGAAGAATGCAAACGCATGGGCTTACAGGTTTTAGGTCCCGATGTGAACGAGTCTTTTTATAAATTCACGGTAAACGAAAATTACGCAGTACGGTTTGGAATAGGCGCTGTAAAAGGTGTTGGAATGGGAGCGGTTGCAACTATTGTTGAAAACCGAAAATCCGGAAAATACAAATCTATTTTTGATTTGGCCAAACGAATTGATTTGCGGGCAGCCAACAAAAAAGCTTTTGAAAATTTAGCATTAGCTGGTGGTTTTGATTCTTTTGCAGGAACGAGCCGTGCACAATATTTTCATGATGATGGCGATGGCATTACGTTTTATGAAAAAGCCATCCGTTATGGAGCCAAGTTTCAAGAAAATGAAAATTCGTCACAAGTGAGTTTGTTTGGAGAAGCCAGTGATGTACAAATTCCAGAGCCTACGGTTCCTCCATGCGAAGATTGGAGCACGATGGAAAAATTAGCCAAAGAAAAGGAAGTCGTAGGCATTTATATTTCAGGACATCCTTTGGATGATTTTCGATTTGAGATGGATTATTTCTGTAATTCCAAGTTGGAAACCTTGAAAAATCTGGAGCAACACATTAATAAAAATTTGACTTTTGGGGGTATCATCACCAACGTACAACACCGAATTGCTAAGAACGGAAAAGGTTGGGGTTCCTTTACTTTAGAAGGCTACGACGAAAGTTATGAATTTAAAATTTTTGGCGAAGAATATGGAAAATTTAAACATTTCTTTATTCAAAATAACTTTACATTCATTAGAGTTTTAGTGAAAGAAGGCTGGGCTGACAAAGAAACGGGTAAAAAAGGAGAACCAAGAATGCAGTTTATGCTGGTGCATTATTTGCAAGATGTTTTGCAACTGTTTGCCAAGAAATTAATTTTAAGTTTGAATGTAAATCAATTGAACGAAGCATTAATTTTAAAATTAAACCAAACTTTTCAAGCCAACAAAGGCGATAATACCGTAACTTTTGAAGTATTAGAAGTCGAAAAAATTCAAAAACAAGTAACGCTTACACCTGTTTATGATGAAATAGAAACCGAAACGTTTGATGACGATTCCGAAATGGATTTAATTGCTGAAATACCCACTATTGAAACCAGCATTGAAGAGGTAAGCCAAACTATCACCCGACTCGAGATGCCAAGTAGAAAACTAAAAGTAGCGATTTCAAGCCAATTACTCAAGGAATTAGAACAGCTTCAAGTGGATTTTAGATTGAATTAGGAATTAAAGAATTAGGTATTTAACATATGAGAATTCATTCGTTTTTTTATCAACTTTTATTAAAACCAAATTTCATTTCATGATAATTCGATTGCAAGGTAAATCAAAAGTTTTGTTACGTTTTTCAACAAAAAAACTACTATTTATATTATCACTAACTCTCCCAATGAGTTGTTATAAACTGCATAAATTCAATATCAATAATTAATGCAATTTGCGAAACAATCCAAAACGAAATAGAATTGTTAACAATAGAAGCAATTTAATTCTAATTTCTTTGGGATTCAATTGTGTAATGATTCAAAAAAGTAAACGAATATAAGTGCAAATTTTTTTTGAATAGTTTTTTGCTATTGTTGTGTAAATTTATTTATGTTCTTTGATGCAGCTGCTCAAAATTTAATAATTTTTTAAATTTTGACCCAAAATAATTAAAAAAATAAGATCTAATACCTCATTAAAGTTCTGTTTTTCTTTTTAACCAACTAATAATTAAATAAAACAAAAAAATAAATAAAATTTGTTACGTTTTTTAATCTTTCTATTATTATTTTTAATATTTTTGGATCTTCGTGTTCGCACACGATAAAATATTTTCATTAACATTTCATAAAAAATAAAATTAGAATGAGTAAAAAAGTTGTTACCCTAGGAGAGATAATGTTACGCTTATCTACACCAGATTTTAAAAGATTTGTTCAAAGCGATTCTTTAGATGTAACGTACGGAGGAGGCGAAGCAAACGTTGCTGCAGCCCTATGTAATTATGGTTTAGATGGCACATTTGTTACTAAAGTTCCAAATAACCCTATCGGGCAATCCGCTATTAATCACCTTAGAAGATATGGTGTAGATACACAATTTATCGCCCGAGGAGGAGATAGATTAGGTATTTATTTTTTAGAAACAGGTGCTTCAATGAGAGCTTCTCAAGTGGTGTACGATAGAGCCGGAGCTTCTATTGCAGATGTTGATGCTTCTGAATTTGATTTTGATAAAATATTTGAAGGATGTGATTGGTTCCATACCACGGGAATAACGCCAGCGCTAAGTGACAAGGCTGCAGCATTAACATTAGCTGCTCTAAAAGCCGCTAAGGCAAAGGGAATCACAACTAGTATTGATTTAAATTATAGAAAAAAACTTTGGACTAAAGAAAAAGCAAGAGAAGTGATGTCTCAACTTTGCCAATATGTTGATGTATGTATAGGTAATGAGGAAGATGCAGATACAACGCTAGGCTTTAAGTCACAAGGTACTGATGTGACAAAAGGCGAATTAAATTTAGATGGCTTCAAAGATGTATTCAAACAAATGAAAGAGAAGTTTGGTTTCAAATTTATTGCCTCTTCATTAAGAGAAAGCCACAGCGCTAGTGATAATGGCTGGAGCGCTTTAGTATATAATGGCGAAGAATTTTACCATACCAAAGAATATAACGTAAGGATAGTTGACCGAGTTGGAAGTGGAGATTCATTTGCAAGTGGCTTAATTTATGGCTTAGTTACAGGAATGGCTATGAAGGATGCAGCGGAGTTCGGAGTGGCTGCAAGTGCATTGAAACACACTATTCCAGGAGACTTAAACCACGCAACGCTTTCAGAAGTTAAGGAATTAGTACTGGGAGATGGTAGCGGAAGAGTACAACGATAAACTAGAAAGCAAATGATAATTGATACAATAGAAAACGCACAAAAATATTACAAAATACACCCTCAATTTGAAAACGCTTTTCATTATATTTTAACCAATAATCTAGTTGAAGCTCCTGATGGTACAATTGAAATTCCAACTGGCATTCGTTCATTTATTTCGACTGCTATTGGAAAATCAAAAGAAACAAGTTTAGAAAAATTTGAATGTCATGATCAATTTATTGATATTCAACTTTGCATAAAAGGAAATGAAATCTTTGGATGGAAACCAAGGCATAAATGCAAAACCCAAAAGGGCGCTTATAATGCTGAAAAAGATGTCCGATTTTATTCAGACGCACCCGATACGTACTTTGAATTAACGGATAATCAATTTGCTATTTTTTTTCCAGAAGATGTTCACGCACCAATGATTGGGAAAGGAGAAATAAAAAAAATGGTTGTAAAAATAAAAATTTAAAAAATGAATAATGCTCAATTAGTTACAGAAACCATAAAAAAACAGGGAATTCTGCCCTTATATTTTAATGCTGATGAGACCGTAAGTGTAGAAATTCTAAAAGCGGTTTATAAAGCTGGCATAAAAGCAATAGAATATACCAGCAGAGGCGAAACTGCTTTTGTTAATTTTAAAAAATTGATAGCAGTAAGAAATCAAGAAATGCCAGATTTACTCATCGGAATAGGAACGGTTAAAAATCTGAAACAGGCCAAAGAATATTTAAGCATAGGAGCTGATTTTTTGGTAAGTCCAGGTTTTGTAGAGGAGATTGCCGAATATGCCGTCGCTAACAATATTTTTTATGCTCCAGGATGTATGACGCCTACCGAGATTATTGCTGCTGAAAATATTGGTTTGGAATTTATTAAGTTATTTCCAGGAAATATCTTAGGTGTTGAATTTATGAGTACCATAAAGGATGTGTTTCCTAAATTAAATTTTATGCCTACTGGAGGCGTAGACGCTACGAAAGAGAGTATTGAAAAATGGTTCAAAGCGGGAGTTTGTGCAGTTGGAATGGGAAGTAAATTGATTAGCAAAACACTAATGGAAGAACAAAATTATTCGCAAATTCAATCGGATGCTGAAGCTGTATTAAATATTATTAAATCCATAAAATAAAAAATTTAATGAAAAATTTATTTGACTTAAACGGAAAGGTTGTATTGATAACTGGAGGTGCTGGAGTGCTAGGTTCCAATATGGCAAAAGTACTTGCAGAGCATGGTGCAAATGTAGGTATAATGGGTTTGACAGATGCAGAAGCAGCAACCGCTGTAAATGAAATAATAAAAAATGGTGGAAAATCATTTCCTGTAACTGCTAATGTTTTAAACAAAGAATCATTAGAACAAGTTAGGGACTTTATAATAAAAGAGTATGGAAGATTGGATATACTCATCAATGCTGCTGGCGGAAACATGCCCGGAGCAACGATAGGTACCGATCAAGCCATTTATGATATGCAATTGGGCGACTTGCAAAAAGTACTTGATTTGAATATCATTGGTACAATGCTTCCTTCGCAGGTATTTTCAGAAATTTTTGCCAAACAAAAATCAGGCATTATCATTAATATTTCTTCTGCTTCGGCGCAACGTCCTTTAACTCGCGTTGTTGGATATTCTGCCTCAAAAGCTGCGATTGATAATTTCACTAAATGGATGGCGGTTGAAATGGGAACCAAATTTGGAGAAGGAATTAGAGTAAACGCTATCGCTCCAGGGTTTTTTATCGGAGCCCAAAACAGAGCTTTATTGCTTACTCCAGAAGGAAATCTTACACCAAGAGGAGAAAAAATTATCGACATGACACCAATGAAACGCTTTGGTGTTCCCGAAGATTTAGATGGTGTATTACTATTTTTATGTAGCGATGCTTCAAAATTTGTGACAGGAATAGTCATCAATGTTGACGGTGGCTTTGGAGTGTCTAGTATTTAATATCAAAAATAAATTATGGAACAAACATGGAGATGGTTCGGACCAAACGATCCAGTTAAATTATCAGATATTTTGCAAGCGGGAGCAACAGGAATTGTAACCGCACTTCATCACATTCCAAACGGTCAAGTTTGGGAAATCGATGAAATAATGAAACGAAAAAATACAATCGAATTCAAAGACGGAATAGCGTCAAACGGACCTTCTGGATTGATATGGTCGGTTGTAGAAAGTGTTCCAGTTCATGAAGATATAAAAAAACAAACTGGTGATTATTTACAATACATCGAAAATTACAAGCAAAGTATTAAAAATTTAGCAACTTGCGGAATTAATATCATTTGTTATAATTTCATGCCGGTTTTGGACTGGTCTAGAACAGATTTGTCGTATGAAATGCCAGATGGTTCAAAAGCGTTGCGATTTGACATGAATGAGTTTATCGCTTTTGATTTGTATATTCTTAACAGACCGAATGCAGCCAGCGATTATTCTTCTGCACAAATAGCAAAAGCAAAATCATTGTTTGAAAACATGGATGACGAAGCCAAATCAAAACTTCAAAAAAATATCTTAGCAGGTTTACCAGGTTCGGAAGAAACGTATTCTGTTGCTGATTTCCTAAAAGTGCTTGAAGGATACAACGGAATCGACAGAAAAAAATTAAAAGAAAATCTATTCTTTTTTCAGCAGCAAATAATGCCGATTGCAGAAAGCGCCGATGTTAAAATGGCAATTCATCCAGACGATCCACCTTATTCAATTCTCGGTTTACCAAGAGTTGTAAGTACAGAAGCAGATTTAGAAGAAATGCTGACTACCGTAAATTATAAAAGCAACGGTTTTACGATGTGTACTGGTTCTTATGGAGTTATTGCAGAAAATGATTTACCGGGAATCGTAGACCGACATGGAGAAAAAATGTATTTCATTCATCTTAGAAGTACCAAAAGAAATGAAGAAGGAAGCTTTTTTGAAGCCAATCACCTTGAAGGCGACGTAGACATGTATGAGGTAATTAAATCAATTATAAAAACACAAAAAAAGACAAACTTAATAGTTCCAATGCGTCCCGATCACGGACATCAAATGCTTGACGATTTGAACAAAAAAACAAATCCTGGATACTCAGCAATTGGTCGTTTGCGAGGATTAGCCGAGTTGCGAGGATTAGAAATGGGAATTGAAAGAAGTTTATTTTAATACTTAATTATGTCAAAAAACACTTTTTTAACAGACGATTTTTTGCTTTATAATGAAACGGCGATAAAACTTTATAATCAATACGCAAAAAACCAGCCAATCATAGATTATCATTGTCATTTATCTCCAAAAGATATTGCAGCTGACCGACAATTTGAAAACCTAACCCAAATTTGGATTGAAGGTGATCATTACAAATGGCGTGCAATGAGAGCCAATGGCGTTGATGAAAAATACATCACTGGAAATGCAACTGATTTTGAAAAGTTTCAAAAATGGGCAGAAACGGTTCCGAAAACGCTTCGAAATCCTTTGTACCATTGGACGCATCTCGAGTTAAAAAATTATTTTGGCATAGAAAAACTATTAAATCCAGATACGGCAGAAGAAATCTATATTGAAGCTTCTGCTTTACTTCAAAAACCGGAATTTAGCGTAAAAAATCTATTGCGAAAAATGAATGTTCAAATGGTAGGAACAACAGATGATCCTACCGATGATTTGCAATACCATCAAGAAATTCAGAATCAGGCATTTGAAATTATGGTGCTTCCTTCATTTCGACCAGACAAAGCCGTTAATATTGAAAATAAATTAGTTTTCAATAACTGGATAAACGATTTAGAAAGCGTTGCTGGAACAAAAATTAAAAGTTATCAAGAACTATTAGTTGTTTTAAAAGCAAGACATGATTATTTTCATGCACTTGGATGCAGAATTTCCGATCACGGATTGGATACTTTTTATGGAGAAGCATATTCGCAAACAGAAGTTAATGTTATTTTTGAAAAAGCAATTCAAAAAGGTGATTTAACAACTAATGAAATTCAAAAATACAAATCAGCGATTTTGTTTGACTTGGCGGTTATGGATTTTGAAAAAGGCTGGACGCAGCAATTTCACGTTGGTGCCATTCGAAATAATAATTCAAAAATGATGAAATCCATCGGTCCGGACACTGGTTTTGATTCTATTGGCGACATGAACCATGCCGAATCGATGTCGAAATTTTTTGATAAATTGAACTACAACAACACATTAACAAAAACAATCGTTTATAACTTAAACCCAAAAGATAACGAAGTTTTCGCGGCAATGGCGGCTAATTTTAACGAAGCGCCAATCAAAGGAAAGGTTCAATATGGAGCGGCTTGGTGGTTTTTAGATCAAAAAGACGGCATCGAAAAACAATTGAACGTGCTATCCAACTTCGGATTATTACCTAATTTTATTGGTATGCTAACTGATTCTAGAAGTTTCTTATCGTTTCCAAGACACGATTATTTCCGAAGAATACTATGCAACATTATGGGAGAAGAAGTAGAAAAAAACCAACTTCCAAATGACCTACCGTTTATAGGAAACACAATTCTTGATATTTGTTATAAAAACTCACTTAACTTCTTTAATTTTCCAAGCTATGTCAATACAATATAAAAATTACCGTTGGACCATCTGTGGATTGCTTTTTTTTGCAACAACCGTAAATTACCTAGACCGACAAGTATTGAGCTTGTTGGCCCCAAGTTTGTCAAAGGAATTTAATTGGTCAAATTCGGATTATGCTAATATCACAGCAGTTTTTCAAATCGTTTATGCTTTTTCAATGCTTTTTGCGGGGCGCATAATTGACAAATTAGGAACAAAAACTGGCTATGCTTTAGCAATATTTATATGGTCTTTAGGGGCCATTATGCATGCCTATTCTATTGAAGTTGGGACTGTTTTTTCAACAACATTAACGTGGATAGGATTAGGAATTGTTCCTGTTTCGATTGCGGGATTCATGCTTTCAAGAGCCGTTTTAGGATTTGGTGAAGCAGGTAATTTTCCATCAGCAATTAAAGCAACTGCTGAGTATTTTCCAAAAAAAGAACGATCATTAGCTACCGGAATTTTTAATTCTGGTTCAAATATCGGTGCAATTTTAGCACCTTTAACAGTTCCAATTATTGCTGAAAAATGGGGATGGGAATTTTCGTTTATTTTAGTGGGAGCAATAGGATTTGTTTGGATGTTTTTTTGGTATATTTTTTATGATAAACCTCAAAATCAGAAGCGATTAAGCAAAGAAGAGTTTGAATATATCAACACCGATAACGACCAAATTGAAACAAACGAGGAAAAATTTCCTTGGACTAAATTGTTGAAATACAAACAGACCTACGCTTTTGCATTAGGAAAGTTTATGACCGATGGCATTTGGTGGTTTTTCTTATTTTGGCTACCTAAATATCTTGAATCTCAGTTTAATATGAAAGGAACAGACATTGTATTGCCACTTGCCGTCCTTTATACGCTCACTATGTTTGGAAGCATTTTTGGAGGTTGGTTACCGATGGTTTTCATCAAAAAAGGATACAACTCTTATGATGGCAGAATGAAAGCAATGTTTTATATTGCTTTAGTACCGCTAGTTGTTTTATTTGCTCAAGCCTTAGGAAGTATTAGTTTCTGGATTCCTGTGATTTTAATTGGAATTGGTGCTTCGGCGCATCAAGCATGGTCTGCTAATATTTTTACCACTGTTTCTGACATGTTTCCTAAAAAAGCGATCGGCTCAATTATAGGAATTGGCGGAATGGCTGGTGGTATAGGCGGGGTAATTGTTACTAAACTTGGCGGCGCTTTGTTTGATTATTATGATAAACTAGGACATATACAAACTGGTTATTCAATAATGTTTGTTATTTGTGCCGTTTCTTATATCATCGCTTGGTTTTTAATGAAAACGTTAGTGCCAAAATACCAGCCGATTACAGATCTGTAAATGAAAAAACAATAAAACGAAAGGATATGAATAAATGCTTAGTTTTTTAATTATGTTATTTTCAAATCTAGTAATAGCTCAAATTAGCCAATTTAAATAACAAGAAAACCATTTGGTATTAAAAAAGAAAACGCTGTGGCTGTTGATTACACTATTAGTTCCTAAATACGTTCCAATTAAGAAATTATAAAACTGCTGTAAATTCATAATATAAAAAAAATGTAATCAAAAATAAAATTAACTTTTCTACAAAAGTGATAAAATTAATTCAATCTTTTTGTTTAAAATCTAAAGAATAGCATTAGATTGCCCCCAAAAAGTTAGTACTATTTTGGGGTTTTTTTTGACAACAATCGAACGGTCTTAAGCATGTACATAAAATGCTATCCATTATTAATAAGAATCATGCTATTGCAACAAAACATAACCGTAGCTCTGTAAAAGACAACTGTCGCTATATAAAAAACAACTATAGCTCTGTAAAAGACAACTGTAATTCTGTAAAAAACAAATTAAGCTATAAAAAAGACAACTTTAATTTTAACAAATACAAATTATATTCCACTAAAGTCAAATATACTTTTAAAAATTTGTCGTATAATTAAAATTATAGTACCATGAAAAAAGGTGACCACAACATCAATACTGGTGAAATAATTGAAAACCTGACGTACAAATTAAAAATGTCTAATGTACAAATAGAGCTTGGCATTGGTAGGTAAGGCAGCGCTATGAATAGATTTATTAGAAAACCTAGCATCCAAACATCGATATTAATTGATATTTGCTATGCCATGAATTACAATATTTTTCAAGAAATCGCTAACGCGTTACTCGCAGATTTTGTAAAAACACAAAATAACGCAGCGGCAAAACTGGCAGAAAAACAAGATTATTAAAAAAGCATCGGCCATCTTGAGGAAGAAAACAAAATCTTAAAAGCCCAACTTGAAATCGTTATGAAATTAAAAGTATAATTTTTAGTAAAGTCCTAATTTAATTTTTAGAAATTTACCAAAATTCAATAGCTTATTCTAATGAATAGCTAATAAATATTTTTTGAAAAATCAGGAGCTGAAAATAATTTTTATGTAACTTTGAAATGTATATTTTTAAACAAATACTTAAGTGATTACTATAAAAAAAATTGCAAAATTAGCGGATGTATCACCTGGTACCGTTGATAGAGTGCTTCATAATCGTGGTCAAGTAAGCCAAGAAAATATTGATAAAGTTAACAGAATCATAGAAAAATATGATTATAAAATAAATATCCACGCGAGCAATTTAGCTTTTAACAAAAAGTACAAAATTGCGGTTTGTATTCCTAATAATAAAAAATTAGAATATTGGAAATCGCCTGTATTTGGCATCGAAAAAGCAGCAAAAGAATTTGATAATGCAGGTTTTTCTATTGACTATTTTTATTATGATTATAATTTACCGTCTTTTAAAAAACGATGTTTAGAACTTTTAAAATGCAATCATGATGGTCTTTTAATTGCTCCAATATTTCATGATGAGTCTAAAATTTTTCTTGAAGAATACCAAAAAAAAAATTCCCCAATTATAATGATTGATTCCGATATCGAAGCAATTTCTAACAGTTACTATATTGGACAGAATGCATTTAAAGGCGGCGTGCTCTCCGGAAAACTGCTAAGCTTAGGCTTATCCAGTGAAAAGGCAAATGTTCTAATAATTAAAATTACAAGAGAAATAAAAATTACTTCTATTTGGTACCAACGAGTGCAAGGTTTCTATTCTTTTTTTGAAAACAAAGAGCAATTTAAAAATTTTATAATTAACGAAATTAATATTGAAGACAACGGTAAAATTCAGTTAAATAAAAAAATGTTTGTAGGTATTGATGCCATATACATTCCTAATTCGAGAGCCTATTTAATAGCTGAATTTATAAAAAAGAACCAAATTAAAGGTATAAAAATTGTAGGATATGATTTGTTGGAGAAAAATGTAGCATATCTAAATCATGGCATTATAGATTTTCTTATCAATCAAAATCCGGAGAATCAAGGTTATTTAGGGGTTAATTATTTGTATAAAAAATTAATGCTGAAAGAAGAAATTCCTGTTGAAAATCAAGTGCCTTTGGAAATAATCGTCAAAGAAAATTATATCAATAAAACGCTTCAAAAATAATTTTCGAAGCGTTTTTTGATTTTCTAAATTAATTGTTTATTCAATAATTATTTTAGCATTAAATACAGTTGTGTCGTTTGTTACTTTTAACAAATAAACGCCGGACATCAGTTGAAAATCGGTATTAATTTCTATTGTATTGGCATCGCTTACGTTTTTATTTGTTTTGTAAACTAATTTTCCCGAAATCGAATATATTTCAGCTGTAACTGTTCCGTTTACTTGATTTTTGAAAACCAAATTAATTTTATTATCGATGACAAGGTTCGGATATACGGTTATTACATTTTCATTTTTAATTTAAAATCACCTAAATTATTACTCCTATTCGTTGTTGTATTGCTTTTATTACTCAACTCCTTTGACACTGACCAACTTTAAATTATATTTGCTGCTTATTACTTTATTAAAAAGGATAAAAATTTTACGAAATCAATTATCATAGATGAAACATATTAGAAATTTTTGCATTATTGCTCACATTGACCACGGAAAAAGTACACTTGCAGACCGTTTACTTGGTGCCACTCAAACCGTTACTGCTCGTGAAGAAAAGGCGCAATTACTTGATAATATGGATTTGGAGCGGGAACGTGGCATAACAATAAAAAGTCATGCCATCCAAATGGAATACAAATATAAAGGGGAAGAATACATTCTGAACTTAATAGACACTCCGGGTCACGTCGATTTTTCGTATGAAGTGTCCCGTTCTATTGCTGCTTGCGAAGGGGCGCTGTTGATTGTTGATGCAGCACAAAGTATTCAAGCACAAACCATTTCAAATTTGTATTTGGCATTGGAAAACGATTTGGAAATTATTCCCGTTTTAAACAAAGTCGATTTGCCAAGTGCCAATCCGGAAGAAGTTTCAGATGATATTGTTGATTTACTGGGTTGTAAACTAGATGAGATTATTCATGCTTCTGGAAAAACAGGCTTTGGAGTCGAAAATATTTTAGCGGCTATTATTGAGCGCATTCCACCCCCAAAAGGAAACGCTGACGAACCTTTACAAGCCTTAATTTTCGATTCCCATTACAATCCGTTTCGTGGTATTGAAGTGATATTTCGGGTCAAAAACGGTGAAATTAAGAAAGGGCAAAAAATTAAATTCATGGCTACAGGAAATGAATATTTTGCAGATGAAATTGGCACATTGAAACTGAACCAAGTTCCGAAACAAGTTATATCAACTGGAGATGTTGGGTATTTGATTTCGGGAATTAAAGAAGCCAAAGAAGTAAAAGTAGGAGATACATTGACGGATGCTAAAAATCCTACAATAAATATAATTCACGGTTTTGAAGATGTGAAACCAATGGTATTCGCTGGAATTTATCCGGTTGACACCGAAGATTATGAAGAGTTAAGAAACTCTATGGAAAAACTACAATTAAATGATGCTTCGCTCGTTTTTCTTCCAGAAAGTTCGGCGGCGTTAGGCTTTGGTTTCCGTTGCGGATTTTTAGGGATGTTGCATATGGAAATTATCCAAGAACGCTTGGAAAGGGAGTTCAACATGACGGTAATCACTACGGTTCCCAACGTTTCGTATTTGGCTTATACCAAAAAAAATCCCGAGACGCCATTAATTGTAAATAATCCTTCGGACTTGCCAGAGCCTTCTCGTTTAGACCATGTTGAAGAACCTTTTATAAAAGCAACTATTATTACCAAATCCGATTTTGTGGGTAATGTAATGAGTTTGTGTATCGAAAAACGAGGCTTAATCACTAATCAAACGTATTTAACTACCGAAAGAGTCGAATTAACCTTCGACATGCCTTTAGCAGAAATTGTATTCGACTTTTATGATCGTTTGAAAACCGTTTCAAAAGGCTATGCCTCATTCGATTATTCGCCGATTGGTATGCGGACGTCCAATTTGGTTAAGGTTGATATTTTGTTAAACGCAACAATTGTAGACGCTTTGTCGTCTTTGATGCACGCTGATAGTGCCTATCAAATTGGTAAAAAAATGTGCGAAAAGTTGAAAGAATTAATTCCTCGCCAACAGTTTGATATTCCTATTCAAGCGGCAATTGGGGTGAAAGTAATTTCCCGCGAAACCATAAAAGCTTTACGAAAAGACGTTACCGCCAAATGTTATGGTGGTGATATTTCTCGTAAACGTAAATTACTCGAAAAACAGAAAAAAGGGAAAAAACGTATGCGTCAAGTGGGAAATGTAGAAATCCCTCAAGAAGCGTTTATGGCTGTTTTGAAATTGAATGATTAGAAAATAGCTGTATAGCTAATAGAAGAACCCGATAGCGAAAAGTTATCGGGTTTTTTATTGCTGAGGTTACCCTTTTTTTAAGTCTTTGATTACTTTGAAAGCGAGATCCACATCGTTTTCTCCAACAAGAATGGTAAATTCGCACGAGGTTGAAATCACTTCGTTGATAACAATGCCTTCCCAAGCCAAATGCTGAAAAATAAAATAATAAATGCCTGGAATCGTTACGTTTTCTGTAGGTAATTTTAGGGTAATCGAAGCCAAGTTGTCAATGCGTTGCAGTAGTTTTTCACCTTGAAAATGCTTTTCTACCAAATGACTTGCGCTTTCGCTCAAAACTACATTAGTTTCGTTTACGCCTCTTGATGAGGTATAAAAAACATCCGAAAAGCTCTGAATTTCCGAAATCAATTCGGCTTGCTTGTTCAAAATGGTATCGGAAACGGCAAAAGTAAAATCACATAAAGACGAACGAACCGTAATTTCTCCCAAATTCTTCAAAACCTTTACGATTTTATGATTCAATCTAAAATCCATATCAACCGAAAGCCGTTTTAAAGCCATAACGATGGCTCCTTGCTTTATAGATTTGCCAAATTCTTTTTCTAATTCGGGCATCATGTTTCTGGATAAAGAAGTCAAATTTATAATGCCTTGAGCTAATGCGCCAAATAAAAAGGGTTTGGTTTTGATATAATTTTCAACGAATGAAGTAACGGTTTTCATTAGTAGCGGATAAGTATTTCCTCGCAAATATAAATAAAAAACAATTTGTTACAAATATAACAATATTAAAAATGATAAAAGGCATCTTCTAAATGTTCTATTTTGAATTCTTGTCCTTCTTTATGAATGGCAATGATATCAAAACGAACTTCAACATCTAAGTCGTTCGAAAACACATATTCGTTAACTGCTTTTACTAAAAGTTGGATTTTTTTTGGTTTTACAAAGTCTTGAGGTAAACCAAAATCCAAACTCGAACGGGTTTTTACTTCAACTATTGCAAGAGTATTTTCTTTTTTGGCAATAATATCAATCTCGGCTTTTTGAAAAGTCCAGTTGGTGTCTAGAATTTCATAACCCTTTTTTTGAAGAAAAACGATAGCAAATTCTTCTCCAAACTTTCCTAATTCGTTATGCGCTGCCATACTTTTTAGTAAAACTTAAGCTTGGTTTCTTTGACAGTCACTTCCAATTTCGTTTTTGTGCCTAAAATTAAAGTGTTATTGTTATGAATATGTCCTGCCGGAAAATTAAAAACAATCGGAAAAGAATATTGTTTTGTAACATCAAGTATAATCTGATGTGCCGTTTTCCCCCAAGGAATTTCGTTGTCGTGCATTTTTGTAAAACTTCCAACCACCAATCCTTGTAGATGATCAAAGCAGCCACAACGTTTCAAACTCATCATCATGCGATCTACGTGGTACAAATATTCGTCTAAATCTTCTAGAAAAAGGATTTTTCCTTTGCAATCCTGTTGCGAAGCAGAGCCCATTAAACTGTATAAAATCGAAAGATTTCCACCAATCAATTCGCCTTCTGCAACACCCAATCGATTTTCATTTTCATAAGGAACTGTATACTCAAGATTTTCACCAAACAATGCTTTTCTTAGTGTTTCTTCAACTGCAGCCGAAGCTTTTTCAATATTTACAGGCATGATGCCATGAATAGAGGCAAAGCCCAATTTGTTTAAATGACTGTGCAAAACCGTCACATCACTAAAGCCAATTATCCATTTTGGATTGGTTTTGAATTTTGAAAAGTCAATTAAATCAATCATTCTAACGGTGCCGTAGCCGCCTCGCACACACCAAATCGCTTTTATATTGGGGTTGTCCAATTGGGTCTGAAAATCGGCAGCGCGATCAACATCAGTTCCAGCAAGTTGATGGTTGTCTAATCCGATGCTTTTGCCAATGACTACTTCTAACCCCCAACTTTTCAGTAAAGCAATAGCGGGTTTTAGATTGTCGTCAATGTTTTTTCTGGCGGTAGCCACAATGGCAATTGTGTCGCCCTTTTTCAAAAATTCAGGGGTTTTCATAGCGTTTTGAGAATAGATGATAAAATAATTAAAGCACAAAAGAATAAAAAAATAGTTCCTTAAATTCATTTTCTATACAATTTTAATGTTTTTAAGTAGCAATTTCATGATGTTGTCTTGTCTTTGGTTTTTGAAGGTTGATACAATGAAAAACAAACTTTTGTTTTCTCAAAAATAATCAAATAATTGAAAAAATAATCATTTAAAATAAAATTTAAATATTCGGAATGCTTGTTGGTAAAGGCATAGGCAAATTAAATGGCGAAAAATTAAAATCCTAATCGAACCGAATGGCTTTTACAGGAGAAATTTTGGTGATAATGTAGGAAGGAATCAATAATACGAGCAAACAGATAAAAACAGTGCTGAGATTGAGTAATAAAATATAAGTCCAATCGAGATATACAGGAGCAACGTTAACATAATAGTTCTCGGGATTGAGCTGAATAATGCCAAAATATTTTTGAATCAGTAGCAAACCAATGCCTATAAAATTGCCCCAAAACAATCCTCGAACGATGAGGTAAAAAGCGTTGTATAGAAATATTTTTCGCACCATCCAATTGTTAGCACCCAATGCTTTTAGAATGCCAATCATCTGAGTGCGCTCCAAAATCAAGACTAAAAGCGCCACAACCATATTGATAGTAGCGACAACTACCATTACTATTAAAATGACAATGATGTTGAAATCGAAAAGTTTGAGCCATTCAAATATATAGCCAAATTTCTCGACAATAGTTTGCGTATTTAGCGTCGAGCTGGTTTGGGTATACACTTCTTCTCCCTTAGTTTTTATAGCATCAAAATCGTCTATAAAAATTTCGAAAGCTCCTATTTGGTCGGATTGCCAGTGATTGATGTGTTGAATATGACGAATGTCGCCAATAATATAAGTGCTGTCAAATTCTTGAAAACCCGAGTTGTAAATACCTGTAATTTTAAAAACTCTTAAATTGGGCAATTGATTGTTGCCTTCTTTCATAAAAAAAGTATGAAAAGTGTCGCCTACTTTCAATCCCAATCGGTTGGCTAAAAATTGCGAAATCAGCATCTCGGCATTCAATTCGTTTTTTAAATTCGGGATTCTTCCAGCAATCAAATAGGGTGCAATAGTATTCCACTGATAATCTTTGCCAACGCCTTTAAAAATGATGCCCTCAAATGCAGTTGCGGTTCTAATAATTCCTGCTTTGCTAGCCACAACCTGTATGTGCTTGATGCCAGAAACTTTCTTGAATTTAGGGTAAAAATCTTGATTAATAGAAATAGGTTCTAAGCTCACTTCCGATTGGTTGCTGTCGAAATTAGAGATGATGATGTGTCCGTTAAACGCCGAAACTTTCTCTCTAATTTTAAGTTGTAGCCCGATGCCTGTAGCTACTGAAACGAGCATCATCACCATGCCAATTGCAATTGCCGCTACCGCAATTTTTATAATTGGTGCAGAAATACTACTTTTACGACCTTTAGCCGTAATAAGTCTTTTGGCTATAAAATATTCTAAATTCAATGCAATGTGTTATGAGATTCGCGCGTGTCAAAAATACGGTATTAGCGACCAATTGCAAGGTTTTTTTGAATGATTTAATTTTTTTCAGACATTTTTTATGACCGACAGTACTTTTTTTTCTTCTTATAAACCTTCGTTTGCACTACCGAAAAGCACTTCAATTGTACTATTTCTGCTATTGTCTATGATTGTTTTTTCTTGTAAAACGGCACAACAAACGGTAGTTTATAGTCCTGTTAAAGAAAAATTAGCCAAACACAAATTAGCCAAACACAAAACAGCCGTTATTTTAAATACCAAAAACACGCATTTTAGTACAGGCGCTTCCAATTTTGAAGGGTTTTATCCGTTGTTGAAAAACAAAAAAGTTGGAATCGTGACGAACCAAACCGGCATTTTGTTGGACAGTACCCATTTGGTTGATTTTCTAGTTGCAAAAAACATTATGATAGCTAAAATATTTGCTCCCGAACACGGTTTTAGAGGTACAGCAGATGCTGGCGAAACCGTTGTTGACGGAAAAGATACTAAAACAGGTTTGCCAATTATATCCCTTTACGGTGATAATAAAAAACCAAAACCCGAACAATTAGAAGGAATTGACGTAATGGTTTTTGATTTGCAAGATGTAGGCGTTCGGTTTTATACTTATATTTCTACATTGCATTATGTAATGGAAGCCTGTGCCGAAAGTAAAATTCCGTTGGTGATTTTAGATCGCCCAAATCCGAATATAAATATTGTAGATGGTCCAATTTTAGAACCCGAATATTCAAGTTTTGTAGGGATGCATCCCGTTCCTATTTTGCACGGCATGACCATCGGCGAATATGGCGAAATGATAAATTGCGAAGGCTGGTTGAAAAACGGCGTGCAATGCAACTTGAAAGTGGTAGCGTGTTCCGGTTATAGCAGAGGAATGGGTTACAACCTGCCTGTAAAACCTTCGCCAAACTTGCCCAACGATCAAGCTATAAATCTCTATCCGAGTTTGTGTTTGTTTGAAGGGGCTAATGTGAGTGTAGGTAGAGGCACCGACAAACAGTTTCAAATATATGGTTCTCCTTTTTTACCAAACATTGATTTTTGCTTTATGCCAAAACCCAATCTTGGCGCAAAAGATCCCGTTTATAATGGCAAAGATTGTTATGGCGAAGACCTTTCGCATGTTTTAAAAGTAGATCGATTGGAATTGAAGTGGTTGCTAAGAGCCTATAATGAAACGGCGGATAAAACTAAGTTTTTCAATTCTTTTTTTACAAAATTAGCGGGCACAAAAAAATTGCAACAACAAATAGAGGCCGGCTTATCTGCCGCTGAAATTAGAGCCAGTTGGGAAACAGGATTGATAGAATTTGCGGAAATGCGAATGCAATATTTGATCTATTAATTTAAAGTAAAAGCAATGAAAAAAGGGGGGCTATTTTTATTTTTGCTGCATTTATCAGTTTCGGCACAATTCAGAGGGGTTGTTTTAGATAGTATTTCAAAACAGCCAGTATCGTTTGCTAATATATGGTTGGAAAACGAAAATAAAGGAGCCACTTCTGAAGAAAACGGTCAGTATTCAATACAATTTGATGACCAAAACAAAACATTAATAGTTTCAGCTCTTGGGTATGAAACCAAGAAAATAAAAATGGCTTGGGCTACAAAAGTACTATTGAAACCAATTGCGTTTCAACTGAACGAAGTAGAAATCAGAACTAAAAAAGAAACAAAAAAGCTAGAAATAGGCAATTCTAAAAACAAAAATATTAGATGGTCTACAAATTTGCCATTGATGTTAGCCAAGTTTTTTCCGTTTGAAGAAAAGTACAAATCAACTCCTTTTATACAAAAAGCAGTACTTTTTACACACAGTGAAATTAAAAATGCCACTTTCAAATTGAGAATCTTTGAAATAAATCAAGAAGGATTACCTGGAGCTGATTTACTTGAAGAAGATGTAATTGTAACCGTAAAAAAAGGGCGTCATAAAAACACAATTGATTTATCTAAGTATAATTTATCACTGCCTACAAATGGCTTATTTGTTGCCGTAGAATGGATGATTATTGATGCAAATAAGTATCCATTTGAGTATGATTTAGATGGAGTAAAGAAACATGAAACGTCTTTTGCACCCTCAGTAATATGTAATGAGAATGAAACCAACAATACATTTGGATTCAAATCAGGGAAATGGTATAAAACAAATAACCATTTATTTAATAAAAAGAGTGAAGAAAATTTTATTCAACCCGCTATTAATCTAACGCTAACTAACTAATTCATAAAAATAACTATATTTGCCTGTTAGTAAACAAAATTTAATGATAGAAATTAAAAACATTTCGCGCTCTCGAGCGCAAGAATCGTCGGCAGCTATTGAACGATTGTACATTACCATTAGACACTTATTTAATCGTGGTTTTTATAAACCAATGGGAGTTTCAGGAGAAACTTTGCGTGAAGCACTATTGTCTTTGCGACCTGAAATTTACGGCACAATTGCCGAAGAAAAAGTAGAATTAAGTGGGCTTTTATACGTTATTGAAAGGCTTCCAGTTGGAATCGAAGAATGTCGCTACATTAATTTAACTTCAGATGAAGGTTATTCTAAATCGCATTTTCAAGCGATTGTTCCACCAAAAAGAAAAAGAAATTGTTATAGGATTGACGAGGAACAAATGAATGTTGAAATCACTCGTGGTCGTTCGGACATTTATGATATTTTGACGCATTTGACTTTTATTTTTATAGAATCCCATAAAATCAAAGACAGAATTTTAATAGATGATGAGGGTAGAGTTTCTCGTGATTGGGAAAAATTAGAACAAGCCGTTTTGCAAAATAAAAAGCTTACTTTAATTGATAAGGAAAAAGCCATTTCGCATACTGCAAATATTATTGGAAGAACTTTTTCCGAAGTGTTAAGCATTTATGAAGGATTTGGAACTGCCGATAAGCCAGACCGCTTTCTTCACATTATCTATTGGTTAGGAAAATTAGCATTAGACGAAGTTTTAGACAACAACAAAAGAACGATTACATTTAGTCCGATATTACGAGAGCGTTTAGGACATCATATTCATGGTGAAATTTGGGCAACCAATATCAAACAGGTGTTGAAGAAAAACGATTTATTGGATCGTCCAATTCATATCATCAGTGCTAATATGCACTCTGTAATGAATTCTATTTTCGCAACTCACGTTTTAAAAACCAAATTTAAGGACAAATCCGATTTCTTTATTTATGAAGAATTAAGCAAATCTGGTGCGCATGAAGTTCGAAATAAAGTTGAAGATTTTGCAAAGTTACATGGCATGATTTCCTTGCCAGACGAATCGGGAACCAATATTGATGTTCAGATTTTTGATACAGCAAAAATAGATTGGAAAAAATCAGCATTCCCAACGGCAACTTTAGACAATAAAAAGCCAGTAATTATCGTTATGGATTATGCTTTTGGTGAACAAGCTTACGAAACCATTGATGAATTATTGAAACCGTATCAAGAAACAAAAATGGAAAAAGTTTTGTTGAACGTAGAATCGGTTTCTATAATGGGTAAAGCAGGAATTCTTGAAGGCGGAAAAGGAGATATTATGATACCTTCGGCTCATATAAATGAAGGAACGGCAGACAATTATTTCTTTCAAAATGAATTGACCGCAGCAATGTTTGAAGGAAACGATATTTCGGTTTTTTCAGGACCTATGATTACAGTATTAGGAACATCATTGCAAAATAAAGAATTGTTGAAGTTTTTCCAACAATCGACTTGGGGCGTAATTGGATTAGAAATGGAAGGTGCTTATTATCAAAAAGCCATTCAATCCGCTTCAAAAATTAGAAAAAGTATTAATCCTGATGTAAAAGTAAGATATGCTTATTACGCTTCGGATAATCCTTTGGAAACCGGGAGTACGTTGGCTTCTGGTGGGTTGGGAACAACAGGAGTTAAGCCAACCTACCTGATTACAATTAAAATATTAGAACAAATTTTTAACATTAAATAGTAAAATAATAATGAGTACAGGGACACCAAATAATCTAAACGATCAGGAAATTGATTTGTCGATTATTTCAATGAAAATTAGTAGTTTTTTTGGAGGAATAGCTACTTCTATTTTTAAAGGAATTTTATTTGTAAAAAAACATAGTATTATTTTTATTGCTTTGTTTTTTATCGGTGCTGTTGGAGGTTACTTCCTTGATAAAGCTGCTAAAGTGTATGATCACCAAATAATTGTAACACCAAATTTTGGTAGCGTTGACTATTTTTACAATAAAATTGATTTGTTGGATTCTAAAATTAAAGCGGGTGATACGCTTTTTTTGAAAAGCATCGGTATTCAAAATCCTAAAAAAATACTTCAAATAGAAGTAGAGCCAATTGTTGATATTTATGGTTTTGTAAATAATAAATCAAATACAGTTAGCAATGCCCAAAACTCTCAGAACTTTGAACTAGTAAAATTGTTGTCAGAAGATGGTGATATTAAGAAAGTGGTTAAAGAGGATTTGACAAGTAAAAATTATGCGCATCACAAAATTCACATTACAACAGATGGGTTTACAAATGACAAAAGCACAATTGATCCTATTTTGAACTATTTGAATAAAAACAATTATTTCGCTACCGTTCAAAAAGTCTATATTAGTAATGTAAAAGCTAAAATACTTAAAAATGAAGAAGTTATACAGCAAATTGATGGTTTGTTAAATGAATTTTCAAGTAGCACAAACAACAATCAAAAAAGTGATAAGTTAGTTTATTACAATGAAAATACGCAATTAAACGAAATTATTCAAACCAAAACCAATTTAGTTACTGAATTAGGAAATCAAAGAATGGATTTAATAAATTTAGACAAAGTAATTAAAACCAACAGCAGTGTTCTCAATGTTAGAAATACAAAAGGTCTAAATAATAAAATGAAATTTATTTTGCCAATAGTTCTGATGGCACTTTTTATTTTAATTCGTTTTTTCTTGTCATTTTACAAAAAACAGTCATTTAAAGTAGCACAAAATATCGCATAATTTATTTTTATGAAAGGAATAATTTTAGCAGGAGGTTCCGGTACAAGGTTGCATCCGTTGACTTTGGCAGTAAGCAAACAACTGATGCCTATTTATGACAAACCGATGATCTATTATCCGCTGTCATCATTAATGTGGTCAGGAATTAAAGAAATTCTAATCATATCAACCCCACATGATTTACCGCTTTTCAGACAATTATTAGGCGATGGTTCCAAATTGGGTTGTCGATTTGAATATGCCGTACAAGAACACCCAAACGGATTGGCAGAAGCATTTATAATCGGAAAAGAATTTATTGGAAATGATAAAGTGGCACTGGTTTTAGGCGATAACATATTTTACGGAACAGGACTTTCGGACTTGTTGCAATCCAATAATGACCCCGATGGGGGAATCATTTACGCTTATCACGTTAATGATCCAGAACGTTATGGAGTAGTTGATTTCGATGGGGATGGGAAGGTGCTTTCGATTGAAGAGAAACCAATAGCACCTAAATCTAATTATGCAGTACCGGGTATTTACTTTTATGATAATGAGGTTGTTGAAATTGCCTTAAATATTAAACCAAGCCATCGTGGTGAAATCGAAATTACCGACGTTAATAAAGAATATTTACGTAGAGGAAAATTGAAAGTGAGTATTCTTGATAGAGGAACCGCATGGTTCGATACCGGTACTTTTAATTCTTTAATGCAAGCCTCACAGTTTGTACAGGTAATTGAAGAACGACAAGGACTTAAAATAGGTTCAATCGAAGAAGCAGCCTATCGAATGGGTTACATTGATAGAGCGCAACTCAAGGCCATTGCGGAGCCATTGTTGAAAAGCGGTTACGGTAAACAACTGTTCGATATTTCAAACGAATAAAAATAATTAAAAAAATCCCCAATATGGGGTTAGTGGGCTATGAATTTTATACCAACTACACTCGAAGGATGTTTCATCATAGAACCTAAAATCTTCAAAGATGAAAGAGGATATTTTATGGAAAGTTTCAACGAAAATACCTTTCAAAAAGGGACTAACCAAAAAGTACATTTTGTACAAGACAATCAATCTTTTTCTTCAAAAGGAGTGCTTCGCGGTTTACATTATCAAACAGGCGAACACGCACAAGCCAAATTAGTTCGTGTTTTACAAGGCGAAGTATTAGATATTGCCGTAGACATTAGACCCGAATCCAACACTTTTGGAGAATATGTCGCTGTCCTACTCTCTGGTGAAAACCAAACTCAATTTTTTGTGCCAAGAGGTTTTGCGCATGGCTTTTTAGTGTTGAGTGAAACGGCTACATTTTTTTATAAATGTGATAATTTTTATAACAAAGAAAGCGAAGGAGGAATCATTTTTAATGACCCAACAATTGCAGTAGATTGGCAACTTCCAACGTTTGATTTACTTATTTCGGAGAAGGACCACTATTTACCTACTTTAGAAAACGCCAAAAAAGTATGGTAGTTTTAGTCACAGGAGCAAATGGTCAATTAGGACAAGCAATCCAATTTATTGCTGTTAATTACCCAGAGATAACCTTTGTATTTTGTGATTCAAAAAAGTTAGACATTACGAATTCTGACAAAGTTAATGTCGTTTTCAGTGAAGTAAAACCCGATTTTTGTATCAATGCAGCAGCTTATACGGCGGTTGATAAAGCCGAAAGTGAACCCGAAAAAGCCTATTTAATCAATGTAATAGGAGCTAAAAATCTAGCAACAGCATGTATAGCACACACCTCCACCTTACTTCATATTTCGACTGATTTCGTTTTTGATGGAATAAAAACAACGCCTTATTCCGAAGAGGACATTCCAAATCCAACAGGTGTTTATGGGCAAACCAAATTAGAGGGTGAAAAAGCCATTCAGGCTACTTTTGACCGTTATTATATAATCAGAACGTCATGGGTTTATTCTCAATTTGGGGCTAATTTCATGAAAACCATGGTGCGATTGGGCTCAGAAAGAGACACCTTGTCGGTTGTAAACGACCAAATAGGCACACCAACCCATGCTGTCGATTTAGCCGAAGCACTCATTAAAATGATTTGTCACACTAAGCGCAGTCGAAGCGTGTCTAATTATGGTATCTATAACTTCAGTAACGAAGGTCAATGCAGTTGGTATGATTTTGCTAAAAAAATATTTGAAGTAAACAATATTGCCATTGATTTAAAACCCATACCTACTTCGAGTTATCCTACGCCAGCACAAAGACCAAAATATAGCGTTTTAGATAAAACAAAGATTAAAACTGTTTTTGGAATAGAGATTTTGGGTTGGGTGGAGCGGTTAAAGATATAAAAATCCAAATTTTAACAAACAAGTGTTATAAAAAAGTATAAATTTGAATTGTGTTTAAATTAGTTTATTAATTAATTTTAAGATTTAAATAATGGAATATAAAATCCAGCAATTTCCTTAATAAGCACAGAAAATATGAAAAAATTAATTTATTTTTTGTCTATACTTTTTTTTGGATTGGGCTGTTCCAAAGACGAAACAGGTATTGTTCCGCTAGAAAATGGTGATGGAACTTATTTTCATTTGAAAGTTAATGGCACAGCTATCCCTCTTGTAACTGGTCATAATGTAGTAACTTTTGCAACTAATCAAACATTTATTAGTTTGGGTGTTTCTTATGGATTCAACATAAAAAACTCTCCAGGATTAAACAAATTAGCTATAGTTTTTGATAAAAATGGGAAATTCATTTATGCTCAACAACAATCAATGGATGTTGGCGAAAATAATTACACAATAAATTATAAAAACTATAAAAATTTTCCTGCTAATTATTTTCATATTACTATTATATCTATAAATGAAGTAACCAAAAGAATAAAATTTACTGTTTCTGGAAAATTATATTCAAATGATTCAAATTTAGACTCCGAATCAATAGATTTGGAAGGAGATTTTGATTTGACATATAGTGGCGAGTTAGGTACAATTCCGCCAACATTTCAAACTGCTGGTATGGATCAGCATTGTACTGCCAAATTTAATGGAACCTCATGGACTGCTTTAAGAGAATTAGAAGATGGAGAATTTACAGCAGAAGATCCTTATAAAATTGAAATTAAATTTCCATTAACAGCAACAATGGGAAGTTACGATATGATTCCTAGTAGTACAAATAATTATTTACGTTTTTCAAAATTTAATACCGTTACAAAAGTGTTTGATTATTATAATGTAAGTGGAGTGATAAATCAATCTTATAGAGAATTTCATGGAGCAGGGAATTATTCGTTATTTGGCACATTCTCTTTTACTGCGTCAAATCCAAACAATCCATCCGATGTTATTCAGGTTACAGATGGAAGTTTCAGGTCCTATCAACACTATTAATTTTAAAATCTAAAAATTATGGGTAGAAATTTTATCTGTATTCTTTTTTTTTCAGTTTTAATTGGATGCACTACTAACTCTGTCACGGATACCGTGCTTGAACCTATTGTTCCTCAAACTAATATTTTCAATATGGAAATAAACGGGGTAGAATTGAATCAGGGTTGGGAAATTGTTAAAGTAGAAAACAACTTTGTAATAACATCATATTATATTAATAAATTATCATTTGACAAAGAGGGTCATTTTGGCAATTTAACTATAGACTTACATTCAGGTTCTTCCAATGTAACTAGTTTGTTTTATTCATTAACGAATTACAGCTCACATTATATAAACTTTAAGATTACCGCAATAGATGAGGTTAACAAAAGAATAAAAGGAACTTTGTCAGGAAATATATACCATGATCCATTTAATAAAAATTCAGAAAGTAAATATGTAGTTGTTAATTTTGATTGCAACTATCTAGATGTAATTCCGGTGGTTAAAAATTTAAAAAACCAAACTAAAATAAATGGAATTGATTGGAATAGCACCTATAAATATACTACAGCGGGTGCTTTTGGGAATAATAATAACATTACTCAACACTATGTAAGTGATAATGAATATGAAATAATGGTGAATTATAATTTACAAAGTATATCGTTAGGAACCTACAATTATAATGTAACAGCTACAACTAACAATATTAAATTAGCAAAATATGATGTTGTAACAGGCACAAATGTCACCTATAATTGTTTAGGAACCTTAAACATTGTACAAAAAGAAAATCAATTCATTTTGTCAGGTAATTATAGTTTTACAGCAGTAAATCCGAATAACAGTAATGATATAATTCAGGTAACCGACGGATTGTTTAAGCTAGTACATAGATATTTTTAGTTTTTTTTAAAACACTTGATAAGAATTAATTACATCAGCAGGTGCTAATTTGGTTTTACAACAAGGATTTATATTATTTAAATTAAAAACTTAAAAATATAAAAAATATATTTATTTTTGCAACAATTAAATTCATTAAAAATAGAATATGAAAAGAAATAGCATTATAATAAGTTTTTTTTTAGCATTAGCACTAATATCTTGTAAAAAGGAAGTGTCAGATACTCCAAAGGTAGAAGCGGTTAACGACAATTTATTTAAAGTAACTTTGGATTTAAATATTAAAGAAAATGACACACTTCACCTGTATTACACTGAGGATGGTTCCATTAATTTTAACGAAGAAAATTCAATATGGCAATCTATTCTTGGGAAAACTGAATCACAGCCTCTGACTTTTAGTTTTCCTGAAAACACTATCCCTACAGAATTAAGATTAGACTTTGGAGTAAATGTAGCAAATGAAGAAATACTTATAAATGGTGTTAAACTGGAATATAACAATAAGACTTTTGAGGCAAAAGGTGCAGATGTATTCAAATTCTTTAGATTAGACGAAAATGTAACTCTGCAAGATGTTAAAACTAAAGGGTTAAAAAGGAAAGACCCTAAAAGAAGAAACGGCGCAAGTTTATATCCTCTTGAAATCCCTCTAAAAACAGAAATTGATAAATTAGTAAAATAGATTACTTAAAAAAACAAAACACCAATTTGGTGTTTTGTTTTTTTAAGTAATCAAGGAACTAGGAAATGCTAAAGGAAAAAATAATTGTAATTTTAAAAAACAAACAAAACACCAATCTATTTATTTATGGACTAGGACAAGTTTTTAATTTGATAACGCCGTTATTAGTTGTGCCATTTATAGTTTCTATTTGTGGAGTCGAAAATTTCGGTAAAGTTAGTATTGCCATGGCAATATATTTCTTTATAATGGTTTTTATTGATTATGGTTCAGATCTTATAGGTGTTAAGGAAATTGCAGTTAATAGAGAAAACCCTGCTGATTTTGAAAAAATAGTTATCACCACGTTTAGTACTAAATTTATTTTATTGGTTGTTGTTCTGTTGATTTGTTCTTTTTTGTTCTACACAATTCCATTTTTTACTTCCGAAACAGCTTTATTTTTTTTAGGATTGCCCGTTTTAATAGGTCAATTTATCAATCCAACATGGGTATTTCAAGGAATTGAAAATTTCAAATGGATAACCATATTGAATATTCTCTCTAAGTTAATATACCTATCAGGAATCTTTTTTTTTATTCATCAAAAAGAAGATTATGTTTTTATCAATCTATGGTGGGGAATAGGGACTATATTAGCCAATGGATTTGCTTTTTTTTATCTTATAAAAACACACAAAATTGACTTTCGCAAAACGAGAAAGGCGGATATTCAAAAGCTTTTAAAGACTAATCTTTCTATGTTTTCTTCACAAATATTTGTATCCTTACAAATGTACTCGCCAATTGTATTTATTGGTATTTTTGGAAACAATTTTATGGCGGGTCAATATAAAATAGTAGATCAAATCATAGTTATTTTTAAAACATACATCTATTTGTTTTTTAACTTTGTATATCCGAGAGTTTGCTTTTTATTAGAAAAGAAAGTAGAAGAAGGACTTCGTTTTTGGAAAGTTTTTAATGGTCTAAATTTTATTTTTATTGCCATTTCAATGATGGTGATGTATCTCTTTTCATCCCAAGCTATTCTATTTTTTACAAAAAGCGACGTTAATGCGATAGATAGTCTGCTACGGATAGGCGTATTTTTACCTGTTCTATTAAGTGTTTCCATTCCTTTAAAACAACTAATTTTAGGATTTAATAAACAACGCCTTTATATTCGGTTAACCATGAGTATGGTAATCCTAAATTTAATGCTCATGCTAATTTTATTACCCTATCTTCAAATATATGGTATTTTAATTAGTTTGTTACTTACTGAATTCATCACCATATTGATTTATATTTTTAGTTTAGAAAAAAAACTAGATTTTAGAAAATTATAAACTAATATAAGTTGTTCAAATTTAAATCTAAAAAGTGTATTTTTGATAATCAATTACAATCTTACAAATAGAATTACTTTTTAGTGTACCTAATTAGAGAAAAATGATTAAAAAAACATTCCAAAAATTATTATTAAAATCAGGTAAAAATTACAAAATTGATCCAAATATTCCGAATAAATTAATTTTACTCACTTTGTTTAATAGAGTTTTTATGTTAATGAGAGGATATATAAAAACTGGTAATAAAGTTTTTGTCGGTAGAAACACTAAAATTTATAATGCAAAAAATATTTTGTTTGGTCAAAATGTAACGATTGAATGTCAATGCACGATTGATGGGTTTTCGTCAGAAAAAATTATTTTTGGGAATTGTGTTAAAATAGGTGCTTTTTCTACTTTAAGTTCAACAAGTCATTTGTCAAAATATGGAATTGGATTAAAAATTGGCAACAACTCTTCAATAGGTCAATTTGCAGAATTTGGAGCAGCTGGAGGTGTTGAGATTGGCAATGATGTGATCATGGGGGGGTATATAAGTTTCCATTCTGAAAATCATATTTTTGACGACAATTCAAAACTAATTCGCGAACAAGGCGTGACTTCTAAAGGTATTGTTATAGGTAATAATGTTTGGGTGGGAGCAAAAGTAACCTTTCTTGATGGGAGTAGAGTAGGTAATAATTCGGTTGTAGCTGCTGGAGCAGTTGTGAATGGTGTTTATCCTGATAATTGTGTAATAGGAGGGGTGCCTGCGAAAATATTAAAAAACATTTAGATGGGCATTTTGATTTCTAAAACGTATTTATATCAAATTCTTTTTGCACTTTGTGTAGCAATTCCATATTTAAATAACTATGAACTTACATTTACTATCTGGTTAATTACTTTGGTGGTGACTATCCAAAAGAAGTACTCAACAAGTGTAATTCAATTAATTTCTTGTTATATAGCTATTTTACTTATTGCTTCGTTTTGGCTCTTTTTTAAAGACCACGGATTGTACTATATAATAAGGGATATAACCTATATGCTTAAGCCTGTTTTCGGTATTTTAATAGGTTATCAGTTGTTTAAAAAGCATATTGATGGATTCCAAACCATTATTTATACAGGAGTTTTTGTTGCAGTTCTTCATTTAATCATCTTGATTTTGGCTGTTGTCATACATCATGCTTCAACAGTAAATGACCTTAGACTTTACGGAGGCTATTTTAGTGATTTTGAGGTTTATGCACTAATTTTTTTGCTTTTTTATGAAAAATTTGAAATTGGATTTTCAAAAAAGAAAACGCAACGTTTCTCTATAATAATTGCGGTTTCCATTTTTATGTATTTGGCAAGAACAAATTTCATCCAATTCATAATATTGTTTCTTGCCATGAAAGGCTATTTTAAGATAAATAAAACTTCTATAAAAGTGCTTGCTTATGTTTTATCATTAACTATTATCGGTTATTCGACCATACTTTTTATTAATCCCAAAAGAAATGGAGCTGGAATAGAAGCGTTATTATATAAAATAAAAATTGCACCAATTGAACCTTTTAAAACCAAAGTTGACAGAGATGATTGGAAAGATTTTAATGACAACTATCGTTCTTATGAAACGATAATGACTATTAAACAAACCTCAAATGAAGGAACGTTAGCGACTCTATTTGGACAAGGAATAGGCTCAAAAGTTGATTTAAAACAAGAAGTTATGTTAGGAGACATGAAACTGCGTTACATATCGTTTCTTCACAATAGTTATATGACGGTATTATTGAAATCAGGACTTTTGGGAATGATTTTTTATTTCATCCCATTTTATATATTAGGCAAAAAGTCAAAATCGCAAGTTCAAATCAATCAATCAATTAATTTGTTGCTATTAGGAACTGTTATTTTTCTTATTATTTCTAATTATATATTTATGGGATTGTATAATTTGCTAGACAGTAAATCAATCTTAATAGGACTTTTTCTTGGCTACAGAGGAATTAAAAAACCAGCGAATGGGTTGGGTCTAAAATAATATCTTTGACTTTTTCACTAGTTGTCCCATCTCCATAGGGATTTGAAGCCTTTGAAATGGTATTGTAATAAGCCTCGTCTGTAAGTAATTTTGTAGTTTCAAATACAATTTTTTCTTTGGATGACCCTACTAAAATTGCTGTTTCAGCATCAACTCCCTCCATCCTTTCCGTTATTTCTCTCAAAACTAATACGGGTTTGCCCAAACTTGGCGCTTCTTCTTGTATTCCACCAGAATCGGTTAAAATTATGTTGCTTTTATTCATCATCCAAATCAATTCAGGATAATCCAATGGAGCAATTAACTTAATGTTATGTTGGATTAATTTTTTATGAGCAATGTCTTTAATGTTTGGATTCAAATGAACGGGATACACAATGATTGCTTTCTCGTTAAATTGGGAAGAAATGGTTAATAAGGCATCGCAAATTTCTTCAAAAGGTTTTCCGAAATTTTCTCTTCTATGGCAAGTTACTAGAATAATTTTTTTTGCAAAATCAATAAAATTATATTTTTCTAATAGTCTTTCTTCTAATGAAACTGTTACTTTTTCTAAACCTATTAAGAGGGCATCAATTACCGTGTTCCCCACAACAAAAACATTTTTAGAAATGTTTTCTTTTGCTAAATTTTTTCTCGCATTTTCAGTTGGACAAAAATGAATTACAGCTAATTTTGAAGTTAAAACGCGATTCATTTCTTCTGGGAATGGAGAATTCATGTCACTACTTCTTAAACCTGCTTCGATGTGTATTATTCTTATTTTTTGATAAAATGCAGCTAACGACGAAGCTAAAACAGTTGTAGTATCGCCTTGAACAAACACGTAATCAAAAGTTTCTTTTAGTAAAATCTCATTTGTTATTCTTGCTATTAAATCAGCCGTTAATTGATGTAACGTTTGATTTGGTGTCATAATATTCAAGTCATAATCTACTTTTATTTCAAAAAAGTGTAGCACTTGATCGAGCATTTCTCGATGTTGAGCTGTTACACCAACTCGAACATTAAATCTGTTGTCATTTGAAAAGCTGGCAATAAGCGGCGCCATTTTTATAGCCTCAGGGCGTGTTCCGAAAAGGAATAATATTTTTTTCATTTGCAAATCGACATTCTAAATTATAAGTGTAAAACTACTAATAAAAACTATATTTGCAATTATTATAAAATTTAAAATGAAAGTACTTTTTCAAACCAGAACCAATTTATTTAAAGCGCCAGGTGGTGATTTGGTTCAAATGCTTAAAACAAAAGAATTTTTAGAAAAATTAGGGGTTCAAGTTGATATTTCATTAGAGTTTAATCCTGATTTAAAGGATTATGATTTGGTTCATTTATTCAATCTAATGGAGCCGCAAGATATTTATCTTCAAATGCAAAATGCAAAAAAGCAAAATAAAAAAATAGTATTATCAACCATTTATGGGCTTTATACAGAATTCGAACGTAAAGCACGAGGGGGCTTGTTTCAAAAATTAGCCAACGTAATTTCGCCTTTTCAAATTAATTATATAAAAACGCTTGTTAAACATTTTGCCGAAAAAAGGTTTCATCAAGGTGTATTTAAAATGATTTATAAGGGCAATTATGGCTTAATGAAAGAAATTGCGGATAATACTAGCGTGTTTTTACCTAATTCGGTGTCCGAAATGAATAGAGTGGCTTCTGATTTTAAATTAAAAAACTATTTATTTTATGATGTTCCAAATGCGATAGATAGAAAAGTGTTTTCAGACAGCGAATCTCATGGTTTAAATAAGTATGCTAAATATAAAGATTGTATTTTATGTGCCGCAAGAATTGAAGGAAGAAAGGCAACTTTAAATTTGGTTAAATCAGTGAAAGACACAAAATATACCTTAGTGCTTGTTGGCAAAGAGTCACAGAATCAGAAAAAATACGTGGAGCAAGTGCATCAAGAAGCAGGACAAAACGTTGTGTTTTTAGGAGCCATTTCTCATGAAGATTTAAGAGATTTATACAGTGTTGCTAAAGTGCACGCATTAGTAAGTTGGATGGAAACCCCTGGCTTATCTTCATTAGAAGCCGCTGCTATGGGTTGTAATATTGTAGTAACAAGAAAAGGAGATACGTATGATTATTTTGAAGATTATGCTTATTATTGTGAACCTGACGATGTGGATTCTATTAAAAGCGCTATCGATAAAGCGTATGAATCACCATTTAACCCTAAGTTAAAAGAAAAAATACTTGACAAATATATATGGGAAAAAACTGCGGAAGCTACTTTTAGTGCTTATCAGGATCTGTTAAAATAATTATTTTAACTTAATATTAATGTATTGCGTCTTTCAATTTTTTTGTTAAACTTTATATGAAATATTTATTCATTTTAATAACTTTAGATTGTGGTTTTTCATATCAGGTTTTAAATGATTTTACAAAATAATAATTTTTTTAATGAAAATAGCCATTCTTGGAACTCGCGGTGTTCCTAACCATTACGGAGGTTTTGAACAATTTGCCGAATTTTTTTCCCTTTATTTAGCGGATCAAGGACACGAAGTATATGTTTATAATTCACACAATCACCCTTATCAAGAAAAAACTTTTAAAGGCGTGAACCTCATTCACCAATACGATCCGGAATTTAAAATAGGTACAGCAGGGCAGTTTATATATGATTTGAACTGTATTTTGGATAGTCGAAAAAGAAATTTTGACATTATCTTGCAATTAGGCTACACCAGTAGTTCTATTTGGTGTTTTTTATTGCCTAAAAAAGCAATGATTATTACCAATATGGACGGTTTAGAATGGAAACGAACTAAGTATTCTAAACCTGTGCAGAAAATGTTACAGTTCGCCGAAAAGTTAGCGGTAAAAAGCAGCAATTATTTGGTTTCAGACTCTTTAGGAATTCAAAAATATTTGACTAACAAATACCAAGTTACTTCTACATATATTCCTTATGGTGCTACGGTTTTTGAAAATCCAAACGAAGCAATTCTAAAGGAGTACAAGGTTGAAAAACAAGGTTTTAATATGATTTTAGCGCGTTTGGAGCCCGAAAATAATATTGAAACAATTCTTGACGGAGTGGTTTTAAGTGCGACTAATACAGCAATATTAGTTATTGGAAATCATAACACCAAATTCGGAAATTATTTAAAAGAAAAATTCAAAAATACTGTAACGATTCGGTTTATTGGCGCTGTTTATAATATGGAGCATTTGGACAATTTGCGTTATTATTCTAACCTCTATTTTCACGGGCATTCTGTTGGAGGAACCAATCCTTCGCTATTAGAAGCTATGGCTTCAAAAGCTTTAATTGTTGCGCACAACAATGATTTTAATAGTGCAATTCTCAAAGAAAATGCTTACTATTTTTCTAATGCCGAGGAGGTGAAAAATACAATTCAAAATATAAATAAAAAAGATAATTTGCTCATCATTCAAAATAATTATCAAGCTATTTCCAACCAATACAATTGGGAAATAATAAATGGAGCTTATTTGAAACTTTTCCAAACGGCACTATTGGATAAATAGTAAACTATTTCAATCACAATATGATATTTTACAAATTGTAAATTGAAGTTACAATTACAAAAACCCTTTACGAAAACGATATAATTCACGAAAATAGTATGCAAGCATAGTAATTAATTAAAAATATTATTATAATTTTGTACCACATTTTTATGAAATATATAATTCAATACTTATGAAATCGCCACTAACAATAAGTTTGCGCAAGCAATTGAAAATCATCGAACACAAATTAAAATTAAAATGTTGTGAGATAAACACCAATTTATAAAAAGGCGATACCATATTATGACCACTAATAAATAAATTTTACATATATGAAAATATTAGTTTGCATCAGTCACGTTCCTGATACTACTTCAAAAATTAATTTCACAAATTCCGACAGTGAATTTGATACCAACGGTGTTCAATTTGTAATCAATCCTAATGATGAGTTTGGTTTGACAAGAGCAATATGGTTTCAAGAACAACAAGGTGCAAATGTTACCGTAATAAATGTTGGAGGTCCAGAAACAGAACCGACTTTAAGAAAAGCATTAGCGATAGGGGCTAACGAAGCCATTAGAGTAAATGCGGCACCTACAGATGGATATTTTGTAGCCAAACAATTGGTAGAGGTAATCAAAGCCGGAGGGTATGATTTGGTAATTGCAGGAAAAGAATCTTTGGATTACAACGGAGGAATGGTGCCAGGGATGCTCGCAGGTCTTTTAGGATACAATTTTGTGAATTCTTGTATTGAATTAGCCGTTGATGGAACCGAAGTTAAAGCGTCTAGAGAAATTGATGGAGGAAAAGAAATAGTAACTACGAGTTTACCTTTAATTATTGGAGGTCAAAAAGGATTAGTGGAAGAAAAAGATTTGAGAATTCCAAACATGCGAGGCATAATGACAGCTAGAACAAAAGCATTGACTGTTTTAGAACCCGTAATCGCTTCCTCGGAAACCAAATCGGTTAAATTTGAAAAACCAGCGCCAAAATCAGCAGTACAACTAATTAGTGCAGACAACTTAGATGAATTAATTAATTTATTACACAACGAAGCAAAAGTAATCTAGTAGTAAGTAATCGGTATTTAGATTGAGTTTCAGAAACCAAAAATATGTTAACCTAAAATCATAAATCAACATGTCTATATTAATATACGCAGAGTCAACAGACGGAAAATTCAAAAAAGTAGCCTTTGAATTGGCTACTTATGCAAAAAAAGTAGCTAAAACATTAGGAACATCAGTAACGGCAATAACTGTAAATGTTGGTGATGTTTCTGAATTATCAAAATACGGAGTAGATAAAATATTAAAAGTTACCAACGATAAATTAGCTGGTTTTACTGCTAAAGCTTACGCAGCTGTTATACAACAAGCAGCTCAAAAGGAAAATGTAAAATTGGTTTTACTTTCTTCGACAACCGATAGTTTGTATTTGGCACCATTAGTAGCCGTTGCATTAGAAGCTGGATATACTTCTAATGTGGTTGGATTGCCCGTTAGTACATCACCGTTTCAAGTGAAAAGAACTGCTTTTTCAAACAAAGCTTTTACTATCACAGAAATACCAACAGAAGTAAAAGTTTTAAGTTTATCAAAAAACTCTTATGGAATTTTTGAGGAAGCTTCAACACCAACACAAGAAGATTTTAACCCAATCATTAGCGATGCTGATTTTGGTGTAAAAGTTACTGCGGTTGAAAAAGCCTCAGGAAAAGTGACCATAGCCGATGCCGACATTGTTGTGTCTGCTGGTCGCGGAATGAAAGGGCCTGAGAATTGGGGAATGATTGAAGATCTTGCAGCGGTACTTGGAGCAGCAACAGCTTGTTCTAAACCAGTTTCAGACTTAGGATGGCGTCCTCATGGAGAACATGTAGGGCAAACTGGGAAACCAGTTGCTGCCAACTTATATATTGCCGTTGGAATTTCAGGAGCTATTCAGCACATTGCAGGAATTAACTCTTCAAAAGTGAAAGTGGTAATTAATACAGACCCAGAAGCGCCTTTCTTTAAAGTTGCCGATTACGGAATCGTTGGTGATGCATTTGAAATTGTACCACAGTTAACTCAGAAATTAGCAGCTTTTAAAGCGCAGAACTTATAAAGATTAATTTTTTACAATACTATGAGCTATTTTATTAAATTAAAGTAGCTCATTTTTTTTGTTTTGGGTTTTAAGAAGCAAAAAGATTTTGTTTCTTTGCAATAGGAGAATCAACTTTTTTTGCGTTTGAATAAATCCAATTAATTTTTGGTATAAAAGCCAAAACAACCCAAAGTCAAAATGAGCTTAGTTAAATTATCAATAACAGGAATTTCATATAGTCAGACGCAAAATGGTGCGTATGCTTTGATTTTAAATGAAGTGGATGGAGACAAAAAATTACCTATAGTTATTGGCGCATTTGAAGCTCAGTCTATTGCCATTGCAATGGAAAAAGAAATCAAACCACCACGTCCTTTAACCCATGATTTATTCAAGAATTTTGCCGACAGGTTTGATATTATTGTTAAGCAAGTGATTATTCATAAATTAGTTGACGGTGTTTTTTACTCAAGCATTATTTGTGAAAGAGACAAGATTGAAGAAATAATAGATGCTAGAACCTCCGATGCAATTGCACTAGCGCTTCGATTTGCGGCGCCTATTTTTACGTATAAAAACATACTTGATAAAGCAGGTGTTTATTTAAAAGCTAACCCTTTAGAGGCAGATAAAGATGCGCAAGAATTGGGTGATATTTTTTCAAACCCAGAAACTTTTAGTGCACCATCCGAAGTAAATACGGCTATTGGAATGTATGCTAAAAATAGTCTATCGGAACTAAATGCACTTTTAGAAAGTGCTGTTCAAGAAGAGGATTATGAAAAAGCCGCTAAAATTAGAGACGAAATCTCAAAGCGATAAAATTTTCGAAAGCCCTAAATTTTAAGTAAATAGTAGAACATTATGAAACAATATCACGACTTAGTTAAGCACGTTTTAACAAATGGCACGCAAAAAGGAGATCGAACCGGAACAGGCACAAAAAGTGTGTTTGGGTACCAAATGCGATTTGATTTAGCAGCTGGTTTTCCTATGATTACCACAAAAAAGTTACATTTGAAATCAATTATATACGAATTGCTTTGGTTTTTGAAAGGCGAAACAAATATTGCCTATTTAAAAGAAAATGGTGTTAAAATTTGGGATGAATGGGCTGATGAAAATGGTGATTTAGGTCCTGTTTACGGAAGGCAGTGGCGTAATTGGAATAATGAAGAAATTGATCAAATAACGGAACTCATAGACACATTAAAAACCAATCCAAATAGCAGAAGAATGTTAGTTTCTGCTTGGAATCCTTCTGTTTTGCCAGATACAAATCAATCGTTTACCGAAAATGTTGCTAATGGAAAAGTAGCTTTGCCACCCTGTCATGCTTTTTTTCAGTTTTATGTTGCAGATGGAAAATTATATTGTCAATTGTACCAACGAAGTGCTGATATCTTTTTGGGTGTACCTTTTAATATTGCATCCTATGCATTACTTACGATGATGATTGCACAGGTTTGTAATTTGGAAATGGGAGAATTTATACACACTTTTGGTGATGCTCATATTTACAATAATCATTTTGATCAATTGGAATTGCAACTTTCACGGGAGCCCAAACCTTTGCCAAAAATGATTTTAAATCCTGAAGTAAAAAATATTTTTGACTTTACTTTCGAAGATTTTACTTTAGAAGGATATGATCCTCATGCACATATTAAAGGAGCAGTAGCGGTATAAAAAAAGATTCCATATTTCTATGGAATCTTTTTTTTTATTAAAAAAATTATATTTTAAATGTAATTACGGGTCTAACTGCATGATTTACTAAGTCTTCACTAATGCTTCCGTTAAAGAAATGAGCAAAACCAGTTCTACCATGAGTACACATTCCAATTAAATCAGCATCCACTTTATTGGCATAATTTAAAATTCCGTTTTCAACATTGGTGTCGTTATAAATGTGAAGTGAATGTTTACCAATATCAACACCTGTAATAAAATCATTCATTATTTTTTCAGCAATTGATGAAGATTTAAAGCTGTTAGGTGTGTTGATCATAACTAAATTCAAATGAGCATCGAAAATCTTAGCAAATTTAACTAAACTTTCAAACGGTTTTTTAATTTCATCTGTAAAATCAGATGCAAAAACGAAATTTTCAGGTTGAAAAACTTCAATTTCATTTTTAATGACAAGAACTGGAACATTAGAATAACGAACCACTTTTTCTGTATTAGAACCAATCATTAACTCTTTGTAACCAGACGTTCCATGAGAACCCATTACAATTAAATCTATGTTTTGCTCTTTATTATATTTTACAATTTCTTCAAATGTTCTTCCAATTCTTGCAGCAGTAGTTACTTTAAGTCCGTCAACTTCAAATTCATACTGAAGTTCCTCCAATCGCTCATTTGTTTTTTTAATAAATAACATTACTTCCGGAATATTAACACCTACTGTTACAGCATCGCCAATTTGAGTAGGCAAATCAAGTAAATTAATTATAAATAATTCGCAATTATTTTTTTTTGCAATTTGCACAGCTACTTTCAATGCGTATTCGGCATGTTCAGAAAAGTCGGTTGGTACTAGAATTCTTTTCATAAAAAAGGGATAAAAGGTGAATAAATGTGACGTGATTTAAAAAAATAAAGATAATAAAAAAAATTACATTAAACAATAATTTTTGATTTATAAAAAATAACTATATTTGCACCATTATTTATTAAAATTTTAGATAATGAGGGAAGCAGTGCTTCCCTCTTTTTATAGCAATATGACATTCAAAGAGAAGGTAAATACTTTATTAGAACAGGCTTTGTTAGAAAAACCATCCGTTTTTCTAATAGACTTATCGATAACCGATGCCTTTAAAATAATTGTATCTTTAGATGCTGATACTGGAGTTGTTTTACAAGATTGTATTGACATAAGTCGAGCTATAGAAAATAATTTAGATAGGGAAGAACAAGATTTTTCTTTAGAAGTAGCATCAGTAGGAATTGGTTCACCTTTAAAAATGATTCGTCAGTATAAAAAAAATATTGGAAGAATACTCATCGTTAAATTAGCAAATACAACTATAGAAGCACAGTTGATGGCTGCAAACGATGAATTTATTACATTATCATGGGAAGCTAGAGAACCAAAAAAAATAGGAAAAGGGAAAGAAACAGTTCAAAAGACACAAGAAATACTTTACACAGATATAAAAGAAGCAATTGTTACAGTAACATTTTAATTAAAGATTTGGCATGGAAAATATAGCATTAATCGATTCATTTTCAGAGTTTAAAGACGATAAACTTATTGATCGTGTAACGCTTATGGCGATTTTAGAAGATGTATTTAGAAACGCATTGAAGAAAAAATTTGGTTCAGATGATAATTTTGATATTATCATTAATCCAGACAAAGGCGATATGGAAATTTGGCAAAGACGAGTTATCGTTGCAGATGATGATTTGGATTTAGATCATCTTGAAATTACTTTAACTGAAGCAAGAAAAATTGAACCCGATTTCGAAATTGGCGAAGAAGTTTCTGAAGAAGTTAAGTTGATAGATTTAGGAAGAAGAGCAATTTTAGCATTGCGTCAAAATCTTATATCTAAAATTCATGAGCATGACAACACGAATCTTTACAAACAATTTAAAGATATTATCGGCGAAATTTACACCGCAGAAGTGCATCATGTTCGACCAAGAGTTGTAATTTTGCTAGATGACGATGGAAATGAAATTGTTTTGCCAAAAGAAAAACAAATTCCTTCCGACTTTTTCCGCAAAGGAGATAATGTTCGCGGAATTATTGAAAGCGTTGAACTAAAAGGCAATAAACCGCAAATAATTATGTCAAGAACTTCGGAAAAGTTTTTAGAAAAATTATTTGAACAAGAAATTCCAGAAGTTTTTGACGGTTTAATTTTAGTTAAAAACGTAGTTAGAATTCCAGGCGAAAAAGCAAAAGTAGCGGTTGATTCTTATGACGATAGAATCGATCCAGTTGGCGCTTGTGTAGGCATGAAAGGTTCTCGTATCCATGGAATTGTTCGAGAATTAGGGAACGAAAATATTGATGTTATCAATTACACAACCAATATACAATTGTATATTACAAGAGCACTAAGTCCAGCAAAAGTTTCTTCGATCAAAATAAATGAAGAAACAAAAAGAGCTGAAGTCTATTTGAAATTAGAAGAAGTTTCAAAAGCCATTGGACGCGGCGGACATAATATAAAATTAGCAGGTTTATTGACGGGTTATGAATTAGATGTAATACGTGAAGGTAACATTGCGGAGGAAGAAGATGATGTTGAATTAACTGAATTCTCTGATGAAATTGAAGAATGGGTAATTGAAGAATTTGCAAAAATTGGATTGGATACTGCAAGAAGCATCTTAAAACATGATGTAAATGATTTGGTTAGAAGAACCGATCTAGAAGAGGAAACAATTTTAGATGTAATGCGCATATTGAAAGACGAATTTAATGCCAATTAAATCAGTCTAACAACACAACAACAAAAAGGTAATAATAAAAAGGTTTTATGTCTGAAGAGAGAGTAATTAGAATAAACAAGGTTTTAAGGGAATTAAACATTTCGTTAGAAAGAGCTGTGGATTATCTAAAAGATAAAGGGATTGCTATTGAAGCTAATCCAAACGCAAAAATTTCTGATCAGGAATTTAATATCCTACAAAATCAGTTTGCGGGCGATAGGGGCAATAAGGAAGCTTCAAAAGAAGTTGGTGAAGAGAAAAGAAAAGAGAAAGAAGCTTTGCGTATTGAAAGAGAAAAAGAAATCGAAGACAAACGCAAACTGGATGAAGAAAGATTAAGACAACAAGAAGTTATTACAAATAAAACAATTGTATCGGCCCCGAAGCAAGTCGGAACCATTGATCTTAATCCTAAAAAAGTTGTTGCAGTTCCTATAGCCAAAGTTTCACCTCCTAGTAAAGAAAAACCAGTTGTTGTTACTGAAAAAGAAGAATTAAAATCTACTTCTGTTGTTAAGCCTCAAGCGAAAGATGAAGCTAAACTAAAAGGAAATACAGCGAAAAAAGTTACAAAACCGATAGAAACCGTTCCTGTTGTTAATAAAGAAATCAAAAAAGAAAAGGCAGCTAAAGAAAAAGTTGTAGTTGTTGAAGAAGTTCCTGAGGAAGTGGTAACACAATATGTACAACTTTCGGGAGCCACTTTTACAGGTCAAACTATTGATTTGTCCCAATTCAACAAACCAAAGAAAAAATCAGAAGCTCCTAAAATAACTCCGAATAAACCTGGCACACCAATCGCACCGGGTACTGGAGCAAACAATGCAAATAAAAATAAGAGAAAAAGAATTCCTTCAAAACCAGGTGCGCCAGGAGCTACAACAACTCCTAGACCTCCTGGTGTTCCAGGTGCACCAAATCCAAATAAAATTACTCCAAATACTGGCGGTGGCGGCGGATTTAATGCCAACCGTAGCGCGCGTCCCGGATTTGTTAAAGGGAATAGACCCGCAATTGTTGCAAAGGTAGAGCCTACTGAAGAAGAAGTGAAAAACCAAATTCGGGAAACTTTAGAAAAACTACAAGGTAAAAAAGGGGGTAAATCGAAGGCAGCAAAATATAGAAGAGATAAAAGAGACACCCACCGTCAGAAATCAGATGATGAACAACGTTTAATTGACGAAGGAAGCAAAACTATTAAAGTGACAGAATTTGTTACTGTTGGTGAAATTGCTATCATGATGGATGTGCCAATTACTAAAGTAATCGGAACATGTATGTCATTAGGAATTATGGTTACGATGAATCAGCGTCTTGACGCAGAAACATTGACCATTGTTGCTGATGAATTTGGCTTCGAAGTAGAATTCATCACCACTGAATTAGAAGATTCCGTTCAAGCCGTTGAAGACAAACCAGAAGATTTATTAAATAGAGCACCTATTGTAACGGTGATGGGTCACGTCGATCATGGAAAAACATCCTTACTGGATTATATTCGTAAAGAAAATGTTATCGCAGGAGAATCAGGAGGAATTACACAGCATATTGGTGCTTACGGCGTAACGCTAGATAATGGTCAAAAAATTGCTTTCTTAGATACTCCAGGACACGAGGCCTTTACGGCGATGCGTGCTCGTGGTGCTCAGGTTACCGATATTGCTATTATTGTTATTGCTGCGGATGATGACATCATGCCGCAAACCAAAGAAGCCATTTCTCATGCTCAAGCGGCGAATGTTCCCATTATTTTTGCAATAAACAAAATTGATAAACCGAATGCCAACGTAGAAAAAATCAAAGAAAAATTAGCGGGTATGAATTTGCTAGTGGAAGATTGGGGTGGTAAAATTCAATCCCATGATATTTCTGCCAAACAAGGTACAGGTGTAAAAGAATTACTTGAAAAAGTTTTATTAGAAGCGGAAATATTAGAATTAACTTCAAATCCAAATAAAGCTGCGTCTGGAACTGTTGTCGAAGCCTTTTTAGATAAAGGAAAAGGATATGTTTCTACGATTCTTGTACAACACGGAACATTAAGAGTGGGTGATTATATGCTTGCTGGAAAACATCACGGGAAGATTAAAGCCATGCACGATGAACGCGGAAACGTAGTGAAAGAAGCCGGTCCATCAACACCAGTATCGGTTTTAGGACTGGATGGTTCAGCAACTGCGGGGGACAAATTCAACGTTTTTGAAGACGAGAAAGAAGCTAAAGCTATTGCAGCAAAACGTACGCAATTAATGCGAGAACAATCGGTTCGTGTACAACGTCATATTACGTTAGACGAAATTGGTCGTCGTATTGCTTTGGGTCAATTTAAAGAATTGAATATTATCCTTAAAGGGGACGTTGATGGTTCTGTTGAAGCATTATCCGATTCGTTCTCTAAACTTTCTACCGAAGAGATTCAAATTAATATTATACATAAAGGGGTTGGGGCAATTACTGAAACTGACGTCATGTTGGCTTCTGCGTCTGATGCTATTATCATTGGATTTAATGTTCGTCCTGCCGGAAATGCAAGACAATTGGCCGACAAAGAAGAAATCGACATCCGTTACTATTCTATTATATACGCCGCTATCGACGACTTGAAAGACGCCATGGAAGGCATGCTTGCGCCAGAAATGAAAGAAGAAGTATTGGGAACTGCTGAAATTAGAGAGATATTCAAAATTTCTAAAGTGGGTTCTATTGCAGGTTGTATGGTAATGGACGGTAAAATTTCTCGTAATGCTAAAATTAGAATTATTAGAGAAGGTGTAGTGGTGTTTACGGGAGAACTTTTGGCATTGAAACGTTTCAAAGACGATGTGAAAGAAGTTGCTAAAGGATATGATTGTGGTATTCAAATTAAAAACTACAACGACATTGAAGAGCGCGATGTGATCGAAGCGTTCCACGAAGTAGCGATTAAGAAAAAATTGAAATAAAAGAATAATTTAGGCGTTATTTACGCTAGAATGTATTGCAAGAAAGTCCTGAGAAATCAGGACTTTCTTTGTTATTGGTTTAACCTAAATTGAGCTTTAAACTTTATTTCTTGTTTTCGAGTAGTAAAGAATCTTTTCTAATGATTTTTCCGTTGGCTGTTTCTTTGAATTTTGGGATAAAAATGATTTCTTTTGGTTTTTCGTATTTGTCCAATTCGTCGAAGATGGTTTCGTCTAGCGGAGTAGTTTCTCCTTCTATTACTAAAACTAGTTTTTCGCCCAAATCGGCATCGGGCTTTGAGGCTAGAAAAAAGCGGGTGTGAATGTGTGGTGCCAATTTTTCCTCTATTTGTTCTGGGATCAATTTGATGCCACCACTGTTGATGACGTTGTCCAATCGTCCTAGAAAGACAAATTGCTTGTCAGAGATTAGTTCTACTAAATCATTGGTTACAATTTTTTCGTCAGAAATATCAGCAGCTTCAATCACTAGACAGTTTCTGTCGTCGATGGCTACGGTTACATTTGGCAAAGTGGTGAAGGCTTTTTCCCCAACATTTTTTGCTGCTATGTGTGATACGGTTTCGGTCATGCCGTAGGTTTCATAACATTGTGTAGGCACTTTTAGCAACTCTTTTTCTAATTTGGCAGTGATTTTTGCTCCGCCAATAATTAGTTTTTTTATGTTTTTTAAGTCTTTCAACGACTGTTTTGCTTGCAGCGGAACCATGGCTGAGAAATCGTAAATGGTGTCATGGTTTGCCATTGGTCGGGAGCTTGGCGCCACAAAATCCATGTCGAGACCTAAAATTAGCCCTCGCACAAACATTAATTTTCCAGCGACATATTTTATAGGTAAACAATGCAACACTTTATCGCCGGGTTGCAATCCAAAGAAATTTCCGGTTGCAAGGGCAGAATTGACCATCGCTTGTTTTTTTACACGGATTACTTTTGGAATGCCAGTGCTTCCTGAAGTGTTCATGTCGATATAATCTTTACCATCAAACCAGTCGAGCAGGAAGTTGCCTACAGGTTTTTGAAACTCTTCCCCTTCTTTAATAAAACAATAGGCTACTCGACATAAATCTTCTTTGTTGAAATTAAAACCATTCAATTTAAAGCGATTGTGAACGCTGTTGTAAGTTATAGGATTCATGATACTTGTATTGTGTTATTGTCATTAAAAGTGTTATTGTCAATGGTACCAGTAAGTTTTTCTTTCCAATTGTGCCAGTGGTACTTTTTACTAAAGATAAATAACAGTATTGGAAAAATCACCACAACGGGTAAAATCACATCAAATCCGGCAGTGGGCTCTGAAATATCTTTTAAAATCGAATTCGTTTGAAAAGCCGACCAATCGGAAGTCACCAACAATGCACCAGTTAGATTATTGGCAGCATGAAACCCTAGCGACAGTTCCATTCCGTCGTCCATCAACGTTAGAATGCCTAAAAAAAGTCCGGTTCCGATGTAGAAAATCATAATGATATAGCCCATTTTAGTTACTTCGGGATTGGAAATATGCAATAACCCGAAGATCAATGACGTCAACAACAGTGGAATCCATTTGTTTTTGGTTACACCTGCCAACCCTTGCATCAAATAGCCTCTAAATAGGTATTCTTCGACGCTGGTTTGTATTGGAATCATTACGGTTGCAATGAGTGCTAAAATCATAAAAGGAATGGGTTTGAAGTTGATTATAAAGTTTTCGGGATTGGAATAATAGGCCAGTGTTGTGGATACTATGGAAATGCAAGACCAGATTGTAAACGAGAAAAAAATGCGGTGCCAATCTACTTTTTTTCGAGCGGTGGTAACCGCTATAAACCTTTGTTGATGGAAATATTTTACTACAAAATAAAAACCAATCATCGCTGCAACGTAGGTAAAGAGTACCAAAAATAAAGTGAGATTGGGATCTAAAAAAGTCATTACGGCTGCGTTGGAAGTAGGGAAAGGGGTGCCTTCGGTAGTTGATTTTATAGCTATACCGATTAATAATGGTATTTGCCCTACAAACGAGGCAATAATCACTACTACAAATCCCAAAATATAACGCCAAAATTCATTGTTAGGCTTAATGCCTTGTGATATAAACATTTGATTTTTATTAAATGTAATTTTAAACCGTTTCAAAAATAGGCATAAATAGTTAAAAATGGTAAAGTCTATAGATGAAATATGAAATAGAATTTCATACTGCTATTCATGAAAAGGCAAAAAAATAATTTCAAGAAGTATAGCTCTACTTTAATTCTTATTTTTGCAATCCAAATGAAACAGTTACGCTATAAAAATGCTCTTATTTCGTATTCCGATGTCGGAAAAGGAACTGCTGTGGTCCTACTTCATGGTTTTCTAGAAAACCAAAGTATGTGGAACGCTTTTTTGCCTGAATGGAGCAAAAAAAACAGAATAGTTACTATCGATTTGTTGGGACACGGTAACTCCGATTGTTTAGGCTATGTGCATGCTATGGAAGACAATGCCGATATGGTATATGAAGTTTTAACAAAATTACATATCCGAAAAGCTATATTTGTTGGGCATTCTATGGGGGGATATGTGGCTTTGGCTTTTGCTGAATTGTACCCCGATTATCTTAAAGGGCTCGTGTTGCTAAATTCTACTTCAAAAGCGGATAGTGATGAGCGTAAAAAAAATAGAGATCGAGCAATTAATTTGGTTAAAAAAGAGTATACCACTTTTATACGGATTTCTATTGCTAATTTATTCAGTAGTAGCAACCAAGAACGCTTGAAAGTAGCCGTTGAAAAAGTGATTGCGGAGGCTTTAAAGACCCCTTTACAAGGCATTGTTGCGAGTCTTGAAGGGATGAAAATCAGAAAAGACAGAGAAGTTTTGTTGCACTTTGCGCCTTATAAAATCATGTTGATTTTAGGAAAAAAGGATGCTGTCTTGAATTATAATGAAGGGCTTGAACAATTGGAGGGAACGAAAGTACAATTGGTTAGTTTTCCTGATGGGCACATGAGTCCTATTGAAAACGAAGCGGAATTAAAGCAAGTGATTCTTGATTTTTTGAAGAGCTCTAGATAGTGGGGGCAGATTGTAAAATTTGCTATTGTTTTTTAACCGGTTATGCATTACGAATCTATACTTAATGACATAGAAGGAAGTTCGAAAAAATATAATTATCACACAAAGTACAAGTCCATAAAATAAAATTCTAAACTAAATTTAAAATTCTAAATTCCCTATCTTTGCCAGTTAGATAAAACAACTATCTCATGGAAAAGTACAGTAAAAGAAGAGAAGCCTTATTATATCACGCCAAACCCACTCCTGGTAAAATTCAGGTAGTGCCAACCAAAAAATATGCTACACAAAGAGATTTGTCTTTGGCCTATTCGCCCGGTGTAGCCGAGCCCTGTTTAGAGATTGCAAAAGACGTCAATAATGTTTATAAATATACTGCTAAAGGAAATTTAGTAGCCGTTATCACCAATGGAACCGCCGTTTTAGGTTTGGGCGACATTGGTCCCGAAGCTTCAAAACCCGTAATGGAAGGCAAAGCTTTGCTCTTTAAAATTTTTGCCGATATTGATGTTTTTGACATTGAAGTTGGAACAAAAGACATTGATGCTTTCATAGAAACAGTTAAAAATATTGCGCCTACTTTTGGAGGAATAAATCTAGAAGACATTAAAGCTCCCGAATCCTTTGAAATCGAACGCCGATTGGTTGAAGAATTGAATATTCCGGTAATGCATGACGATCAGCATGGAACTGCAATTATATCCTCGGCTGCTCTATTAAATGCTTTAGAGTTGGCAGATAAAAAAACAGAAAACGTAAAAGTAGTAGTTTCTGGAGCTGGTTCTGCTGCATTGGCTTGTGCCAATTTATACGTGCTTTTAGGAATCAAAGAAAGCAATATTATAATGTTTGATAAAGACGGTGTGCTGTCATCAGAAAGAACTGACTTGTCTCCACTTCAACAAAAATATGCCAAAGGTTTGCCTAATATCGATTTGAAAACTGCTTTGATTGGAGCAGACGTCTTTTTAGGACTTTCGGCAGGAAATATTTTGACTTCAGAAATGTTACTAAATATGGCTGATGACCCTATTGTATTTGCAATGGCTAACCCAATTCCTGAAATCGATTATAATATTGCCATTGCTACCCGAAAGGACATTATTATGGCAACTGGTCGTTCTGATCATCCAAATCAAGTGAATAATGTGCTCGGATTTCCCTATATTTTTAGAGGAGCCTTAGATGTTCGTGCTACAAAAATTAACGAAGCAATGAAAATGGCAGCTGTTCGTGCTTTAGCGGCTTTAGCAAAAGAGAACGTTCCTGAACAAGTGAATATTGCTTATGGAGAAACCAAATTGAATTTTGGTAGAGATTATATTATTCCAAAACCGTTTGACCCAAGATTGATAACTACTGTTGCCCCAGCAGTTGCTAAAGCTGCAATGGAATCGGGTGTAGCGCTAAATCCAATTACGGATTGGAACAAGTATGAAGACGAATTATTGAATCGTTTGGGTAATGATAATAAAATGTTGCGAATGATTATGAATCGTGCTAAAATGGACCCGAAACGAATTGTTTTTGCAGAAGCCGATCATCTGGATGTACTTAAAGCAGCTCAAATTGCTTATGAAGAAGACATTTGTTATCCAATTTTATTAGGAAACAAAGAAATCATTTTGGAACTTAAAGAAGAATTAGGTTTTCATGCCGATGTTCCGATTATTGATCCAAAAATCAATGAAGAAGAAGCCCGTAGAAATAAATTTGCTAAAACGTATTGGAAGTCCAGACAAAGAAGAGGGATTTCGTTATTAGATGCTCAAAAATTAATGCGGGAACGCAATTATTTTGCCGCTATGATGGTGAATGAAGGTGAAGCAGATGCTTTACTTACGGGTCATTCGAGAAGTTACCCTTCAGTAGTAAAACCAATTTTACAATTGATAGACAAAGCGCCAGGCGTGTCACTTGTTGCAACTACCAATTTGATGATGACCAATCGTGGTCCAATGTTTTTGTCGGACACCGCCATAAATATTAATCCATCTTCAGACGATTTAGCCAAAATTGCTATTATGACTGCCAATGCAGCAAAAATGTTTGGTATAGACCCCGTTATTGCCATGATTTCATATTCTAACTTTGGTTCTTCAACTAACGCAGGTGCTTCAAAAGTAAGAGAAGCCGTATCCTATTTACATAAATATTATCCCAACATGATAATTGATGGCGAAATTCAAGCCGATTTTGCATTAAATCCGGAATTATTAAAGGCTAAATTTCCGTTTTCAAAGCTAGCAGGAAAAAAAGTAAACACGCTCATTTTTCCTAATTTAGAATCAGCAAACATTACTTATAAGCTTTTGAAAGAGTTGTATAAAGTAGATTCCATTGGTCCACTAATATTAGGGATGGACAAGCCTGTGCATATTTTTCAGTTGGGCGCAAGCGTAGAAGAAATGGTAAATATGACAGCAATTGCAGTAATTGACGCGCAAGAAAAAGAAAAAAAAGTAAAAATAACTAATGCTTAGCTTTTAATAATTTTGTGAATGTTGATGAATAGCATAACATACAATAAAAGATTTTTGTTACATTTGGAAATTACTTTAAAATAATGATTGCACACATTCAAGGAAAATTAGTAGAAAAAACACCAACTGAAGTAGTGATTGACTGTGGAGGTGTTGGCTACCATATTAATATTTCATTACATACTTATTCACTACTTCCCACATCCGACTTTATTAAATTGTTTACTTATCTTCAAATAAAAGAAGATGGACACACTTTGTTTGGTTTTGTAGAAAAATCTGAAAGAGAAATTTTTAAAATGTTACTTTCTGTTTCGGGAATAGGTGCTTCGATTGCACGAACTATGCTTTCCTCTATAGAGCCTAAACAAATTATACAAGCAATTGCCTCTGCTGATTTGGTTAAAATTCAATCTATAAAAGGAATTGGAAGTAAAACCGCACAGCGTGTAATTTTGGATTTAAAAGACAAAGTGTTAAAACTATATGCAATTGATGAAGTTTCTTTCAATCAATACAATACAAATCGCGATGAAGCGTTATCTGCTTTGGAGGTTTTGGGTTTTGTTAGAAAAACCTCTGAAAGAATAGTAGAAAAAATAGTTCGAGAGGATCCGACGGCTTCTGTTGAATCTATTATAAAACAAGCTTTAAAAAATTTATAATAGTTGAAAACAATCTATTTAATTAGCTCAAATTGTATTTTGAAAATCAGTATTTTTCTATTGGTTTTCATTTCATTTCATACCGTTTCTGCTCAAGTTGAAGAGAAACCAAAAGATACCATTGGTTACAATAAAGGTAAAATGGATTTAAAAAACCCACCAAGTATTGTAGCTGCATATACTTATGACCCTGTAACAGATCGTTATATTTACACGAGTAAAGTTGGTGAATTTGATATAAAATATCCTGTAATTCTTACCCCAAAAGAATACCAAGAATTAGTCAACAGAGAAGCCATGCGCAAGTATTTTAAAGAAAAATCAGACGCTATCGATGGTAAAAAAACAGGAAGTGAAGCGGCTAAAAAAGATTTACTTCCAAAATTCTATGTAAATAATAGTTTCTTTGAAACCATTTTCGGGAGTAATACCATAGACGTAAAACCAACAGGATCAGTTGAAATGGATTTGGGAATCCGGTATACAAAACAAGACAACCCTTCCTTATCTCCTAGAAACAGAACTACAACTACATTTGATTTTAATCAAAGAATCAATATGAGTTTGATGGGAAAAGTAGGAACGCGGCTAAATGTAAATGCAAATTATGATACGCAATCTACTTTTGCGTTTCAAAATTTAATAAAACTAGAATATGCACCCGAGGAAGATAATATTTTACAAAAGCTCGAATTTGGAAATGTAAGTATGCCTTTAACAAGTTCTTTGATTAAAGGAGCTCAAAGTTTATTTGGTGTCAAAGCCCAATTTCAATTTGGAAAAACGACTATTACTGCCGTTTATTCGGAGCAAAAATCTCAAACAAAAGCGGTGGCAGCCCAAGGAGGTGGTTCGGTTCAAGAGTTCAATATATTTGCTTTAGATTACGATGCCGACCGACACTTTTTTCTATCACAATATTTTAGAAATAGGTATGATGCTGCACTAAAAAACTATCCATTAATTGATAGTCGTGTTCAAATAACTCGAATAGAGGTATGGGTAACAAACAGAAATAACAGAATTACTACCAACGACAACAATTTAAGAAACATTGTTACTTTACAAGATTTGGGGGAATCTCAATTGACAGGATTTGCTGATAATGAAATTGTAAAATTAAATAATACTGCAGGATTTTTCTCAAGTCCTGTAGATTCTCCATCAGATAATTCTAATAATAAATATGACCCTGCTTTAATCAGTACGGGTGGTGGTTTTTTAAATTCCTCCATTCGAGAAGTATCTACTACCACCAATTCTTCTTTCACTACTGCTGGAACTGTAGCTGAAGGGCAAGATTATTCTAAACTTGAAAATGCAAGAAAATTAACTGCATCCGAATATACTTTTCATCCACAATTGGGGTACATCTCATTTCAACAACGTTTTTCAAATGACGAAATTATTGGCGTTGCCTATCAATATACGATTGGAGACAAAGTATATCAAGTAGGAGAATTTGGAAATAGTGGCGTAGAATCAACAGTTGTTGGTCAGCCAAGCACGCCATCAACGGGTCAATCCATTATTACACAAAGTTTGGTGTTAAAAATGCTTAAAAGCAGTTTAGTCAATGTTCAAAATCCCGTTTGGAATCTAATGATGAAAAACGTGTATCAAATTGCTCCTGGAGGTCAATTGGAAAAAGAAGATTTTAGGTTTAATATCCTTTATACTGACCCATCGCCTTTAAATTATATTTCAGCAATTGCCCCAACACCACTTCCATCTAATGTGGAAAAAACACCATTGTTAAAGGTTTTCAATGTAGATCGTCTCAACAGTAATGGCGACCCTCAAGATAACGGTGGAGGTGATGGTTTTTTTGATTTTATACCAGGACTTACTGTAAACACCCAAAACGGCAGCATTATTTTTACAACTGTAGAGCCTTTTGGAAAGCATTTATTTAAAAAACTGACTTCCAACTCTGGAGCTGAATTGTATAATGATCCATTATCGTATAACTCCAACCAAGCCAAATATGTTTTTAGAAACATGTATTCCACTACTCAAGCTGGCGCATTACAAAGTAGCGAAAAAAATAAGTTCCAACTTAGAGGAAAATACAAATCAACTGGTGGTGACGGAATTTCTATAGGCGCCTTCAATATTCCTAAGGGTTCTGTAGTAGTAACTGCAGGTGGAAGGGTCTTAATAGAAGGTTTAGATTATTCTGTAAATTATCAGTTAGGTCGTGTTCAAATTTTAGATCCATCATTGAAGACATCTAATATTCCTATTCAAATTTCAGTAGAAAACAATGCTGTTTTTGGACAACAAACCAAAACTTTTATGGGTTTGAATGTGGAACACAAATTCTCAGACAAATTTTTAATTGGAGCTACAGTTTTAAAATTAACAGAAAAACCCCTAACTCAAAAATCGAGTTATGGACAGGAATCTGTTAGTAATACGATATTTGGATTCAATACTAATTTCTCAACTGAAGTACCTCTTTTTACCAGATTAGTCAATAAACTTCCTTTTGTTGATACTGATGTAGTTTCTAACCTTTCCTTTAGAGGAGAAGTAGCCTTTTTGAAACCAGACACCCCAAGTGCTGATAAATTTCAAGGGGAAGCGACAATTTATGTTGATGATTTTGAGGGTACACAAACGTCGATAGATATGCGTTCTCCTTTATCATGGAGCATGTCATCCGTTCCGTTATGGAAAAGTAGTATTTCATCCTATACTAGTTTTGGTTTGACCGATGGGATTGATCCCCCGGTTTCTTTGAATGATGGTTTTAAAAGAGCAAAATTGGCTTGGCATACTATTGACCCTATCTTTTTTACAGGGCAACGACCTCCAGGAATTAATGATGAGGACATGGCTTTGGATAATGTAAGAAGAGTTTACATTAAAGAATTGTTTCCAAATAATGACATTGCAGATGGTCAATCAACTGTCGTAAATACACTGGATCTAAGTTATTATCCATCGGAAAGAGGACCTTATAATTTCAGTGATTTAGCAAATGGAAACGTTTTGCCTAATCCAACCGAAAATTTTGGAGGAATGATGCGACCTATAAATTCAACTAACTTTGAACAAGGTAATGTTGAATATATTCAATTTTGGTTACTTGACCCTTATAAAAACAATCAAGTTCCATTAATTAATACAGGAAAGTTATTCCTAAATTTAGGTCAAATTTCTGAAGATATACTTCGTGATGGGCATAAGCAATATGAAAATGGATTGCCAGAAAGTGGTGCCGTGAGAAATACTACCACAACAGCATGGGGTGAAATTCCGATGTCTCAATCGTTAATCTATGCTTTTGACACCAACGAGGCCAATCGAAACGTTCAAGATGTTGGTTTAGATGGACTTTCTGATTTAGGAGAAGCTAAACAATTTCCAGCAGCATTTGCTGGTCTTTCTGACCCCGCGGCGGATAACTATATTTATTATTTGAATACAGGAGGAAATGTTTTAGAACGGTACAAAAACTATAATGGATTTGAAAAAAACTCGCCTGTAAATGTAACCGACAGCAGCCGAGGAAATACCACGTTACCAGATGCTGAGGATATCAATAGAGATAATACGATGAATACCATAAACGCTTATTATCAATATGAAGTAGACTTGAAACCTAATATGGTTGTAGGCGATAAATATGTTTCCGATGTAAGAAATGCAACAGCGGCTAATCCTGCAGGTGGTGCAGATATAACTAGTCGATGGATTCAATTTAAAATACCTATTGACCAAGGCGCCAATCAAGAAAAATTTGGAACAATAGATGGATTCCGTTCCATTCAATTTATGAGAATGTTTATGACCGGATTTCCTCAGGATATAACGTTACGTTTTGGAACTTTAGAATTGGTTCGAGGCGAATGGAGACGCTATGTAAATTCATTGGATCCAAGTGACACTAACCCTGATGATGATGACACAGGTTTTGATGTTTTGACGGTAAATATTCAAGAAAATTCTAACCGAACTCCAATTAAATACATGTCGCCTCCCGGAGTAGTTAGAGAACAAATGTATAGTAACAATACCGTTATCAATCAAAATGAACAAGCATTATCTTTGCGGGTTACTAAAGCAGGATTGGAACCTGGCGATTCAAGAGCCGTATTTAAAAATGTAAGTGTGGACATGCGCCAATATAACAAACTTAAAATGTTTCTACATGCGGAATCATTAGAGAGCGAACTTTCTGGTAATTCAGGATTACAAGATAATGAGATAAGTGGCTTTATTCGTTTTGGGAATGATTTTACTCAAAATTATTATCAAATTGAACGACCACTCAAAAAAACGAGATGGGATGATGCTTCTACTTCAGAAAAAATTTGGCCAGAAGAAAACAATATCGATTTTGCTACTTCTTTACTGACCAAAATTAAAATCATGGCTTTGCAAGATCATGACCCAACCCATTTTTCAGCAGATGGTGTTTATACTTTAACCGACCATGATTTAGACGAATCAATTCCACTAACGCCAAATAGTATGCGATTTAGCGTAAAAGGAAATCCTAATTTTGGAATGGTAAGAACCTTAATGGTAGGTGTTAAAAATAATACGCTTCATGGTACCGACCCGAATGGTGTAGCATTAGCCCATAAAAATGTGAAAGGCGAAGTTTGGTTCAACGAACTTCGTTTAGCAGGAATAGACAACAAAGGTGGAATGGCAGCAATAGCATCATTAGATACTAATTTTGCCGATTTAGCAACACTTTCCGCAACAGGAAGAATGAGTACTATTGGTTTTGGTGGCTTAGAAGAAAATTCAAACCAAAGAAGTAGAGTAGATTCTAAACAATATAACATTGTTACAAATCTTAATATAGGTAAATTAATGCCTAAAAAGTGGGGTGTTGTTTTGCCATTCAATTACGGAATAGGGGAACAAATTATTACACCAAAATACGACCCGTTTAACCAAGATATTCAACTGGATCAATTGCTGAGTATTACAACAGATGCAAATGAAAGAGATAAAATACGAAATAGAGCCATAGATTATACGAAGACACAAAGTATCAATTTTATTGGTGTTAAAAAAGAAAGAGGTCCCGACCAAAAACAACATATATATGATCCAGAGAATTTAACATTATCGTATTCCTTAAACCAAACATTTAAACACGATTTTGAAATTCAAGAATATTTAGACCAACAACTTAGAACTTCGGTAGATTATGCCTATAGTTTTAAATCAAAGCCACTTGAGCCTTTCAAAAAAACCAAATTCATGAAGAAAAGTGACTATTGGAAATTGTTGAGTGATTTTAATTTTAATTACTTACCGTCCAACATTACTTTTAGTTCCAGCTTTTTAAGGCAATATAACCGTCAGCAATTTCGTCAGGTTGATGTTGCAGGAGTAGATCTTGATCCGTTGTATAGAAGGAATTACTTGTTTAATTATCAATACGGTTTTAATTACAATTTAACCAAAGCGCTGAAATTAAATTTTACAGCTTCTACTAGTAACATAGTTAGAAATTATTTAGACTCCAATGGAAATTCCAATAACAATTTGGATATTTGGAACGATTACTGGAACATCGGAGAGCCTAATCAACACAATCAACAATTGACAGCCAATTATGATTTGCCATTGAATAAGATTCCGGTTTTAAGCTTTGTAAAATCAACAGCAACTTATACAAGTGATTACAATTGGCAACGTGCTTCACAAGCGATGTCTTCTTTTGAAGCAGCCAATGGAACCATCTATAATTTAGGGAATACCATACAGAACAACAGTACAAAAAAATTGAATACTACATTTAATATGGATTCTTTTTATAAATATATTGGATTGGTTAAAAACAACAAATCAACTCCAAAAGCACCACCTTCAAAAGCACCTAAACCAGGCGAAAAAATTACCAATACACGACCAGTAGAAGAAAAACAAGGCAGTATTTTTAAAAATGGTTTGATAGGTTTTATTACTGGAATAAAAATGATACAAGCCAATTATACGGAAACGGCAGGAACAGTATTACCTGGTTATACACCAAGTATCGGATTTTTAGGTTCGTCTCGACCTTCTCTTGGATTTGTATTTGGTGATCAAGCTGATGTCCGATACGTGGCTGCCCAAAGTGGTTGGTTGACGGATTATCCTGAATTCAATCAAAATTATACGCGTGTAAATTCAAAAATATTGGATTTGAATGCAAGTATTGATTTGTTTCCCGATTTTAAAATTGAATTAATTGCCAACCGAACATTGATGAATAATTATTCAGAACAATACGATGTTAGTAATGGTGTTTATCATTCTCGTTCTCCTTATGAATTTGGTAATTATGCAACCTCAACCATATTAATTGGTACCGCATTTGGTCAAAGTGATGAAATTTCATCTGCTGCATTTGATAATTTTAGAAGCAATCGAATTGTTGTAGCAGACCGATTAGCGGCAGATTATTATGGAGGTTCAATTCCTAGGTATGGTGATGCAACACACCCAATTCCCGTAGCAACTGATCCTAATTTTGCAAATTATTCCAGTAATATTGGATATCCAATAGGTTTCGGAAGAAACAATCAAGCCGTTCTTTTACCAGCATTTATGGCCGCTTATACAGGAACTTCGGCATCTGGTGTTTCATTAAATGCAATCAGAAATATACCGTTGCCAAACTGGACTATTAAATATAGTGGTTTGATGCGATTCGAATTTTTCAAAGAAAACTTTAAACGTTTTTCTTTCCAACATGGTTACAAGTCTTCTTACACTATCAACTCTATGCGCTCTAATTTTAAATACGATGCCGCTCCAAATGGCACTGATGCAGGACCATCAGGTATGGATGCGGGAGGTAATTATAATAATAAGACACTTATAGCTAATGTGAATTTAGTCGAACAATTCAATCCACTAATCAAAATGGATATGGAACTAAAAAGCTCGATTAAAATTGTTGCAGAAATGAAAAAAGAGAGAGCGTTATCAATGAGTTTTGACAATAATCTGTTGACAGAAGTAAAAGGATTAGAATATATTTTAGGATTAGGTTACCGCATTAAAGATGTAACACTAAATAGTTCGTTAGCCGATAATCCTGCAGGAATAATTAAAAGTGACATCAATATCAAAGCCGATTTTTCACTAAGAAATACCAAAACTATTGTTCGCTACTTAGATTACGACAATAATAAATTGGCTGGGGGACAAGATATTTGGTCTATAAAATTAACAGCAGATTATTCTTTTAGTAAAAATCTTACTGCAATTTTCTATTATGATCATTCCTTTTCTAAGGCAGTAATTTCAACATCCTATCCCATAACCAACATTAGGTCTGGTTTTACAATCCGATATAATTTTGGTAATTAAAAAAAATTTATAACATAAATATTAAAAAAAATGAACATTCCAAGCAATTTAAAGTACACAAAAGACCATGAATGGGTAAGTCTAGAAGGTGATGTCGCAACAGTTGGTATTACTGATTTTGCACAAAAAGAATTAGGCGACATCGTATATGTTGAGGTGGAAACGCTAGATCAAACATTAGACAAAGATGAGGTTTTTGGAACCGTAGAAGCCGTAAAAACAGTATCAGATTTATTTTTACCACTTGCTGGTGAAATAATTGAATTTAATGAAACACTCGAAAGTGATCCTGAAAAAGTAAACAAAGATCCTTATGGAGCAGGTTGGATGGTAAAAGTTAAAGTGTCGAATGTTGATGACTTAAACGAATTACTTTCAAGTGAAGCATATAAAACATTAATTGGTGCTTAATAAAATTTTCTTGTTTTTGGCATTGATATGGTCAGGAATACTAACCTTTTTTTCTTTAGTAGAATCGGATGAGTTGTCAAATTTTCCTAAAGTATCTGATAAGCTTGGACATTGTAGTTTTCATTTTGTGTTAACAACATTATGGTTTTTTTATTTTTATTTTAAGAAAATTAAACTATCATTGAAAAAGACATTAATTTATGCTTTTTTATTTTCACTCCTTTTCGGAATACTAATTGAAGTGGCGCAAGCAATTTTCACCACTACAAGAAAAGCTGATATTTTGGATGTTCTTGCTAATTCGTTAGGAGGACTTTTTGCTGTAATTTCAATTCTTGCATCAATGAATCTCAAAACGCGAATACTTCAAAATAAATAGAAATCAAGACCTACTTCGGTAGGTTTTTTTTATATTTGAAAAATGATTATTTATTAGCTAATGAAACAGAAATACTTACTTTTTTTACTTCTTTTTACTTCTTTTATTTCTTTTTCACAATACAAAAAATCAGAACAATTTCCGGTTTTTCCCAATTGTGAAAATAAAATCCCTTCGGATATAGAATCCTGTTTTTATTCCAATTTACAGCAATTTATTTTCAATAACTTTCAAGTCTCTAAAAATTTAAAGCAAATAGATTATAAAGGAAATGTAGAAGTGCTTTTTGAAGTTGACGCTATGGGAACCTTTAAAGTGCAGTATGTTGATGCCATTTATCCCGAATTGATTCAGGAATGTCAACGTGTTTTTTCGGCTTTACCACAAGTTAAACCATCAACTTTTAATGGCAATGTTACTTATTCAAAATACACAATTAAAATTGCAATTCCATTACAAGATCCAAATAAAATAGTTTCCGAAACTCAAGAAATGTCTTTTTTTAAAAATAATAAGAATATTATTTTGACTGAGTTGGATAGTATCGTTTATAAAAAATTTGATAATCCTATATATAAAAGCCAACTCAATATTCCATTTTCTCATAGCTTTTACGCTCAATTTGACGAACAAATGAATGTTATGGGCAGTAACAATCACACTGCTTCAAAACCTTATACGTATTACGAGGTTTCAAAATATTATAATTTAAAAGCCGAAATTCAAAAATTACTTACCAATCAAAATGGATGGTGGGTTAAAAAAATATTTGATGAAAATTTAGTTCAAGTTCAAGGAGAGGGCTATTGGTTCACTATGAATCCAATTTTAGATTTAAGAACTGGCAGAAGTACTTCTAATATTGTTTCGTCTAGTACTTTTCAAAACACTAGAGCGTTACAAATGCAAGGTGGGCTGGGAGAGGAGCTTGTTTTTACAACAACTATTTTTGAAAGTCAAGGGCGTTTTGCGGATTATTATAATAATTATGCTGAATCAATTAAACCAAGTGGCGGCGATCCTGCTATTATTCCAGGGATAGGTATTGCCAAACGGTTCAAAACTGATGCTTACGATATTCCATCGGCAGAAGCCAATTTGACTTACACTCCTAGCAAGTTTATTAATATGCAGTTAGGTTATGCTCGAAATTTTTTAGGTGATGGATACCGATCACTATTAATGGGTGATGCCGCAAGTCCCTATCCATTTTTTAAAATCAACACTACATTCTGGAAGATTAAATACACAAATACCTATATGTGGCTTAAAGATGTGCGTCCTGATGCTACATTAGAGCGCACGTACACTACAAAATACATGGCGAACCATTACTTGAGTTGGAATGCTAGCAATCGTTTAAATATAGGTTTTTTCGAATCAGTAGTTTGGGCAGATACCAACAATAGAGGTTTTGATTTAAATTTTGTCAATCCTATAATTTTTTATCGGTCGGTAGAGTTTAGCTCTTCTGCACGAAGTGGAAATGCTGTTCTGGGACTTACTGCAAAATATAAATGGAACAATCAAATTAATCTTTACGGTCAGTTTCTATTAGACGAATTTTCTTTAGGCGAAGTAAAAGCGCAAAATCAAAGTTGGAAAAATAAATATGGGTATCAATTGGGTATCAAGTATTATAATGCGTTTACTGTCGAAAATTTATTAATGCAATTGGAATACAATCATGTGCGCCCTTATGTTTATTCCCATAGCGATCCTTTGACCAATTATGGGCATAATAACCAAAGTATGGGGCATCCGTGGGGGGGTAATTTTAAAGAAGTAATTGCAATTGCACGTTTTCACAAAGGGAGGTATTTTGCAGATGCAAAACTAACTTTCGGCATTCGTGGATTGGACTTTGATACTACAGAAGATGGCTTTAATTATGGAGGAAATATGTACAAAAATTATAACGAAAATCGTCCGTTTGATACAGGCGTAACCATTGGTCAAGGAAATAGAACGACGCTTTTTATGGCAGATGTTCAAGCAGGATATTTGCTAAATCCTGTAACGAATTTGAAATTATTCGGTAGTTTCATTTTTAGAAATTGGAATCCAACAGTTGAAACAACTACTGTTTTAAGAGAAAACACTTCTTGGTTTACATTGGGCATTCGTGCAGACATATTTAACTGGTATTTTGACTACTAAAGCAATAAATTACATTTGAAAAAAGAACGAAAGTATACATAAACTTATAATAATTCCTACGGTAGTTTCTTTCATCCATTTTATCTGTGATTCTTCAATATAACTTGCAGCCATAACCGAAAGTGGCATGAAAGTATATAGTAACATCGAATTATTTTTATGAGGTGAAATTAGAAAAATGGTTATTCCAATCAAAAAGGACATTATTGTTTTTTTGTATGCCGCATTCAAAATCAAAGGTTTACTAGACAAAGAAAGATTTTGTGCAATAAAAAATAATGCAGCAATAGCAGTATAAATAGAAAATGAAATATTTTGAAAGGAATTGGCAAAATAATCAAAATCAAAATTTGTATGAACACTATCGATGAATTGATAAATCCATGACGTATTAAAAAATAAGGATGCAAATAGAAAAATAATGGCCACTAAAAAAAATGCAATATAAGGCAATAACCAATTTCTATAATCTCTCGAAACATGAATTATTATTGTAGAAAAGAGCAATATCAAATATAAAATACTCCAAAAATGAAACAATGTGGCTACAAATATCCAAATTGACGCGTCGAATATTTTTTCTTTTGTCATTTTTAACGATTGTAATGAAACTAACTTCCTAAAACTCAATAAAACAAAAAAGTTGGAAGCAACTAATTTAAAATTATCCAAAGTTGATGGTAATAGAATTAAAAACAATAAATAAAAAAGCATAGGAAAAGTAGTTTCTTTACTTAGTCCATTTCGTTTAGATATAAAATTAGTAAGCAGTAAAGAAGCAATGAGTAATAGGAATAATCCTGTTTTTTTTGCTATTAAAAAATAGGAATTTTGCCATTCATTATGTTTATATTCAAGTAATAAGAAGCATAAAATCAGGGAAGAAATTATTAATATATAATTAAATGGTCTAGATTTGTTAAAAATAGTTGTAATCATAAGGATATTTTATACTTTTGTGGATGTAAATATACTATTTGTACGAAGAGGAAACCAAACTAGAAATATTTTTTTTCATAAGAATAGAATACTAAAAGACAAAGTATACAATTAACAACTAAAATAAAGGCGATGAAAGCATTTTTTGAAGGAATTCAATGGTTATTTGAAAACATTTTTTTCGTGTTACACGATTTTTTAAGAAAATTAGAATTAAGCAGTTGGTTTGCTGCTAATACCATCAATTGGATCTTTATGGTTATTTGTGCTGTAGCTATGGTATATTGGATCAAACAATTGAAATTACACCAAGAAAACGGTGAAGAAAACCAAGATACTACAGCGCATTCGTTTTTAAAATAAATTGCATTAAACCTTATAAAAGGGAAATAGCAGATTTTTATAAATCATTGCCAATATCTCTTCTAAAATACATCTTATCAAAATGTAGTTTTTCTATATTTTGGTAAGATTTTTTTATGGCCTCAGCGAAGTTGTTTCCGAATGAGGTAACAGCTAAAACCCTACCGCCATTGCTTACCACTTCATTGTTGAAAGTCGTCGTGCCAGCATGAAATACCAAACTATCTGTAACGGTGTCGATACCGGAAATTATTTTTCCTTTTTCGTACTCTTCGGGATAACCGCCGGAAACCATCATGATTGTTGCCGCACTCCTTGAGTCAATTTCCAATTCTATTTCATTTAAATTTCCGTTGGCTACAGCTACAAACAATTGCACTAAATCGGAGTTCAATCTCGGTATAACCACTTCGGTTTCGGGATCCCCCATTCGGACATTGTATTCTATCACAATCGGTTCCCCTTCTACATTGATTAAACCAATAAAAACAAAGCCTTTATAGGCTATTCCATCTTGTTGTAAACCTTCGATAGTTGGTTTTACAATCCGGGTTTCAATTTTTTCTAGCAATAGTGCATCGGCAAAAGGAACGGGAGAAACGGCACCCATTCCACCTGTATTCAGACCGGTATCGCCTTCACCTATGCGTTTATAATCTTTTGCAGTGGGTAATATTTTATAGTTTTTTCCGTCTGTGAGTACAAAACAACTCAATTCTATTCCGTCTAGAAATTCTTCGATAACCACTTTTGAACTTGCTTGCCCAAATTTATCGTGGAGCAGCATATTGCCCAACTCGGTTTTGGCTTCTCCTAAATTTTGTACAATCAAAACGCCTTTTCCTGCCGCCAAACCGTCTGCTTTTAAAACATATGGCGGTTGCAGCGTTTCTAAAAACGTACAACCTACAGAATAAGTTTCTTTAGTAAAACTAGCATAAGCGGCTGTAGGGATGTGGTGTTTTACCAAGAATTCTTTGGCAAATTCTTTACTGCCTTCTAACTGTGCTCCAATTTTTGAAGGACCAATAACAGCAATGTCTTGTAGCGTTGCATCGTTTTTGAAAAAATCATAAATACCATGCACCAAAGGGTCTTCGGGACCAACAACTACCATGTTGATTGCTTCTTGGTGTACAAAGGTTTTTATAGCTTCAAAATCGAGAATGTTTAGTAATACATTTGATGCGATGCATTTTGTACCGGCATTGCCTGGGGCTACAAATAGTTTTTGACACAAGGGACTTTGTATCATTTTCCAAGCCAAAGCATGCTCTCTTCCTCCAGCGCCTAGTAGTAAAATTTTCATTGTGTTGTTGTTGTTTGTCAAAAGCAAAGATAGTTTTTTTTGAAATTTGTAATGGTAATTATCTGTAATCTTCGTAATAAAAAACTCCAAAACTGAATTGCATTGGAGTTTTATGTCCTTATTAAGAATTGTTGTTTTAACTAGAAATTAGTCCACTATTAGTTTCTGACCAAGAGCAAGCGCGTTGTCGGAAAGATTATTTTTTTTCATAAGTTCTTCAACGGTTTTGTTAAATTTTTTAGATATGGAGTAGAGGGTGTCTCCTTTTTGCACTTCATAAAACGATTGATCTTTGTTGCTAACAATTAATATTTCTTTCTTTTCTACAGGTTTAAAATCAATTTCGAGTACTTGTGCATCATATTGATGTAAATTATAGCGTTCAATATAAGTAATCAGTTTGTCAGGATATTGCGGGTCGGTTGCAT
>JBBALV010000004.1:0-78530 GCA_040402815.1 Flavobacterium sp.
CTAAGCATTTGCAAAGTATGAATTTCTTTTTCAAGTGATTCATTAGATATGCAAGTAATAACGTGGTATCCTTTTTCGTCAGCCACTTTTTCGATTCCTGTAAAAACTTTAGCGAAAAACGAATTAAGAATATTTGGAATAATTACTCCAATCGTTTTTGTTTTTCTATTTTTAAGATTTAGCGCGGTGATATTCGGCTTATAGTTTTTTAATTTGGCAAATTCTTGAATTTTGATTTTTGTAGGTTCACTAATTTCTGAACTATCATTTAGGGCCTTAGAAACAGTAGAAACAGAGACGTTTAATGCCTTTGCAATTTGCTTTAATGTAGCTTTTTCCTTCATAGTTCTTAAAATTAGATTTAAAATGAAATGTAAAGTAACATAAAAATTGCGATATTTGAATACTCTTTTTTATAAATATTTATAAGAATAAGCATTGAAGTTATAAACAAATATTTACAACATATTAAATCAACGCTAATGGTAATTTCTTCTTTGCTGATTTTCAATATAAAAGAAATTTTTAATGCAGTTTGCATTTGAAATAAAAAAGTGTACTTTTGCAGTCCGAATTTCGGTATTCCGTATTCGGAATGGAATGTTTAATTAAAATAAATTATTGTGAACGCATTAAGCTACAAAACAGTATCAGCAAGCAAAGCAACCGTATCCAAAGAATGGATTGTGGTAGACGCTGACGGTCATAACTTAGGACGTCTTGCATCAAAGGTCGCTATGATCTTGAGAGGCAAGTACAAGCCGAGTTATACACCACACATGGACTGTGGAGATAACGTAATTGTTATCAACTCAGAAAAAATCAACCTTACAGGTAAAAAAATGGATGACAAAATTTACATGCGTCATACCGGTTACCCAGGAGGACAAAGAACTTTAACTGCTAAAGTATTGCAATCAAAAAACCCTGCATTATTAGTTGAAAAAGCAGTAAAAGGAATGTTACCTAAAAATAAATTAGGGGCAGAACTTTTCAGAAATTTAAATGTTGTTGTAGGGGCAGAGCACAAACAAGGCGCTCAAAAACCGAAAACAGTTAACCTAAACGATCTTAAGTAATGGGAGTAATTCACAAAATCGGTAGAAGAAAATGTGCTGTTGCACGTGTTTACGTTTCTGAAGGAACAGGGACAATTACTGTAAACAAAAAACCATTTGCAACTTATTTCCCAACAGCAACTTTACAATATAAAGTGTTACAACCAATGTCTATGACAGAAAATGTAACCAACTTTGATGTAAAAGTAAATGTATACGGCGGTGGTTCAACAGGTCAAGCAGAAGCTGTAAGAATGGCTTTAGCAAGAGCAATGTGTGAAGTTGGCGAAGGAAACAGAGCCATCTTAAAACCAGAAGGTTTATTAACAAGAGACCCAAGAATGGTAGAACGTAAAAAATTCGGTCAGAAGAAAGCTCGTAAGAGATTCCAATTCTCTAAACGTTAATATTACCTGTTTTGTGCCATTCGCGCAAAACCTATTTATTAAATTAAAAACAATGTTGTTGTTGCCTACTGAGGTAGGAATTAGTTTAGCATCTAAATGAAGCCAAAAGCTTAAAGCCAAAAGGAACATTGCTAATCAACAGAACGTAAACTAAATAAAAAATGTCAAACAAAGTAGAAGTAAAAGAATTACTAGAAGCAGGTGTTCACTTTGGACACATGACTAGAAAATGGGATCCAAATATGGCTCCATACATTTATATGGAACGTAATGGAATTCACATTATCAATCTATATAAAACGGCAGCAAAAATTGAAGAAGCTAACGAAGCTTTAAAAAAAATCGCTGCATCAGGTAGAAAAATTTTATTCGTAGCTACCAAAAAACAAGCTAAAGATATCGTAGCTGAAAAAGCTAAAGCTGCCAACATGCCCTACATCACTGAAAGATGGCCTGGTGGAATGTTGACGAATTTCGTTACAATTAGAAAAGCTGTTAAAAAAATGGCTACCATCGATAAAATGAAGAAAGATGGAACTTTTATGACTTTGTCTAAAAAAGAACGTCTTCAAGTAGATCGTCTTCGTGCTAAATTAGATAAAAATTTAGGTTCAATTGCTGACATGTCAAGACTTCCTGCAGCATTGTTCATTGTAGATATTAAAGCAGAACATATTGCATTAAAAGAAGCTCAGAAATTAAACATTCCAGTTTTCGCAATGGTGGATACTAACTCTGACCCACGTGAGGTAGATTATGTTATTCCAGCAAATGACGATGCTTCTAAATCAATAGAAAAAATTCTTTCTTTAGTAACTGCATCTATTCAAGATGGTCTTGCTAACAAAACGGACGATGTTACCCTTGAGGAAATTACTCCAAAAACAGAAACTGTAGTTGAAACTGCAGTAGCTGAAACTGTAGTTGAGGCTGTAACTGAAGTAGAAGTTGTAACTGAAGATGTAGCAGTTGAAGAAATTGTTGCGCCACAGACAGAAGAAGAATCTAAAACAGAAGAATAAAACAATGTAATTACGAATTATGAATTATGAATTATGTCAGTTTTGCGTAATTTAAAATTCGTAATTCGTAATTTATTTATAACCATTTAATTAAAAAAATATGGCAACAATTACCGCCGCAGACGTAAATAAATTAAGAACAATTACAGGTGCTGGAATGATGGACTGTAAAAAAGCACTTGTCGAAGCTGAAGGAGATTTTGATTTAGCAATCGAAAACCTTCGTAAAAAAGGGCAAAAAGTAGCTGCAAACCGTTCCGATAGAGAATCTACTGAAGGTGCTGCAATTGCAGTTGTAAACGCAGACAAAACTGCAGGGGTTGTTATAACATTAAATTGTGAGACTGACTTCGTAGGGATGAACGAAAACTTTGTTAAAATGGCTACTGATATGGCAAATTTAGCATTGAATTACGCTACAAAAGAAGCATTTTTAGCGGCTGATTTCAATGGAATCACGGTTGCTGAAAAGCTAATTGAGCAAACTGGAGTTATTGGAGAAAAACTAGAAATTAGAACTTTCGAAAAACTAGATGGTGCTTTTATTGGTTCTTATATTCACTCTGGTAACAAAATCGCCACTTTAGTAGCACTTTCTGCAAACGTTGCTGGTACTGACGAAGTAGCAAGAAACGTAGCAATGCAAGCTGCAGCTATGGCTCCAATTGCTTTAAACGAAGCTGGTGTTGACGCTGCAACTATCGAAAAAGAAATCGAAATTGCTAAAGATGTACTTCGTCAAGAAGGTAAACCAGAAGCAATGTTAGACAATATTGCTAAAGGAAAATTAGCTCGTTTCTTTAAAGACAATACTTTAGTAAATCAAGATTACATTAAAGACAACAAATTAAGCGTTGCTGCTTATGTTCAATCTTTAGACAAAAACCTTACCGTTACTGGCTTTAAAAGAGCTGCTCTAGGTTAATATAGCAACAAAATTAATTATATTGAAAGCTGTCTATTTTAGGCAGCTTTTATTTTTACGGGAGATCAGTTATTATTTTATATGCCACCTACTCAATACCTTCATTCTAAACTCGAATAAATTACCTGTCCCATTTGTGAACGCATGGCATTTATCATACGAAATTAAACCAAAAAGTATTTTGAAATCAAACGTGTAACCGATTTTTAAATCCTATTTTACAAAAAAACTTTTCAAATGATTCTATGTTGTATCCTATTTATCGGAATTAGTGTGGGCAAGCCGTATCGAATTTCTTAGCAGTAATAGTAATGAAGTATTAGAAAACAGTATAATGCTTCTTAAATATAATTTTAGGAGCAATTAATTGTAAATCCGAATCAAATTTGCGCCTAATACTTCTACATTAAAAGGACGCATAGCATATTGTCCCGAACCAACTCCAGTAAAGAGGCTGTATTCGAGATTGTCGCAAGGACATTTCGCATTTACACCATTAATTGTCATTCTGGAACAAGCCGTTGGTGATTGATTAGGACAGTAAACATCCCAAGCGCGATATTCAGTGCTTGATATTTTCATTGCAATCATTGTAATACCACTATTGATGTCGGTAAGGACTACCGGGTTAATTGCAGAACTTAAACCGCTATATAATGGAAGACTGGTATTAACTACAAATGAAAAAGAGTAGTTAGGGAGATACGGATTTTTATAATGTGATGTTTCGCCAGAGCAACTCAACAATAGTACTAAAGACAAGAAAGCAAAAAGTAATTTTTTCATTTCAAAAAAGTTGTTCCTATATTTGGTTAAACAAAATTAATTTAATTAAATTTGATTTTTATATGATTAACATTTAATTATAGACTAAAATAAAAAACACTATCTTTGTATAAAGGAATCCCGTTGCGATGGGATTTTTTCTATTTTTATAAATGAAGCAATTATGAGCGCAGTATCGTATTACACAGCAGAAGGATTAAAAAAATTAAGAGAAGAATTAGACTATTTAAAAAATGTAATGCGTCCAAAAGCATCACAAGATATAGCCGATGCAAGAGATAAAGGTGATTTGTCTGAAAATGCAGAATATGATGCCGCAAAAGAGGCACAAGGCATGCTCGAGATGCGTATTGCTAAATTAGAAGAGGTGCATTCTAACGCAAGACTAATTGACGAAACAAACCTGGATGTTTCAAAAGTGTTGGTTTTATCTAAAGTAAAAATTAAGAATCAAGCCAATGCAATGGAGATGAAATATACTTTGGTTGCAGAAAGTGAAGCCGATTTAAAAACAGGTAAAATTTCTGTTACTTCTCCTATCGGAAGAGGTTTACTTGGAAAATCGGTTGGAGAAGTTGCTGAAATTACAGTTCCCAACGGCGTTTTGAAATTTGAAATTTTAGAGATTTCTAGAGATTAGCGCCTAAAACTAGAGTATTCGAAAATCACATTTATGTAATTCGGATGCTAAATCGTTAGTACAGATTATTACTTTCAAAGCTAATAGTTGTTTTTTTACATACTACATGAAATCGCGTTTTCGATTAATAATAAAGAATATGCCATTTATTAATGTTGCCTCATTAAAAAAACAAACTTGCTACCAAAATGGCGGTAATTACACATATTAAATCTACTAAAAGCATGGTGCCTAAAGCGTAACGGGTATTTTTTATATTTACCGAACCAAAGTAAACCGCAATCACATAAAAAGTGCTTTCGGCACTGCATTGAAAAATACTACTCAATCTTCCCGTCATGGAATCGGCACCAAATGTATTCATAGAATCAATCAAAAACCCTCTTGATCCCGCTGAACTAAATGGTCTAAGCATTGCTACCGGTAGAGCGTCCGTAATTTCTTTACTAACGCCCATATTAGAAAAACCAAAAGCAATCCAGTTACTAATAATTTCAAACAAACCGCTGTTTCTGAATAAAGAAATCGCCACTAGCATTCCCAAAACATAAGGAAAAATAGTAACCCCTGTTTTAACTCCGTTGTTTGCACCTGTCACAAAGGCTTCAAAAACAGTTGTTTTAGCTGCTGTAAATTTCTTTTCTTTTAATAAAGAAAATAGCAAAGTAAAAGCAATAATTCCAACCAATATCAATCCTGAAAGATTGGAAGTAAAATAGTTTTTCCCTATTAAATCCAAATGATTAACATATAGCAATAAACCAACAATTGCTGAAATTAAGACCATTAATCCAACTACCAAAGAAGCGCTTTTGAAATTAATTTTTTGTTTAATTCCAACAATTAAAAAAGCAGCGATTGTACCGATAAATGAAGTAATAATACACGGTAACATTACGTCTGCAGGGTTGCTTGCATTGGCGGCAGCACGATAACCAATAATAGAAGTTGCAATTAGGGTTAAACCCGAAGCATGCAAACACAGAAACATAATTTGAGCATCGCTTGCTTTTTCTTTTTCGGTATTTAATTCTTGTAAACTTTCCATTGCTTTTAAACCAAAAGGAGTTGCAGCAGAATCTAATCCTAAGAAATTAGCAGCAAAATTTAAGGTCATGTATGAAATGGAAGGATGGTCTTTTGGTATGCTCGGAAACACTTTTACAAATACGGGACTCAATACTTTAGCCAATTTTGCCGATGCGCCAGAAATTATTAATAGTTCCATCAAACCACAGAAAAAAGCTAAATAAGCAATTAACGGAATAATTAAATCCAGTAATGTGTTTTTGCATGTAGCCAGCAACCCATCTGATTTTTGAACACCGCTGTAAATTTTGATTGTTTTGTATTTGTAAATATATGTAGTGTCTGGATTGGTATTGATTTTATTAATGACAATAGTATTATCTGGTGCTTTTTCAATACTGTCTTTGATAAAAAAAGGCACTTGACTCAAATATTTTTCTGATATTAGAACAGGATCGTCCTTTTTCCCGTTTAAGATATAATCAATAGTATAGCGGTTTCCAGAAAACAAACTAACAATTACAAATACTATCGACGAAATAAAAATGACCAACCAAAACCTGCTCAATACCATAGTGAAAATATTTTCTGCTAATGTATGATTTATTGGATTTGAAATGAAATATTTTTCAAATTTACTTACACTAGAATGGAATGAAACGTTGTAATAAAAATTGATTTTACCCTATTTTTTTCCTATAAAATAAAGAATTAAATCTATTTCGATTAATTTAAGTATTTATTTTAAAATTTATTAATATTCATTAATATATTTGCGAACATTATATTCTTTACTATTCTAACCCATTATTACTTAAAAATGAATAACAAATACGTTTTAATACTGCTTTTAAGCTTTTTTTCTATCTCGTTTTATGCACAATCCAAACAAGATGCAGCTACAATTATTGCCAATTATGATTTGGTTAAAATAAAAGAAAAGGAAGCTTTTTTTAAGAAAAAATGTGAATCAGAAAAAATGAAAGCCGTTGAAAAAGCGATGCAATACAATTGGCCTATTCGAGTAGTGAATAAAAACGGTTCTATAAGTGAGCTAATGAAATTAACTCCCGACGGATATCCGATTTATTACACTAATAATAATGCAAATGCATCTAAATCCACAAGAGCCAATCATTTAAATACCGGTGGTTCTCTTGGTCTTGATTTGAATGGACAAGGAATGATAGCGCGCGTTTGGGATGGCGGAACTGTAAGAGCTTCTCATAATTTATTTACAGGTAGAGTAACCGTAGTTGATGAACCGACGAGTACCACTTACGCAGCGCATGCTACTCATGTTACGGGAACTATTATAGCATCAAATGCAGTCGCAGCAACAAAAGGAATGGCTTATCAAGCACAAGCCAGAACTTTTGAATGGACCAATGATTCTTCTGAAGCGTTGGCAGAAGTGCAACTGGGTATGTTAATTTCTAATCATTCGTATGGTGTTCCTATTGTTGGGACAACAGGCACCGTTTTGCCTTCATGGTATATTGGTGCTTACACTCAAGAAGCAAAAGATTGGGATGAAATTGCCTATCTATCGCCCTATTATCTTCCTGTTATGTCTGCTGGAAACGATGGTACTACCAATTCGAATCCAGATCCGATCGCTGCAGGATTTGATAAATTAACAAGCAATAAAACGAGTAAAAACACTATGATTGTTGCCAATGCCGAAGATGCGGTTGTAGCAAGCAATGGAACATTAACTAGTGTAGTTATTAATTCATCGAGTAGTCAAGGTCCAACAGATGATAACAGAATAAAACCTGATATTACTGGAAATGGGACCTCTTTAACATCTGCTAATAGTACAAGTAATAATGCAACTACATCAATGACAGGAACTTCCATGTCATCGCCAAATGTAGCAGGTACTTTATTGTTATTGCAACAACATTATAAAAATTTGACCAACAATTTCATGAAAGCAGCCACTTTGAAAGGATTGGCTTGCCATACCGCTGATGACGCCGGAAATCCTGGACCTGATGCAAAATTTGGTTGGGGGCTTTTGAATGCTAAAAAAGCGGCAGAAACCCTATCTGGAAATGGTTTGACCTCATGGGTTTCAGAAGAAAGTTTAAACCAAGGGCAAATTTTAACGATGACTGTAAAAGCAAGTGGAACAACTCCATTAATAGCTTCTATAACATGGACTGATGTGCCCGGTACAGCCAATACGGGTAATCTTTCACCGAACGACCCTACACCAGCGTTAGTAAATGATTTAGACATTCGAATTACAAAAAATAATTCTACTTATTTCCCTTGGAAATTAGACACCGATCCAAACAATATCGCTATACGAACAAGCGACAATACGGTTGATAATGTAGAACAAGTAAAAATTGATAACCCAACAAATAGTGACTATACCATAACCATAAACCATAAAGGGACACTACAAACCGGAAAGCAAAATTATGCTCTAGTAATTACAGGAATAACCTCCTCTTTTTCTATTCTACCGACTTCTGCAGATTTAAAAGTGTGTTCTAGCCAAAACGCTGCATTTGCTTTTAACTACAAACAAAATGGTACTGGCACAACTACTTTCACAGCTGTAGGATTGCCTGCTGGTGCAACTGCTTCTTTTAACAATGTTTCGTTAAGTGCAAATGGAACGGTAACAATGACTGTTTCTGGTCTTTCTAACGTAACTCCGGGAGAATATACCATTGGAATTTCAGGAAATAATGGAACGGAAACAGAAACACGATATAAAACTTTAAAAGTGTATAACTCTAATTTTGAACCTATCGTTTTAAACAGTCCTTCCAACGGTCAAACCGGCTTATCAACAGCTGTAAACTTATTATGGGAAAGTCAATTTAACGCACAATCCTACAATGTTCAAATAGCAGCTGTTTCTGACTTTAGCACGATTTTGATTGATACCAATAGTACAACAAATAAATTTACGGCCAATGCACTCAATCAAGATACGGTATATTATTGGAGAATTATACCTGTAAATGACTGTGGAATTGGTTTAACAAATGCGGCCACGGTATATAATTTTAAAACAGGTGTCATTACTTGTGGGAACGCTACCTTTACAGCTACCGATTTTTCTAATGCAACTATAGCTTCAACAGCCAACTCTTCAGCAAGTGTTCCTGTAACTGTCTCTGGCGGATTCACTATTGGAGACATGAATTTGAATCTTGATTTAACGCATACTTACATACAAGATATGACGATTTCACTTGAAGGCCCTGCATCAATTGGTAGTCCAACAGTTATTTTATTTAAAGAAGCTTGTGGTGATAATGATAATATTGTGTGTACTTTGGATGATTCTGGAGGGGTGCCTGCATGTTCTGGAATTCCATCGGTTTCTGGAAGTATTGCGCCGTTTCAGCCCCTAAATGTTTTGAACACTTTACCTGCCGATGGCGAGTGGATTTTACGTGTGTTGGATCCATACAATGGTGATGGAGGTACTATTAATTCGTTTAGTATTGATATTTGTTACATTGCACCATCATTAAATACTACTGAAAACAGTTTGAGTACTAGTATTGTTTATCCAAATCCTACTCAAGATGTTATCAATATTAAAATGCCACAAATCAATGGAAGTGCGACACTAAAGCTATATGACATCCAAGGGAGACAGGTCTTAGAAACCAAAACCAATAACTCGAACGAGGTGCTTCATATTGGGAATTTGCAAGAAGGAATTTATATGCTTTCGATTGAAACAGCAACTGGCAAAATAACAAAGAAAATTGTATTGAATAAATAATAGTTTTTATAAATGGTTTATTGATTGTACAATAGTATCGATCAATAAACCATTTATTTTTGACCACATTACAAAAAAAACAAGAAAACCGTTTCTCATGAGAAACGGTTTTCTTGTTTGTATAGCAAAATATATTTGGGAATTATTTTTCTATTTTACGACCAAAACGTTCATACATTTTTACATAACTATTAAATGTGGCTTTGTTTTTAGTGTAAAATGCTACGTCATTTGCTTCTTTCATAACGTTTAATAAATCTCTATAACGTTCCACATCAGAAATAATATCCACATATAAGTTGTTTTGTTCTGATGCTTTTAGCGTGTTATAATACGTTAATGTTTCTTGATATTTTTTAACGAGTTTGGTTAAAAGAGCCCGCGCTTTTTCAGTTTCTTTCACCTCATAATAGCCTTCGGCAAAAGGGACTAGCATCGTATAATAGCCAAATTTTTCTAATGGCATTTGAGTCATCGCTAAATCAATTACTTTTTTAGCTTTTTTCCATTTTCCTTCTTTGATTAATTGTTCCATTAATCGAGCAAGGTTGGTTCTATACGATATGCTGTTTTTTCTAGTTTCGGTATCGTGGTATATTTTTGAACTACCACTATTACCCCAATCCCATTTCATTACAATTCCATACATTTTATCGCTATCGATTTGCCCCATATCTAATGGACTTCCGTCTTTACTAACACTCGTTTTGATTGGCACTAGTTTATAAACCATTCCGTCCAATTGTAGGTAGTCTTTCATCCAAAGGTAATCATCGTCACCAAAGCTTCCTCCTGTGAAATAGATTGGACGTTTCCAATTGTTATTAGCAACGATATCAAGCATCATCAAACGATTTTTGTACAACGCCCTGTCTTTGATATCCACATCAATGTAAGGAACAATAGAATCGTTGTATTTAGGGTCAACTACTTTGTTGGCCATAATGGCGTTTTTATCTACTGGTATTCTAATTTTATTGGTCAAAAAAGAGTGTATGCTTTGCCCGTTATCTAAACTAATAAGGGTTCGATCATCATCGCGTCCAATAAACTTCATAAAATCTTTGATATCCCATCGTGCGTCTGTTTTATGTGAATTGACAGAATAATCGAGTTTGTCTCCTACATATTGATCTTGCGTAAAGGAAATCGGCATGGGCTCAGAGGTGTAGGCTTTGGCTTTCATTTGATCAATATACCAATCGGTCATAAACAAACTGGTATTTACAATCCTAATATCCTTTCTAATGCCTTCTATTTCTTGTGCATACCAAAGTGGGAACGTATCGTTGTCACCAATTGTAAATAAAATGGCATTGGGTTCGCAAGAATTCAAATAGGCCTTTGCCATTGCAGTCGCTGTGTATTTATCGGAGCGGTCGTGATCATCCCAATTTTGAGAAGCCATTACTACTGGTGCTGCCAAAAGTGCAATACCAATGACTACAGGGCCAGCTATTTTGGGCTGCATCCATTTTTTAACCGAATCATAGATGGAATACACGCCAAAACCAATCCAAATAGCAAAAACATAAAACGAACCTACCAAGGCATAATCGCGTTCGCGAGGTTCAAAAGGTCTTTCGTTGAGATAAATTTTCAGTGCTAAACCCGTAAATAAAAAGAGCACTAACAAAACATAGCAACTTTTTAAATCTTTGTTGGCGTGAAATACCAATCCTAAAATCCCTAATAAAAACGGTAAGAAAAAGTAGAAATTACGTCCTTTATTATTCAAAACGTCACTAGGTAGATTGTTTTGTGATCCCAAACGAACTTCGTCTAACACTTTTATTCCGCTCATCCAGTTGCCATCAAGGTCATCGTATTTTCCTTGAACATCGTTTTGACGACCTACAAAATTCCACATCAAATACCTCCAATACATATAGCCGAATTGGTATTCAAACATAAATTGTAAATTGTCTGCGGTAGATGGCTTTTCAATAATAAGATAATCGCTGTAGGTTTTTAGGAATTTAGAATAGCCTTCCAAGTCAATATCTCCATCAGCATACGCTTTTCGGAATTCCGATACCGTTTTTTCAACTTCGCCTTTTAATTGTCCTACTGCAGCGGCTATACGTTCGTCACTTTCAGTATTAATATCTATGCCGTATTGCCCCAATTCACTCTCATAATCATATTCCGGATTCATTCTAAAAGCCAACGGTTTTGTAAAGGACATATAGTTTTCAGCATGTTCAGGATCCCACATTCTTGGAAGAATTGTTTTTTGACTGTCATCACTGTTTTGCTCGGCATTTTTAAAATTATTAGTAATAATGTATTTGCCCGATTTATAATCTCTTTCGTAGTTGGGTGCTTTGTCTAAATAAGGTTTGTCTTTGTCTAAACCAGCATACACATCAGAATATTGAGGGCCATAAAACAATGGATTTACGCCATATTGCTCGCGGTTATAATAAGCCAAAACTTCAGCCGCATCCGAAGGTTTATTTTCGTTGATAACCGTGTTGGCATTGGCACGAATGGGCAACATCATCCAGGTAGAAAATCCGATTAGAATAAAAAGAATACTCAACAAAAGGGTGTTGAGTTGAGCAAGTCCATTTTGTTTGGTATATTTTAGTCCAAAAAAGAAAAAAGCAATTAATGCAACGGCAACGAATATACTTCCAGAATCGAAAGGAAGCCCCATGCTATTGACCATAAAGATTTCGGTTTTCCCGAATAGACCCATGGTTAGAGGCAACAACAATTTGAAAATAAAAAGTAAAACGGCTACCACTACGATATTGGCAACAATGAAATTTTTAATCGTTACGGTTTTATAATGCTTGAAAAAATAGAGCAATCCAATTGAAGGAATCGTTAATAATGCCATAAAGTGCACCCCAAAAGAAAGGCCGATGACTAATGAAATAATCAATAACCATTTATTGCCTCTTGGTGTTTCCATGTCCTGTTCCCATCGTAATCCCAACCAAAATAGCAAGGCAATAAATAAGGATGCCATTGCATAAACCTCGGCTTCTGCGGCATTGAACCAAAAACTATCTGAAAAAGTAAAGGCTAAAGCGCCTACAAAAGAACTGCCCAATATCGCAATTGCATTATTTTTGTCTATTTCGGCAAATCGTGCGACCAATTTTCTTAAAATCATCGACGAGGACCAATACAAAAACAATATCGTAAATGCGCTGGAAAAAACAGACATCATGTTGACCATAAAAGCAACATGCGCATTATCAATAGCAAACATTGCAAAAAAAGCACCTATCATTTGAAATAAAGGGGCTCCCGGCGGATGTCCTACTTCTAGTTTTGCTGCTGTTGCAATGTATTCGCCACAGTCCCAAAAACTCATTGTTGGCTCAACGGTTAATGTAAATGTAACTAAGGCTATAGCAAAAGCAAACCAGCCCGTGATGGTATTCCACTTATTGAAATTAAATGTCATCATATTTATCTAATGATTTGGATTTTGAAATTCAACTGCAAAGAAAATGTTTTTTTGTGGATTGAAACGAGCATTAACAAAAATTTCATTATTTATACCCATTAACGGGGTTAAACTTTCAATTTATTTCATTTTAGTAGGCTTAAACTCTTAAAATAAAGCCTTTAATTCTGTTTTTATACCAATACATGTTTCGTCAAATGCAGCAAATAAGGGTTCTTACTTTGAAAACCGTAAAGTAAATGTCGTTCCGCGATTCATTTCAGAAATCACTTCAATTTCGATGCGGTGGAATTGAGCAATACTGTCCACAATAGCGAGCCCTAAACCATTTCCTTCTTGTTCAAGAGGTAAGAATAAAAAACCCCATTGCTACAAACTAGAAATGGGGTCGTTACTACATTTAAAGTGCTTTTTTAACAAAACTCATTAAAAGCATCTTTCAAATTATCAGCAATTAATTCTGCCGGGCGACCTTCAATATGATGGCGCTCTAACATGTGTACCAATTCGCCATCTTTAAACAAGGCAATGCTTGGTGAGGAAGGAGGAAAAGGAAACATGAAACCTCTAGCGGCATCAACTGCTTCTTTATCAACGCCTGCAAAAACAGTTACTAAATTGCTTGGTTTTTTGGTATTGTCCAAACTCATTTTTGCTCCTGGACGCGCATTTCTTGCGGCACAACCACAAACTGAGTTTACTACCACTAGCGTAGTTCCTGTAGTTTTTATTGCATTTTCAACCGCATCGGCTGAATGTAAATCTTGAAAACCAGCTGATGTTAATTCATCTCGCATTGGTTTTACCATTTCTTCTGGATACATATATCTTGGATTAAAAGTTCGTTTATTGATGCAAAGTTACAAAGTTTTCTACGACAAAGCCGTTTGCTTACCAAAGTTTTAACTATCGATAAGCGCTGCCGTTTGCAAGCTCGAAGGGGACGCGACTAAGCGCCTGTTTTTTTGGCAAGGTGTTGTTTTTTTCTTGCAAAACGGAACTGAAAATAGCACCCTTTTTCCCTGGCTACAACTCCTCAAACTTCGCTTTCATGGTTGGATTTCCAGTAGTTAATTTCTTAATGGTTAAATCTTCTGCTTTGTTGTTGGCTAATCGCAGGTTGTTGACGGATGCTAGCAACGCATCTTTTGTTTTTTGTAAATGGTCCATTGTTTTGTCTATTTCATCAATGGCGGTTTTGAACTGTCTGCTTGCCAAGTCGTAGTTTTTGGCAAAGCCCTCTTTGAATTTAGTGATGTTGTCTTCAAAGTGGGTGATGTCGATGTTTTGATTTTTTATCAAACTCAATTCTGCTTTGTATTGCATCGAGTTCATCGAAGCGTTGCGAAGCAGTGTTATAATCGGAATGAAAAACTGAGGACGCACCACATACATTTTTGGGAATCGGTGCGAAACATCGACGATGCCAGTGTTGTAATAGTCGCTTTCTGCTTCGAGTAAGGAGACCAATACAGCATATTCGCATTTCTTTTCGGTTCTGTCTTTGTCTAGCTCTTTAAAGAAATCTTCATTTCTTTTTTTGCTAGCAGTAGCATCGGATTCATTTTTCATTTCAAACATGATGGAAATGATTTCATTGCCATGGACGTCGTTTTCTTTGTAGATAAAATCGCCTTTACTGCCTGAGCTGGAATTGTTGTCTTTTTCAAAATAAGCATTTTGAAATGCGGTTGCTCTGAGTTTGTTGAATTCGGTTTCGCAATGTAGTTCTAGTGTTTCACCAATCATTTTGGTAGAAAGTTTGAGCTTCATGTCTTTCACTCGTTCAATTTCATCATCTTTAAATTTAATAATGTCTTTTGCAGCTTGCAGCTCAGTTGAAAATTGTTGTTTTAAAGCACTTTCCAGGTTTTGCTTTTCTAATTCTTTTGTCTTAACGTCATTGACCAATGCGTCGCGTTCTTTCTCAATATTTTGAACGGCCTCTGTCACCGAAAGTTGTTTCTGCAATTCGGCATTGTCTAGTTGGGCTTTGATTGTAGCAATCTCTGCTTCTTTTGCCGCTTTTATGTTAGAAAGCTCGATGTCTTTTTTGGTTAAATCGCCTTGCAGTTGATTTCTTAGCGTGGCTTCTGCTAATTTTACTGCACTTTGTTTTTCATTTTCGGCGAGTTGCAGTCGGCTTTGTACTTCTTCTTGGAATTGCTGGTCGCGGACTTGTTTGGCTATAGCAGCAAATCCTGCTTCGTCAACTTTAAAGGCGGTTTTGCAGTTGGGACAGATAATTTCGTTCATGTGGTTTTGGTTTGTTGGGTGGAATTATTAAGCAACCAAAAATAGTGAAAAAAAATGCTTGTGCAATGGCTACTAAAATAAATTGGTAAAGGGCTTTCGTTTTTGTGGTAATGCATTTTGTGGGGCAGCGATTGCACCCGAGCGATAGCGAACAGGAGAAGTAAATGCGCCTATCGGGTTTGATAGCGCGGAATTGCATTCCGTGCCCACAAAGTAAAGCAAGAAAAACAAATTATTTTGTAATTTAGATGTTTTATTTATCTTTAAAACAAAAAATGTCAACCAAATATAAAGCTACCAAAACCGAAGAAGCCTTTTTCATTACTATAACAACAGTAGGTTGGATTGATGTTTTTACAAGATTAAATCAAAAAAATAATATAATTAATGCACTAAATTATTGCCAACAAAATAAAGGTTTGGAAATATATGCCTATTGTATTATGTCAAGCCATCTACACTTACTTTGCAAAGGGACTAATGGTTTCATTTTGTCTGATATTATGCGTGATTTCAAGAAATTTACTTCAAAGAAAATCATTGAAACAATCCAAAATGAGCCAGAGAGCAGAAGGGAATGGTTGTTAGATTATTTTCATAAAGCTTGTGAGCATTTGAAACGTGAACAACAATTTAAAGTTTGGCAAGATGGTTACCATGCGGAAATAGTAGAAACAAATTGGTTTATAAAACAAAAAGTAAATTATATCCATTATAATCTAGTTAAAGACAAAATTGTGGCTCTACCAGAAGATTATTATTTTAGTTCAGCAAGAAATTATGCAGGTTTAGATAATGATTTAGAAGTAATTTTATTAGATTTATTTTAGATGCTCAACTTTGTGAGCACAGATGTTTTAGATGCTCAACTTTGTGGGCACGGAATGCAATTCCGCGCTATCCTATACGAGAATATTAATTGCAAATCCGAGCCATCGGGTTTCTTGCCATTTACTTTCAAAACAGGAAAAGAAATAAATACAATTATCGATCAGCAAATTCAATCGGATTATCTGGAACAATTGTGTTTGCTAATAAATGAAATACTTGGACGAAAATAGTCCTTTTGAAGAAAAAATTTAAGTCCAATTAAAATGGAAAGAATAAATTTAAACCTTCAAAAAATGAAAAACGTATTTTATTTCTACAAAAGTACGCTTTCAATCAATTTAAGCCTTTCTGTTTTATTTGGCGGATTAGAAAACAAATGTTATAATTTTTTAATTCCAAAATAAATCATAACATTTTTTGTTATAAAAAAATATTTTCTAGAAAAATTATAACACTTTTGTTATAAAATGAAATTTCAGAAAAAAATTATAACAAGAGAATAAAACGTTTTTGCGATAAATGTATTTGCTCTCGAAATAAACAACCACATTAATTGTCCTAGTAGAATCTAAAAATAAACCCTCACAAAAGGCATAAAAGCCGCACTATAGACTAAATCATTTTCGTTGTACAACAAGTTGTATCTTGCGCCAACGGTTACATTATTGGATCGAAAACCACCGCCAACATACAATCCGGTATTCCAAAAATTGTCTATTTTACTTGGACTTCCTAACGACTCAATGGTTCTATTGACTCTCAATTCTTCCAACTCAACAGAAAGTTGTATTTCTTCCACGGGGTTAAACAAAGCAATAATACTTGCGCCATAAATTGCCGAAGAATAACGGTTTTTTACCGAAACCAAACTCCCTTGAAGTCCTACACCTGCTGAAAAATAAGAGTTGAAATTGTAAATTGCAGTTGGAGCTACTAAAATATCAGTATAGCCAGTACCCGCATTTAAACCAAAGCTTCCGCCAATTTGGGTGTGCTTCCAAAAATCACTTTTGACATTCGGTTTTTTGGTTTGATATTGTGCAAATGTTACTTCCGAAAAAGGGCGAATAGCGAGTAAAAAAAAGACGGCAAAAGCCTTGAAAAAAACAGGATACTTCATGCTTCTTAAATTAAATTTTAAAAAGATAAAAGTATTTAAAATTTGTTAGTAATTTTATTGATTTATTGTATTTTTGCGGAACTATTTTTAACAAATCAGGTTATTCACTACATAATTATGGATAGGTTTTCCTTTTTAAACGCGGCACATACCGAATTTTTTGCACAATTATACGATCAATATCTAGAAAATCCAGACAGTGTTGAGCCATCTTGGAGAAGTTTTTTTCAAGGATTCGACTTTGGAATGACCACTTATAACGAAGAAAATGCTGTAAGCCAAACCAGTAGCAATGGTTCTGGAGCTATGGAAAGCGCTTCGGTTTCAGAAAAATTACAAAAAGAATTTAAGGTTCTCAAATTGATTGATGGCTATCGTTCGCGTGGTCATTTGTTTACTAAGACCAATCCGGTAAGAGACCGTAGAACCTATTCGCCTACATTGGCAATAGAAAACTTTGGCCTTACAACTGCCGATTTGCAAACCGTTTTTGACGCAGCAAAAGTGATCAAAATTGCACCTTGCACGCTTCAAGAAATTATAAAACACCTCGACAACATCTATTGTCAACATATTGGAGTCGAATATATGTACATTCGAAATCCAGAAACTATTGAATGGATTCAAGATACTATTGGAAAGAACGACAACTTGCCTCATTTTTCAAATGACGAAAAAAAGATAATTCTTTCTAAATTGAATGAAGCTGTTTCTTTTGAAAACTTCTTACATACCAAATATGTAGGTCAAAAACGTTTTTCATTGGAAGGCGGAGAATCCATTATTCCTGCCTTGGACACATTGATTGAAAAAGCGGCCGAAAAAGGCGTGGAGCAATTTGTAATGGGCATGGCACACCGCGGACGTTTGAATGTTCTAGCGAATATTTTTGGAAAATCAACCCAAGACATCTTTGGCGAATTTGACGGTAAAGATTACGATCAAGAATATTTTGACGGTGATGTAAAATACCACTTAGGGCTTACCGCTGATAAAGTGACCCGTTCAGGAAAAAAAATCAATATCAATCTAGCCCCAAATCCATCGCATCTTGAAACCGTTGGAGCCGTAATAGAAGGAATTACAAGAGCCAAACAAGACAAATACTTCCCAAATGATTTCTCCAAAGTTTTGCCTATTGCCGTTCACGGTGATGCTGCTATTGCAGGACAAGGTATATTGTATGAAATTATCCAAATGGCACAATTGGACGGCTACAAAACAGGCGGAACCATTCATATTGTTATCAACAATCAGGTTGGATTTACTACCAATTATTTAGACGCGCGCTCTTCCTCTTATTGCACAGATGTTGCCAAAGTGACTTTATCGCCTGTATTACACGTTAATGCTGATGATGCCGAAGCCGTAGTGCACGCCATGTCGTTTGCTTTGGATTTCAGAATGCAATTTGGAAGGGATGTTTTTATTGATTTATTAGGATATCGAAAATACGGACATAACGAAGGTGACGAACCTCGTTTTACCCAACCCGTTTTATACAAAATTATTGCTAAGCACAAGAACCCACGCGATATTTATGCCGAAAAATTAATTGCAGAAGGTGTTATTGACGGTAATTTTGTAAAAACTATTGAGTCCGCTTACAAACAAGATTTAGATGACAATCTTGAAGCATCACGCAAAAAAGATTTGACCATCATTACCCCATTTATGAAAAATGAATGGGCCGGCTTCCAGCAAGTTACCGATACCCAAATGCTTGAAAAAGTAGCTACTCAATTTGACAAAAGTACTTTGGAAGCTATTGTTGAAACCGTTTCGACTTTACCTTCTGATAAAAAATTTATCAATAAGATTTCGAAAATTGTTAGCGATCGTAAAACGATGTTCGACAACAATACTATTGATTGGGGAACAGCAGAAACGCTTGCTTATGGTTCGCTTTTGATGGAAGGCTACGATGTTCGAATTTCCGGACAAGATGTAGAACGAGGGACTTTTTCCCATCGTCATGCAGTGGTCAAAGTGGAAGATTCCGAAGAAGAAGTAACATTATTGAATAATTTGAATGGAAAAAAAGGTAACTTTTATATCTACAATTCCCATTTATCAGAATATGGTGTTTTAGGTTTTGACTATGGTTATGCCTTAGCCAATCCAAAAGCATTAACCATTTGGGAAGCGCAGTTTGGCGATTTCAGTAATGGTGCACAAATTATGATTGACCAATACATTTCTTGTGGCGAAGATAAATGGAATACCCAAAACGGTATCGTGCTTTTATTACCTCACGGATATGAAGGTCAAGGCGCCGAGCATTCCTCTGGAAGAATGGAACGCTATTTACAACTTTGTGCGAGACACAATTTATTTGTTGCCGATTGTACCACTCCAGCCAACTTTTTTCACTTGTTGAGAAGACAAATGAAAACAACTTTCAGAAAACCGCTAATTGTCTTTACGCCAAAAAGTTTATTGCGTGATCCTAGATGTGTTTCTACTCAAGACGAAATTGCAAATGGTCAATTTCAAGAAACGATAGACGATGTTTTCGTTGACAAAAAAGAAGTAAAATCATTGGTTTTCTGCACCGGAAAATTCTATTATGATATTACTGCCGAACGAGCGAAAAATGGCAGAAAAGATGTTGCCGTGGTGCGAATTGAACAATTGTTCCCTTTGCCTATAGCACAATTAAAAGCAATTATCGCTCAATATCCAAACGCAAATGATTATGTTTGGGCACAAGAAGAACCAAAAAACATGGGTGCTTACAGCTATATGTTGATGAACTTCAATTTAGTGAAATGGAGATTAGCCTCGCTAAAAGCGTATGCTGCACCAGCGGCTGGTAGTTATACCAGAGCGAAACGCCGTCATGCCGATGCAATTAGAATGGTTTTTGATAAGGATTTGTTTCAATAAATGCCAACTGTTATATACATAGATGGATTTCGATCTTTCTTTTATAGCAATAATCATTTGCCAAAACATATTCATATTGAAAAAGCCGAAAAAACGGCAAAATTTAATTTAGAATTTGTTGAACTTATAAAGTCATCAAGATTTAATGCTTCAGAATTAAAACAAATTCGTAATTTAGTGGAAGAGAACCAAGAACTTTTAATACAGAAATGGGATGAATTTTTCAGTAATTAGCAAATCAAAAAACGCAATCAATATTGTATTTTCAGATTCTAAAATGATTGTTTTTTTAGAAGATGGACGTGAATTGTCAATTCCTTTGGAATGGTTTCCTAGATTAAGAAAAGCTTCTGTGGAGCAATTGAACAAATGGAGATTTATTGGAAACGGAGAAGGTGTTCATTGGGACGATATTGACGAAGACATTTCGATAGAAAATTTATTAGAATAATTAAAACATAAAATATATAATTCATCATTTAAAATAAATATACAATGATTTTAGAAATGAAAGTCCCATCACCAGGGGAATCGATTAAAGAAGTTGAAATTGCCACTTGGTTAGTAAAAGATGGCGATTATGTAGAAAAAGACCAAGCCATTGCTGAAGTCGATTCAGATAAAGCAACACTAGAATTGCCAGCAGAAGCCAGCGGAATTATCACGCTAAAAGCGGAAGAAGGTGATGCTGTTGCTGTTGGAGCAGTAGTTTGTTTAATTGACACCGGAGCGAGCAAACCTTCTGGGTCAGCTCCAGTTGCTGAAGCAAAACCAGTTGTTGTTGAAGCGCCAAAAGTGGAAGTAAAACCCGTTGCCGCACCAGTAACCTATGCTGCTCAAACTCCGTCTCCAGCCGCTAGAAAAATATTAGACGAAAAAAACATTCAACCTTCTGACGTTATTGGAACAGGGAAAGACGGTAGAATTACCAAAGACGATGCTGTTAATGCAATTCCTTCGATGGGTACACCAACAGGAGGCTCTCGCGGTTCTGAACGTACCAAACTTTCGATGTTGCGTCGTAAAGTAGCCGAAAGGTTAGTTGCTGCTAAAAATGAAACCGCCATGTTAACTACTTTTAATGAAGTAAACATGACACCGATTAACTTAATTCGTAACGAATACAAAGATGCTTTCAAAGCCAAACATAATGGTATTGGATTAGGTTATATGTCCTTTTTCACTAAAGCAGTTACAAGAGCATTACAATTGTATCCTGACGTAAATTCAATGATGGATGGTGATTATAAAGTAGCTTACGATTTTGCCGATATTTCAATTGCAGTTTCAGGGCCAAAAGGCCTTATGGTGCCTGTGGTTCGCAATGCTGAATTACTAACATTCCGTGGTGTTGAAGCTGAAATTAAACGCTTGGCTATTCGTGCTCGTGATGGTCAAATCACAGTTGATGACATGACAGGAGGTACTTTTACAATTACTAATGGTGGCGTTTTCGGAAGCATGCTTTCGACTCCTATTATCAATCCTCCACAATCTGGAATTCTAGGGATGCACAACATTATTGAGCGCCCAATTGCTGTTAATGGAAAAGTAGAAATTCACCCAATGATGTATGTGGCGCTTTCTTATGATCACAGAATTATTGACGGACGTGAGTCTGTTGGTTTCTTGGTTGCCGTAAAAGAGGCATTAGAAAACCCAATGGAATTATTAATGGACAATAATCCTAAAAAAGCATTGGAATTGTAAAAGACCGCAACAGTATTAAGAAAAATATAAAGTAATCTTTATTGTAAAAAATCAAAGGCAATTCAATTGAACTGCCTTTGATTTTTTGTTAAAAGATAGATTCTCTAGAATTATAGTGCTAAAGCAAATCTTCTTGCTACTTCTGTCCAGTTGATTACACTGAAAAAAGCCTCGATATAATCGGGTCTTCTGTTTTGATAATGCAAGTAATAAGCGTGTTCCCAAACATCCATTCCAAGAATTGGAGTTCCACCACAACCCACGCCCGGCATTAAAGTATTGTCTTGGTTTGGAGTGCCACAAACTTCTAATTTACCTTCTTTTACACAAAGCCATGCCCATCCTGAACCAAACTGAGTAGCACCCGCTTTGGCAAATTTAGCTTTAAACTCTTCAAAAGAACCAAAATCCTTTTCAATAGCTGCTAGTAAATTACCTGTTGGAAGTCCACCTCCGTCTGGAGACATAACCGTCCAAAACAAATTGTGATTAAAAAAACCACCTCCATTATTTCTTACAGCTGCATTAGTCAAGTCTAAATTTAGCAAGATGTTTTCAATGGTTTTTCCTTCCATATCAGTGCCTGCTACAGCTGCATTCAGGTTAGTAGTATAAGCATTATGATGTTTGGTATAATGGATTTCCATAGTCCGAGCATCAATATGAGGTTCTAATGCGTCATACGCATACGGTAATTGTGGTAATTCAAATGCCATAATTTTATAGTTTAAAAGATTAAAAATATTGGATTCAAAAATAAGCAATATCTTTCGATAAAATTATTCTATTTTCTTATATAATTATTGGTGTAATCGATACTGGAATGTGTAAAAATATTTTAGTTGAAAATCAAATGATAACAAGGTTACTGCTAACTAGATTTGGGATAGCGCTTGTGCCACAATATAGCCGCCTGTCCAAGCATTTTGAAAATTAAACCCCCCTGTAATAGCATCTATATTAAGTATTTCGCCAGCAAAATAAAGGTTACCGTGCATTTTACTTTCCATTGTTTTAAAGTTAACTTCTTTTAAATCGATACCGCCCGCGGTTACAAATTCGTCTTTGAAAGTACTTTTTCCATTCACTTGAAATATTCCTTCGGTGAGTTGATTTGCTAAATTTAGCAATTGGATTTTAGTTAAATCGGCCCATTTGGCTTCGACATCAATACTGGAGGCAAGTACTAAATTTTCCCATAACCGATTAGGCAAATCATAAGGCGCTTTTTTGGCAACGGTTTTCTTAGCCTGCTCCAATTTGATTTCTTTCAGTTGCGTCATCGTTTCTTCTAACAATTGATCATTCAGCCAATTGACTTGAAGAGCAAATTGATATTTTTTATCAGCCAAGATGCGTGCGCCCCAGGCCGAAAGTCGAAGTATTCCTGGTCCACTCATTCCCCAATGGGTAATTAACAAAGGTCCTGAGGCTTCGAGGTGGGTATTTTTTACTTTTACCGAAGCAAAAGCCGAAAGTCCCATCAAATCCTTAATTCGTTTGTCCGTGATATTGAAGGTAAACAAGGAAGGCACTGCGGGCACTATCGAATGGCCGATGGACTCTAAAAGTTCCCATATCTTAGGATTACTTCCGGTAGTTAGAATTAGTTTTTGGCAAGTAAACGTTTCTTGGTTGGTGTCCACTTTCCAATAGTCGGTTGCTTTGTAGAGGCTTTGAACGCTTTGCCCAGTTAAAATGTCGATGCCGAGTTGATTTGTTGCAGTCAAGAAGCAGTCAATTATAGATTGCGAAGTGTCCGAAACGGGAAACATTCTTCCGTCTTCTTCAATTTTTAATTCAACACCGTGTTTTTCGAACCATTCAATGGTATCGCCAGAACAAAATTGATGGAAAGGGCCACGCAATTCTTTTTCGCCTCGTGGATAAAACCTTACTAAATCGTTTGGAACAAAACAAGCATGGGTTACGTTGCACCGTCCACCTCCAGAGATTCGGACTTTGCTTAAAACTTCTTTGCCTCGTTCGAGAATTGCCACTTTAAGCTTAGGATTTTTTTCCACACAATTAATTGCAGTAAAAAATCCCGCTGCCCCGCCGCCTACAATTAGTATGTCGTATTTTGAGTTCATTAGTTTTAAGTAATCTTGGTTTCTTTGTAAAGGGTTTTAACTTAGCGGAAAAGGGTTTACTTAAATGCTATCCGGAAAATCCGTAATGATGCCGTCTACCTGCAACATTTTTACAAAGATAACATCTTCGGGCAAATTTACCGTCCAAGTATAGAGTTTAAAACCATTCTCCTGAATAAGTTTAGTATTGGAAACATCTAACAATTTATAATAGGGATTGACGGAATGGGCGTTTATTTTTTTGGCAAAAAGTAGAGCGGAGTCGATATCATTTTCGGTTAAAACTCCCACAGGTATGCTCGTATTCAATCGAAAGACCGTAAATAAAGCATCCCATAGAAAGCTTGAAATTTGAAACTGTGAATAATCCCAACCCTTATGATCGACATAGTGTTCCATCAAAGTCACTACTTTTTCGGTGGCGTTCGGGTCTTTGATTTCAACGTTGATCACGCATTGTTGGTTTACCAAAAGAAAAACGTCTTCCAGCGTAGGAATACCCAATTTTTGCAATTCCAAAGCCGTAAAATGATTGACCAATCCTTTTTGTGTAGTCGTACGGTCTATTGTTTCATCATGAATAACCATAAGCTGTGCGTCGGCACTACACCACACGTCAAGCTCAATAGCGTCAACGCCACAAGCTAGCGCTTTTTGAAAAGAAACTAAGGTATTTTCGGGAGCCAAACCTTTGGCGCCACGATGTCCGATGATTAGCATAAACTACACATTTGGAAAAATAGCAATTGAAGCAGTAGCTGCCACATTGTTCCTGCAAATATATTCAAATAAAAACGGGACCTGTTAACCAATATGATTATAACGGATTAAAAATTCACAGCGCATCAAAACAAGTTGGAATTTTTTTATATGATTATACCAAAAACGACCTGTTTGGCATCAGGAATGTCAAATTTGCCGTTTTAAGCTAAAATACCGCCCCTTGCACCTTTGCTTTGCATCCCTTTAAAAACTAATTCATAAATAATTGCTTTGTTTCTTTTGTAAGGCAAGTCATGTATCATCGTAGCGGGTAATAACTTTTTTGCAAATGCAATAGTGCCAATATGCCCTTCGCTCGTATAGAATACAACCGAAAATTTTGCACATTATTTTGAATTCAATGGTATATGTAGGTCAATTTCACTTATTTGATAACAATTTTATAATTCAGTTTGAGTTGTTTTATTAAAATATAACTTAAATTTGTGCATTAAGCTAGAATTAAGTGAACTCTTTTTCGATAAACACCTTTGTATTACTATGAAAAAATGGCTTTTTTTGTTTTTACTATTCGTGGGGCATATTACTATAAGTTGGTCTCAAACAATTAGCACCATTACCCAAACCACAGCAGGCAACTATACTTTCACTATTCCTTCAGGTGTCACTTCTATTACCGTTGAGTGTTATGGTGCTGGCGGAGGCGGAGGCGGCACTGGTGCTAACTATACAATTGCAGGTGGTGGCGCAGGTGGTTCTTATGTAAAATATACTTATGCAGTAACTCCGGGTACTACTTTTAATTATACTGTTGGCGCAGGTGGAAGCATAGGAAGTACAGCAGGATCTGATGGAGGGACTGGAAACAACTCTTTTTTTGGTAATAGTTCAGCAGGATCTTCAATAGGTGCATTGGTTTTAGCTGTTGGAGGAGCAGGAGGAAAAGGAAATTCAGCAGCAGGTACTGGTTCTTCAAATTTTAGTGGAGGTGCCTTAGGAGGAGTAGGTACAAATTCAGGAAATTTACCCGTTTCTGGAGCAACTACAAATGCAGCAGGTAATAGCGGAACAACTTCTATTGGAGGTGTAAATACAAGTGCTACCTCAGGTAGTGGAGGCATAAGTATAGGACCAAATGCTGGTGCAGCTGGTGCAGGACAAACCAACAGTTCATCAAACGGTAACCCTGGCTTCGCTCCTGGTGGTGGTGGTGCAGGTGGTTACCGATCTACAGGAACTAAAATTGGAGGACTAGGTGGTGATGGTGGAGTTTATATAACTTATACATTTCCGCAAAATATAAATATCTTTAACACAAGTGGTACATGGATATGTCCAGCGGGAGTTAGCCAAGTATTTGTTGAATGTTGGGGAGGCGGAGGTGCTGGAGGTAGCGCTTACAGCGCATCAGGAACTGCTGCCAGTGCTGGTGGTGGAGGTGCAGGGGGAACTTATGTAAATGGTCTATTGAATGTAACAAGTTCTATTAATTACACAGTTACTGTTGGTGCAGCATCAATTGCATCGACAATACCTTCAAGTGGTTCTAATTCTGTATATAATTCATATAACAATCAATTTGTAAATGGCAATCCTTCATGGTTTAATACGACGACTACTTTGTATGCAGATGGTGGTGGTGGTGGTCAAACAAAAACTGTTACCTCAGGTAGCATTGTTGGACTTGGAACTAAGGGATCAGGTACAATAACAAATAGTGTTGGGACAGTAAAAAAAATTGGAGGTAATGGTTTTACACCAACAACAGCATCTGGATCTAGTGATAAAGGAGGTGGCGGTGGATCTAGCGGAGGGTCATTAGCAATCGGAAATAATGCTACATCTACTTCTGGAGCTTCAGCAGTATCTTCATCAGATGGTGCTGGTGGAAACGGTGGCAATCAAAATGGTGGCGATGGTGTTTCTCCTGGCGGTGGCGGTGGCGGAGCACGAGCTGCGACATCGAGTATCCCAAGAGCAGGCGGTCAAGGAGCGGCTGGTCAAGTAATTGTTTATTCGTATGCAGTGCCAACAATTGGGTCATTATCCTCTACATCTGCAAACTTAAATAGTACTGGAGTTACGCTAACAGTTACTGGAACAAATTTTTATCCGAATAATATTAGCCAAATCACTTGGGGAGGAACAGCAATTACAACAACCTACATCAGCAGTACTTCAATATCTGCAGTTATTGATACCAAGTTAACAGCAGCAGGAACTTTTGCTATTGGAGTCATTAATACAGGACCTTATGGTCTTTCAACAGTTTTAAGTACGCTTAATTTTACAGTAGTTTCAGGTACCTCTGCTACAGATTATTTCAGAAGCGCTGTTGCTGGAAGCTGGTCAACAGCGAGTAATTGGCAATCGTCTAACGATAATAGCAACTGGATAACATCTACTCTTGTGCCCGATGTCAATGCAAAAGGAATCACCATCAGAAGTGGTTTTGATATTTCGACAAGCACGACGATCACCGCAGACGATATTACTATTGATTCAGGAGCTACACTAACTATTGGTAGTGGTTTTACTGTAAATGATGGAACTGCAAATACCGACATCCTTGTTAACGGAACATTAATCGCTAACGGAAACACCTTGACCAATAACGGTATAATTAGCGTAATTGGCACATTTCAAATCAATCAGGGCGGTTTTGCCACAGGAGGCACTTGGAATTATGGCGCTTCGGGTACATTAATTTTTAACCATACTAGCGGCACTTATGGAGCAATAAACGCTTCCCATTCCTATTGGCCTTCGGTTAATGGTCCATTTAATTTAACCATAAATAATGCTTCGAGTGGCGGAATTGACCTTGGTGTTTCAAGAACCGTTTCGGGAACTTTTGCTACATCGGCAGGAGTTGTTTTATCGAGTAGTAGCGTTCTGACACTTACGGGCACTTGCCAAATTAATTCAGGTGGATTTTTCACTAACACACCCACTTATGGTTCGGCTTCCACTTTAGTTTACAATACCACTTATGGCGTTAGCAATGAATGGACAGGAAATAGCACTACTGCTGGATTGGGTGTTCCTCAAAATGTGACCATTCAAAATAACGCAACGGTTACTATGCCCAACAGTAATAAGGGGATGGCAGGGAATTTGTCTTTGGCAAGTGGCAGTTTAGTATTAAACGCAACAAGCGGCGACTTATATCTTGCAGGTAATTGGTCAAGGGCATCAACAGCTACCTTTACGCCAAGTGGTCGAGCTATATTCTTTAACGGAAGTATTACTCAAAATGTAACCGTATCAGGAGGAGGAACAGAAACATTTAATTATCTTTTGGTTCAAGGAAGTGGTACGCTCCAACTCGCTACTGGAACAAACCTCACAGTAAATTCAAGTGGTGGTTTATCTTTATCTTCCTCAAACACTACGAGTACAATTGATTTGAATGGACAAACGCTAACGCTTTCTGGTGGTGGTAATCTAAATTTGAATAATGGTGCGAGAAAAATAACAACGAGTTTAACTGGTGGAAAATTTATTATTACTAATAGTAGTATAAACTTTACAAATTTAGGCAGTTTAACAATAGATGCTACCAACAATACAACATTTGTGCTTCAAAACCAATTAAATTGTGGTTCTAATTCAAGTTTAGTAATTAATGGTACTTTACAGATTGATCCGAATGGTTTTCTAAATCTATATTCCCCTATTTATGGAAGTTCATCAACATTGTTATACAATACTGGAGGAACTTATGGCAGAGGTTATGAATGGTTTGCTCTTGGCGTAGGCACGATTGGAACCACTGCTGGATATCCAAATAATATTCAAATTAGTAATAACACTTCTATCAATTATATTAACGGGGCTGCTTCTGGTGTAGTAGGGATAAAGGCATTAGCTGGAAATTTAACTATCGATTTTGGCTCAAAATTATATATGGATTATAATTTAGTTTCATCGGGGGGAGCTTTAAACGTTGCTGGAAATGTAACCAACAATGGAATAATTTCATTAGGTTTTGCAGTTGGTGATGATTTAAAATTAGGTGGTAATTTGAATAATACAGGAACTTTTAACGGAAATAATCGAGCGGTGTTTTTTACAAAAAATGGTACTCAAACTATTTCTTCTACTTCGGCATTAACAATCCCTTATATTGTATTTGCACCTGTTTCTGGGGCTACTACGGTCCAGTTGCTAAACGACCTGACCGTTTCTGCTATCTTGGCGGGGAATGCAATTAGTTTTAATAGTAGTTCAGATGTGTTTGATTTAAACGGAAATACTTTAACTATTGGAACTGCAAATGTTGGAAACGTTATTGCAGGATCAGGAAGCTTTAAAGGAAGCGCGACTTCAAATTTAACCTTGTTAGGAAACGGAAGTGCAGGAATATTGAATTTTACTACAGGTGCACAAAATATTGGTACTTTTACAATAAATAGAAGTTCGGGTGCTATTGGCACTTCACTTGGGACAGATTTATTAATAACGACAGCTTTAACATTAACTTCAGGATTATTAGATTTGAGCACGAAGAATCTAACTTTAGCAGCCAATGCAACAATTGGCGGTACTCCATCGATAAACAACTTTATCATTGCAGTTAATGGTGAATTTAGAAAAACATTGACTGCAAATGGTTCTTTTACCTTTCCTATTGGCGATAGTGCCACTTATACACCAGCTACACTAAATTTTACAGCAGGAACTTATAATAATGCCTATATTGGAGTTAAAGTAACAAATGCAAAACATCCAAGCAACGTTGCGACAACAGATTTCTTAAAACGATATTGGTCTGTAACTTCATCTGGCATTACATCGCCTACTTATTCGTTTTCTGGAACTTATACCTCAGCAGATATTGTTGGAACAGAATCAAATGCTAAACCTGGAAGATATAATGGTACAAGTTGGACAGACATAAGTTCAACTTCAATCAGTTCAAACACACTCACATTAAATGGACTTACAACACTTTCTGCTACAAATGATTTTTCTGCGGGTTCGCCATTAAATGCAGGAAGTTCAGTTACTGATTATTTTAGAAGTGCTGTATCTGGTAGTTGGTCAACTGCAAGCAACTGGCAGTCTTCTTCAAATAATTCAACTTGGAATACAGCAACAATTGCTCCAGATTATAGATCTTCTGGAATAACAATTCGAATTGGTTTTGACATTACAAGCAGTTCGTCAATTTCTGCAGACGATATTACTATTGACTCTGGCGCTACTTTAACCCTTTCTGGAGGAACATTTACTTTAAACAACGGTGCAGTTACGGTAGATATGCAAGTAAACGGAACTTTTACTCGCTCAGGAGGCACCTTTACCCAAGGAGCAAGCGGCATGGCTTTTGGAACAAATGCAACTTATAATCATGCTATAGTTGCTTCAACTTTGACGCTACCAATAGCTACCTGGAATGCAACATCAACATGTAATGTTACTGGTATTAACAATAGTATTGAAATTTCTGGAGGAAATACTATCGGACAAACTTTTGGAAATTTTATATGGAACAATTCGGCAGCAACAGCCTTTATGAATGTAGAGAATAATGCTTTCACAGTTGCTGGAACTTTAACAATTGGTTCCTCGGGAGGAAGTTTATTTTCACTAGCTAACCCTGCAACAGCCACAACTTATAGTAATACTATAAATTCGATTGTGGTCAATGGGGGGCAATTTGATGCTGTTGGCTATCAAGCAACAGTTAATTTAACTGTAACAAACGGAATAAGTCTTAGTTCGGGCTATTTTGTAGTCTCTAATGGTTCTGGAAATGCAACTGTAAATGCTGGAAGTTGTAATATTACAGGGGGTGTTTTTTATATTGCTTCAGATGTTGGAAAAGGAACTTTTAATGTAGGAAGTTGTAATTTAACAAATGGTATCTTTTATGTTGCCTCATCATCTGGACAAGGAACTTTTTCTACTAGCAATGATCTAACCGTTTCGAGCATTTCATCTAGTAATTATGGAACATTGATAGTGTCAAAAAATTCAGGAGTTGGCACAGTAAATGTTGGTAAGGATTTAATCTTAAATGGTGATGGACTTATTAAGCTTATTCGCAATGCTTCAAGTCCTTCTACGACGATAAACATAACAAGAGATTTATTAATAAGTGGAACAGATTCAGCAATTTATCTTGAAGAAATCTCCTCTACAAGTGGAGTAGCTACAATAAATGTTGGACGTGATTTTTCTTGTACAGCTGCAACAAATTATGCAAATATAGATTTTGGTGATGGAACTGTAAGTGGTAACGCAATAAATATTTCTGGTAATTTCACCAAATCGGGTACTGGAGAATTCTATACTTTATCATCAACCTCAGCACCAATAGGATTTGTTTTTAATGGCTCTGGAACTACCCAAACCTTTTCCTATAGCGGAACAAATTCTGATTGTACTTCCTATACCGTAAAAAGTAGTGCAAAGTTGCAAATGATAACAAATTTAACTTTAAGTACCTATTCTATACCCATTTCATCCTTTACTGTAGCCGGTGGAGGTTTTTTAGATTTTCAAACCAACAGTATTATTGGCAATAGTATTTCAGAATTTATTACAAGTTCAGGCACTACATTAATAACAGCTAATACCAATGGAATGGGAGGCACATCGACTTCTGGTTCATTACAAAATTTTGGCGCTTTAAGCTCATCAACAACTGCAAGTGCTGGGAGAATTAATTTACCCGCTGGTGTTAACTATACTTTTAATGGCGGAACTGTAACTCCTTTTCCAATTCCAACCTTAAACTTCGGAAGCCCGGCTACAGTAATTATAAATAGCACCGTCACTTCTAATATGACATCTAATTTAACGGTAACTACTGGCTTCGTTGTAAATAATGGAGGAACATTTAAACTAAATACAACAAATAATAACAACTTATATTTGAACAACAATGCAGCTCTAACTATAAATGCTGGTGGGACCTTTGATAATGGAGGAGAAAATCAAATAACAAATAGTGTAGGCACTCCAACTATTACAATTACAGGAACTTTTATAACACGTGATGTACAAGGATTTGTAGGAAGCACTACATCCATACCAAGCATTACCCCCGCCTTAAATCCAGGTAGCACGGTAGAATATGGATTGAGTGGCGACCAAGCGGTTCAAGGACAAACAGCCCCAACCTATCAGAATGTTACTTTTTCTGGAAGCGGCACCAAAACATTAGCAAGTACAAATGCTGTTGTGGGTACTATTACTGTTTCTGGAAGTTCGGTTTTTGATGCAAGCAATTTTACTTTTGGCGGTACTGGTACTAATGTAACCATGACAGGAACAAGTAGATTTAAAATGGCTGGAACATCAACAAAACCAGATGCGAGCGGAACTTATTCATTAGCTTCTGGAACAACAATTGAATTTGCCAACACAGTCGCAACGCAACAAGATATCAGACTAGCACCAACCTATGCGAATATAGATATTAGTGGCACAAACGTTGGTCTGTCTGGAGATTCAAGCAGTTTAAAATTACAAGCAAATGCTACTTTCACGGTAAAGAATGGTGGCACTTTTAATGTTCGAAATACAAATGGCTTCAATGGTGCAGCAAATACAGCTATTAATAATACAAATTCACCAACAGTTACTCTAGAAACGGGATCTACAATTAATTATAACTGCCCCACTGCAAATTCAAATCAAAATATTACTCCTTTTACAAATACCATTACTCCTACTCCAACTTATACAGATAGCAATAAATCGTATTACAATATGACTGTTTCTGGTTTGGGCACTAAATCAATATCGAGTTCTAGCGAAATTTTAATAGGTAATAATTTAAACGTAACAGCAGGAACGTTGCAAATTGATTCTAATAAATTGCTAACAGTTACCAACCTAGTTACTAATTCTAGTGGTAATGCCATTTTGATAAAAAACAGTGGAAGTTTAGTACAAATTAACGACAATGTTCCTGATGTCGGAACGATTAAAATGACACGAACCAGTCGATCCATGGCACTAAACGATTATGTTTACTGGGGTTCACCTGTTCAAGAAAATGTATTGTCACAAATTCCAACTATACTAAATGCTAATTATATGTGGGATACGAATGGTACCGTTGATGGGGCTTGGAACACCATTTCAAATACTATACCAGGAAAGGGATTTATTACTCGCTTTGGGTCGGCTGGAACTGTTAATTTTGATTTTACCGGCGTACCAAATAATGGTATTGTAAATGTACCACATGCCCTAAGTTACACTCATGGTATTGGAAATTTTGATTCTGTAGCAACAGGAAATACTATATTGTTGGCAAACCCTTATCCTAGTGCTATAAATGCAGCATCGTTTATTACTGCTAATAACAATAGTACTGGAAATATAGGTGGTACCTTATATTTCTGGACTTCATTTACACAACCCGATGCTAGTGGATATTATACTACAAATGATTATGCCAGTTGGAATGCTACCGGAGCTACTGGTACAACTGCACTATCTGGAGGAAATGTTCCTACAGGTAAAATAGCTGCAGGGCAAGGCTTTTTTGCTCAAATCTATGACGATGCTGACATTGTTTTTAAAAATGCGATGCGTGTTCGTTCAACAACAGATAATTCACAATTCTTTAGAAACAGTAATACTACAGAGGAACAACACAGAATTTGGTTGAGCATTAAAAACAACAATCATGCATACAGACAAACGCTGGTGGGTTATGTTTCAGGTGCTACTAACGATAGAGATCTATTGTATGATGGTGATGCTTTTACAGACAATGAAGTCAATTTGTATTCGGTATTAAATACAAAACCAATGGTAATCCAAGGACGCGCTCTGCCATTTAATTCTTCCGACTTAGTGCCTCTGGGCTACAAAGTTACTACGGCAGGAGACTATACTCTTAAAATTGATGAGTTAGATGGATTGTTCGTAACCGGACAGACTATATATGTTGAAGATTTATTATTATCAACAGTGCATGAGTTATCGCAGACTCCTTATAGTTTTACGACTGCTGCTGGCGTTTTTGACAATCGTTTTGTCTTGCGCTACACCGATACTACTCTTAGTATTCCAACTTTTGATAGTTCAAATACGGTACACTTTTTTACAAAAAACCATCAATTTTTTATAAAGTCTGAACTTTCACAATTAAAGGAAATTACAGTTTATGACGTTCTAGGTCGTTTGCTTTTTGAAAATAAAAATATTAAAAGCAGAGAATATGAATCCCCTCCTATGCCAGATCAGCAAACATTAATAGTAAAAATCAAATTAGAAAATGGACAAGTTATTTCAAAAAAAATAGTTACTCCTTCTAATTAGGTTGCTACAAAAAACGTTGTTTCGAGTTAATTTGCCATAGGGAAATCACGGTCAACAAAGAAAATAATCCCGACATTATAAGACAAAACCTATTTTATTAGCTATCAGAGATCAAAATACAAAAGCTTTTTTTATTACAACATGTTTAATTTAGTTTGTTGGAAAAAAGTGTTTTTGCACAAAATAAAGCTATTAAGAAGTATAGGTTAAATAAAATATGACCTGATGAATGGAAAGGGAAAATTTAAAATGCTTTAGATACTTTGTCAATTGCGTTTATGGTAAAATCCAAGTCATCATAAGTAAGTGCGTCGGTAATAAACCATGTTTCATAAGCTGAGGGTGCAATATAGATTCCTTCTTTCAATAAGCCATGAAAGAATTTTTTAAAAATAGCATTATCTCCATTAGCCGCAGTTTTAAAATCAACTACAGGATTGGCATCAAAATGTACTGAAATCATAGAACCTACTTTGTTAATTGTAAATGCCACACCATTCTTTTTCAGAACGGTATTCATTCCATTGGCTAAATAAGTTGTTTTTTCTTCCAATCGTTTAAAGACCTCTTTGTCATTGTTTAAATTTTCAAGCATTGCAAGTCCTGCAGCCATTGCTAAAGGATTTCCAGACAAAGTTCCCGCTTGATAAACAGGCCCAAGAGGCGCCAGATGATTCATAATTTCAGCACGCGCAGCAAACGCACCAACAGGCAAACCCCCACCGATAACTTTTCCAAAAGTCACTATATCGGCTTGAATATTATACAATTCTTGAACGCCCCCTTTTGCAAGTCGAAATCCCGTCATTACCTCATCAAAAATTAGTAAAATTCCATTCTCGGAACACATTATTCTAAGTCCTTCTAAAAAGCCTTTTTGTGGGGGAATGCAACCCATATTACCGGCAATAGGCTCAACAATTATTGCAGCTATTGTAGCTTCATTGGCTGCAATCAAGGTTTTTACACTTTCTAAATCATTATAGTTGGCCAGTAGCGTGTCTTTTGCAGTACCTGCCGTTACACCAGGACTATTGGGAGTGCCAAAAGTTACTGCACCGCTTCCTGCTTGAATTAGAAACGAATCGGAATGCCCATGATAGCAACCGGCAAATTTTATTATTTTATCTCTTTTTGTAAAACCGCGCGCTAATCGAATAGCACTCATGCAAGCCTCTGTTCCAGAATTCACAAATCGAATTTTTTCAATTCCAGGAACCATACTAACAGCTAATGCAGCTATTTTTGTTTCTAATTCCGTTGGCATTCCAAAAGAAGTTCCCAGTTTTGCTCGATTAACAACCGCTTCAACGACAGGTTCAAAGGCATGACCTAATATCATTGGCCCCCAAGAGTTGATATAATCAATTAATTTATTACCATCTTCATCATACAAGTAAGCGCCTTTGGCACTTTTAACAAAAACAGGTGTTCCTCCCACTGATTTAAAAGCGCGAACTGGTGAATTTACGCCTCCTGGAATTACTTTTTCTGCTTCAGCAAATAGTTGACTACTTCTTTGATATAACATTTTATATGATTTATTTTTTTGTTAATTCTCTAAATACCGTTTCTAGATTTTTATTCTTGTGGTTCAACTGAAAAGTGCGCAAACCATTTGCTTTTGCAAAATCAAAAACGGCTGGGCGCATGTCTTTTTCTATGCTAAAAACCAATTCCCATGTTTTATCATGCGTGTTGGAATAGGAAACGATTTCTGGAATCGAGGCGAGAATTGTTTCTTGAATATCTAAATCAAATGCTACCTCAACAATTTGTTGTTCTTCAATCATCAATTTATCGAGTTTTTTGTCGGCTATTATTTTTCCATTATCAATAATGATTACTCGGTCACATATTGCTTCTACTTCTTGCATTATATGTGTTGATAAAAAAACAGTTTTATTCTTGCCTACGTTTTTTATTACATTTCTAATCTCGACCAACTGATTAGGGTCCAATCCTGTAGTGGGCTCGTCCAAAATTAGCACGTCGGGATTGTGTAATAAAGCATTTGCTAATCCAACCCTTTGTCGATATCCTTTAGACAATTGCCCAATTTTTTTATGACTTTCAGATGACAATCCAGTAAGTATAATTACTTCTTCAATTCTTTTTTTAGACACTTTATAAACGTCTGCATTAAATGCAAGGTATTCCCGCACATACAAATCCAAATATAACGGATTGTGTTCTGGCAAATAACCAACAATTTGTTGTACTGCTTTTGGTTGTAAAACCACATCGTTCCCGTTAACCAATGCAGTTCCGTCATCGGCACTAATGTAGGTGGTTAGAATTTTCATTAATGTTGATTTTCCGGCGCCATTTGGACCTAAAAAACCAACAATTTCTCCATTTTTTACAGAAAATGAAATATTGTCTAACGCTTTTTGAGTACCATAACTTTTGGATATATTACTAACTTCTATTGACATAAAATTAATTTTGAACAAAAGTAAGTAGAAAATAGAAAATTATAATAAATACTTTGAAACGTTTGTGAATTCTATTTTAGGACCCTCTCTTTAATATACGCCACATTGTATGAATTTAAAATGAGGGGTTGATGTAACATAAATTTGTGTTTTTAAAAATAAAAGCTACTTTTTTAAAAAATAGCACAACAAAACAGAAAGTAAATTTGTTAGTTTAAAAAAACTTATTCACACGAAAACGTTATAGTTGGTTAATTTTTATTAGAATAAAATTTTTAAAGGAAAAAAATTATACTTTTATAACATTATTAACCTAATTTTTATAAAATGAATAAAAAAATTATTTTGGTATTATTTGCATTTTTCGCATTTGCATTTAATAGTAACGCACAAGGTATCTCCATGATTGGAGATGCGGTTAGTGGATGGAGTACAGATGTTGATATGACAACTTCTGATGGGAATATCTACACATTATCCGCTTTTACGTTCTCTTCTGGAGGAGCTAAATTCCGTCAAGATCATTCTTGGTCAAATAATTGGGGATCTAGTTCATTTCCTTCAGGTACAGGTAATGCTGGGGGAGCTAACATTTCGGTAACTGCTGGAGTTTATGATGTTGTTTTTAACAAAACAACAAAAGCTTACTCGTTTACAGCGGCGGCTCTTGGTTTTGCAAACATTAGTGTTTTCGGAACTGCAAATTCTAGTGTTGATGCCGACATGTCAACAACTGATGGTATTCATTATTCTTTGGATAATTATGCTGTTAATTTGGGTGATTTAGAGTTTAGACAAAATCATGCTGGAACCAATACATGGGGAGCTGTTGATTTTCCAAACGGAACGGCTACAAGTGGCGGAACAGCAGTAAGTGTTATTCCTGGAACCTATGACATTAGATTCAATTTAACAACAGGTGTTTATTCCTTTAATTTTGCGACTATAAGTATTATTGGGGACGCAAAAGCAGGTTGGGGAACAGATACGGACATGTCAACTACTGATGGTGTAAATTATACTTTAAACATGAGTACTTTTACAACAGGACAATGCAAATTCCGTCAAGGTCATGCTTGGGGTTTTAATTGGGGCAACGGTGCATTTCCAAACGGAACAGCTACTTTAAACGGTAGTAATATAAGTGTAGTAGGTGGCGATTATGTTGTTGCTTTTAATAGGGTAACAGGAGTTTATTCTTTTACTTCTGGTTATCCAGTAATCAGTTTATATGATGGTGCTAATGACATCGATTTAGCCACTTTTGATGGGGTTAATTATTCTTTAAACGGTACAGTAATGGTTGCTGGAAATTATAAATTTAGACAAGCACATGCCAATACTTTTGTGTGGGGTGGATCAGCATTCCCTTCAGGAACGGCAGCTACATACATTACTACTTCAATTCCTGTAACAGGCAAAAGATATAACATTACTTTCAATAAAACAACAGGAGTTTATGCTTTTTCGTATGTAACGATTGGACTTATTGGTGATGCGACTCCAGGAGGTTGGAATACAGATACTGATATGTCAACTACAGATGGAGTTCATTATAAAATGAATGGTATAGTGTTAACAAACGCGAGTATTAAATTCCGTATGAATCACGACTGGTCTACAAACTGGGGATCGACTTCATACCCATCAGGAGTTGCCGACTTAGGAGGAAACAACATTGCTGTTCCAGAAGGTTCAGTATACAATATTACATTTAATATTGAAACAGGAGATTTTGATATTGTTGACACTTTGTTGAGTAGAATTAGTAATTCTCAATGTGGTAGCACATTAAGTACTTTAAGTTCTAATATCAATGCCGTTGTTATCCCAGGTTATGAAATGTATCGTTTTGAGGTAGTTAGTGGAACTACAACCAATACTTATGAAGTAGCAAAATATAATTTTGATTTAACAAAAGTACCAGGTACTACTTATGCAACAACGTACACGGTTCGTGTAGCTGTTAAATTAGCAGGTGCTTGGAGAAATTATGGTGTTGCATGTAATGTTACAACTCCTACATTATCTTCGCCAGCAGTTGTTCCAACTACACAACTATTGACTTCTCAGTGGAATACAACTTTAGCTACGATGAGTTCTCCAATTCACTCTAAATATATGTATAATGCTCAGGCGTATCGTTTTGAGGTTACAAATGGAGTAGATGTTAAAACTTTTGAAACTAGTTTATATTATTTCAAATTGACAAATATTACCGGTGCAAACTATAACACGACATATGGAATTAGAGTTGCTATTAAAGTAGATGGTGTTTGGGGTAATTATGGAGCATCTCATAATATTTCTTCACCTGCATTTGTATCTACTCCAATTACAAAACTTCTTCCAAGCTTCTGCGGTGTAACTTTACCTTTTTTAGATACTAAAATTGGAGCAACTCCTGTATATGGAGCAACAGCATATCGTTTTGAAATTACCACTGGTGGAATAACGTCATTTTATGATTCATCTACTTACAACTTTAAACTATCACAAGCAGGTGTAATTGTAACTTATGATACCGTTTATGATATTCGTGTAGCTGCTTTAGTAAATGGAGTTTATGGTGATTATGGCACTTCTTGTAGCGTAACGACTCCAGTGCTTTCATCAAATAGCGTTCCTACTGTTTCATTACTTCCTAGTTTTTGTAATACTACATTAGCGGCGATAGATACTAAAATTGGTTCAATTTTAGCTTCAGGAGCTTCAGGATATCGTTTTGAAATCACAACAGGAGGCGTAACTACAGTATATAATTCATCGACTTATAACTTTAAACTTTCTCAAACGGGTGTAGTTGTTGCCTATTCAACTACATATGCAATTCGTGTAGCTGCTTTAGTAAATGGAACTTATGGAAACTATGGTGCTTATTGTAACGTAACCACTCCGGATGCTCCTATTGTAACTCGATTAAAAGCAAAAGAATATGCAGTGGCTGCATATCCAAATCCTTTCGAAAATAACTTCAGTGTTTCGATAGAAGGAGCTACAAATGCGAAAGTAAACATTAATGTTTATGACATGTTGGGAAGACAAGTAGAAAACCGTGAAGTTAGATCAGAAGAATTAGATACTATTTCTTTAGGAACAAATTATACAAGCGGTATCTACAATGTGATGATTACCCAAGGTGAAATCACAAAAGTGGTAAGAATGATTAAAAAATAATTCTGATTAAGTAGGCGCTAGACTCTTACGAAAATCTTTTAATTAGCTGTCCAGAAATAATATTCTGGACAGCTTTTTTATTTACTAATTATCCATAAAAGCAGATGAATTACTGATACATTTGCATTAAATAATCAGGTAATTTATAATTAACACCAAATTTATAGGCTTGTATCGTGAAAAATTCCATATTTAGCGCTTTATAATGACAATCCAAAATAATTTATTTAGAAGTAAATTTTATTAATTTTCGACTACTCTATTATATTATTTGGTTTGAATTTTATGAAATTACAAATTGCAACCGAACAAAAAAAAAGAATCAATTGTATTTATTCTCCAATACAATAAATACAACGTAGCGTTCGAATTAAACTACAAACAGTTATTGCAGCACCTCATTACGATTAGCTCTAACAATAGTAAAAAAATAGCCAATTACAATAGATAAAATAAGCAATAGCAATGTGTTATTGATACTAACTGGAGGTGGAGGTGGGGGTAGAGGTTGAGGTGGATTTATAGGTCCGGCCAAACAAAATAGGTTTGTCAGTAGTACAAAAGTAAAAATAAATATTTTTTGGAATTTCATATTCATACCGTGCAAAAGTAAAAAAATCTTTCACAAAACAATTTAAAAATTTCATTTAAAATTCCATCATACAAAGTATCTTTGTACTATGTTTCAATTAGGAAAAACCATCGTGTCGGAGGATATACTCGAAAAAGATTTTGTTTGCAACCTTTCCGCTTGTAAAGGTGCTTGCTGTGTTGACGGCGATGCTGGCGCGCCGCTAAATGAAGCGGAGACTAAAATCATGGAAGAAATTTACCCTAAAGTAAAACAATTTCTTCGCAAAGAAGGTATTGCAGCTATTGAAGCTCAAGGTCCTTGGGTGAAGGGTACTGATGGCACATTAGAAACCCCTTTAATAGACAATTCGGCTTGTGCTTATGTTATTTATGATGGAAAAACCGCTCTCTGTGGTATTGAACAAGCGTACAACCAAGGAGTTGTTGATTGGAAAAAACCCATTTCTTGCCATCTTTACCCCATTCGTGTAAAAGACTATACCGAATTTGCTGCTGTAAATTATGACCGTTGGGAAATTTGTGATGATGCCTGCACTTTAGGTCGTGAATTAGAGGTGCCTGTTTACAAATTTGTAAAAGAAGCACTCATTCGTCGTTTTGGTGAAGATTGGTATTTAGAACTTGAAAAAGTAGCTCAAGAATTGAAAAAATAATACGAATTAAACAATTCTATTTTTATTTACAATCCTATTAAAAACCTATATTTTACGGGGATTTTTTTTATTTGTTTTTTTTAAATATTTGAAAATCAAATATTTAAAATTTAAACGAAAAGTATTCATTATTTAGCACTTTGTTAAAAACTAAGTCCGATTGTGAATAAGTTTGGCTTTTTATAACCATCAAAATTCACAATCTTTGTAGTCGGCAGAAAATCAAATATTTCGTTAAATTTTTATAAAACAAAAAAACAATGTCAAAAACAGAACCCATTTTACAAGAAAATAAAAATCGCTTTGTGATTTTTCCGATTAAACATCATGATATTTGGGAATTTTATAAAAAAACGGAAGCCAGTATTTGGACTGCTGAAGAAATTGATTTGTCTCAAGATTTAAACGATTGGAATAACAAATTGAGCGAAGACGAAAAATATTTTGTTAAACATATTTTAGCCTTTTTTGCCGCTTCTGATGGAATAGTAAACGAAAATTTGGCGCAGAATTTTGTCAACGAAGTGCAATATGCCGAAGCAAAATTCTTCTACGGATTTCAAATTATGATGGAAAATATTCATAGTGAAACCTATTCGTTGTTGATTGATACTTATGTCAAGGACGAGGCTGAAAAAGACGAATTGTTCAATGCTATCGAAAGATTTCCAGCCATTCAAAAGAAAGCAGAATGGGCTTTGAAATGGATTGAATCTGAATCTTTTGCCGAAAGATTAATTGCTTTTGCAGCAGTCGAAGGTATTTTCTTCTCTGGAAGTTTCTGTTCTATTTTTTGGTTGAAAAAACGGGGTTTAATGCCAGGATTGACCTTTTCAAACGAATTAATTTCTCGTGACGAAGGTGTACACTGTGATTTTGCAGTGCATTTGCACAACCATCACTTAATAAATAAAGTGCCAAAAGATAGAATAAGAGAAATTATTGTAGACGCCTTAAATATAGAAAGAGAGTTTATAACCGAGTCTATTCCTGTGAGTCTGATTGGTATGAATGCAGTATTAATGACCCAATATTTAGAGTTTGTAACCGATCGATTGTTAGTAGAACTAGGTTGTACACGGGAATACAACACACCTAATCCTTTTGATTTTATGGATATGATTTCATTGCAAGGAAAAACTAATTTCTTCGAAAAGAAAGTAGCAGAATATCAAAAAACTGGTGTGATGAATACAGATGAAGCCGCCCAAAAAATTACTTTTGATGCTGATTTTTAGAATTAAAAACAGGTAATAGCCCCGATAGTAGTGGAAATCCTTTTGATTTTTGCTGCCAAAAAGCAAAAGATTGTAATGGTTAGCGGGATTAGCTCCAAATAAAAATAAAGATTACAAATAAAAAATGCTGAAATGAATTCAGTGTAAACAAATAACCCGAAATTGCAAAGGGATTTGCTTTTTCACAACAAGAAAACTTATGTATGTAGTAAAAAGAGACGGCCACAAAGAGCCCGTAATGTTCGACAAAATTACCGATAGAATTAAAAAACTATGTTATGGTTTAAACGATTTAGTAGATGCTGTAAAAGTAGCCATGCGTGTAATTGAAGGGCTTTACGATGGAGTTTCAACCTCAGAATTAGATAATTTAGCAGCTGAAACCGCGGCTTCTATGACCATTGCTCATCCCGATTATGCACAATTAGCGGCAAGAATTGCTATTTCTAACTTACATTCGAATACCAAAAAATCGTTCTCTGAAACCATGAACGAAATGTTTCATTATGTAAATCCTAGAACCAATCAGGAAGCCCCTTTACTTTCAGAAGAAGTACATAAAGTAATCATGGAAAATGCTGAATTCTTAGATTCGCATATTATATACAATAGAGATTTCAATTACGATTATTTTGGGTTTAAGACCTTAGAACGTTCCTATTTATTAAAAATAAATGGAAAAATTGTAGAGCGCCCACAACATATGTTAATGCGTGTTTCGGTCGGTATTCACTTGAATGATTTAGAGTCTGTTATACAAACTTACGACTTAATGTCGAAAAAATACTTTACACATGCTACTCCAACATTGTTTAATGCTGGAACTCCAAAACCACAAATGTCTTCCTGTTTTCTTTTGGCCATGCAAGACGATAGTATCGATGGTATTTATGATACGTTAAAACAAACCGCTAAAATATCGCAATCGGCAGGTGGAATTGGGCTTTCTATTCACAATGTTCGTGCAACAGGTTCTTACATTCGGGGTACAAACGGTACTTCGAACGGAATTGTACCGATGTTGCGCGTTTTTAATGATACCGCTCGTTATGTTGATCAAGGTGGTGGAAAACGAAAAGGAAGTTTTGCTATTTATATCGAAACCTGGCACGCCGATATATTTGAATTTTTGGATTTGAAAAAGAATACGGGAAAAGAAGAAATGCGCGCTAGAGATTTATTCTTTGCTATGTGGACTTCTGATTTGTTTATGAAACGTGTGCAAGAAGATTCGTTTTGGACGTTAATGTGTCCAAATGAATGCCCTGGCCTGTATGATGTTTACGGTGAGGCATTTGAAACATTATACCTTTCTTACGAAGAAAGAGGAAAAGGTAGAAAAACAATCAAAGCACGTGAATTGTGGGAGAAAATTCTGGAATCTCAAATAGAAACAGGAACGCCTTATATGTTGTATAAAGATGCAGCTAATAGAAAATCAAACCAAAAAAATATTGGTACCATACGTTCCTCCAATTTGTGTACCGAAATTATGGAATTCACCTCCAAAGATGAAATTGCAGTTTGTAACTTAGCGTCTATCTCGTTGCCCATGTTTGTAGAAAATGGAAGTTTCAATCACGATTTGATGTACGATGTGACAAAGCGTGTAACTAAAAACTTAAACAAGGTAATAGACAGAAATTACTATCCCGTAAAAGAAGCCGAAAACTCTAATTTGCGCCATAGACCTGTTGGACTAGGCGTGCAAGGACTTGCCGATGCTTTCATTATGTTGCGATTACCTTTCACGAGTGATGAAGCAAAAAAATTAAATCAAGAAATTTTTGAAACTTTATACTTTGCAGCTGTAACCGCTTCGATGGAAATGGCAAAAGAAGAAGGGCCTTATTCAAGTTTTGCAGGTTCCCCTATTTCGCAAGGCGAATTCCAACACAACCTCTGGGGATTGCAAGATGAAGAACTTTCTGGTCGATGGGATTGGGCATCTTTGAGAAAAGAAGTAATGGAACACGGTGTTAGAAACTCCCTTTTGGTGGCGCCAATGCCAACGGCTTCGACTTCTCAAATATTAGGAAATAACGAAGCTTTTGAACCTTACACGTCTAATATTTATACTAGACGAGTGCTTTCAGGAGAATTTATTGTAGTAAACAAACATTTATTAAATGACTTGGTAAAAAGAGGTTTGTGGAATGAAGAATTGAAACAAGAATTGATGCGGCACAATGGCTCGGTTCAAGGACTTGATATTCCCCAAGATTTGAAAGAATTGTACAAAACCGTATGGGAAATGTCTATGAAAGACATCATTGATATGTCCCGTCAAAGAGGTTATTTTGTAGATCAATCACAATCATTGAACTTGTTTATGCAAGATGCTAGTTATTCGAAATTAACTTCGATGCACTTTTATGCTTGGCAATCGGGTTTGAAAACGGGTATGTATTATTTGAGAACAAAATCAGCAGTTGATGCAATAAAATTCACTTTAAATAACGATAAAAAAGCAGAACCAACATTGTCAGAACCAGTTAGTGTTGAAGTTGTTGCGGCTAATGAAACAGGTGAAATGACTGCCGAAGATTTTCAAGCAATGGTCGAAAGAGCAAGAAATGCTGGACCGGATGAGTGTGAAATGTGTGGGTCTTAAAACCTTAAAAATATTTTTTAAACAGCTATTCATTTACAATAGCTGTTTTTTTATTTATCAAAATGAGCGTTTTGAGTTGCCTTTCGAAAGTAGCAATTAGAATCAAAATAGTAATAAGTCTATTGTATTCGTTTTATATAATAATAAATAGGTTTTATATGATTGAGGAAAATTGGATGAATTACTATATATAAACAAAAAGCAATAAAAAGATTTGGATTACCTAAAATAAGTTCAAATAGCATTGAAAAATTACTAATATTAATTTTGATTTAAGCATAAATAATTCTAGTCAAAATTTATTTATTAGTAGTATTATCATATATTTGATTATAAATTGTTTTACTTATTTAACAATTCTAAATCAAATTAAATAGGACAAATTCATGAAAAAGGAAACGCTTTGGTCGTTAAGATTAGGTTTTACAAGTAAACAAGAAGTAGCAATTGGAAAACTAGGTATCAAATCTTTTTTAGAGTACTCATTTAAAGCTATTTCAGACCAAACAGATCCCGTTTTTTTTAGTGAAATTCCCAAAACGCTTGCGGATATAAATGCACTAAAACACAAAAAACGAATAGCATCTCCTGAAGGCAAACAAGAAATTAACAACCAACAAGATGCTATTTCCTTGGCGATGCAAACATGGTGGATAGAAAAAATGATTAACGATGAATTTCCACTTCGAGAAAAAATGACCTGTTTTTGGCATAACCATTTTGTTGCTACAAGCCAAAGTGTTAAGGTTAATTACTGGATTTATCAACACAATCAAATTTTAAGAAATCAAGCTTTTGGTAATTATAAAACCCTAACCAAAGAGATACTAAAAACAAACGCTATAGTAGAATATTTAGACAACTCGCTCAATAGAAATGAAAAAATAAATGAAAATTTAAGTCGAGAATTATTAGAACTTTTTACGCTTGGAGTAGGAAACTATTCCGAAACGGATGTAAAAAATGGTGCAAAAGGACTTGCTGGATTCACTATAGGCGAAGAACATGCAGTCTACAACCCAAATTGGGAGGTGAATGAAGTATTTGAATATTTGGGCGTGAAAGGCAATTTAAAAGTGGATGCCCTTGTAGACGCTATTTTTAAACATCCTAAAATTCCATACTTACTAACAAGAAAAATTTTAAAATGGTTTATTTACGACCATCCTTCTGAAAAATTAGTAGAGTATTATGGAAAATATTTTAAATCCGTGAATTTTGAAATTAAGCCGCTATTGATAAAAATATTTTCTGAAGAGTACCCAAAAGACACTGCGGGTTCCAAAATAAAAGACCCTTTAACATACATAATGCAATTGTTTCATAACGTAAACATTGATAAACCCAACAGCAGAATCGTCGCTATTTTTATAAATCAACAAGGTATGAATCTCTATAACCAAGTGAATGTAAAAGGTTGGGATGGGGGAAATTCTTGGTTAAATACACAGACCTATTTGCAAAGAAATAATGTTGCTGACATGATTTGTACAGCTAAAAATTTTAGAAAAAGAAGGTTAAATTTGTTTGAAGCAGAAATCTTAGAGTCTGTAAAAAATGACACTTTTAAAGTTCAAATAGATTGGGACAAAAATGGAACCAATAAAGAAATAATTGCACGATTTTCTAATAAATTATTGTTTGCTGTTGATAAGGAATTACAAAAAGATATGGAAGAATTACTAAAATACGACTTCAAATCGTCAGTGGAAGGTTCTGAAAATGGAGTGACTCGGCTTTTTAACATAATACTGAAACTTCCTGAATACCAATTAATTTAAAACATTGTTAAGAAATGAATAGAAGAAGTTTTTTATCGGTTACAGGCACTTTGACAGGTGGAGCTTTAATATTGCCAAATTTTTTGTTTTCTTTCGCAAATCAATCCACAATTATTAGTACAAATCAATGTGTAGTTTTTATTCAATTAAATGGGGGCAATGATGGACTTAACACCTATATTCCTTTTGAAAATCCTTTGTATTATGGCGCTAGACCGACAATCGCCATTCCTAAAAACACCGTGATTAGTGCCGCAAATGGTATGGCTTTTCACCCAGCTTTGAAAGATTTTGCTTCTATGCAACAATCTGGTGATTTAACTGTGATTCAAAATGTAGGATATGAAAATCCGGTTCGTTCGCATTTTAGAAGTCAAGAAATTTGGCAAACCGCTCCTAAAAATCAAGAGTATTTAAGTTCAGGATGGCTGGGTAGATTTTTGGATATTCATTGTAAAGAACACTTGCCGACAGCCGGAATTAATGTAGACAGTTATGATAATTTAGCTTTTTTAGGAAAAGAACCAAACTCATTGACAATTAAAGATTTGCGTCGATTTGAGACTTCTGAAATAATTGATGCTAAACGAAAACCATCAAGTAATGCACAATTAGATTTTGTGCGAAAAGTAGCAGTTTCTTTATCAGAAGGTACGGCTGAGATACAAAAAGCGATGGAAAAAGCTAAAAATTCAGAAGCAATTTACCCTAAATCCTTATTAGGAAATAAATTAGAATGGATTTCTAAACTTATAAAAGGAAATTTAAACTCAAATGTCTATTATACTTCTATAAACGGTTTTGATACACACGAAGACCAATTACATACTCAAAACGGAAGATTAACAGAGGTAAATGATGCAATTTTTAGCTTTTATAAAGATATAAAAGGTGCCAATCTTTTAGAAAATGTGACCATAGTTGTTTTCTCTGAATTTGGACGAAGAGTACATGAAAACGGTTCGGGAACTGATCATGGTACAGCCGCACCAATGTTTGTCATTGGAGGAAATACAATCGGAAATACAATCGGAACCAATCCCAATTTGTCGGATTTAGACAATGGCGATTTGAAACATCAAATCGATTTTAGAAGTGTTTATGCCACTTTACTTAAAAATAAAATGAACTTTGACCCTAGTAAAATAGGTATAAGCAATGCTGCTTTAGCGGGTTTGTTTAAATAAAAAAAGTTAAATAAATATCATATATTTAAGCTTTAAATCAAAAACTATAATGAACTGGGAACAACTTTTATCATTAAAACGCCAAGGAGATACAAGTAAACGATTACGAATTGAACAAGACGATACCCGTTTGGGTTTTGAGGTGGATTATGATCGAATTATTTTTTCGTCTGCATTTAGAAGTTTGCAAGATAAAACACAGGTTATTCCGCTATCAAAAACCGATTTTGTACACACTCGATTGACACATAGCTTAGAAGTTGCGGTGGTCGGGCGTTCGATAGGACGATTGGTTGGTAAAAAAATCATCGAAAAATATCCACATCTATCGGCTATTCATGGATTTCAAGCGAATGATTTTGGAGCCATCGTTGCAGCTGCTTCTTTAGCACATGATATTGGAAATCCGCCTTTTGGACATTCTGGAGAAAAAGCCATTGGCGAGTATTTTTCTATTGGTAATGGATTGATATACAAGGAGCAATTGTCCGATAAAGAATGGCAAGATTTAATAGATTTTGAAGGCAATGCTAATGGTTTTTCGGTTTTAACCAGCTCACGACCCGGTATAGAAGGGAGTTCTAGATTAACTTACGCTGTATTAGGGGCTTTTATGAAGTATCCAAAAGAGAGCCTTCCTAAAAAACCCACGGTCAATATTGCTGATAAAAAATACGGATTTTTTCAATCGGATAAAACTTTTTTTATAGAAGTTGCAGATGAATTGGGTTTAATTGCTAACAAAACGGGGAACAACATTGGTTTCGAACGCCATCCTCTGGCTTTTCTGGTAGAGGCTGCCGACGATATATGCTATACAATTATTGATTTTGAAGATGGTATTAATCTTGGTTTGGTTTCAGAAGATTACGCTTTAGAATATTTAATTAAGTTAGTTAAAGACACCATTGATTCTGAAAAATACAAGACTTTAACAACAAAAGAAGACCGAATAAGCTATTTGCGAGCGTTAGCAATTGGTAATTTAATTAACGATGCTGTACGGATTTTTATTGAAAATGAAGCCTTGATTTTACAGGGTAAATTTCATTTTGCTTTGACGGATAAAAGTAAATATAAAGCACAAATGGATGATGTTATTAAACTTAGCATAAAAAACATCTATCAAAGTAGAGAAGTAATTGAAAAAGAATTGGTTGGCTACCAAATTATCCAAACGCTATTGGATAAATTTACCACTGCTTTTAACGCTAATTATGAAGGAAAAGCTTCCAATTATGATAAATTAATTTTGAAAATGCTGCCGGAAAAGTTCCACTTAGAAAAAAACAATTTATACGAACGATTGCTGCATATTTGTCATTTTATTTCGTTATTAACCGATGGTAATGCTTTAGAATTATACAAAACAATTAATGGCACTAAACAAGTTTAAACTAAAAATTATATACCAAACCAACGCCAATCATTTGTTTCAACTGCATTTTTGGTCCAACAATAACTTGTGCTCCGTTTACTTGCTCTTTTGCCTTAATATCGTCATCATACATCAAATGGAAACCAATATTTGCTTTAACATATTGATTGACAATTAGGTCAAATTGCGTTTGCCAATCCACATCAATATTGCCAAATTTATTGATATAATCAGAATAAAGACTTAATCTGTTTTCAAAAAAAATGTTTTTAAAAATTTCTTTTTTATAATGATTGGTTATTAAAAATCCCAATTCTGTTTTGGTTTTTTTGCCTTCAGAAATAAGGGTTCCATTGGAATCATATATTGCTTTGTTAACCCCAAAAGCACCTTGGTTAGCAAGACGTTGGTCTAAAACTAAAGTATTTTTCATCGTTAAGGGCGAAATATAAACATTCAGTTTTTTTTGTTTATTTGCATATTCAGCTCCAATTCCCAAAAAGGTATAGGCTGGAGCAAAAGGCATAGAAATTGCCAAATCAGTATTTGGATAATTGTATCCGTTTGTAAATTGAGTATTAAAATTAAATTTTGCAGAATGATACCAATTCGATAAAGTATCTTTTCTGTAACCATAAGTTGAGTTAAACTGAAAAACATCATCTGTTTTTCTGAGCTCAATACCGTCTTGCTTGTTTACACCGTAACGAACGATTAACTCATTTAACCATTTTTCATTTTCTTTTGTATAAACACGAATAAAACTTCCATTTATCAATCCAGAAACCGAACTTACTCCTCCAGCACTCCAATTTGTAAAACCAATTTCATTGAAATCAAATCCAATAGTATTTTTGCTTTTCCAATTTGAAATAGTGCCTGTAGTTACTTTATTTATTATAGTTTTCTCCTGCGCTTTTACAGAAAAGGAAAGAAAAAAAAGAGCTATTAGTACCGTTTTAAAATTCATTTTTTTGTTTTTAAAATGCTAAAGTAATTAATATCAATAACTTTTAAAAATATTTTCTAAATTATTAATATCTATTTTACAATAAAGTTGTAGTTCTTCAATAGTACCATGTTCTATAAATTCATCAGGAACTCCAAGTGTTTTGACACTTTTTTTATAATGGTTTGAAGCTGCAAATTCTATAATTGCACTTCCAAAACCACCTTTTATTACTCCGTCTTCAACAGTTATTATATTTTCATATTTTTCAAAAATAGTATGCAAAAGGTATTCGTCAAGGGGTTTTACAAAACCAAAATCAAAATGTGCAATAGTAGCGGGGTTATCAAATTTTTCTATTGCCTTAATGACATTATTTCCAATAGCACCCGTTGATAAAACGGCTAATTTACTGCCGTTTTTTATAGCATTTGCTTTCCCAATTTCAATTTTTTGATATGGTTTTTGCCAATCAGTTGTTATACCGCGACCTCTTGGATAACGAATAGCTATTGGGTGTTTGAGACCTAATTGTGCGGTGTATAAAATGTTTCTTAAATCAATTTCGTTCCGAGGGGCATAAATAATAAGGTTGGGAATACAGCGAAGATAAGCCAAATCGAAAACGCCATGATGTGTAGCACCGTCTTCACCAACCAATCCCGAACGATCCAAACAAAAAATTACTGGTAAATTTTGTAGTGCAACATCATGTATCACTTGGTCATAAGCCCGTTGTAAAAACGTAGAATAAATATTGCAAAAAACAATCATGCCTTGTGTAGCCATTCCTGCGGCTAGGGTTACTGCGTGCTGTTCAGCAATTCCCACATCAAAAGCCCGTTCAGGAAGTGCTTCCATCATGAACTTCAAAGAACTACCTGAAGGCATTGCAGGAGTGATGCCTATAATTTTATCATTTTTTAAAGCCAAATCCAAAACAGTTAATCCAAAAACATCTTGGTATTTTGGAGGTAAATGCAATTCTGATTTTAAATGTATTTCCCCTGTTTTTGCATCAAATTTACCAGGTGCATGATAACGAACTTGGTCGTCCTCGGCTTGTTGTAAACCTTTGCCTTTAGTAGTAATAATATGTAAAAACTTAGGGCCTTTTATTTTTTGTAATCGTTTCAATTCTTTGATTAAACTAAAAATATCATGTCCATCAATAGGTCCTGAATAGTCAAAGTTTAATGACTTAATCATATTATTTTGTTTTGGGTTTTTACCCTCTTTCACGCTGGTTAAATATTTTTTTAAAGCGCCAACACTTGGATCAATTCCAATAGCATTATCATTCAATATAACCAATAAATTGGCATCGGTAACACCTGCGTGATTCAATCCTTCAAATGCCATGCCGCTGGCAATTGATGCGTCCCCAACAACGGCAATGTGTTGTTTTTCAAAATCACCTTTAAGGTTTGATGCTAATGCCATCCCTAAAGCTGCCGATATGGCCGTGGAAGAATGCCCTACGCCAAAAGCATCATAAATACTCTCACTGCGTTTTGGAAAGCCAGAAATACCACCTAATTGTCTGTTGGATTCAAAATTTTCTCTGCGTTCGGTTAATATTTTATGTCCATAAGCCTGATGACCCACATCCCACACCAGAAGGTCTTCAGGTGTATTGAATACATAATGCAACGCTATGGATAGTTCTATTACACCCAAACTAGCGCCTAAATGGCCTTCTTTTACAGCGACAACACCAATAATAAATTCGCGCAACTCTTGTGAAAGTTGAGGCAATTGCGATTCATCCAATTTCCTTAAATCGGTGGGAGTATTGATGCGCTGTAGTAATTTTTCGGACATGAGACAAAGGTACGATTTGGAATGGAACTTATATTTATTACGTAATTTTCAAAAAAAAACGCCCCGAAATGAATCGGAACGTTTTAAACATTCGAGGTAACAAAAATAATCTATATATTTTAGTCTTCGATAACTACTACTTGAGCAGCAACTTTACCTTTTCTTCCTTCTTCTTCTTCGTAAGAAACTCTGTCTCCTTCACGAAGTTCTTCTGCTTTAATTCCTGAAGCATGAACAAAAATGTCTTTTCCTGTTTCTTCATCTGTAATGAATCCGTAACCTTTAGATTCATTGAAAAATTTTACTGTACCTGTACGCATTGTAATTGTAATAAATAATTTATAATGAGCAAATGTAATATTTAATCTAATACGAAAATCATTTATGTTAAAAAATTTTTAGAAAAATATTGATTTTCAATGAATTCGAGCCTCTTTTATTTTAAAAATTAATTTCTAAGCATAATATGTAATTCTTCCAATTGAGTTTCGTCAATGATAGAAGGTGCATCAATCATAACATCACGACCTGAATTGTTTTTAGGAAAAGCGATAAAATCCCTTATGGTTTCTTGACCTGCAAGAATGGCTACTAATCGGTCTAAACCAAAAGCTAATCCGCCGTGTGGTGGAGCACCAAATTGGAAAGCGTCCATTAAAAACCCAAATTGATTACGAGCTTCTTCTTCCGTAAATCCTAAATATTTGAACATCAATTGTTGCGTTGCTTTGTCGTGAATACGAATAGATCCACCTCCAATTTCATTTCCATTCAACACCATATCATAAGCATTAGCACGCACTTTTCCGGGATTTGTTGCCAATAATTCCATGTCTTCGGGTTTTGGGGAAGTAAAAGGATGATGCATGGCGTGCCATCTGCCGCTTTCTTCGTCTAATTCTAATAATGGAAAATCAACCACCCATAATGGCGCAAATATTGCTGGATTACGTAATCCTAACCTTGTTGCCAATTCCATTCTTAAAGCTGAAAGTTGGGTTCTCGTTTTTTCAGCTGGGCCTGAAAGTACAAAAATCATATCTCCAGCTTTTGCACTTGTAATTTCTGCCCATTTTTTTAAATCATCTTGATCGTAGAATTTATCCACAGATGATTTATATGTTCCATCAGCTTCACATTTTACATAAACCATTCCTGAAGCACCGACTTGTGGCCGTTTTACCCAATCAATCAAAGCATCTATTTCTTTTCTAGTATAAGTTGCACCATTAGCAACTGCAATTCCAACTACCAATTCGGCAGCATTGAAAACTGGAAAATCTTTGTGTTGCGCTACTTCGTTTAATTCGCCAAACTCCATTCCAAAACGAATGTCAGGTTTGTCGTTTCCGTAGGTTTTCATAGCATAATCATAGGTGATTCTTGGAAATTTTTCAACTTCAATGCCTTTTATTTCTTTAAGTAAATGGCGGGTTAGACCCTCAAATACATTTAAAATATCTTCTTGTTCTACAAATGCCATTTCACAATCGATTTGTGTAAACTCTGGTTGTCTATCGGCACGTAAATCTTCGTCACGGAAACATTTCACTATTTGAAAATATTTATCCATTCCACCAACCATTAATAATTGTTTGAAGGTTTGTGGCGACTGTGGCAAGGCATAAAACTGACCTTCGTTCATTCTACTTGGTACAACGAAATCTCTTGCACCTTCTGGAGTTGATTTGATTAAATAAGGCGTTTCCACTTCGCAAAAATCCAATTCGGATAAATATTTGCGCACTTCCATGGTTACTTTATGTCGAAAAAGCAAGCTGTTTTTTACAGGATTTCTACGAATGTCCAAATAGCGATATTTCATTCTAATGTCTTCACCGCCATCAGTTTCATCTTCTATGGTAAATGGTGGCGTCAATGCCGCATTTAGAATAGTCATTTGCGAAACTAATATTTCAATTTCGCCTGTAGCCATGTTTTTATTTTTGGCTTCACGTTCAATCACCGTTCCTTTTACTTGAACTACAAATTCTCTACCAAGTGTTTTTGCGAGCTCAAAAACTGTTTTTTCAGAACGACTTTCATCAAACATTAATTGCGTAATCCCATAACGGTCTCGCAAATCTACCCAATTTATAAATCCTTTGTCTCTTGATTTTTGCACCCAACCGGCAAGTGTAACTTCTTGGTTAATATGTGAGGCGTTCAATTCGCCGCAATTATGACTTCTATACATTATGGAAAAAATTAGACTGTAAAAGTAAAAACAAAAATTGTATTTCAACCTACATCCATTAAACTTAGGATTTATATTTTAATGGATGTACAAATTTAGGTACTCTTTCCTTTAGAGGCATTGGAAGGAGTGTTGGATTTTTATGTTTAATATCCACTACCAGCACCACCGATTTGCTCGATAGGATGCCAAGTTGTTTTGGTTTCTTGGAAATCAAAAATGTAGTGAACATTTTCGTGTTTTTCATCAACATAATCATTATTATCACGCAGTATAATCCGTTTGACATTATCTACAGCTAATTCTTGAATGGTTTTAATAATTGTCAAATCAGAGCCACAATATAGCAGTGCATTTACATTTTTATGAGAGGCAAAAACAGCTGTTAGTTCTGCTATTTTTCCCGTCAGTATATTTATAACTCCACCTGGAACGTCTGAAGTTGCAATAACTTCGGCAAAAGAAATGGCACATAAAGGCAAATGTTCAGAGGCTAAAACCACACAAGTATTGCCACCAGAAATGATGCTGCAAATTTGAGTAACTAAACCCAATAATCCGCTATCTTCGGGAGCAAAAACGGCTACAACACCCATAGGTTCTGGAACAGAGAAATTGAAAAAGCTGCCCGAAACGGGGTTTACACTACTGTGCATTTGCACATATTTATCACACCAACCAGCATAATAAATCAATCGGTCAATGCTCAACTCCACCTCAAGAGTTGCTTTGGCTTTTGCAATTCCTTGTGTTTCCAGTTCGGTTATGAATTGTGCTTTTCTGCCTTCTAAAACTTCGGCTATTCGATATAAAATCTGGCTTCTGTTATAGGCGGTTTTATTTGCCCAAGGGCCTTGAGCCGATTTTGCAGCAACAACGGCATTTTTAAAATCTTTTACGGATGATAAACACATATTGGCTATTGTTTTATTATTGTTTTTTAAAGGATAGAATCGACCTGATTCGGTTCTTGGAAATTTTCCTCCAATAAAAATTTTATACGTTTTTAAAACTTCAATTCTAGACATAGTTTCTATTTATTAATCAAATTTTAAATACTGTTCCAATCCATGAACGCCGCCTTCTCTTCCAAATCCGCTTTCTTTGTAACCGCCAAAAGGCGAGGCTGGATCAAATTTATTATAGGTATTTGCCCAAACTACACCCGCACGCAGTTGTGAGGTCAAATTAAAAATTTTGGAGCCTTTATCTGTCCAGACACCAGCAGACAAGCCATAAGGCGTATTGTTTGCTTTATCAATCACTTCATCAATAGTTCTAAAGGTTTGAATAGCCAAAACAGGACCGAAAATTTCTTCTTGGGCAATTCTATTGGATTGTGAAACGTTCGTAAACAAGGTTGGTTTACACCAAAATCCTTTGTCAGGAACCGTACAATTCGGTTGATAAATTTGAGCACCTTCTTGCAATCCTAATTCAATATAATTGTTGATGGTTGTGAGTTGTTTTTTGGAGTTAATGGCACCAATGTCAGTGTTTTTGTCCAATGGATCACCAACGGTTAAGGATTGCAATCGGTCTTTCAATTTTTGCAACACTTTTTCAAAAACAGGTTCTTGTACATACAAGCGCGAACCTGCACAACAAACGTGCCCTTGATTGAAAAATATTCCGTTCACAATGCCCTCAACAGCTTGATCTAGAGCGGCATCTTCAAAAATAATGTTAGCGGCTTTTCCGCCCAATTCCATAGAAGCTTTTTTGGAAGTTCCTGCAATGGCTTTCATTATAATTTTTCCAACAGCAGTCGAACCTGTAAAGGCAATTTTGTTTACATCGGGATGATTTACTAGAAAAGAACCTGTTTGTCCAGCACCCGAAACGATGTTCACTACACCTGCTGGTATACCGGCTTCTTGTATTACTTCTGCCAATAAATAAAGCGTTAATGGTGTGGTTTCAGAAGATTTTATGACAACTGTATTTCCTGTGGCTAAAGCAGGAGCGATTTTCCAAGCCGCCATTAATAAGGGGAAATTCCATGGAATAATTTGTCCTGCAACACCCAATGATTTCGGTTTTCTATTCGGAAATGCATAATCGAGTTTGTCTGCCCATCCAGCATAATAGAAAAAATGAGCTGCCGCCAAAGGCACATCGACATCTCTCGATTCCCGGATGGCTTTTCCGCCGTTTAAGGTTTCTAGCACTGCAAATTCTCTCGAACGTTCTTGAATAATTCTTGCAATTCGATACAAATATTTTCCTCGCTCTTTGCCTGATAATTTGGACCAAGTAGAAGCATACGCTTTTCGAGCTGCTTTTACAGCCAAATCAATATCATCTTGATTCGCCTCGGCTACTTTGGCTAGAACTTTTTCATTGGCTGGATTAATAGTATCGAAATAATTACCCGATTTTGGTGCTACAAATTTGCCATTTATAAACAAATCGTATTTTTCTTTGATGTTCACAACCGAAGTACTTTCGGGAGCTGGAACCAAATTCCAATCGGAACTGAAATCTATATTATGTTGTTTTTTCATGTTTTTAAACTTTAGAAAAATAATCACCTGATTGATAAATACCTGATTTTTGTTTAGCAATTTGCATTAAAACATCGTTCGCTAAACTACTTGCTCCAAATCGGAAATATTCGTTGGTTAGCCATTTTCCACCAAGGGTTTCTTTTACCATTAATAAATATTGCAAAGCTAATTTTGCATTAGAAATGCCTCCTGCAGGTTTCATTCCTATTATAATACCTGTTTCATAATAATAATCTCTAATTGCTTCGAGCATGACTAGCGTTACAGGTAAAGTGGCGGCAGGATTTATCTTTCCTGTTGATGTTTTAATGAAATCGGCACCCGCATACATAGCTATATCACTGGCTTGACGCACTTTGTCTAATCCACCCAATTCACCCGTTTCAAGGATAACTTTTAAACGAACGTCTTTACCGCAAGCCTCTTTTATCATGGCAATTTCATCAAACACAAAATTATATTCGCCGCTATGAAATTTACCGCGACTGATAACCATATCTACCTCATGAGCGCCATTGTCAACCGCCATTTTTACATCAAGTAATTTCACCTCAGCACTTGATTGACCGCTTGGAAAAGCCGTAGCCACAGAAGCTACTTTTACATCCGTACCTTTTAGTTCTTGTACAGCTAATTTTACAAAATTAGGATATACACAAACCGCAGCAGTAGTTGGCAATCCTATAATTTCGTCATGCAAGTGATGGGCTTTATAACAAAGTTGTTTTACTTTGTCATCGGTATCGGTACCTTCTAAAGTAGTTAAATCTATCATGCTAAGTGTCATCAAAAGGCCCTGAATTTTAGCTTCTTTTTTTATACTTCGTACCATTATTCTACTGATTCTATCTTCAACTCCAACTTGATCAATTGTAGGAGAATTTAAAAAATTATAGTTTTTCATTCCTTTTGGGTTTATAAAAATAATTTTAGCTTGCTGCTAAAGTATTATTGCAAAGATATAATATACTAGGTGGTATTGATAACATGCCGTTTAAAAAAATTAATGTGAGTTTTTAATAATTATTAAAACTACAGCATTTTTTAAAAATGGCCGATTTTAAGGGAAAATGTAAAAATTTAATTGCTATAACTTTTTACTATTAAAAATAGTTGATTTTATAAGATTAACCTATTAAAAAAGGATTAAAATAAAAGCGTTTAAAGCACATATTTCGAAAACATATAAGTTATGGAGCAATAAGCAATCTTCGTTTATTAAAAGTCTTTATTTTAGTTTTTAGTGTTTTTTATCACATAAATGTGGGAAGAATATTCAGAATTTCGTTTTGCTAGAAAATTTGACTTCAATCCAACTAAAAAAGCGCTGATAATGTTCATTTTTCCTTTTCGATATTTTTCAGAAAGTAAAGCAACGTAAAAAGCATCAAATTTCATCGGAAGCACTTTAACTAATTTCATTCCTTCTTTTTCAAAAAGCAATTTTATTGCCGTTTTAGAAAAATGCCATAAATGTCTTGGAACATCATAAGCAGCCCAATAATTTCCATAATGTTTAGCATCATAAGACTTGAAATTTGGAACTGCAATAAGTAGTGTTCCAGCGGGTTTTAATAAACGTTTTAATTCTTTTATTTGAAAATCTAAATCTGGAACATGTTCGAGTACGTGCCACATAGTAATAACATCAAAAGAATTATTATCTAAAATCGTGGTAGTTTCAGCAAAAGGAATTCCTTTTTTAATTGCATTATCTTTAGCTTTTTGATTAGGTTCTAATCCAAGTATATTCCATCTATTTTGCTTTGCTACATTTAAAAACTCACCAGTTCCAGCTCCTATATCTAAAAGGCTTCCTTTCTCGGGTTGCATATCATTAATAAGTGCTAATTTGTTTTTAAGCGCTACCGTTTTGATAAAATGATATGCTTTTTCAAATATTGTTCGTTTGCTGTCTGTATGTGATATATAATTTTCACTTTCATAATAGCTTGGAAGTTCCATTTCAGTAGGCTTAGGAAAAGTAATCAACATATCCAATTTTGTATCGTGATACAAACCAAATGTTTGTTTTGAAACAGAGAAGTCTATGACCGTTTCATAGATTTTAAGTTTAGAATTGTCCATTATTGTTTAAGATATTCGTCTTTTAATTTTTTTAAATAGGAAACTACTCTATTTTGATATAGTGATTGTTCGCTTAAGCAATCTTCATTTATATTATTAACCACGGAAATTGCAATGAACTTCGATTGATTCCCTATTTTATTTGATTCAGTTTCTTGATTTTTTATTGCAAAATTAGAATTCCCGATATATTTTTCAAACTCATCATTATCATAAAAAAGTAGTTTGTACTTTCCTCCTTCTATAGTAACCGTGATTTCTCTTTCTTGTAAACTATTCAATTTGAATTTTGCTGATAGAAATTGTTGAAAAGGGATATTTTTTAAATCATTTTCGAAAATAAAACTATTCAAATTATCATTCCCTATAATTTCTTTTCCTTTATGTAAAATTAAATAATCAGAAATCTCTACTCTTTGTCTTGCAATTCCACAACTAATCAAATAGAGGGAAATAAAAAATAATAGACTTTTTTTAATCATATCAAGGGTTAACAAAGTTGTTTCACGTGAAACTATTTATAATGATGTTTTTTGATAATGTTTATCTGCCCATATAAATCAACAATACTGAAACATCACTTGGAGAAACGCCACTAATTCTCGATGCTTGAGAAATTGTAATCGGACGAATCTTAGATAGTTTTTGCTTTGCTTCTATCGACATGGATTTGATTTTATTATAGTCAAAGTTTTCAGGGATTTTTACATCTTCTAAACGCTTCAATTTATCGGCATTGTTTCTTTCTTTTTCAATATAACCTGAATATTTAACTTGAATTTCGGCTTGTTCTAGAATTTCTTGGTCAAGATTATTATTTTCTATATACTCCGCTACTTTATCAAATTTTAAAATATCATCTAAATCAATTTGTGGACGAGAAAAAATCTTAAACATTTTGTCCCCTTGAGAGATCAAAGCCGTTTCTTTAGCTTCTAAAATAGGATTCGTTTCTTCAATAGAAACACTAGTCTCTTTAAAAAAAGCAACCATTTTTTCGGATTCATTTAACTTATGTTCCATTCGTCGTAAACGTTTTTCAGATGCTAAACCAATCTCATAAGACATTGGCGTCAATCTAAAATCCGCATTGTCTTGACGAAGAAGTGTCCGGTATTCCGCACGGGAAGTAAACATTCGATAAGGTTCTTCAGTACCTTTAGTGATTAAATCATCAATTAAAACACCAATATAAGCTTCATCCCGCTTTAAAATCAAAGGGTTTCGTTCTTGCACTTTTAAAGCAGCATTGATTCCGGCCATTAATCCTTGTGAAGCTGCTTCTTCATATCCTGTTGTGCCATTAATTTGACCCGCAAAATACAATCCTTCAACTAATTTTGTTTCTAAAGTATGTTTTAATTGAGTAGGGGGGAAATAATCATATTCGATTGCATATCCTGGACGGAAAAATTTTACTTTCTCGAATCCGACTACCGAACGCAACGCTTTAAATTGTATGTCTTCAGGTAAAGAAGTTGAAAAACCATTTACATACACTTCAACCGTATTCCAGCCTTCAGGTTCTACAAAGAGCTGATGTCTTTCCTTATCAGCAAAACGATTGATTTTATCTTCAATTGAAGGACAATATCTAGGTCCAATACTTTTAATTCTTCCATTAAACATAGGTGAACGATCAAATCCTTCTCTTAAAACATCGTGCACTTGCAAAGACGTATAAGTCATGTGGCACGATTTCTGAAAAGTCAATGGTTTTGTGATATCTGAATAAGAAAACTTATCTGGCCTAGCATCCCCTTTTTCTTCATTCATCTTAGAATAATCCAAAGAACGTCCATCAACTCTTGGTGGTGTCCCGGTTTTCATTCTACCGGCTTCAAATCCTACATTAATTAAATCTTCAGTAATTCCATAAGCAGCACTCTCCCCTGCTCTTCCGCCTCCGAATTGCTTCTCGCCAATATGAATTAGTCCATTTAAAAAAGTGCCATTAGTTAGCACTACTGCTTTGGAACGTATTTCTATTCCAAGTGATGTTTTAATTCCGCAGATTTTACCGTTTTCAATTAACAAGCCGCTAACCATTTCTTGATAGAAATCGAGATTTGGTGTTTGTTCCAACATTAATCGCCATTCTTCAGCAAAACGCATTCTATCACTTTGCACCCTTGGCGACCACATGGCAGGTCCTTTCGATTTGTTCAACATTTTAAATTGTATGGCGGTTTTATCTGAAACAATTCCTGAGTAACCCCCAAGAGCATCAATTTCGCGAACAATTTGTCCTTTTGCAATACCTCCCATTGCAGGATTACAAGACATTTGCGCTATGTTTTGTAAGCTCATGGTGACCAACAAGGTTTTTGATCCCATATTAGCCGCCGCAGCCGCAGCTTCAGAACCTGCGTGACCCGCTCCAACTACAATTACATCATATAAATCTTGAAACATTTAGTTTTTGATTTTCGATTAATGCCTTTTAATTAAATTACAAATAGCAACAATCCGTTTTAAAATTGTTTCACATGAAACATTGTTTTGAATAAAAATTATTATTGTTCCACGTGAAACATTTTTATTTTTTCTTCTTCTTTATTACGCATAACTAAAGCGTCTTCGTCGGACTTATCTTTATAACCACAGTAGTGTAAAAGGCCGTGAGACAGAACGCGTTTTAATTCATTGTCAAATAAAACATTAAAATCAACAGCATTTTCTCTTACACGTTCGACAGAAACGAAAATATCGCCCTGTAATTCATTTCCTACAGAATAATCAAAACTAATAATATCAGTTAAAGTGTCGTGTTGCAAATATTCCATATTGATTTTATGCAAATAGTCATCGTCGCAGAAAATATAATTAATATCTCCTTCCTTCTTATTTTCAGAAATAATAACATTAGACAACCATTCCGAATAGGCATCTTCATTGGTTAATTGAAAATCGGTTTCGTAATTAAAACTAATCATTTTTTCTTAAAATATTCTTGAACCTTTTGGTCAAAATTAGCGCGCAAAGGTAATGTTTGTCTGTTTAAAATCTCAACACTATTCAAATATTCTTTTAAGTTGGCTGGAAGTGCATTTGTTTGATTGTTAAATTGCTTTTTACTAGTTTCTGACTGTCGTTTTTGCTCTTCACCTTGTTGTTGAATCGCTTTGTCAAGTTTTAACAATTCTTGTTTTACATTTAAAATGCGTTGTAATACATCATTTTTAAAACCTTTGTTAAGTAATTGCTTTTCTATTTCTTTCATTTGATCCAGTGTACTTTGTCCATTTCCACCCAAACCTTTTTTGTTTAATTCATTTTGTAAAGCTTCTCTCAATTGCTTTTGCTCTTTATAAATTTGCATGATTTCTCCAGCATTACCTTCTCCTTCTTCACCACCCTCTCCTTCTTTGCCATATTTACCTTTTTGTGTAGGCTTGCCTGATTTACCGTCTTGTCCATCGCCTGGTTTATCTCCAGGTTTCGGACCCGGCTTCTCCCCTTTCTTCATGCCTTCTTTCATTTTTTCACCCAAATCTCCTTGCTTCTTAATAATGTCAGGTAACTGCATACCTTCCCCTTTACCTGGTTTAGGTTTGCCTTTTCCTTTTCCAGCCATAGACATGGACATTTGCATATTGTTAAGCGTTTCACTCAGCATATCGGCTAATTTATTAGAAGAAGCAACGGAATATTGTTGGTGTGAAACCCCTTTAGGAATTAATGATTCTACCAAAGATTCTAAAGATTTGTCTATGTTATAATGGATATTCCCAACTTCCTTAGTAATGTCTTCAGCAATTTTAGGATTACGAAGCGATAAAGCAAACAAGCTATCGTCAACATGTTGAAACTGTAAACGCAAATCCTGTTGGATTTTTAAATTTTTATTGAATGCTGGAGCACCTCGTTTCAAGTTTTTAAATTGACCCATTAAATCTTCTTGTGAAAAAGAGTACGCTAACAAATTATCTAAAATTTGACGTAACATAGCCACATCTTCTTCCATTTGTTCCATATCTCCAGCTTCCATACCCTCCTCTATTTTCTTGCTCATTTCCTTCATTTTCTTGGAAGCGCTTTTTTGTTTGGGTTTGGCTTTTGCTTTATTCTCTTTTTGAAGCTCGTCATTCGCTTTCTTTAAATCCTCATCAATACTTTTCTCTTTTTCAGCATCTTTAGGAATATCAATAGGAGCTTTTAATTCTTTATTTTCTTTGTCTAAATCTTTTAAATCTTCTTGAATCTTATCAAATTCTTTGTTTATCTCTTCTTGTTTTTCTGTAGTGTTTTCTTTTTCTTTATTAGATAATTCTTCCTGTTTGTCTGCTAACTTATCTAATTTGTCAGCCAATTGTTCAGCTTTCTTTTCTACATAATATTTCTTGGTCAACTCCACCAATTGTTCTAAATTCTTAACTTGATTTTTACTGTTTTGTTTGAATTTATCCATTTTATCAACCAACTCATCTTGCTTGATTTTATCATTCAATTCTTTTAATTCATCCAATAGTTTTTGGTTTTTTTCTAAATCCTTTTGAGTCTCTTCCAATCTTTTTTGAAGTTCCTCTTTCAATTCCTCTTTTTTATCCGTTTTAAATTGCTCTAAATTCTTTTCCATTTTTTTAGAAAATTGTTTCATCATTTCGTCTTGTTGCTTTTGACGTTTGATAAAATCATTCACTTTTTGCTGGTCTTTGAATTCTAAATTATCTTTTTCTTTGGCAGATTTTTGCAGTTTATCCAATTCCGAAATTTGTTTGTCTTGTGCCTTTAACGATTTCGACATACTTGAAATGTTGTCGTTTTGTTGCTGCAAAATCTTATCTTCTTTTTCTTCATCTGTAGCAATTCTATTAGCAAATACAGAAGATTTGGTGCTCTTGAAATTATGTAAACCATCATTATCAAAAACCTCAAAATAATATTCATAAGAAACACCTTGTTCCACAGGCAACGAACCTGGAAAAGTAAAAACAAATTGGTCAAAAACAGTATGCTTTACAGCTATTGCGGCTTTTAATCCTGCTTCAGGTTTATTCTTTGGATAATAAACAATTTGTAGCTTAGATAAACCATAATCATCGCCAACTTGTCCTACAACAACACTTTTATCAATTTTCAAACTGTCCGGAGCGTTATTAGCTTCTATAGTAGGAAATTGATCCTTAATAACCGACAACTGATAGTTTAATTTTTCGTAGTTTTTAACTTTGAAATTAGAAGTAATAATTTGGTAATCAATATTTTGATTGATACTTTTAGACCATTGAAAACTATTTTCGTTTACCGAAAACGGACTCATTATCTTTAAATAAGAAAAAACAACAGATTGCGTTGCTAAAGCGGCGACTTTCCATGTCACCCTAGTGCCTTCGGGAACAATGGCATTTCCAGTACCTTTGATAATTTCAGCCTTTTTATGAAGATATGATGGGAAATTTAATACCATTTCAAAGTTAGAAATCGTAGGAACAGCAACCACTTCCAATTCGTAATCTGGAGAAGAAACGGCATTGGCCTCTACATGAAATTCAATATTTTTTATTGGTTTTGTAAAATGATATTCAAAAAAACCAGCTTTACTACTTTCCATAAAATAACTTTCGTTATTAATAAAAATCATAGCGTTTTCAGGAACTACTTTCCCTTTCGATTTTATTTGCAATACAAAATCATTTCCTTGTTCTGTTTGCAATGCTTTATTAATAATAACAAATTCAAAAGGCGCGGGAGGTAGATATTGATTCTTAAAATGCACTACCCTATCCATACTTTGGGATAAAATATCGCTGTTTCCTGAAATATAAAAAAACGCAAAAAACAAAATTGGAAGAATAGCTAAAGGCAAAAATTTATTGTTTCTTCTAAAATTGATAGCATTGCTAAACGGAACGGGTTGCAGCGTATTTGCTTTTTGTTCGATAGATGCCAATAACAATTCCGACTGATTTTGATCATTAGACAATTGAAGAAAATTAGTCAACTTATCACTTACTTCCGAAAAATGATTTCCGATAATGGTAGAAGCTTGTTTGTAATCTATTCCTTTTTGGATTTTAAATAATTTAGAAATCGGAAAAAAGATAAATCGTGCCAAAAGAAAAAATTCTACTAGCACAAAAATCCAAAACAAAAAAGTTCTTCCTAGCGGTTTTAACCAAAGAAAATATTCAATAAAAAGGGTAAATAAAAAGTAAATTAAACCCAAACCCACAAAGAATATTGCGCCTTTTATAAGTTCGTTAGTGTAATATTTTTTAATAAAAACTTCTAACTTCTGATAGATAATTGATGATGTGTCCAAATTTTGTAAACTTTTCTTTATAACCGCTAAAAGTAATAATTTTAATGAATAAAGAAATGTTAAATAAAATTTCTTGCTACAGAAGTTTTTTAATGCTTATAATGAAACCTGAATATAAGGATTAACCAACAAAAGTGCATCAATAAAAGCTTGTTTCTCTTTGGGTGAAACTAAAATTTCTTCATATTTACCATAGGACATAGACAATCTATCCAAGGATAGTGCAGGTGAACTGAGAATAGAATTCGATTTTTCAATTCGTTTTATTTCACTAATTTGAATTTTAGCATAAGAAAAAATTCCTGCTTTTATAATCAAAACTTCTCCATAAATACAATAACGTAACTTCACAAATCCATAAGTTATAAAGAAGGCTACTGGTAATACAATAGCCACCGGTTGCCAAACACGCTCATAAATACCATTAATAATTGGCAAACCAAGTGCAATACAAAGTACTGCTGGTAACCACAAGTCAATTTTAGAACGAAAGTATTTCATAGTAAATATTTGAAACAAAAATAGACATAAATCCAAATTATCTAATTAACAGATGGAATAATTCTCTTTTTGAAACCCTATATTTGCATCAAATTTTACAAAATGTCGAAACAAGTTCGGGTGCGTTTTGCACCAAGTCCAACAGGACCATTACATATTGGAGGCGTAAGAACCGCTTTATTTAATTATTTATTTGCCAAGAAAAATAAGGGCGTTTTCTACCTTCGCATTGAAGATACCGACCAAAATCGCTTTGTGCCTGGCGCTGAAAAATATATCATGGAAGCCTTAGAATGGTTGGGAATTTCACCCGAAGAAACCGTTGACAAAAACGAAAAGTTTGGCCCTTACCGCCAATCCGAACGCAAAGAAATATATAAAAAATATGCCGACCAATTGATTAATTCTGGTTGGGCTTATTATGCTTTTGATACTGCCGAAGCTTTGGATTTTCATAGAAAACAACACGAAGAACAAGGTAAAACCTTCATTTACAACTGGCACAATCGTGAAAAACTAGACACATCTTTAGTAATTTCAGAATCAGAAACGGCTAAAAGAATTGCCGATGGCGCAACTTATGTGGTGCGTTTTAAAACGCCTGTAAATGAAACCTTGCATTTACAAGACATCATTCGTGGGGATATTAAATTTGAAACGAATTTGTTAGACGATAAAGTTTTATTCAAATCAGACGGAATGCCAACGTATCATTTGGCGAATATTGTTGATGATCATTTAATGGAAACTTCACACGTGATTCGTGGCGAAGAATGGTTGCCTTCTATGCCGTTACACGTTTTGTTATACAAAGCTTTTGGTTGGGAAGCACCTGAATTTGCACATTTACCTTTGATTTTAAAACCAATCGGAAACGGAAAATTATCCAAACGCGATGGCGATAAAATGGGGTTCCCCGTTTTTCCATTAGAATGGCAAACCGAAGAAGGCTTCTCATCAGGGTATAGAGGAAAAGGATTTTTCCCAGAAGCAGTTATCAACTTTTTAGCGTTATTGGGTTGGAACGATGGCACCGATCAAGAACTTTTTTCATTAGAAGAACTGACTGAAAAATTTGATTTAAGCCGAGTGCATAAAGCGGGTGCTAAATTTGACCCAGAGAAAAACAAATGGTTCAATCACCACTATTTACAACAACAAAGCGACGAAAGTTTAGCCTTTGCCTTCACTCCTATTCTATCCGAAAAAGGCATCTCGGCTGCGATTGATGTGACAAAAATTGTAAGTTTAATAAAAGAGCGCGCCCATTTTGTCAATGAATTTTGGGAATTGTCTGATTATTTCTTTGTTGCACCAACTGTTTATGACGAGAAAGCAGCTAAGAATTGGAAACCCGAAACGCCTGCTTTGATGCAAGAATTGATTTCGGTTCTTAGTGAAATAACCGATTTTACAGCTACGAATATCGAAACCATAGTAAAAGATTGGATGACCAAAAACGAAATCGGGATGGGAAAAATCATGCAACCTTTCCGTTTGAGTTTAGTGGGTGCTTTAAAAGGCCCGCATCTTTTTGATATTGCAACACTGATTGGAAAAGACGAAACCATCAAGCGATTGCAGCAGGCGATTGCAACATTATAAAAAGTAAAAGCCTCGAAATTTCGAGGCTTTTTTTGATTTATGGATTTAACAAATTTACTATCCTTACTTATTAACTTTCTACACTCGCTATGACTGTACCTAGCTTGAGCAAGATGAGTTTTCTACTCTAGAGCTTCTTACACTACCTAGAAAAGGTGGGTTAAAAAATCAGTTTTTGACAAAGTCAAAAACTGATTCTCCTAAATAAAATCTATTTTACTTTTTTAAAATTAAATAAACACAATTACGAGTTCTTATTTAAATAGTTAATTAATTTAATATATAATTTTCTTAAATAGTAAATTATAATTATTAGTAAAATAAACATTACAGTTTGCCAAATAAAAAGGCTTAAACTAAACTCCTCAAGGATTTTTTCCATACATTATTGTATCAAAATTATTGTTTTTTAAAGTACTTAATAATAAATTTTATTATCATAACAATAATAACAATAAAAAATAGATACATCAAAACACCAATAATACCGCTTGTTGATATCAAAAAAAAATTTCTCATAATATATAATTTAATCTAAACCTATTAATTGCCCTGAAATTAATGCTCCAGTTGTAAGGTTTAATTATTCTTTTCTAAACTTTCAATTTTTTTCTGAGAATATCTAATTTTAAGTAAAAGATATTTTCTTATAATTAGATAAAAACTAATAAAAAAGTAAAGTAAAATTAATAATAAAATAGTTGGAATTAATTCCACTAATACATCTAAAAATGTTTTCATATTTTATTCTTTGAATTCTTCAACTTTATGATAAACGGTGTCTGATGCTACATCAAAAATTATGTAATGCTTATTATAACATTTTATACAACTATAAATTTCAATATTTTGTAGCTTTTCAAATTTCCAAAAGAAACTAGTATATTTATTTTTTTCTTTTTTAAAAATAGCTTTGTTAAATTCTTCTTTTGTAATTATACCACAATTTGAAGAAAATTCATTTTTTGATTTAATTTTGTTGACGCCATCTATAATTCTTTTTTTATTGCCTGTATAAACAAAATATTCTTTATAAAATAAATCTTCTACCTGAATTCCTTTTATTTCGTGAATCGAATTATCTCCTTTAAAATCTAATACCATATCTTTTATTGATATATTTTTCGGAATGTTTTCAGGAAGTAATTTATTAAGTCTGTTTTCAACTTTTTTGCATGATAAAAAATTAAGGCAAAAGAACAGAATTATTATAAATGTTTGATTTTTCATGATTTTAAAAGTTTAATAAGTTTCTGTCCAAGTCCAATCTTGATCAAAATCTCCACCTATATGAAATAATTACTATATATTTTTATATGCTTTGCCATATATTCTTTCTACTTATTGTATTGGAAATACTAAATACGTTCGGTTATCTTATATCTTGTACTCGAATTAGACGAGCATTAGATTATTTACAAAAACTTAGTATTAACCTAAAATGTATTTAGCAAATAAGCTTTTTTAGCTTTTATTTTATTTTCACTTTTATCTAGAATAAATATTGCTTTTTTTGAGGATAATATTTCAAGTGTTTTATTAAATCTATATTTATTAATAAATTCAAAATTAATTTCAACAGACTTTTTATTTAACATGTCTTTATTTTTATTGTTTTTATATGTATTCAAAATTAATCTTTTACTATCTGAAAATTTAATAATATATTCATCATTGTTTTTAAAAGAATTTATTTTAATGTTCAAATTGTCATATCGCTTATTTTTGTCAAATACAATATAAATGGTATCAGCATTTTTAATTTTTTCAATTTCTTCATCATAAAAAAAGTTATTTAGACTATTAAAAACATTAACAAATGATAGCTTTTGCTTATAATTCCCAAACTTATTTTTAATATAAGTTTCCGGAGCAACAGTTATAAAGTTTATCCAAGACTTGTTTTTAAATATTTCTAATTGGAATGTAGTTCCATCCTCAATAATAATTTCAGACCCATTTAAATCCATAGTTGAATTTAATAAAATAGGGTCTATACCTTTTAAAGTATCAAGAGATTTGGATAATAATATAGTTTCCTTTTTAGACAATTTTCTTTTACTAATAACAACATTTTCACTTTCATCAACAACATATCTATAAGCGTCATTCTCGCTAAAAGTTAGAAAATGATGTTCGTTTAATTTAATCATTATTTGATTTCTGCATTCTGTTTTAAGCATATTTTCATATTTACCTTCCTTATTTTCGAAATCATATTTTTCATATTTCGAAAACATAACACTTTGACCAAACGCAAAAAAATGAAGAAAAAACAGCAAAAAAATACAAATGTTTTTCATGATTTATGGATTAAAAATGAATATACCAATTGATACATATTGAGAATAGTTTAAAAAATTAGGGGAATCTTGTGGATATATATCGGGATAATCGGTGGTGTTTTGTAAACCATTATAACACGCATGCGTGAAATAATTAGCCCAATTCCAAGGCAAAACAACATTGTAATTTAAAGACGATGGAGTTGTTGGTGTAACTTCATATATTTCAGCATTGGGTTCAGGATTTTCAACTGCAGATATTTGTGCTGGAGTAAATAATGAACTTTTAACATCCTGAAGTATTTGAACCATAGAAGGAATCATATAATTTATAAAAAAACTATGTTGAGATTGATTTCCAGAAAACCCATTATAATACAAATTAACAATTGTTTTAAAATCCATATTGTTAATATCTGCAAGCGACATTCCAATCGATGGATTTTTAAATTTAATGTTTAAATAAGCATGAATACATTCGTGTATAATAGTAATTGCTACATTAGATTTAGATTTTGTTAACAAATGACTTCGGTCTATCGTAATTACATTAAATGGAGCTGGATTATTTTGAGAAACATAAAGTGTACAAGTTCCATCAGTATGTCCTTGTCCTGTTTGAGGAATATTATTTATTAAAAACTTTGTATTAAATAAAGGTGTTGAACCAAATAAATTAGTGAATAATAGTCTAAAAGTAGGAGAGTTTTTCAATGAATTGTATACTTCATTAAACTTTATTTCTTCAGGGGTGCTACCTGATACAGATGACAAATCAATAAAACAGGGAGATTTTGATGATGCGTCAACATCTAAATTTAATTCGGGATTTGCCATCATCTGATTAATTAATTCATTTGCAAAAGTCTCACTTTCAGGCGACCAATTATTGTCTATTTGATATTGAATCAATTGTAAATATATTTTTGTGTTTTCAGTAGTAGCACTTACCCACATTTGTTTTAAATATAAATGGTCAAAAAACTGTTGGGCTTTTATAGCATTAATATAATTTGGATCGTCAAAAACGGGATTGTCAAATAAATTAGGGGTAAATTCAAATGGATTTATAGGAATATATCCCGCACCTGAATAATCTATTGGTGGATTACCCGGATTAGGTGTTCCCACGCCAGGAGAACCCTCGCAGAAATCAACAATTAAAATTCTAGTAATACAACGAAAACAACCATCGCATCTGCCAGATTCACAGGGGCCAGTATGTGTGCAATGTGCGAGTGTACCCTCAGAAATACAGACTAATGAAGCTATTGATGTTGTTACGTATGAGAATCTACTATCATAAAGTTTTTGTAAATCTTCAAATTGATTTTCGGTTGGTGTTGCGTTTAGTTTTTCTTTAAAAGCGACAATTACTTGCTCCCAAACATTATTTTCTTTGGTATAAACAAGATTGTATTTTTCATCAAGTTGTGTACTAGAAACAATTGAGTAAATCCTAAAAGAATAGGTTGTTTTATTATTTTCGGAAATATATTTTTGAATAGCAACAGTATCTATTACAAATTCTGAAAGTTGAGCAGTTCTGCTTGAAACACTATTGGCAGAAATTGGAACTTTATAATAGGGTTTAAAATCTTTGATGTTAGTTTCTTGTTTGAACTGTTTCAAAGAAATTTTGTTCCTGTTTGTAGTGCTACTGTCATTTATATGACTGTCATAAATGTCTTCGCTACAGCTGGCGAAGATGGCTAGAGCACATAATACGATTGTTTTTAATATTTTTTTCATAAATTTGTAATGTTAAATTGAACTTTTGTGAGAGATTGTTTTTTTTACTGTGAGAAGCCGCTACATCCCGTAGTGGCTTTCTCTTTTATAGCTTGTTTTATTTCATTTTTTGCTTTTCTTATGTAAATTAATAAAAGTGTTTTTTCTACAAATAGCTGTATAAAATAATAGCATTTAGTTTTAATAGTCTAAAACTGTTTCAAAATAGATAGCTCAAATTACAGTTTTACCGTAAAAAATGTTAAAGTTTTAAAAAGGGTTATTAAGATAAAATAGTAGTAATAAATGTTTAAAAAACTAGAACATAATAAAAAAAAATTAAGCTCTTAAAAATAAAAATCCTAAATAAACATCGATAAAAACCAAAATAAATAGCTTAAATTCATTTTTCAATATACCAAACTTATCGATAATTTTCTTACAAACCAAATTTTCACATTAAGAAATGTTTAGCTTTTTAAATTGTGCTGTAATTTTTAATCTTATTTTTTGCTTTTTAAATATAAGAAAGAGCTTTTTGTTGAAATAAAAGGGCTTATTAGTGAAAAATGTTAAAGTTTTAGAAGGGTAAGTAATGTGGAGAGAGGAAATGGTACAATTACTTTATAAGAGCTACTGAATTAGTCTGGAGTAGAAATTTTCAAGATGGCTATTTGATTGAAGTTTATGAAGAACAATACGATAGTAATTTAGTAAGTGTAACAATATAACTCAACAAAAAAACCCAGCTCTCGCTGGGTTTCTTCTTAAATAAAGCACATAAATAATTAAATCCCTATCCCTTCGGCGGAGGTATAGTATCATCGCCACCAGTATTGCTAGAGCGCAATCGAGCTATAATTTTAGAAAGCGTATATTCCACCACTTTCGTTTTACCTTTATACATAATTTTTCCAGCATTCGCCACCGTAATAATGTAATCATACAGCGCATCATACACCAATTTATTGTTGTCATACAACACTTTTTTCTGGTTGCGCACCGTGTTTTGCAACTCATTTTTAGTCTCCAATGTAGCTTTCGTCACCAACAAAGCCGCAGGAAAACCAACCGCCATACCTTTACTTTCTAGCGCCACATGGTTCGCTACAATATATTGTTGCACACCCGTAATCTTCTCGCAAGCCCCTTCAATGTTGTGCTTGTTCAAATCGGTTTTCAGTTTAGTAATCATTTTCGTGTCCAATTTTGCACGTTTAAAATAAAAAGACACAAAGTTCAAATCATTGTTCAACGCGCTTGCCGTAGTGTATAAATCTATCGTGGCTTGCTTTTGTACTTCAGTCAACACAATCGTTTTTTCCAGTGTTTTAACCTCGTCAATTTTGTTTCCGTAGGTTGTCAAATAAGCCGGGGTAAACTCCGTAAACCGCCCCGCCAGTTCGGCTCTGTCCCGCGTAAAACTGTTAAACAAAAACCGTCCAGCAGGCACAAATTCTTCAACTAATAATGTTTTTGGATTGCTCATTTTATTTCATTCTTAAATTAGTAATTGTTATTTATTTATTGGGTAATAATTTTTTTCTTTGTCTTTCCTAAAACCTCCAATTTGTCATTCTGAGGAACGAAGAATCGCATTAGTTGCTCCTAAAAACTGCTCCTTTCAACCGCTCTCGTAATGTGATTCCTCCTTTGTCGGAATGACAAAAACAAACAGTAACCTATTCGCCTTGAATAACTTTGACTAAATTAAATAAAAAAACTTTTCCCACAAACAGACCCTTTCAGTTTTAAATAATCAGCAAAAAAGCAACTATTTTCAAAACAGTTTTTAAAAAATCCATAGTCCTTTTCTGAATATTTTAGCATAAAAGCACAACTATTAAAGTCCAAATCAAAAATTCATACGACCCAAAAAGCATTTTCACAGCACTTTTGAACCCTAAAAAAGTACTTTTCTTTAGCGAATAATACATTTCCAAAATGTAGAAGTACTTATGTGTTTTGTAGTCGTACTTTTCTAAAATGTAATAGTACTTTGCTCTAGCTGAAAGTGCAGTTACCGCTTGTAATAGTCCAAATCGGCAAAATGGTAGTACATTTCTATTTTTGGAAGTACATTTCTATATTTGGAAGTATTTATGTGTTTTTGAGAGTATTTTTCAATATTTGGAAGTACTTACGTATTTTTGGAAGTATTTCTAAAATAATTAAAGTCCAAGGATTCAAAACTAAATGTAACTTTTAACCATTTAGTTCGTATAACTACCGTTATAAACAACTTAAAAACAAATTATGGATCCAATTTTAATTATTGTACTCGTTTTGGGATTATTTATTTTCCTATCCTCCTTTTTTACCGTAAAACAACAAACCTCCATCATCATTGAACGTTTTGGTAAATTCCTCAATGTACGAAGTTCTGGATTGCAACTAAAAATTCCTTTAATTGATAGAATTGCAGGACGTGTAAACCTAAAAATTCAACAACTCGATGTGATTATTGAAACCAAAACCAAAGATAACGTGTTTATCAAAATGAAAGTTTCGGTTCAGTTCAACGTCATTCAAGACAAGGTTTACGAAGCTTTTTACAAACTAGAATACCCACACGATCAAATTACGGCTTACGTTTTTGACGTAGTGCGTGCCGAAGTGCCAAAATTGATTTTAGATGATGTTTTTGAACGCAAAGACGATATTGCTATTGGTGTAAAACGGGAGTTAAACGAAGCTATGACTACTTATGGATACGATATTATCAATACTTTAGTAACCGATATTGATCCTGATATTCAAGTGAAAAACGCCATGAACCGCATCAACGCTGCAGACAGAGAAAAAACAGCAGCTACATTTGAATCAGAAGCACAAAGAATCAGAATTGTTGCTAAAGCAAAAGCCGAAGCCGAAAGTAAAAAATTACAAGGACAAGGTATTGCCGATCAACGTAGAGAAATTGCTCGCGGATTGGTAGAAAGCGTAGAAGTTTTGAATCAAGTGGGTATAAATTCGCAAGAAGCTTCGGCCTTAATTGTAATCACGCAACACTATGACACGCTTCAAGCTATTGGCGCTGATACCAATTCTAATCTGATTTTGTTACCCAATTCACCACAAGCCGCCAGCGATATGTTGAACAATATGGTAACCAGTTTTACCGCCTCCAACATCATTGGAGAACAAATGAAAAAGCAACCAAAAAGGGTTAAAAAAATAGACAATACAGCTGTAGATTTTAATCCATCGGATACTTCAAATCCAGAAATACAATCGTAATAGATTTGTAAATCACAAAAAAAAGAGGCTTAATCGCCTCTTTTTCTATTTACATACCATTTAATTACAAAAGGTATGATAATCTTTAAAATCGTTCCAAAAGTACCTGAAAACACTTTGCTGTAAAGGCTTCCAATTACAGTAGCTGAAGTAGATGGAAGAATACTTTCTTTCGTTTTATCAATACTTATAAGCACTTTTTGATAATAGAGTTCTCTTTCTATTTTTAATACAGCTAAATCTTGTTCAATTTGTGCGTAAGACGAATATTTTTTGGTAGTCATGATTAGTCGTTAAAAAATATTTCGGAGAATTTTTCTAAAATGGGCCCTTCTACGATTTTATCTTTTACCAAAAATAATAGCAGTGCTAAAACCAGATAAATTCCAGCTACTACTAAAAATCCCAAAGAATAACTGTCTAAAAGGTTTCCGATGAAAAGGGCTCCTGCAATAGAAACAAAAAGTAAAACTAGCATCAAACAAATAGCTATCAAGAAAAACTTAAGCATCAATGTGGTTGATTTCATTGCTACATTGAAACCCCAAAGTTTATAGTAAGCAATACTACTTTCGATGTAGGCTTTGGTGTTTTCTTGCACCGCTTCGGCATTTTCTTTTAATTCTTCAAATGCCATTATTTTTGAAATTTAGCGTTTTGAGCTTTCAATTCAGCTAATTTTTCTTCTAAGAAAGAAATAGCTTCTTCGGCTTTGTAACTAGAATTAGAAAGCAAATCTTCTAACGTTTCTTTTAAGTCGTCTTTTGTTTTTGAAAAATTTTCTTTTGTTTCTTCTTCAAGAGCATTCCATTTTGATTTTGCTTCTTCTTTAAAATCATCAAAACCATCTTTTAATTTTTCTCTCGTTTTAGAACCTTTGTCTGGAGCAAACAAAATTCCGAATCCAACACCAATTGCAGCACCCGCTAAAAGTGCTAATAAACTGTTCTCTGATTTACTTGACATAGTAATAAAATTTAATACTCTAAAGATAGTAAAAAATAAATTAGATTAATGTTAAATCGTTGCTAAACAATTCAAACTTATTTTAAAGCGAAATCATCAACGTTTATGGGTCTTTCGGTAAAATATATTGGCTTTTTTTAAAGTTTTATTAGAAGCGAAATATAGAGGTCATTTTTAATAGTGAAATTAGATGATTTCTTAATTTACAATAGTCTTTTTCAATAATAGAAAAAGCCAACATTGCTGTTGACTTTCTATTTGTAAAATCTATTGTATAAAAATTAAATTGTGTTTAATACTTTAAGAACTTTTTCGTCTTTCTCGGAATTTTTTAATTCTAATAACTGAACATTAAATTCTTTCAAATTCGCTTCGTCATTTTTTAAATTTTCAATAGCTGCAATTCGAGCAGCGACCAATTGACTTTTTAAGGACATTGTATACAACTTAATTAATTGATCGATTTCGATATCTTTTGGAGACACTTTGTCTGAATGTTTTAAAACCAAATTGGCAAACAACAAAGCGTTATTATCATTCTTGATATTTTTCAGAATTGTATTGATTATCAAACTGTAATTATCGATACTTTTTATGTTTTCAACAATTGGTTTTAAGATAATTTCGGCAGCATTTTCGTCTTTTTCTTTTACATATTTATTGAGTTCTTTTAACGTATTCATCAATAAATTTTCTTCTTTTTTACCTTTCTCTTCCCAAGCGTCTTTTAGTCCAACGGTTTTGTTAAATAATAATTTTGAAGCAGTTGAATCTTTATCAACAGTAAAATAACCCAAACGTTGGAACTGAAATTTATCTTCGTTTTGAGCTTCTTTTAAACTAGGTTCCAGAAATCCGGTAATCACTTTTAAAGAATTTGGGTTTACAAATTCTAAAAAATCTTTCTCTTTGTGTGAATCAGGTGCTTCATCTGTAAAAAGTCTATCGTACAAACGGATTTCAGCTTCAATAACATGTGAAATAGAAACCCAGTGCAACGTTCCAGCCACTTTTCTTTGACTCGCTTCACTTCCACTTCCAGAACGGGAATCTTCATCATAAGTTACTTGAATTTCGGTAATTATTCCGTTTGCATCTTTAGTAACACTTTCGCCTTTAATAATATAACCATTTTTAAGACGCACTTCGTTTCCTATACTTAATCTAAAAAATTTAGTAGGAGCTACTTCTAGAAAGTCATCTCTTTCAATATATAATTCACGTGCAAATGGGACTTTTCTGAAACCAGCATTGTCATCTTCTTGATTATTTTCGGCTTCCAACCATTCTTCTTTTCCTTCTGGATAATTGGTAATAACCAACTTCACCGGATCTAAAACCGCCATAACTCTCGGAGCAGTTTTGTTTAAATCTTCACGTAAACAAAATTCTAAAAGCGACACATCAATTACATTTTCACGTTTGGCAACACCGATCGTTTCACAGAAATTACGAATTGATTTTGCTGTGTAACCACGACGACGTAAACCCGAAATTGTAGGCATTCTAGGATCATCCCAACCATTTACAATATTTTCTTGAACTAATTGTAGTAGTTTTCTTTTACTCATTACCGTATAATTCAAATTCAAACGAGCGAACTCATATTGATTTGGACGCACTTTAATGGTATTAGACACTGAATCAAGTTCAATGTAAATCTGATCTAAAAACCAGTTGTATAATTCGCGATGCATTACAAATTCTAAGGTACATATAGAATGTGAAATTTGTTCGATATAATCACTTTCGCCATGCGCATAATCATACATTGGATAGATTTTCCAATCGTTTCCTGTTCTGTGATGATGACGATGCAAAACGCGATACATCAAAGGATCACGCATCAACATATTCTTAGATGCCATATCAATTTTAGCTCTTAAAACGTTACTTCCTTCAGGAAAATCGCCGTTTTTCATCGCTTCAAAAAGTTGTAAATTCTCTTCAACCGAACGATTTCTATAAGGTCCATCCACTCCAGGTTGTGTTGGTGTTCCTTTTTGAATTGCCATCTCTTCAGACGATTGACTGTCAACATAGGCTTTACCTTTTTTAATCATTAAAACCGCCCAATCGTACAACTGTTGAAAATAATCGGAAGCATAACGTTCTTCTGCCCAATTAAACCCTAACCAAAGTAAATCTTCTTTGATGGCATCTACATATTCTTGCTCTTCTTTAGCAGGATTGGTATCATCAAAACGCAAATTAACTGGCGCATTATACTTTAAACCTAAACCGAAATTTAAGCAAATAGATTTAGCATGTCCAATATGTAAATAGCCATTAGGTTCAGGCGGAAACCGGAAACGTAATTTTTCTTGAGACAGACCATTTTTTAAATCTTCTTCAATAATTTGTTCAATAAAGTTTAACGATTTTTCTTCAGTTGACATAATTTTGTTTAATTTTAGCAAAGATAAAAACTTTAAGGTTTAAAGTTAAACGTTTCACTAGAAACCTCTAAAAAGATAAGATCATATCTTTAAATCAATTACTTAAAATAGAAAAAATGGGAATTATAAAATTAAAAAACATTCGTACTTTTTCGTATCACGGATGTATGATCGAAGAAGGAAAAATTGGCTCTGATTATACTGTAGATTTGGAAGTGAAAACCGATTTAAGAAAGTCATCTATTTCAGATAATCTTGAAGATACGGTTGATTATGTGCTGTTAAATCAAATTGTAGTAGAAGAAATGGCCATTCGTTCTAAATTATTAGAGCATGTAGCACATCGAATTATTACAAGAATATTTGCATCTATTCCTTCTATTTCTAGAATAATTTTAGCTGTTTCAAAAATAAATCCTCCTATTGGTGGTGATGTTGAAGCAGTTACTATTGAAATGGAAGAATACAGAAATTAAGATTTGTGATTGTTGATCAAGAATTTTTGATTGCCACTTGGGATAATTTTAGTAAAAACTGTTTTTTTAAAATTTAAACTTTAAAATTTAAACTTTTTACTATATTTGCAATCCAATAAATAAATTGGCGTCGTGGCCGAGCGGCTAGGCTGGGCTCTGCAAAAGCTCCTACTCCGGTTCGAATCCGGACGATGCCTCAGAAACCTTCAAGGAAACTTGGAGGTTTTTTTTATGATTCATTTTTTAGAAAAATGAGGTAAAGTTTAGCGAATCCAGATGATGTCTCAGAAACCTTCAAGGAAACTTGGCCGTCTTTTTTATGATTCATTTTTTAGAAAAATGAGGTAAAGTTTAGGTTCGAATCCGGACGATGCCTCAGAAACCTTCAAGGAAACTTGGCCGTTTTTTTTGATTCATTTTTTAGAAAAATGAGGTAAAGTTTAGGTTCGAATCCGGACGATGCC
>JBBALV010000004.1:78630-146706 GCA_040402815.1 Flavobacterium sp.
TCAGAAACCTTCAAGGAAACTTGGCCGTTTTTTTTTGTATTTCATTTTTTAGAAAAATGAGGTAAAGTTTAGGTTCGAATCCGGATGATGCTTCAAGAAGAGATACATTTCTGTATCTCTTTTTTTGTTTCAATTTTTGAGAAAAATTTAAGTTCGAATCCGCACAATGCCTCAGAAAATTTAAAGAAAACCGGCCGTATTTTATGATTAAAATTTTAGAATATGAATTAGTTTTGAATCCGGATCACGTCTATGAAAACTTATAAAAAGATGAGCCGTTTTTTTATTATAAAAAATTTATACTTGGTTATTAATTCAATTATATACGACTGTTGTTTTAGTTGAAATTATGAAGGAAATTCCTAGACCTACTTAGTTGTGGTAGTTCCCATTTTTTTTCCTAATTTTTCAAATTCGATATCGTTGGGCTCCCAAAGTTCAATTTTATTGCCTTCTATATCCATAATATGAATAAACTTACCATAATCAGCAGATTCAATACTATCAGTAATCATTACACCGTCTTTTTTTAATTCCTTGACTAAATTATCAATATCTACAACACGGTAATTTATCATAAAGTCTTTCGTTGATGGTTCAAAATACTTTGTTTTTTCCGAAAAAGGACTCCATTGTGTGTATCCTTTTTTTGTACTGTCCTTTGCTTGCCGCCATTCAAAAACCGAACCGTATGCATTAGTATTAAGACCTAAGTGGGTTTGATACCATTCACGCATCTTTTTAGTGTTTTGACATTTAAAGAAAATACCACCAATTCCTGTTACTTTCCTAAATTCATTAGGCTTAATAGTATCGGCAATTAATGTTTTTACTCCAAATCCAAAACAAAAAGAAGTGATAATAATAAAAGCTAATAGAACAGACTTTTTCATCATAAAATAATTTAATTTATTTCTTTGGTTCTATTTTTTCGAGAGCGGTCTTTACTAATTTTTGATCACTTGGAAACCATCCTTGAAGCATGATTGAAACTCCAAAAATAATGAGTAAAATACTGGTTACTTTTTTAATTTTCAGTGTGTAATTTGGTGTTAATTTATTTTTTAATTTCTTGGCAGCTATTATTTTAACTACATCAACCAAGAGATAAGTACCTACAACTGATGTAAAAAAGATAGTTAATCGCGTTGTATCCATTTGTAATTTAGGACCAAATGTGATAAAAATTAAAAGCCAAAATCCCAACACTCCTACATTTATAAAATTAAGAAAAAATCCTTTTAGAAATAAACCTAAATAATTTTTTTTAATTAATTCAATATCAATAGTATCATCTAAGTTTTTAGCTGCTTTTTTAATTTTAACAAAAGAAATTATACCATAAGTAACCATAATTAATCCTCCAAAAATATAAAGGGAAGGTTCATCTTTAATGCTGTTTATTAATCGATAACTACTAAAATAAGCAACCGCAATAAAAAATATATCAGCTGTAACCACTCCTAAATCAAAAACTATTGCTGCTCTAAACCCTTTTACAGCAGCAGTTTCTAGTAAAACAAAAAAAACAGGACCAATCATTAAACATAATAAAATACCTAATGGAATAGCTAATAATACATCATGAATCATTAAAAAAAATTTAAATTTTATTGTTTTTGAATTCAAATAAAGAATAAAAAATAACAACAACTTAAAAACAAATATAATCTAAAATTTACAATTTTATAAAAAATAGTTAATGTTTGGATTCGATAATAGTCCCTCCAAGTAGGGTTTTCTTGTTTATCTGTTTTGGATTTCCAAAAATTGTAATGGTACCTCCAACTTTAATTTTAGCATCTACCAATTCAGAAGCTCTAACATCGGCTTCTCCACCTGTTGTAATAGAAACGGTTGATTGTGAAGTTTGTAAATTTTCAGCTTCTAAAATTCCTCCAGTTCCAATAACAACTTCTTGAATGAAAGCTGATCCTGAAAGTTTGATAATTCCTCCAGTAACCGCTTCAATTTCTGCTTTTTGAACGTCGATTTTCAGTTGAATTTCAGCACCTTCTTTGGTTGTAATTTCAATTGCTGTTTGTTTTAAAACTGCATTACATGTTAAAAAAGAACCTTCACTAGCATCAATATTTTTTAGATTTTTAAAGTATAATTTAATACTAATTTCGTCTCCTTTTAATAGTTTTGAAACCGACATTCTTATTTTTAATTGTCTATTTTTATTGACGAACTCTACTTCGTTGCTTCTACTTCCTGTAATTTCAATTTTGTTTTCAGTTGCTGGAATAAGTGTTACATTTAGTCTATCAAAAACTTTAACTTCATCAAATTCACCTATACTTTTAATAACTTGAGCAATGGAAATTTGAGAAAATACAACCAATAGAAATACTAGTACTTTTTTCATCTGAATTAAATTTAAAATATTGTTATTCGTTTCTTCTTAAAAAATGAAAATCCAACTGTTTTTTTACTAAATCTGCATTTTTTACTTTAACGTAAATTTCGTCTCCTAATTGTAATAAAGCTAAAGTAGTAGCACCAACAAGCGCATATTGTTTTTCATCAAACGTATAATAATCGTCTTTTATATCTCGAATTCGAACCATTCCTTCACATTTATTTTCGATAATTTCAACATAGATTCCCCATTCCGTTACTCCAGAAATAACCCCTAAAAATTCTTGATCGTTGTGATCTTGCATGTATTTTACTTGCATATATTTAATAGAATCGCGCTCGGCATTAGTAGCTAAACCTTCCATTGTAGAACAATGTACACATTTGGTTTCAAAAACTTCTTCGTCAACTGATTTTCTATTGTCTAAATAATATTGCAATAAACGATGTACCATTACATCGGGATAACGACGAATTGGTGAAGTAAAATGACTATAATAATCAAAAGCTAATCCGTAATGTCCAATATTATCAGTTGAATATTTAGCTTTACTCATAGAACGAATCGCTAAAGTATCAATTAAATTTTGCTCTTTTTTTCCATTAACATCTGCCATTAATTTATTTAAAGCTTGAGAAATAGAACCTTCTTTAAAATTGATTTTATATCCAAATTTTGAAATTAAAGCTTGCATCGCAAAAAGCTTATCTTCATTAGGTTCGTCATGAATTCTATAAATAAAAGTTTTCTTTTGTTTTCCAATGAATTCAGCTACTTTTTTGTTAGCTAAAAGCATAAATTCTTCAATCAAATGATTGGCATCTTTTGAAACTTTAAAATAAACGCCTTCAGGTTCACTATCGGCATCTAAATTGAATTTTACTTCTACTTTATCAAATGAAATAGCGCCATCTGCCATTCGTTTTTTACGCATTATTTTAGCTAAATCATCTAATTTTAAAGTAGCAGCCACAATAGCATCAGAAACTACATAAGCACTTCCTGTAATCGATGTTTCTATCGGAATGGTGTTATCTTTCGTTTCAATTATATATTGGGCTTCTTCGTAAGCAAAACGTTGATTAGAATCAATTACAGTGCGTCCAAACCATTGGTTGATCACTGTTGCTTTTTCGTCCATTTCAAAAATAGCCGAGAACGTATATTTTTCTTCATTTGGTCGAAGCGAGCAAGCAAAATTAGATAAAACTTCAGGTAACATGGGTACGACTCGGTCTACTAAATAAACAGATGTAGCACGTTGATAGGCTTCATCATCAAGGATAGTTCCTTCTTGTAAATAATGAGAAACATCGGCAATATGTATTCCAATTTCATAATTGCCGTTTTCCAACTTTTTGAAAGACAAAGCATCATCAAAATCTTTAGCGTCTTTTGGATCAATCGTAAAAGTTAAAGTATCGCGCATATCACGACGCTTCGCAATTTCATTTTCTTGTATCGAAGTATCTATTTTTTGAGCAAAAACTTCAACTTCAATTGGAAATTCTGAAGGTAAACCATATTCGGCTAAAATAGCATGAATTTCAGTATTGTGTTCTCCAGGTTTTCCAAGGATTTTTATAACGGAACCAAAAGGAGAATCGGCTTTTTTAGGCCAATCTTCAATGTGTACTAAAACCACATCACCATTTTCTGCTTCACCAATTTTATCTTTTGGAATAAAAATATCAGTGTACATTTTTGGATTTGCAGTGGAAACAAATGCAAAATTAGCATGAATAGCAATCACTCCTACAAAATCAGTTTTGGCACGTTCTGTAACTTCAATTACTTCTCCTTCAGGTCTTTTTCCTTTTCTTCTATTATAAACATAGACTTTTACGCTGTCTTTATCTAAAGCATGATTCAAATTATTGGTTGGAATAAAAACATCTTCTTCTAGTTCAGGACAAACAAAATAAGCTGTTTTTCTAGATGTCATATCTATTTTTCCTTCATAATAATCTTGTGACATGGCTTTTATTAGAAACTTACCAGGTTCTGATTCTATAACTACTTTTTGAGCTGCAAGAATTTTTAAATCTTTAATAATTTCATTGCGAGATTTTGTATCATTCAATTCGAGAATGGCACATATTTGCTTGTAATCAAAAGGTTTATTGGAATTTTTAGATAATATTTTTACAATTTTTTCAGAGAATGTTTTATTATTCTTAACTGGTTTTCTTAACTTCTTACTCATAATCTTTTCTTAATAAAGTTTAAAAATAGTGAATAGTAAGTAGTAATTGGTAATAAGCAGAAAGAATTATCGAAAATATAACTTTTGTAACAAGAATTAAAAAAATTGAATACTTTCAACTTAATTAATTTTTTATCTTTTTAAAAGTTTTCAACATGCATTTAAAACAATAAAAAGAAAAGAATTTTAAATTAAATTTTTTGTGGTTATTATAGTGTGTTAATAGGTAGTATAACTTTTTTCAGAATTGTTTTTTTTATAAGTTGTAATATGTTATATCTATTTATTAACAACTATTTTTGTATTTAAAAGTTTGATTTTTAAGTTTTTTTTACAAGTTATAAACAGTAGTTGATAAGCTAAGAAAAGCATTTTTTGTAAATAACTTTTGTTATGAAAATCTGTTAATAAACTACTTTTTTTAGGTGATAACTTTTAAACAAATTCCTAAAACTAAATTAGGTTTTTCAAAGTAGATTTTGGATTACAAATTTTTTCAACACCACCTAAAAAAACTTCTTATTTTCTATCCAAACTTATCAACATTCAATGTTAACTTAACGTTAACTGATTATCAATTGATTGTGTTTTCTATTAACAATGCCTAAAATAAATTTGTTTTAGGTATTGATTTTTAATCACTTATGATTTTTTAAATACTTATTACCTTTATTTTAAAGGTTTTACATAAAGAGCTAATTGAGTAATAATCCGTTGGTAAAGTCATTTAATTTTATTGGTTTATTCTTTTACAAATTTTAATTTTTTTATACCAAAATCAGTTGTAATTGTAATCAAATGAACTCCAGAAGATAAGTTTGAAATATCCCAAGAAGTAGCCGTTGAGGTTTCAATTAATTTTTGCCCCAATGTATTAAAAATAACTGCTTTTTTAATCGCAACACCGTTTGGTACATCTAGAAACAATTTTGTGTTTGTAGTATCAGAATAAATATTTATAGCTTCTAATTCAAAATTTTCTAATCCTAAAGTTATCGTGTTATTTTTAGAAATGATATCCTTTTTAGGGTCAAATGTAACGCCTGTAACCACAAACGGAACGTTCATAATAAAAGTTTGCCCATTTGAAGTATTGTTTAAAATTAAATCTGCTTGTTGTCCACCAACACCCGTAACACGAACCGGAATTGGCATTTCGAAAAAACTAACCGATGGATCTGATTGGGTTTGATTGACTACAAATTTCACTCTTCCAGAAGTCCAATTTTGAGCTGTAATGGTATAAGTTGGATAGCCTTGATTGTACACCCAATCATTAAAAAATTCTGTTAAACTGCTTCCGTAAACTGCTTCAAGATGCGTTTGTAAATCAGAAGTAGCAGCATATTTATAAGCTAAATTAACATCTGCTAAATAGTTTTTTATACCTTGAAAAAATAATACATCGCCCATTTTTAAGCGCAACATGTTTAAAACCATTGCTCCTTTATTATAACTTAATCTAGAACTAAAAATTCTATTTACATTTTGAGCCTCGGTATCCGTTAAATAAACAGCACCATAGGGTTGTGAGGTAATAGAATTAATCATATTTGATTTATCATTTGTAAAGGCGGCTTGCCCATCAAAATTTTCAATAACCATTGAAGCAACATAGGTTGCAAACCCTTCATTCAACCAGATATCATTCCACGAACCACAAGTAATTTTGTCCCCAAACCATTGATGCGCCATTTCGTGTGCAATTAATTGTCTTTCAAAACTCACCATAAATGAAACAGTAGTATGTTCCATTCCGCCCCCCCAACCAAATTGTGCATGACCATATTTTTCATTATGAAACGGATATATTTCGAATAAACTACTATATAAATTAAGAATCAAAGGCGTTTGAGCTAATTGTGTTTGAACACTAGCATTAAAAGTTTCAGGATAAATATAATTAATTATCGGAAAAGTATTTGGAGCAGTACCTGCGGTTTGATTAAAAACAGTATAATTAGTTACAGCGATTGCTATCAAATACGCTGGAATTGGATATCCGTGATGAAAATGTGTGGTTTTGTTATTTCCAGAAATAACGGGAGCGGTAGTTTCAATTCCGTTTGCAACACTGACATATTGTGAAGGAGCAGTAATATAGACATCTATACTATTTACTTTATCATTCAAATCTTGTTTACACGGCCACCAATCTCTTGCCCCAAATGGTTCAGATAATGTATAAAGTACAGGATTTCCATTGTGCGTTTGCGTTGTAAAAGCTTGTTCGCCTGTTGAAGGCGCGCCAGAATAGGTAATTTCAACCGTAGCTGATGTTCCTGCTGTTTGAATTACTGGTAAATCTATGACCAATTCATTTGTACCTGCTTGGGTAAAGGCTAGTGGAACACCATTTTTTGTTACAGCACTTACATTTAGAACATCGGTTAAATCAAAAGTTACCGAAGTCATATCTGATATGGCCGTATATGTGGTTGTGACTACTCCTGATATAAAATAAGCGGATGGATCAACCGTGAATTCTAATTTATGATAGGTAATGTCGTAATTTTGAGTATTGGGATTCGTAACTAAATTTATAGTTTTCGAAGCCGTTTTCATTTCGGATTCAACAATTTTATTCAATTCATTTTGACTTTCTTGAGCTAAAACGGTTGAAAAAGTGAATAAAATAAGAAACAGATAATTATTTTTCATTATAAGTAAAATTTTGGTTCAAATGTAATAAATAATCTAATATCTTAAAGGAACAGATGAAAACCTTAAGAAATGTTGATACGTTTTTTAAAAACTAAAATACACTAGACCTGATATTGTCGTAGTTTTATAAAAACATTTCCCTAAATTTGCTTCCTTATAAAACAGAAAGACATGTTACAAATCACCTTTATTAGAGAAAATCAAGAAAAAGTAATTACGGCTTTAGCCAAAAGAAATATCGATGCCAGAGCTACCGTTACAGAAGTGGTGCAATTGGACGAAAATCGTCGTGCCACTCAAGTAGAACTTGACAACATTTTATCTGAATCTAATAAATTATCTAAAGATATTGGTGATTTGATGAAAAATGGCGAAAAATCAAAAGCGGCTATTTTAAAAGAAAAAACCGTTTTATTGAAAGAAAAAAGTAAAGATTTAGCTATCAAAGCCGATGTTTTTGCTAATGAATTGCTTTTGAAATTATATACTTTGCCAAATCTTCCTGCCGATATCGTTCCTAAAGGAAAAACAGCGGAAGATAATGTAAATATTTTTCAAGAAGGGGATATTCCTGTATTGCACGAAGGTGCACAACCCCATTGGGAATTAATAAAAAAATACGACATTGTCGATTTTGAATTGGGCACAAAATTAACGGCTCCAGGATTTCCAGTGTATAAAGGAAAAGGCGCTAAATTGCAACGCGCTTTGATTTCGTATTTTTTAGACAAAAACACCGATGCTGGTTACAAAGAATACCAAGTACCTCACATGGTAAACGAAGCTTCGGCTTATGGAACCGGTCAATTACCAGACAAAGAAGGTCAAATGTATCACGACGCCACCGATAATTTATATTTAATTCCTACAGCAGAAGTTCCGGTCACCAACATTTTTAGAGATGTTATTTTAAACGAAAATGAGTTGCCAATTCTTGCCACTGCTCACACACCTTGTTTTAGAAGAGAAGCAGGTTCTTGGGGCGCTAACGTAAGAGGATTGAACCGTTTGCATCAATTTGATAAAGTAGAAATTGTAAGAATTGAGCATCCTGATAAATCATATCAAGCACTCGAAGGCATGGTTGCACATGTGAAAAATATTCTTCAAGAATTGAAATTACCTTATAGAATTCTTCGTCTTTGTGGTGGCGATATGGGTTTCACTTCGGCTTTAACGTATGATTTTGAAGTGTATTCTACTGCACAAGAACGTTGGTTAGAAATCAGTTCAGTATCAAATTTTGAAACTTTTCAAGCCAACCGTTTGAAATTACGATTCAAAGATAAAGACGGAAAAAACCAATTAGCCCACACTTTAAACGGAAGTTCATTGGCTTTGCCACGTGTTTTGGCTGGAATTTTAGAAAACTATCAAACACCAGATGGTATCGAAATTCCTAAAGTTTTAAGAAAATATACAGGGTTTGATAGGATAGATTAGTATTCAGTGTTCCGGTTGGAATAGAATTATAGCTCTTGAATTATTAATTTTAATATGTTGATTGTATAAAAAAACCCTCTGTAGCACAAAACACCTCAAAAAGGAATTAACCTTTTTTTAGTACACTTTTCAAATGAAAAAAGTCATTTTAATTTTAATTGTTTTATTTGCCTTTCCAGTTTTCGCGCAAAACGAACAATTGGCGCAAAATTATTTTGACAAAGGCGATTTTGAAAAAGCATTAATCAGCTATGAAGATTTGTTGAAATCGCAACCTGGAAATGCCTTTTATTTTCAAAAGCAAATAGAATGTTTGCAACAATTATCACAGTTTGACAAAGCCGAGAAAGGCATTCAAGATCGATTGGACAAATACAAACAACCCAATTTATTAATTGAATTAGGATTTAATTTTCAGTTAAAAAAAGACCAAGAAAAAGCTAAAAAAAACTACGAAAAAGCATTAGAAAAAATCAAAGATAATGTTTCTAATGTGTATCAAATTGCTGCTACATTTGAGAAAAAAGTTTTGTTAGAATATGCTTTGCGCGCCTATCAAATGGCAATTGTAATAGAGCCAAAAATGAATTTTAATATTCAAATGGCTATTCTTCATGGGCAAATGGGCAATACCGATTTGATGATTGAAACTTTTTTGAATGAAGCTGTTACTAATCCACAAAACTCGCCAATGATTCAAAGTCAATTGTCCTATTTCATGAACGACAACAGCTCTGAAACCTTTGTTTTATCGCTGAAAAAAGCCTTGTTAACACGAGCTCAAAAAGATCAAAATATTTTTTGGAACCAATATTTAAGTTGGTTTTTTGTGCAACAAAAAGAATATGGAAAAGCCTTTATTCAAGAAAAAGCCATTTACAAACGCGAGCCCGAATCCCTTTCAAACATTGTGAATTTATCTCAATTGGCAATAGAAGAACACGAATCCGAAACGGCCAAAGAAATTTTGACTTTTGTTTTAGAAAACACCCAAGACACCGATTTAAAAATCAAAGCCAATGTGTTGTTAATGAACATGAAAATCGAGAATGTCATAGAAAAAGACTACCCGATTTTAACTTCAGAAATTGAAATATTAGTCAAACAATTTGGCGTAAGTCCTTATTCCTTATCGTTACAAATCTTACAAGCTCATTTTACCGCTTTTTATTTAAAAAATCCAGAACAAGGCAAGACTATTTTAAAAACGGCTTTGGCATTGCCACTCAACAAATACCAAGAAGCCGATCTTAAGATGGAATTGGCCGATATTTTTCTTTTCGAAGAAAAATTCAATCAAGCATCCATTTATTATTCCCAAATAGAAGAAGATTTAAACAGTGATGAAGTAGGTCACGAAGCCAGTTTAAAAGCGGCTAAAACCAGTTATTTTAAAACTGATTTCGAATGGGCGTTAAAGCAATTTAAAGCATTAAAATCGGCATCAACGCAACTGATTGCCAACGATGCCTTAGAACTTTTTTTATTAATAAATGACAATACGGTAGCCGATTCAACACAGGTTGCTTTAAAAAAATTTGCCAGAGGTGATTATTTGTTATATCAAAACAAAACCCAAGAAGCTTTGGCGCAATTTCAAGCAATTTTAAAAGAAAACAAAGGAAACGAAATAGAAAGTATAACCTTATTCCGATTGGGGAAAACCTATGAAAAGCTAGGCGATTTTACTTCGGCTTTACAACATTATCAAGAAATTATTGACCATCATTCCGAAGGTATTTATATTGACGAAGCCCTTTATTTTTCAGCAGAAATCTATAAAAAACAGCTCAAAGACGTTGAAAAAGCCAAGGCGCTTTATGAGAAAATATTGTTTAAACACGAAGACAGTATTTATTTTATTGATGCTCGAAAAAAATACAGACAATTGCGAGGGGATAAAGAATTATAGTTTCAAATCTGTAATTTTTATCTAAAACCATCACCTAAAACCTAAAATCTAATATGATTATTTATAATGTTACAACAAATATTCACGAAAGTGTTCATGACCAATGGTTGCATTGGATGCAGCAAAAACACATTCCAGAAATTTTAGCTACTGGAAAATTTTCAACTGCACGATTGGTAAAAGTGCTTATTGAAGAAGAAATGGGTGGAATTACCTATTCTGTTCAATATACTACGGATAGTAAGGCTACTTTAGAGAAATATTACATCGAAGACGCACCTAAATTAAGAGACGAAGCCTTGCAATTATTTGGCGATAAAATGTTGGCTTTTAGAACAGAATTGGAATTGATCTCAGAGCATTAAAAAGTATTCTGTGTTCGGTATTTTTTTACAAGTTGAAATTAAAAATTTTAATTGTTTTGATTAGCGAAAAGCCTTTTGGACTAATTTACAATAAATAAACCAGTAACCCTCTTTACAATTTTTTGCCTTAGTTGCAAAATAATACTATTTATGGAAAAAGTAAAAGCAAAAAAACACCTTGGACAGCACTTTTTGAAAGACGAAAGTATCGCAAAAGCGATTGCCGACACTTTAAATTTAGAAGGCTATAGCGATGTTTTAGAAATAGGACCAGGAATGGGGGTTTTGACTAAATATTTATTAGAAAAACCAATAAACACCTACGTTATTGAAATTGATACCGAATCGGTGACTTATTTGGATGAAAATTATCCCAAACTAAAAGATAAAATCATTTCACAAGACTTTTTAAAATACAACATCAACGAAGTTTTTGAAGGAAAACAGTTTGCCATAATTGGGAATTTTCCTTACAATATTTCTACGCAAATTGTTTTCAGAACATTGGAAATGCGCAGCCAAATTCCTGAATTTGCAGGAATGTTTCAAAAAGAAGTAGCGGAACGCATTTGCGAAAAAAAAGGGACAAAAGCCTACGGAATTTTATCCGTTTTGGTTCAAGCATTTTACGATACCGAATACCTTTTTACAGTTGACGAGCATGTTTTTATTCCGCCTCCAAAAGTGAAATCAGGGGTTTTGCGTTTGCGAAGAAAGGAAAATTTTACTTTGCCTTGCGGCGAAAAATTGTTTTTTACTGTCGTGAAAACCGCTTTTCAGCAACGAAGAAAAACCTTGAGAAATAGTTTAAAAACGTTAAATTTGTCCGACAGTTTAAAAGAAGATGCCATTTTTAATCTGCGACCAGAGCAACTGAACGTGGCACAATTTATTGAACTTACCCAAAAAATAGAAGCCGATGGAATTTAAAATCAGCAAAGCGTTTATATCCGAATTAGAACAATTAATTCAAACCCAAAACGACCCACAACTTGAAGTCGTTTTGAATGATATGCACCATGCTGATATTGCCGAAATTCTAGACGAACTTAATTTTGATGATGCCACCTATATTTTCAGGGTACTCGATAGCGAAAAAACGTCCGAAATTTTATTAGAATTAGAAGATGATTTAAGGGAGAATATCTTGAGTCGCCTTTCGCCAAAAGAAATTGCTGAAGAAATAGACGAGCTCAACACCGATGATGCTGCCGACATTATTGCCGAACTTTCCAAAAGCCGAAAAGAAGAAGTAATTTCGGAGTTGCTAGACGTAGAGCACGCCAAGGATATTGTCGATTTATTGCGCTATGACGAAGACACTGCGGGTGGATTGATGGGAAAAGAGCTTATCAAAGTCAACGAAAATTGGAGCGTACTCACTTGTGTCAAAGAAATGCGTTTGCAAGCCGAAAACGTATCCAAAGTTTATTCAGTTTATGTGGTCGATGATGAAAATCGGCTAAAAGGGCGGCTTTCGCTCAAAGATTTGTTAACCACTTCTACTAAGACGCATATTAGTGATATTTATATTCGAAAAATAAATTCTGTTTCGGTTGACATTGAAGATGTCGAGGTAGCCCGAATCATGCAAAAATACGACCTCGACGCCATTCCTGTGGTGGACGAAATGGGTTGCCTTGTCGGACTTATTACGATTGATGACGTTATCGATGTAATCAAAGACGAAGCCGATCAAGATTATCAATTGGCGGCGGGTATCACACAAGATATTGAAACCACTGATAGCATTTTCGAACTTACAAAAGCCCGTTTGCCGTGGCTTATCATCGGGATGTTGATCGAAATTGTTGCTTCGTTTGTATTAAAAAGCAACCAAGGCGCTTTTCAAAAATATTCCACTTTAATTATTTTCGTTCCCTTACTATCTGCTACAGCAGGAAACATTGGCGTGCAAGCCTCGGCAATTGTTGTTCAAGGATTAGCGAATGGTACACTAAAAGAATTCAGCCGGCAGTATTTCAGCAAAGAAATTGCTGTAGCAATGATATCTGGAACCATTATTTCCTTGTTCTTATTAGGTTATCATTCTTTTATGTATCAACAATATCAGGTAGGTTTAGCCATTTCGATTTCTATAATTGTTGTGATATTATTTGCCGCAACTTTAGGCACCTTAGTACCACTTTTTCTTCATAAAAACAAAATAGATCCCGCCATCGCTACCGGTCCATTTATCACAACCACTAACGACGTTTTTGGTATTATTTTGTACTTTGGAATTGCGCAGTTGATATTGGGTTATTAAACATATCCTTACAATTCAAATTTACTATAAAAAACGAGTCGCAATGCGTCTTAACATTAAAAAAAAATAACCTACATTACTAGAAAACTTTTTGCCATACTTAAAAGAAAAGAAAGCATAAGCCACAAAAGCAAGTCTTATTTTTCTACATTTGCATAGAAAAAAACAAATTTTCAATGAAAACATCCCTACTAATTTGCATTTCAAGTGCTCTAATGTTAGTGTCTTGCAAAAAAGAAAGCCAAGAATTTCAGGGAAAATCAATTACTCCCGTTCCCGAAGCTTCAATTTCATCAGGAAAAACTATTTTTGAAGGAAAAGGAATGTGTATTTCATGCCACAAACAAGACGTGAAATTAATCGGACCAAGCCTCCAAGACATTGCAAAAATTTATAAAGAAAAAAACGGAAACATAATTTCGTTTTTAAAAGGGGAGGACGAAGCATTAGTAGATCCATCACAATACGAAGTGATGAAAACCAATTTAGCTATAACTAAAACCTTTTCTGACGAGGAATTGAAAAGCATTGAATTGTATGTCAATTCGTTTTCAAAATAACGTTATTTAGTAAAACGAAAGGAAGTTTCAATTTACAAATAGGTATTTGTGACCAACTAGGATTTAATAAGTTACTTTTTCAAGCATGAATTTACATTTACACCCATCATTTCTATTTCAAAATCAAAAAATCCCCATTACAGGGTCGAAATCAGAAACCAATCGGTTGTTGTTACTTCAAGCATTGTATCCAAAAATCCGTATAGAAAACCTATCGAATTCAGATGATTCCGAAGTTATGATAAATGCTTTGCAAACCAAAAATGAAGTAATAGATGTGCATCATGCGGGAACTGCAATGCGATTTCTGACTGCCTTTTTCGCCGTTCAAGAAGGACGAAAAACAATATTGACGGGTTCTTCTCGAATGAAAGAGCGCCCGATACAAATTCTTGTAGATGCTCTTCGGCAACTTGGTGCTCGTATTGAATATTTAGAAAACGAAGGTTTTCCGCCTTTGAAAATCAGGGGACAAAAAATCAATACATCCGCTATTTCTTTAAAAGCAGATGTGAGCAGTCAATACATTTCTGCCTTACTTTTAATTGCTCCAAAACTTGAAAATGGCTTGGAACTGACTTTGGTTGGCGAAATCACTTCATTGCCTTATATTAAAATGACTTTGGCATTGCTAAATAAAATGGGCGTGGAAACCTCTTTAGAATCAAATATAATTAAAATACAACCCAAATCGGATATAGATTACCAAACAATAATTATAGAAAGCGATTGGTCTTCAGCCTCTTATTTTTATTCTATAGTGGCTTTGTCCGCTATTGGAACACAGATTACCTTATCGAATTTCAAAGAAAACAGTTTACAAGGTGATACAACTTTGGTTGCTATTTTTAAAAAATTTGGGGTAGAAACAATTTTCAATACCAATAATTCAATCACGGTTTCAAAAAGTACAACACACGAGCTACAACCCATAATTTGTAACTTGAATAGCTCACCAGATATTGCACAGACAATTTCCGTAACTTGTTTTGGGCTTGGTCTGGAGTGTCATTTGTCAGGTTTACATACTTTAAAAATCAAAGAAACGGATCGTTTAGAAGCCTTACAAAAGGAATTATCTAAATTAGGTGCTACGGTCTCAATAACAACCGATAGTTTAACATTAGCGCCTTCAAAGCAAATAAATTCAAACATTAAAATTGCGACCTATAACGATCACAGGATGGCAATGGCTTTTGCTCCACTCGCGCTAAAAACAACTATAATCATCGAAAATGCACAAGTGGTTTCAAAATCATATCCTTCATTTTGGAAGGATTTAAAATCAATAGGATTTCTTGTTTCAGAAATTTCGGAAAAACATAATATTTAGCCTTAAATTCTATATCTAAAATAAATTTCTCTATTAAATAAATTTCGGTAAATTTAAAAAATGAACACTATCTATTATCTTGCATCCTGCGACACCTGTCGAAAAATTATTAAGGCTTTGCCAAAGAACAATAATTTAGTCTTCCATGACATCAAGCAAAATCCTATTTCAAATGTCGAATTAGAAGAAATGCGACGCCTATCAGGAAGTTACGAAGCTTTGTTTAGTAAAAAAGCCATCCTATACAAAACGTTGAAACTAAAAGACAAATCATTGACCGAAGACGATTATAAAATATATATTTTAGAGCATTATACTTTTTTGAGCCGCCCCGTTTTTATTATTGACGATAAAATTTACATCGGAAACAGTCAAAAAAATATAATTGAAGTAATGAAAGTTTTAAACAAATAAAAGTAAATCAGCATGCGATTTCATACTAGAAAATGGGTAAAACCTGAAGATTTGAACCCAAATAGTTCATTGTTTGGAGGTAAATTATTGGCTTGGATTGACGAAGAATTGGCTTTATACGCCATCATTCAATTGGAAAATTACAGAATTGTTACCAAACACATGTCTGAAATTAATTTTAGAAGCTCAGCACATCAAGGGGATATCATAGAAATAGGCATTGATGTGGTCAAATTTGGCAATACCTCCATCACTCTAAAGTGTGAAGCTAGAAACATTATGACTCGTGAAACTATTATCACTATAGACGCTATAACAATGGTGAGTTTGGACGCAGAAGGCAAACCTCATGCACATGGAAAAACAAGTATTGAATTCATTAAAGACCGAATGAAATAATCTATTTTTCGGCTAATTTCCGTTCTAATTCTGCTTGAAATTCTTCCATTACAGGTTTCATTGTACTTTCAGGAATGTCCGAAATTCTAATGTACATGAGACCATCAATAGCATTATTAAAAAGAGGATCAACATTAAAAGCTACCAAACGAGCATTTTGTTTGATATATTTTTTTATTAAAACTGGCAAACGTAAGCTACCCGGTTCAAGTTCATCAATAATTTTGTCGAATTTATTCAAATCGGATTCTGCTTCATCAAAAATAAAATCTTTGTCGGCATCTTTTAACTTCACTTTATACTCCTTTTTAGGACGTACATATTGCGCAATGTAAGGATCATAATAATTGGATTTCATAAATTCAATCATTAATGATTTAGAGAAATTAGAAAATTGATTACTAATACTAACACCGCCTAACAAAAATTTATGCTCCGGAAACCGTAATGTAGTATGCATAATTCCCCTCCATAAAAGAAAAAGCGGCATAGGTTTTTGTTGGTATTCTTTAACAATAAATGCCCTTCCCATTTCGATAGAATTACTCATCATATCATGTAACTCCTTGTCAAAACGAAATAATTCATTTAAGTAGAAACCCTCAATTCCTTGTTTTGGATAAATCTCAGAACCCAATCCCATACGGTACGCACCTGCCAATTGATTGGTATCGGCGTCCCACAAAAACAGATGATGGTAATACGCGTCATATTTATCAAGGTCAATAGATTTGTTGGTACCTTCACCAATTTCACGGAAAGTAATTTCGCGTAATCGCCCTATTTCATGCAGGATGTTAGGAATCTTTGTTGCTTCCGTAAAAAAAACCTCATAGTTTTTACTTTGAAAAAAGCGGGAATCGCTATTTCGTAAGGTATTTATTTCCGAAATCATTTTTTCTTGACTTGCCGGAGTAACAATTTGCTTAGGACTTTTCGGAATTTTTAAAGTTGTAGTTGATAACAACGGATTTGATTTATCAAATGGATTGGCCAACATATAGGTTTTTTTTCTCAAAAATTCTGCATATTCTTCTATAGACACGTGCTCATTTTGCTCTGTAACCGAAATGGGTTTTCCAATGCGCACTTTAATTATTCGGTCTTTTTGAGAAAACACTTCCGAAGGCAATTTGGCCGTTCGTAGCGTGTCGTCTAATTTGGAAAGTAAGTAAAAAAAGCGACTATTTTTAGCATGAAAATAAATTGGTACTACAGGAACTTGCGCTTTTCTAATTACTTTTATTGCGCCTTCTTCCCACGGTTTATCAACCATTAATTTTCCGTCTTTATAAGTAGAAACTTCGCCAGCAGGAAACATTCCTAAAGGCTTTCCTTCTTTTAAATGTCGGAAAGTTTCTTTAATACCAATTACGCTAGACTTTGCGTCTTTGTGATTTTCAAAAGGATTTACGGGCATAATGTAAGGCTTCAAAGGCTCGATTCTATGAAGCAAAAAATTAGCGATAATTTTAAAATCAGGTTCTCTTTCGAGCATTAATTTCAACAATAAAACTCCATCAATTCCACCAAGTGGATGATTGGAAATAGTGATATAAGCGCCATCTTTAGGCAATCGTTTAAGATCTGCTTCTGGAATTTCAAACTTTATTTGGAGTTGGTCTAAAATGGCATTTAAGAAATCAACATCTTTTAAATGTTTGTTTTTGTCATAAATGGCATTTAGTTTAGAAATTTTAAGCACTTTCATCAACAACCAACCAAAAAAAGTTCCAAACACCCCATATCTGGTTGCATTTATTGCTTTAGCGACTTCTTTTGCAGTTACTAATCCCATAATTTAATCTTTAATAATGGAAACAAAGATAGAAAAAAGGGCGATACATTGACAAATTGTTTGTGTCAATAAACGATATTTCAATATTATGCGTTAAAGCAAAAGTAATTTCATTTTCATTTCCATTATATTAAATAGTTTTAAGTATTTTTGAAAAATAAAGCAACCAACGCATGAAAATTATTTCTTATAATGTAAATGGTATTAGAGCAGCCATTTCAAAAGGGTTTATCGAATGGCTCACCCAGGCCAATCCAGATGTTATTTGTTTACAAGAAATAAAAGCAACTGAAGACCAAATTCCAGTAGAAGACATTGAAAAAGCAGGATATCCCTATCAGTATTATTTTTCCGCTACCAAGAAAGGCTATAGTGGCGTAGCTATTTTATCCAAAACAAAACCGAATTCAATTGTTTTTGGTACCGGAATCGAACACATGGATTTTGAAGGTAGAAATTTACGTGTCGATTTTGACGATGTATCTGTAATGAGTTTGTATTTGCCTTCAGGCACCAATTTACAACGATTGGATCACAAATTCATGTATATGGATGATTTCAAAAATTACATTACTCATCTAAGACAAGAAATTCCGAATTTGGTTATTTGTGGCGACTACAACATTTGCCATGAAGCTATTGACATTCACGACCCCATTCGCAATAAAAACACATCGGGTTTTCTGCCGGAGGAGCGTTTGTGGTTGGATGTATTTATAAAATCGGGTTTTATCGATAGTTTCAGGCATTTCAACAAAGACCCGCATCATTACAGTTGGTGGAGTTATAGAGCTGGCGCTAGAAACAATAATAAAGGTTGGCGTATTGACTACATTTTGGTAACAAAAACCATGGAAAACCGACTTACCAGAGCATTGATTCTTCCTGAAGCCAAACATTCAGACCATTGTCCTGTTTTGGTTGAATTGGAATAAAAACATAACAACAAAAGACAACACCATTAAATAATTTTATAAACAAACAAAAACAAATGATTAAGAAAATTTCCTTAGGATTGTTGGTAATAGCATTAGCATCATCCTGTGTTTCAAAAAAAGTATATACAGATTTAGAGAATAAATTTGCCGATTTAAAGAAAGAAAATCGGGAAATTTCAGACAAAAACGAAGAGCTTACCAAAGCAAAAAACAAACTCGAACTCGATCAGGCCACTTTGCAAAAAGAGTATGACAAAATCAAAGCCGAACGCGACAAACTGCAAACTGATTATGCTGCGGCAAGCAATAATCTAAAAACATTACAAGCATCGTATAGTGCTTTAGAAAAAAATAGTGATGAAGCATTACAAGCCAACATGACTAAAAACAGAGAGTTATTGGCCAAATTAGAAGCGAAAGAAAAAGCGTTAGCTACCGAGCAAGACCGTTTAAATAAATTATTGGGCGACTTTAAAGAACGCTCTCAACGCGTTGCTGAATTAGAGCAAATCATGGCAGCTAAAGAAGCGGGAATGAAAAAACTGAAAGAAACCCTATCAAAAGCATTGAATGGTTTTGAAGGAAAGGGCTTGACCGTGCATCAAAAAGACGGGAAAGTATATGTTTCTATGGAAAACAAATTGTTGTTCAATTCAGGAAGTTATGCTGTAAGTCCTGAAGGGAAAAAAGCAGTAGTGGAAGTTGCCAAAGTATTGGCAGCCAACCCTGATATTGCGGTGCTGATTGAAGGGCATACCGATAACGACAAATTTGCAGGAGCTGTAGGTCAAATTGAAAACAACTGGGACTTATCGACCAAAAGAGCCACCGCCATTGTAGCGATTATGGAAGAAAACAAAGGCATTAACAAACAAAACTTAACCGCTGCTGGCCGTGGAGAATTTGCACCTTTAATGGCAAATGATACTCCAGAAGGAAAAGCAAAAAATAGAAGAATCGAAATTATTCTAACACCAAAATTAGATGAAATTTCAAAAATGTTAAACGAAATTTAATACCGTTTCAAATATATAAAAAGGGTGTTAGTTATTTAGCTGACACCTTTTTTTAATGCTAATTGTCAATTAACAAAATGAAAAAATTATTTATACTTTTTATTTTAATTATTGCTCAATCTTGTCAAATGCGAGGGCTCACAAACGATTTTGGAAAACTTTCGACAAACAATAAAGCTAAAATAGTGAAGCTAAAAACTTTCGAAAATTTAAATCTAAATTCCGTCTATAAAATCAATGGGCTTCAATTAAAAGAGGAATTGTTGAAATATAATAATGCCATCGTATATGAATTTACAAATGGATGCACCTCTAAATTTTGCAGACCACTTTCAGTTTATGAGGATTTTGCGGAAAAGCATCATTACAAATTATTTTTGGTTATGAACGGTTTTGGCGCAATAGAAGAAACGATTGAACAACGGCTCAACCAACCTTTGTTTGCCATTGATGGCGATTATTATCACAAATGGTTCAGAGCAACTTATACCCGTTATTTTTTGAATGAACTTTTAGGCAAGCCTTTAAAAACCAAAGAAGGTGAATATTTGGGAAGTATTTATTTTTTTACCAAAGGCAAGCTTGATAAAATTTTTATAGACTTACCAAATTAATAATTTTTAAATTTTAATTTTTTTTGAAATTTAAACTATTAAACTAAACATGAATGATTTCGTCGTCGATGAGCAAATCTTCTCTTCGTAGTCGTAAGAAAATTTGAGCCACAGCAATGGTGTCCTTTTCGCAATAGGTTACAATGCGGTCAATGTCTTTTTCAACATAAAAAACATGTCCCACTTGGCTGCCGTCAATATCGCCTTTAGGGGAGGGGATGCCAAGAATTTTGGTTAATAATTTCAAAGAAGTAAAATGTTTATAATCGCCAAATTTCCATAGTTCGAGCGTGTCGAGATGAGGAATTTCCCAAGGTTTTTTGCCGAAAAGATTTAATTTATTTGGAATAGCAATTTGATTGATAATCATTCGTCTCGCTATAAAAGGAATGTCAAATTCTTTGGCATTATGACCACACAACACGTGTTGCGGTTGGTTAAAATGATTGTTTAGCAAATTGATAAAATCATGCAAGATTTTCTTTTCCTCACCAAAAAAAGAGGTGACTCTAAAATTTCGGATGTCGCCTTTTAGCGTAAAATAGCCTACAGAAATGCAAACAATTTTTCCAAACTCGGCCCAAATTCCAGCTCTGTCATAGAATTCGTCCGCCAAAAATTCCTCTTTTCGTTGGTACTGGGTTTTGTGTTCCCAAAGCGATTGCATCTCGGTGTCGAGTAAATTATAATTTTCTTGCTCGGGAACGGTTTCTATATCAAGAAACAAAATGTGGTCTAATCGTATCTTTTCAATCATAGTAGGTTCATTTAAAAAAGTTTTTGAATAGGATAAATGTAAACATTTTTCATTTCAAAACAAACTTTGCTGCTCACTTGGATTTTCGTGTTCCAAAAGCCATTTTTTGCGCCATAATCCGCTAGCATATCCCGTGAGCGAACCGTCAGAACCAATAACCCGATGACAAGGCACCACAATCCAAAGCGGATTCTTACCGTTTGCAGCAGCTACGGCACGAATGGCTTTTATAGCTCCTATTTTCTTGGATAATTCAAGATAACTAATCGTAGTTCCAAACGGAATTCCGAGCAGTTTCGACCAAACTTTTTGTTGAAAAGCAGTGCCTTTTGGATTAATTTTAAAAGTAAATGAGGTTCTTTTTCCATCAAAATAATCTTGCAATTGGGTAGCCGCTTCTAGAAGTTCACTTGGAATTTCAGCTGTAATTTCGCCACTATCATCAATTGAAATTTCAGACACACCCAGCTCGTCGCCAGTAATATTAGCCATTCCCAAAGGGGTTTTTATAGTAATGGTTTTCATCTGCTTTTCAATAATTAGAGTTGCTTAGTCCTGTTTTTTAATAGAATAATATGACTATCCATAACTTGTACCAATGCTTTATTTTTAGCCACAGATAGCAAGGATTCTCAAGGATTTTAGAATTAAAACTGAGAAAAATCTGTGATAATCCGTGAAATCTGTGGCTAGTTTTTCTTTTGGCATTACTAACGGACAGTCATATAGCATTAAAATTACTTCAATTTTATGTTGTTGTGATGGCGGTCGTGATCTCGATTGGTTTTCACGTCCATTTTTTTGTCGAAAGCGGCTTGCAAGTCAATTCCTGTTTGGTTGGCGAGACACAATACTACAAAAACGACATCGGCCAATTCTTCACCTAAATCTTTGTTTTTATCGCTTTCTTTTTCGGATTGTTCGCCATAACGACGCGCAATAATACGGGCTACTTCACCCACTTCTTCCGTAAGTTGTGCCATGTTGGTCAATTCATTAAAATAGCGAACACCGTGGTCTTTAATCCAAGTGTCAACGTCTAGTTGGGCATTTTTTAAGTTCATTTATTTAAATTTTTTTAAATATATAAATTATACTTTTTTGTTCAAAAAAATTACATTTTATTTTTAGAATCCATAATAATCGTTACTGGACCGTCATTTACAAGCGCAACTTTCATGTCGGCACCAAAAACGCCTGTTTGTATTTTTTTACCTATTGTTGCTTCCATTTCGGTAATGAATTTTTCATATAATGGAATGGCTATTTCTGGTCTTGCAGCTTTGATGTAGCTCGGGCGATTGCCTTTTTTGGTCGAAGCTTGTAGCGTAAATTGACTGACAACAATGATTTCGCCATCAATATCTTTTACAGACAAATTCATTACTTCGTTTTCGTCTCCAAATATTCGAAGATTAGCAATTTTCTGACAAAGCCAATCAATATCTTCCTGCGAATCCGCTTCTTCAATACCCACTAAAACCAAAAGCCCTTGTTGAATAGTAGCTACTATTTTTGAATCGATGGTTACCGATGCGGAAGACACTCTTTGTATAACTGCTTTCATTTAATTATGAATTGTGAATTATGAATTATTGTGTGAATTAATAATTCACCATTTACAATTCACAATTGTTTTTTTAAGTTTTTTTTGGTTGAAATAATTATAGATGCTAGGAGTTTATTAATTTCAACTATATCAGAATTTAAAGAATGAAATTGAGATTCATTCAAATACTCGGATTGAAACAACAATTCCAACCAATAATCACTTTCGTTAGCTTCTTTTTGAGCAATTGCAAGTTTATGAATAAAATCAGGTTTGCTTTCCGCATGCTCGGATTCTCTCACTAATGCTCCTATAGCGGTACCGCTTCTAAGTAATTGTTTGCTTAAAACAAATTCTTTCTTTTCAACACATAAAAATTGGTACAATTTTACAATTCTTAATGCAAATGCAAATGATTTTAATTTTATAATATTATCTCCCATAATTAACTATTTTAATGATAAATTATAAATAGTGAATTATTGTGTGAATTAATAATTCACAATTTACAATTCACAATTATTTCCTCGTTTCATCACTCGCTTTTCTATCTTCGTCATACGAATCAATGCGGTAATGTTCCTCATCACCTTCCAAGATTTTCAGATAAGAATTGTATCTTGACCAGGCAATTTGGTCATTGTCTAAGGCTTTTTTAATTGCACAATGGGGTTCTTCTTTGTGCAAACAATTATTGAATTTGCATTGGTCTTTCAACTGGAAAAATTCTGGGAAATAGCCTGAAATTTCTGCGGGTTCCATGTCAACAATTCCGAAACCTTTTATTCCAGGAGTGTCAATTATTTTAGCATTAAAACTCAAATCATACATTTCGGCAAACGTGGTGGTGTGTTGCCCTTGTTTACTGGCTTCCGAAATGGTTTTTGTTTTTAAATGCAAACTCGGTTCCATAGCGTTAACCAAAGTGGATTTCCCAACGCCTGAATGTCCTGAAAACATGCTTACTTTGTCCACCATCATTGCTTTCAGCGCATCAATTCCTTTATTATCCTTTGCAGAAACACGCAAACACCGGTAACCAATTGTTTCGTAAACGTGTTGTATGTACAATTGTTCGTCTAAAGTAATCGTGTCGAAGGTATCAATTTTATTAAAAACTAAAATGGTTTCGATGCCGTAAGCTTCGGCAGTAACCAAAAAACGATCTATAAAATTAAAGGTCGTTGGCGGATTATTGATGGTTATTAACAAAAAAACATAATCTACGTTAGAAGCGATAATGTGCATCTGGTGAGACAAATTCACTGATTTTCGCACAATATAATTCTTTCTTTCGTGAATAGTATGAATACTTCCTGTAACAACATCAGAGGTTTCGTCGAGCTCATAATCCACCACATCGCCCACGGCTATTGGGTTGGTGCTTTTGATGCCTTTCATTCGGAATTTGCCTTTCATTCGGCATTCCATAAAATCACCTGCTTCCGATTTCACGGTGTACCAACTTCCGGTAGATTTATAAACGAGTCCTGTCATGCTACAAAATTAAATCTTTTTAAGTTAAAAATCAGGAACTATTATTACATAAAAAAAGTTGCCAAATTTGACAACTTTTTTTATGTAAATAAAAAATTATTTAGTATTTAAATGCTATTCCAACCATTCTAGTTTGAGAGCTTCCTAATCCTTTTTGATAAGTTTTTCCAACTGCATAATCTTTGTCCTCTGTAACTAAAACCACTACACCTCCAGCTTTTAAACAATCTTCTTTTAGTCTATCTTCCGATTTTTTATCTGCACTAGCGCCAGATCTGTAGCTAATAAAAGCTGTTTTTCCTTTTACCTCACCTATTCTTGTCAATCCTTCTACATCATCTAAGTTTTTAGTTAAGATTACTTTTAGAAAAGCATCTTCACCTGATAAATCAATTTTTTCGGTTATAATTTGACTTCTACCAGAAGAAAATTTGATTGAATTTATTGCTATTTTAGAGATTTTTTGAGTTAGTTCTTCTCCTTTGTAAACAAAGGTTATCACCGAACCATCAGTACTAGTGACTTTACAATCAATAACTGTACCGTTGTGAAGTTTTAACAAATCTTGGGCATTAACACTTAATGCAATAAAAAACAAAAAAGATAAAACGAAATTTTTCATATTAATTTAAAATTTAAAAAAAATACAATAGTATTAAAAATAATAATATTTTACAATTTTAGCGCTATTATTTTCTTGACTCGCGACATTAAATGTGACTTAAACGACTTCTATAATAAATTGAGAGTTAACAGTATTTATAAATATTGTACAATAAATTTTTTTAATAAATCGTTAATAATCAATACAATTGAGACAACTTTATTTGTTTCAAACCTTATATTTAAGAATTCAATCAATTCGATTTTTTACATTAATATAAGGTCCATTTTAACGTTGTAAATCAAAATTTATCGATTGCTTTTTACAACTCACCTTCCCATTCTGCGTAAAATTGCGAAAGAAAATGTTCCATGAATAGGTGTCGTTTGGCTGCAATTTTCTTTCCAGTTTCGGTGTTCATTTTATCTTTTAGAAGCAACAGTTTTTCATAAAAATGATTGATGGTTGGGCCTGAATTATTTTTATAAACTTCTTTGCTCATGTTGGTTAATGGAGCAATATTTGGGTCATAGAGCGTTCTGTTTTTAAACCCGCCATAATTGAATGTTCGTGCGACACCAATGGCTCCTATGGCGTCCAATCGATCGGCATCTTGAACAATATCTAACTCAATTGAGGTAAATTTTTTGTCGGTATTTCCGCCTTTAAAAGAAATGTTTTCAATGATTTTTATAACATGAAAGATGGTTTCTTGAGCTACATTTTCGTTTTCAAGGAAACTTTGCGCCAATTTAGGACCAATAGTTTCATCGCCGTTATGAAATTTACTATCGGCAATATCATGGAGTAAAGCGCCCAATTGCACTACCAAAAGTTCGCACTTTTCATCATTTGCAATCAACAAACTGTTTTTATACACCCTCTCGATATGAAACCAATCATGACCACCTTCGGCGTTTTCTAACTTTTGTTTTACAAAAGCAATTGTTTTTATAATTAGTGCAGTATGCTCCATTTAAAATTATTTTTTCAGAAGATTTTGTGTGCCAACTCTTTAAAAAATGGGGAGTAATTTTCTCCAAAAATAAGATTTTAATTTAAAAAACAAGTCTTCAAGTTAGAATTGGATGCATCTGTTGAAAATTATAATTCGTAAATATCCTTCTAATATCCTTAAATTTGCGCTACATTTATAGCTATGTTAGAAAAAGAAACAATTAATTTCGAAAAAACAGTTCTTGTGGGTATTGTTACTCAAAAACAAGAGGAAGAAAAATTGACAGAATACCTGGATGAGTTGGAGTTTTTGACTTTTACTGCTGGAGGAGAAGTGATCAAACGCTTTTTCCAAAAAATGGAACGCCCAAATCCGAAAACATTTTTAGGCACTGGAAAAATAGAAGAAATCAATCATTATGTAAAAGAAAACAATATTTCTACTATTGTTTTTGATGATGAATTAACGCCTTCTCAACAAAAAAACATTTCCAGAATTATTGATTGTAAAATCTTGGATCGAACACACCTTATCTTAGATATTTTTGCACAAAGAGCCGAAACTTCTTATGCAAGAACGCAAGTAGAACTAGCGCAATGCATCTATCTTTTGCCACGACTTTCGGGAATGTGGACGCACTTGGAACGTCAAAAAGGGGGAATAGGGATGCGTGGACCTGGCGAAACCGAAATAGAAACCGACCGTCGTATTGTTAGAGATCGAATTGCCTTATTGAAAGAAAAAATAAAAGTTATTGATAAACAAATGGGAGTGCAACGCGGCAATCGTGGCGCTATGGTTAGAGTAGCTTTAGTAGGGTATACCAATGTTGGAAAATCAACTTTAATGAATGTGGTCAGTAAAAGTGAAGTTTTTGTAGAGAATAAACTATTCGCCACCTTAGACACAACAGTCAGAAAAGTAGTGATTGGAAACCTTCCTTTTTTACTTTCGGATACCGTTGGTTTTATCAGAAAATTACCCACTCAATTGGTAGATTCATTCAAAAGTACTTTAGACGAAGTGCGTGAAGCCGATTTGTTGCTTCATGTTGTAGATATTTCTCACCCAGATTTCGAAGACCACATTGCTTCTGTCAATCAAACGTTGATGGATATTAAAAGCAACGATAAGCCTGTAATCATGGTATTCAATAAAATAGATGCTTTTAAAAACCAAACCATAGACGAAGACGATTTAATTACCGAAAAAACCAAAAAACATTATACCCTTAGCGAATGGAAATCCACTTGGATGCATCATGTTGGGGAAGAAAATGCGCTATTTATTTCGGCAATTAATAAAGAAAATCTAGAAGAATTTAAAGAGCGTGTTTATGAAAAAGTGCGACAAATTCATATCACCCGTTTTCCTTACAATAAATTTTTATATCCCGATTATAAAGATGTTATCGAAAAAGAAGAGTAATGGTTTAAAATCTCGATTTTGAAATAAGAAATTATAACAACAAGCATTTTTCTATACCAACACCATAATTAAATACAACTTTTTCATATTAAGGGAATAAAGCGATTAATTTTTGCAAATCAATCTCTTTTCCTATTTTTGCACCACTATGGCAAAACAAGACGATTTATTTAAGAATGTAGTTTCGCATGCAAAAGAGTACGGATTTATTTTTCCGTCAAGCGAAATATACGATGGTTTGAGTGCAGTTTATGATTATGCTCAAAATGGAGTAGAATTAAAGAAAAATATTAGAGAATATTGGTGGAAATCAATGGTGCAAATGCACGAAAATATTGTGGGTCTTGATGCCGCAATCTTGATGCACCCAACTACTTGGAAAGCTTCTGGGCACGTTGATGCCTTTAACGATCCATTAATTGACAATAAAGATTCCAAAAAAAGATACCGAGCTGATGTTTTAATTGAGGATTATGCTGAAAAATTAAACCAAAAAGCAGAAAAGGAAATTGAAAAAGCGGCGATGCGTTTTGGCGATGCTTTCAATCGCGAAGAATTTATCACTACCAATGCACGCGTGGTAGAATACCTTTCTAAAAAGAATGAAATCTTAGCAAGAATGGCCAAATCGCTTGGCGATGAAAATCTAGAAGACGTAAAAGCTTTAATAGAAGAATTAGAGATTGCCTGTCCTGAATCGGGTTCTAGAAACTGGACCGAGGTGAAGCAATTCAACTTGATGTTCGGCACTAAATTAGGTGCTTCGGCTGATTCTGCAATGGATTTATACCTCCGTCCTGAAACGGCGCAAGGAATTTTTGTTAACTTTCTAAACGTGCAAAAATCAGGTAGAATGAAAATTCCGTTTGGAATTGCACAAACCGGAAAAGCTTTCCGTAATGAAATTGTGGCGCGCCAGTTCATATTCCGTATGCGCGAGTTTGAACAAATGGAAATGCAATTTTTTGTAAAACCAGGCGAGGAAATGAAATGGTATGAATACTGGAAAACGACGCGTTTAAACTGGCATTTATCGCTTGGTTTAGGGCGCGAAAATTACCGTTTTCACGACCACGAAAAATTAGCTCATTATGCGAATGCGGCAGCCGATATCGAATTTAATTTCCCATTCGGATTCAAAGAATTGGAAGGAATTCACTCTAGAACGGATTTCGATTTAAAAGCACACGAAAAATTCTCAGGCAAAAAAATGCAGTATTTCGATACCGAAACCAATGCCAATTACACGCCTTATGTTGTAGAAACTTCTGTAGGATTAGATAGAATGTTCTTGTCAGTTTTTGCAACAGCATTAAAAGAAGAAACGTTAGAAGATGGTTCTACACGAACAGTTTTACAGTTGCCATCGGTTTTAGCACCAACAAAAGCAGCGGTTTTGCCATTAGTAAAAAAAGACGGTTTGCCTGATGTAGCTAGAAGAATCATTGAAGAATTAAAATGGGATTTCAATGTGGCTTATGATGAGAAAGATGCTGTTGGTCGTCGTTACAGAAGACAAGATGCTTTAGGAACGCCATTTTGCATCACCGTAGATCATCAAACATTGGAAGACGAAACCGTTACCATTCGTCACAGAGACACAATGAAACAAGACCGAGTGAAAATAGCCGAATTGAAAAACATTATCGAAAATGAAGTTTCAATGAAAAATTGGTTGATGAAAATGTAAGTTTAGCAACAATTAATGAAAGTATTTAAAATCAGCTTCGCAATACTAGTGCTAATAATAGCACTTGTTTTTGTGAAGTTTTCTTTTGCGCAAAGCATAACGGTTTTGGACACTACCAATCATGAGTTTAGAAAAAATCTTGAGGCTTTCTATGCATTAAAATCAGAGGAAACAAAATTATTTTGCAAGAAAATCGAAGATAGAAAAACTCGAAAAGAAGTAGAAGCTGATGTGAACGAGTTTAAAGACGATTTTATCAAGGAAATAAAAGCGGGTTATTTTGTTGATGAAAAAAAGTACGCGGATAGAGTTGATGCAACATTTCAAACCATTCAAAAAGCAAATCCTGAAATTCAAAACATGAAATTGCTAGTAAAATTAGGAAATGAGGTTAATGCTTATAATTTTGGCGAAGATATAGTTGTTATTTATTTAAAATTTATAGAAGAAATTGGGAATGAATACCACTTGGCATTTACTGTTAGCCATGAAATAGCACATCAATTGCTGAATCATGCTAAAAAAAGATTGGTCAAGCAAGCAGCAATCAACAATTCGGACGCGTTGAAACAGGAAACAAAAGCGATACAGAAACAAAAATATAACAAAGCAAAAAGCGCGAGTTTATTGCACAAAAGAATGGTATATGGCAATCGAGAAGAAAGCAGAAAACGAGAAATAGAAGCCGATTCCCTTGGTTATAAACTGTTCAAAAAAGCCTATCCAAAACAAAGTTATCAAGCCATAAAAGCTTTAGAATTATTTGATATTATTGACAAGGAAAAAGATTCATTATCAGAAAAAGAGTATAGCAATTTCTTTAATTCAGAGAAACAACCTTTTAAACCCCAATGGATTATTAACGATGAAATAGACCAATATAAATACGACAAAACGCCAAAGTTTTGGCAAATCGATTCGCTGAAATCCCATCCCGATTGCAGTGCTAGAATTGCGATTTTGAAAAAGATTTATAACATCGAAAATCAAAACACAAATGGCGAAGAATCGGACTTTAAAGCATTAAAAAAGGCAGCACAGTATGATGGAATTGTTGGATTGCATTATTTAAAAGACTACGGCAACTCTTTATACCAGACACTTTTGCTTTTAAAACAGGAACCAGAAAATTCTTTTTTAAGAAAAATGGTCTATGAAAACCTAATCAAAATTCAGGAAGCCGAAAATAATTATACGCTCAATAAATATTTAGAAACCATTAATCCGCAGTATTCAAACTCTTATAACACCTATCTTTTCTTTATTAGAAAACTTCGCAAAGTTGAACTCGAAAATATCATCAATCTATACAAACCCTAACTATGAAAAAAACAATTGTCTTATTATTTATCCTTTTAGGAAGTGCTTTGAACGCACAAATACAAAAACTAAGCGAACTATCCTCAGCAAAACTTTTAGATTCAAAAATCATATATGAAGAAAATGGAGAAGATATTTATGGCTATTTCTTTCTCTTTCAAAAAGACCAAACTCAAAAAGAAGAACTTTTATTGGAATATTCCTTATTAGATAAGAATTTGAATAAAATCACTTCTGGAACCTTTTTGCACCCTATTAATTCAGGGTTTATGTTTAAAACTTCGGTTGCAATAAAATCGGTAGTAAAAAATAAAAACCAACTTTACATTATTACAGGCGAAACAATGACTGTGTTAGGAATGACGGCAACTATGAATGGTTTCAGCATGGTTATTGGAGCATTTTATCGGACATTAGATTTAACAACATTTAAATTAGGAAATCCATTCTCGTATGTTGATTTTAATAAGATTGACGATTTTGTTTTCTCTAAAAAAACATTCAATAAGAATTCAACATATCCTCAATTTTTTGAACCTACAAATTGCAATGGGTTTTTGTTAAAACAAACTTTTAAAAGCAGCGATATTCAAGATATTTATAAAGGAGAAACTATCAAATTTCAAGAATTTCGATTTTATGACAAGGATTTAAACGAAAAATGGGTTTACAAATACAATCAAGATGATAAAGGCAAATCATTTTATAAATATGAATTGATTGCTAGTGAAGGCACTAATTTAATTTTTTGCAAATATTTATACGAAAAGCCAAAAGACAACAAGCCAAAGTTAAGTCTTGAAGTGATTGATTCTAATACCGGTTTGAAAAAGTTTGAAGCCAATTTAGATGATGCTCAAAATTTATTTGCTGTATATGATGTTAAACTGGATGGGAATATACTCACCGTTTATGCCGCTACAAACGACCCAAATCGTAAAGAGGAATTCAAATACAACAAAATCACGGGTTACGCCAAAATGGTATTCGACGCCACTTCTGGCAAAGAATTGAACCGAAACTTTTTTAAATGGGATGCGCTAGCCGACAAATTCAAAATAGACGAATTTGGAGAAATAAAATCATATGGATTTATAGAATTCATTGATTTCAAAGCTACTAAAGACGGTAAAACCATTGTTATAGGTGAAGGCTATGACCCAGGAAGTAGTTCAAAAATATTGGATTTATTTGTTTTCGTCTTTGATCAAAAAATGAAATTAATCGATTACAAAAAAGTAGAAAAAGTTAAAAATAAATTTCAAAACCTTAACGCTTCAGGTAGAACAATCAATGTTATTGGTGCTTTTGATTATATGTATTCACAAAAACTTCCAGATGATGGTTATGTTTTTTATTATACAGATAATGAAAAAAAGGGTTTAGGCAGCAATAAACATCCAGATTGGATACTTGGAATTGTAACTTATGTAGATGGAAAAATCGACACTCAGAAAATTTCTCTAAAAGCCAAAGAAGACAATATTATTCCTATTAAAGCCAAAAAAGGGTACATTCTTTTGAGAGATGATAATGAATTGCGATTAGAGAAAATCAATTATTAACAGCTTTAGTTGTCTGCAAAGTTTTGGGAAAATAAATAGGATTTTAAACCGAAACTCGATAAAAGTTATTTTTTTAATTTATTTTAAGACTAAACAAAGATTACCCTTTTCTCTGAGCAGAAATATACACCCCGGTTAATACAATAAATGCGCCCATATACTGTATGGGCGTTAGTTTTTCATGGTCAAGCAATCCCCAAAAGAAAGCTACAATTGGTATTAAATAAGTAACCGACGTAGCAAATACTGGAGATGATATTTGAATCAGTTTGAAAAACAAGATATTCGCTACACCGGTGCCGATAACTCCTAAAATTAAAATGTAAGCCATGGCATTTTGCACGCTATCTGTTGACCAAACGCTTGAAAAACTAGTGCTAAATAAAACGATAAGAGAGGGGAGAAGTAGCACGGTAAAATTTCCTGTAGAGATGGTTAACGGACTCAGGTCTGATAAATATTTTTTAATTAGATTGACATTAGCTGCATAACATATTGAAGCGATGATGACCAAAAAAGCATAATAATAATTTTGTTCTGGGTGGTTATTTGCGCCACTCAAAATTAAAAGTGCACTTCCAGCAAGACCAATAAAAACGCCCATAATTTGATTTCTTTGGACACCCAATCCGAATGCTAAAACACCTAAAAATAATGTGTTTAAAGGTGTTAATGAATTGAGGATTGCCGTAATCGAACTACCCAATTGGGTTTCAGCAATGGCAAAAAGATAGGCCGGAAAAAAAGTGCCAAAAAAGGCTGTGAGTATAATGTATTTCCATTGATTTTGTGGAATTTTAAGCAAGGTTTTATATCCAATTGCCAAGAGAAAAACCGCTGCAAAAATGATTCGAAGTGACCCCAATTGTAAAGGCGTTAGTCCAATTAATCCTTTTTTAATTAAAATGAAAGAACTTCCCCAAATTAAGGAAAGAATAATTAAGAAAATCCATTTTATATTTTTGGCAAACACAACTCCGTTATTTAGTGTGTCAAAATTCAGTTATTTTTATGATTTATTGATCCTTTTGACTTCTTTTTTTTGCTACTTTTGAAGTATTAAAAAATAAATTATAATTTCACTTTACTACTTTATCAAATGAAACTTTCAAAATCAATTTTCACTTTACTTTTTATTACTATTCTATCTATTAGTTGCAAAAATAAAACTAAAGAAATCACTACTACTATTGCTGCACCTGAAGCTAAAGTCGTTACCAAAACCCCTCCTGTCGGAAAAGTAGAAACCGCCACTTTTCATATTAAAGGGATGACATGTGCTGTGATGTGCGCAGCAAAAATACAAGACGAGCTTACAGCAATGGTCGGTGTTCAAAAGGCTACCGTTGATTTTGATAAAGAAACCGGTACCGTTGAATATGATAGCGCCGTACTTACACTAGAAAAATTAGTTGAAAAAACAGAATCTGTTGCAGACGGAAAAACCTATAAAGTTTCGAACGTAAAAACAACAGCTACAAAAACAGCAATGTAAATAGTTGTTGGTTATCAGTTGACCGTTAAAACGGTTTGATTATTTGAACTTTACGCGTCATTTTTAGCGCTCCGACGGTTGTTAAAAACGAATTCAAAAACAGCATTATTATCTGTTTTTTAGAACCAAAATATATTTTGTACTTTTGGCGTTTATATTTTACTAATGGAAAAAATAGTATCTTACCCTTTGTCTCTAATCAGCATTACTTTGTTTTTGTTGACGTTAGTAGTATTTCACCCCATTCAATGGCTATGTTTCAATGTTTTTGGTTATCAAGCACATAAAAAAAGTGTCGATTACCTCAACTTTATACTATTAAGAATTGGTCATTTATTAGGAACCAATTATGTTTTTGAGAACAGAGATACTATTCCAAAAGGAGTGCCTTTAATTTTTGTTTCCAACCATCAAAGTTTATATGATATTATTGGAATGATTTGGTTTTTGAGAGCTTTTCATCCAAAATTTGTCAGCAAAAAAGAACTTGGTAGCTGCATTCCGAGTGTTTCTTATAATTTGACTCACGGAGGTTCAGTTTTAATTGATAGAAAAGATCCAAAACAAGCCATTCCGATTATCAAAGGCCTCTCTGAATATATCGAAAAACACAATCGCTCTGCTGTGATTTTCCCAGAAGGTACGCGCAGTAAAACAGGAAAACCAAAAGAATTTGCTCACAGTGGATTAAAAATACTTTGTAAATACGCCCCTTCTGCATACATAGTTCCAATAACGATAAACAACTCTTGGAAGTTTGTTAAATTTGGGTTTTTTCCTTTTGGACTTGGAAAACATATTACCTTTACAGTTAATAATGCTTTTGCTGTAAATCAATATCCTTTTGAAGAACTTATGAAAAAAACAGAACAAGCAGTAATTCAATCCATTAAAAATTAAATAGTCTATCCATTAAAATTTCAGGATTAACTTGAATTTTAAAATTAAAACACTAATGTTAATATGTCTATAAAAAATATACGCCTAGAAGTAATGCAATTTCTAGAAGAAAAAGTAGATAGTTTTGTCGATCAGTACCTAATTCCAGTCGAGAAAATATGGCAACCTTCCGATTTTTTACCCAATTCAGAAAGCGATACTTTCTTTGAAGAAGTAAAAGAGTTACGTGAAATTGCTAAAGATTTACCTTATGACTTTTGGGTTGCCATGGTTGGTGATACGATTACCGAAGAAGCTTTACCTACTTATGAAAACTGGTTGATGGAAGTAGAAGGAGTAGATAATTTAGAACGCAACGGTTGGTCAAAATGGGTGCGTCAATGGACCGGCGAAGAGAATCGTCATGGTGATGTGCTAAATAAATATTTGTATTTATCAGGACGTGTAAATATGAGGGAGGTAGAAATTACGACCCAACACTTAATCAACGATGGTTTTGATATTGGAACAGGAAGAGATCCTTATAAAAACTTTGTTTATACCAGTTTTCAAGAGTTAGCAACTTATGTATCACATAATAGAGTATCGCAATTGGCTAAAAGTTATGGCGATAATAAATTAGCTAAAATGTGTAAAATGATTGCAGGAGATGAAATGCGCCACCATCATGCTTATAGCGAATTTATTAATCAGATTTTTAAGATTGACCCAAGTGAAATGATGCTTGCTTTTAACTATATGATGAAACAAAAAATCGTTATGCCAGCTCATTTCTTGAGAGAATCAGGTCAAAAAATAAGCTCCGCATTTGATCATTTTTCTGATTCAGCTCAGCGTATAGGTGTATACACTGCAAACGATTATGTGGACATTCTACAGAAATTAATTGATAAATGGGAAATAGATAAAATTGTAGGTTTAACTGACGAAGCTGAAAAAGCAAGGGACTATTTGATGAAATTGCCTTCCAGAATGGCCAAAATTTCTGAACGGTTGATCATACCAGAAGATCCTTTTATTTTTAAATGGGTAGAACCTGTAAGAATATAATATAAAAAATAAGTCTTTTTAAAAGCAAAAAAATATGACACCAGAAATAGATACTGATTTGTTAGGAAAAGAAATAGTAGATAAATTAAAAACCATTTTTGATCCAGAAATCCCTGTGGATATATATGAATTAGGTTTGATTTATGACGTAATGGTAAGTGAAGATTTTGAAGTAAAAATATTAATGACACTTACATCGCCAAATTGTCCTGTAGCAGAAACTTTACCAAGAGAAGTGGAAGAGCGCGTAAAATCGATACAAAATGTAAAATCGGCAGAAGTTGAAATTACATTTGATCCGCCTTGGAGCAAGGATTTAATGAGCGAAGTTGCCAAATTAGAATTAGGAATGTTGTAAAATTTGTTTAAAGTTTCAGCTCACACAACTAAGAATTTGAAACCTCAAACTTGAAACTTTTCAAATGGAAGAAATCATAAATAAAGTAGCCAGTAGTGCACTCGAAGTTTTTGATTTGGAAGATTATTACCCAACAGGTATTCGTTCGCAAATTGATGTTTCAAAGTGGCTTTTAGAAGGCTTTTTACTAAAAGAAAAAGACTTTAGGGAAATCTTAAAAAACCATGACTGGTCGCAATATCAAAATCAGTATGTGTCCATTTTTTGCTCAACACAAGCCATAATTCCTGCATGGGCAAGCATTTTAATTACCGTTTATCTTTCTCCTTATGCTAAAAAAGTTGTTGTTGGAGATTTAATTGATTTAGAAACAGCATTATATCAATCCCTACTTCCAAATTTGGATTATTCGATTTACAAAGACAAATCGGTTATTCTAAAAGGATGTTCTAAAAAACCTGTTCCAGAAAGTGCCTATATTTTAGCCGTTCAATACTTACAACCAGAAGCCAAAAGTATAATGTATGGTGAAGCATGCTCGGCGGTACCGCTTTATAAGAGAAGCAAAGATCAATCTTAATTTATTTACTTTAAATTTAAACTAATTATATGTTGAATCTATTCACTTGAATAGATCAGCTTCGCCAAATCAATCAATTTTTTAAATTATCAAACATCCTTTTCAAACAGCTTTCTCGGCTAAACAACAACTCTTATTTTTGTAGTATATTCATTGCAAATTCAACGAGGTAAAGTTTACCCGAATTGGTAGATGTTGCATTTTATTAACTTGCAACAACTTGCAACAACATGAAACAAAATAATTCATTTTTTATGAATATTTTTACACATTATTAATTTATGTTAAAGTTTATTGTTTCTATTCGAAGGGGTTTTATTCTTTTTTGACAATATAAAAAATAAATAGCAATAAAAGTAGTTCGTTTTTATTAGTTAAAATAAATAAAAAATACCCATTTGTAGGTACTTATTTGTTAAACCAAATATAGAGTTTTGCGTTTTAAATAATTATAAGAAATACAAAAGAAAGAATTTCAGCACAATCCAAAGATTGATTTTTAATTCTATTTTTCGATAAGATTTAACGTAAACATAAACTTCTAATTTTTAATTTAATCGTAAATAAATATACTTTTGTCATTTTTAAAAGATAAATATTTTGAAAATGAACATATTATTAATAATAAGTTTTGATTAATAATAAAATAAACAAACAGTTAATTATTATATTTATTTATAAAAATGAGAGTTGAATATACAAACCTTTAAAAATATTTTGTTTTTGAAGTTTTTGAATTAAATGAAATTAAATGAAAAACAATACAGATCTAAAAAATAAAAAAGGGTCATTGCACTATACAAATAAACTAGAGTTTGTTTTTATTCTAGCTTTTTTACTTTTTATATCCAATATGAGTCACGGTGCATTAATGAATGATTTTACACCAACAAAATCAATTTATAGTAAATCGATTTTTAAATCTGAAAAAGAAGGTTTTAATTTTTCAGCTCTAAAAAACGGGAAAATTAAATCGACTTCTACCAATACAATAACATCACCAACACTAGATAGTCCCATTTATGCGGAACAAAATTTTATAAGTGGAACAGGTGGAGTAGGCATAATAACAATATATGTTGATGGAAATATTATAGGAACGACAACGGGATCAAATTGGACTATTTCAGGTTTAAGCGCTACAGATTTGCATAGAGGTTCAGTTGTTATGGCTACAAATACAGACCAAGGCATTACAAGTGATATGTCAAATTCGGTTATTGTTCAAGGAGTTGCTAGCTTTTGCATCTCTGATAGCAATGGAAACCCAATAAACACTTCATTATCATTAACTGCGTTTGATATTAAAATTACTGCCATGACTGGTCCAGAATGTTCAGGTAGTGTATATACAAATTTTACAGGAACAGTAGTTTTGTCTTGTTCAAATGGACTTTCTCAAGGAGGTGGAATTACGGCAAATTTTGTATCAGGCATACTAACTAAAACAATTACTATTTCCGGTTACGGAGCAGGAGTTAATTTATCTGTTGTTAATTCTAATGATGCAACTGCTACTGGTACAACAGTTTTTGACGTCACTCCAATAATTGCAGAGCTCTCATCAAATCAAACGATTTGTTATGGTTCGACACCGTCAACGTTATCATTATCAACAAATTTAACAACCATATCTAAGTGGCAAAAAGCTTCTGATTCCAATTTTACTACACCAATAGATATAGTAAATACAACAACTACATTGACTGGTACTGATATTGGTAACTTAACAACAACTACTTATTTTAGAGCAATAGGATTAACAGGAAGCGGGAATATCGTAACATCCAACTTTGTTAAAATATCAGTCTTAGCGATATCAACAGCTCCAACTGCTGTGGTTGGAATATCAACGATTTGTATAGGCTCAAGTACTACATTAACGGCAAGCGGGGGAATAGAAGCAAATGGGGCAATCTATGAATGGGGCACAGGTTCAAATATTGGGAATGACGTTATTTTGGGCGAAAATACAGCATCAATATTAGTCAATCCTAGTTTCAATACAATTTATTGGGTGAGAAGAAAGGATACTTCCATGTGCAACACAATTACTTTAGGAAAAACCGTTACCGTGTCTGTTAATTTACCTTCTACAGATTTAACAAGTATAGAAGGCGCTTCTGTTAGCTGTATTGGAACAGGTACAATCCTTTCTGCAACTGGAGGTGATGAGGGAACGAGAATTGCTTATGAATGGGGAACGGGAAGTATAGTTGGTTCAAATGTAATATTTGGTGCGACTGAAGCTACTCTATTTGTCAATCCAAATATTGAAACAACTTATTGGGTTAGAAGAAAAGATGCAGCACCATGTAATACAATTACTTCCGCTGTTTTTAAAACAATTTCAGTCGTGAGTCCATCAACTCCTCCAACAAGTATTTCAGGAGCTGCTACTATTTGTGCAGGAACAAATATTACACTAACAGCCAATGGAGGTTGGGGAAATGATGGTTCCATTTTTCAATGGGGGTGGGGTGTAATAGGTTCCAATGTTATTGTTGGACAAACAGGATCTTCTATTATAGTGTCACCTTTGGTTACAACATCTTATTGGGTTAGACGTTATGATGGAGGAATGCCTTGTGAGTATACAGCGGCAGCAACCACAACCGTTTCAATTATACCTGTTGATGGAAATCCTGCGGCATTCGGAGATAATGTTTGGAATGTATATGGATTTAATCGCGCTGACATAACCTTAGCTACTGCCATATATGCAGGTTATTATACTGTAAGTACTTTAGGCGATAGTACGTTGTCAGGAACAAATAGTTGGGCCAACACAGCTTCGCCATCTGCATCTGCGGGATGGACAGGTTGCCCTGTAGATTTAGATAATTTCACTATGGTGCATAAACGAAAAGGATTTCCATGTGGCACATATACTCTGACATTATCCGATTGGGACGATGCTATCCAAGTCTATATTAACGGAACTTTAGCTTGGTCTTGTTTAGAATACGCGGCATCTAATATTTGTAGTGGTGCAATTGGAACGTATACTTTAGATGGAAATTCAACTATAGAAATAAGGGTTAGAGAAGATGTTGGTTTATCAAGTGTGACATTAAGTTTAACCGATTTAGGTACCTTTGCGAGTTCAACGGCACCAACTACCATTTCTGGTACTACAAGTATTTGCCCCGGATCCACGACTATTTTAACTGCTTCCGGAGGTAGTGTGGGAACTATTGGAGTATATCAATGGGGAACAGGGACATCCGTTGGTTTAAATAGTATTTCTGGACAAACTGGGGCATCACTAATGGTTAGTCCAGCAATAACATCAACCTATTGGGTAAGAAGAATAGATGGAACTTGTAATACAACTAGTGGCATTAGTCAAGAAGTAACAGTAATTCCAATATCTGTTGGAGGAAATGCTTCAAGCAATCAATCCATTTGTTTAGGGACAACTCCATTAGATTTAAATTTAGCGAGTTACACAGGGAATATTGTAAAATGGCAAAAAGCATCAGATGTGGGATTTAGTTCCCCTATAGATATTGCAAATACATCCGCGACATTGTCTGGTTTAACTATTGGACAAATAAATACAACTACTTATTTTAGAGCAGAAGTTAGAAGTGGTACTTGTGCTAGTAGCTTTTCAAATTATGTTACTATAACTATTAGTGAATCTTCGATAGGAGGAATACTAGCTTCAAATCAGTCCATTTGTACAGGTACAATGCCTTCTGATTTAACATTGTCTGGCAACGTTGGAAGTATAGTAAAATGGCAAAAAGCATCAGATATTGGTTTTACGTCTCCTACAGATTTTTCAGAAACTTCGACTACTTTAGCGGGCACAATTATAGGTGCATTGTCAACAACTACTTATTTTAGAGCGTTGATTCAGAATAATGGATGTACAATCGTAAATTCTTCAGTAGTTGTTGTAAGTATCTATGATAACTCAGACGGAGGAACGGTTTCAGGAAATCAATCAATATGCTCAGGCACAGCTCCTTCTAATTTAATTTTAAATGGAAATACAGGGAATGTTCTGCAATGGCAAAAATCGACGGATTCAGCCTTCACTACAGTAGTTGCAATAGCCAATACAACTAATGTTTTGACTGGTTCTGCTATCGGAAATCTAAATACAACTACTTATTTTAGAGTATTAATAGAAAATGGAAATTGCTCACCTGTTTTAACTTCTAATTATGTAACTGTTATGGTTAATACGGTTTCTGTTGGCGGAATGGTTGCCCATGACCAAACTATTGGATTCGGAACGTCGCCATCGAATTTAATATTATCTGGTAATACAGGTGCAGTACTGCGTTGGCAAAAAGCTTTAGATGTAAATTTTAATTCACCAATAAATATAGCAAATACATCCAACACACTTTTGGGTACAACAATAGGCAACCTTACAACATCAACTTATTTTAGAGCTGAGGTGCAAAGCGGAGCTTGTTTGAGTGCCTATTCTAATTCTATTTTGGTAACAGTAAATACAATAACTTTAGGAGGTATTATAACACCAAATCAATCGATATGTATGGGTACTGTTCCTGGAACACTTACTTTATCGGGATATACTGGGGATGTAAAACGGTGGGAAAGCGCAAATGAACCCACTTTTAGTTCACCAATAACCATTACAACTACTTCAGCTACTTTATCTGGACTACCTGCATTAACGAACACCACTTATTATCGAGCAGTGGTTCAAAATGGCGTTTCTACCGAAGAATATTCTAGCTACGTAACTGTTACCGTAAGCGCAACAACAGTAGCTGGAATAGTTAATTCAAATCAAATGATTTGTATTAATTCTCAACCTAACGACATCACTTTGTCAGGTTATACAGGAACTATTTTAAAATGGCAAAGCGCTTCTGACGCAACTTTTACTTCTCCGACAGATATTTTGTTAAGTACATCTACAACTTTAACAGGTGAAAATATGGGTAATTTAACTTCCACTACTTTTTATAGAGCTGTTGTTAAAAGCGGCACCTGTGCAGAAGAAAGTTCCGATTATGTAACGATAACAATTACTGCTGAACCAATAGCGGGAACGGTGACTGCAAGCCAAACCATTTGTCATGGTGATACGCCTTCCAATCTAACGTTATTTGGAAATACGGGTTCAGTATTGAAATGGCAATATGATTTTCTGTCTGATTTTTCAACGGCTATTGATATAGTTAATTCAAGTACTACTCTTTTTGGTGCGTCTATAGGAAATGTTTTTGGTGTTACTTATTATAGAGCAGTGGTTCAAAATGGAGCTTGTCCAACTGCTTATTCGTCAGTTGCTTCAATAACAGTTATAAGCACATCGGTTGGAGGATCAGCAGTAGCATCAAACCAAACGATTTGCACTGGAACTGCACCATCTGATATAGTTTTGTTAGGAAACACAGGAAATGTTCTAAAATGGCAGCGTTCTTCGGATGCCGCATTTACTTCTCCACTAGATATCAATAATACTTCTAGCATATTATCTAGTACTACTATTGGTAATTTGTCTTCAACAACTTACTTCAGAGCAGTGGTTCAAAGCGGAAGTTGTGCTATTGCTTATTCAAATTTTGCGACAATTGGCATGAATGATATTTCTGAAGGAGGTTTCGTTCTGTCAAATCAGTCATTGTGTTCCGGAAGTCAACCTTCAGATTTGACTCTATCAAGTAACATTGGAACAGTAATAAAATGGCAAAAATCAATAGATTCGGCATTTACTTCACCAATCGATATTGCCAATACAAATACTTCGCTTACAGGTTCAGCGATTGGGAGTTTAACTAATACTACTTATTTCAGAGCAGTGGTTCAAAACGGAAATTGTACAACTGCCAATTCTAATTATGTGACCATAACAATCATGGATATAGCTTTAGGCGGAACAGTATCTTCAAGTCAAGCAATATGTTCAGGAAGCACGCCTTCAAGCCTTATACTAACAGGATATACGGGTAATATAATAAAGTGGCAAAGTGCCGTAGACAATTCTTTTTCAGCTCCTTTAGATTTACTTACAACATCTTCAACGCTGTCGGGTACTATTATCGGCAATTTAACAAATACCACTTACTTTAGAGCAGTTGTACAAAATGGAGTTTGCTCAATAGCATACTCGGATTATGCAATTATCTCAATTAACTTATCTAATGGAGGTACAATTTCGGGAAGCACTACCGTATGTACAGGTACAGAAGCCTCTGATTTAGTGCTGATAAATTATTCAGGCAGTATAATTAAATGGCAAAAGTCTACAGATTCAAATTTTTCTTCTTTAACAGATATTGCCTCTACTTCAGCTACCTTAAGTGGCGCAACAATTGGAGAAATTGACCAAACTAATTACTTTAGAGCAATTGTGGAAAATTCCACTTGTGGAATAGTTTATTCTTCAACAGCTTCAATTTTAACCACAGCAACAACTTGGAACGGTTCGGCATGGAATAATGGTCTGCCAACCACTTTATCAAATGTAATTATTTCAGGGGATTATACTTCGCCAGGCATAAGTGCCAATTTATCCATGTGTAGTTTAACAGTAAATAATAATGCAGTAGTAAACGTAATTTCGGGGGATAATTTCATTGTTAAAAGGAAAGTAGCTGTAGCATCTGGTGCTATTTTAACTTTTGAAAACAATGCGAATTTGATTCAAATTGATAATGTTGCAAATTCTGGAAATGCCATTTTTAAACGAGATGCATCGTTGAGAAGATTAGAATACATTTATTGGTGCGCACCAGTTGCTAACCAAAATTTATTGGCTTTTTCTCCATTAACACTACCAAATAGATTTTATACTTACAGCGAACAATCAAACACATTTACTTCTATTGTACCTTCAACAACTAGCTTTGGAGCTTCTGAAAATCAAATAGCAGGAAAAGGGTTTATGATAAGAGCACCTAATATATTTGCAGATTTTCCTGCGTCTCCGACTGTTTTTCATGGACAATTTAACGGAGTACCCAATAATGGAACATATACTACTGCAATATCCTACTCAGGTGGATCCAGAGGGTACAACTTAATAGGAAATCCATATCCATCTCCTATTGACGCTGAATTATTCTTACAAGAAAATCCAGGTTCGTTGTATTTTTGGACTCATACTACTTTAGGAGCTGCCGCAAACAATTATGCTAGTTACACAACAATAGGAGGTACCGCCGCTATCCAAGGTGGACCAAAACCTAATGGGATCATTCAAACAGGTCAAGGTTTTTTATTACACACCACTACAAATGGTAATGCAACATTTACGAACAACATGCGTGTGATTAATAATCAAGGACAGTTTTATAGAAATAGCACCATCGAGAAACATCGAATATGGTTAAATTTGAACACACCCACAACAAGTTTAAATCAAATTTTAGTTGGTTATATGGAAGGAGCTACTGATGTTCATGATGAAGCTATTGATGGCATATTATTACCTTATAATTCTAGCGTTTTATCAAGTAGAATCAACGACGACAACTATGTAATTCAAGGCAGAGCATTACCATTTAACCCCAATGAATCAATATCCTTAGGTTTCAGCGCGCAAACTGCAGGCGATTTTAATATAGTTCTCGATCATGTAGATGGATTATTTTCAGGAAGTCAAGAAATACATATAAAGGACAACTTTTTAGGAATTACACACAATATTAAAAATGCGCCGTATACTTTTACTTCTGACATAGGATTATTTAACAATCGGTTTGAATTAGTGTATAATAACACTCCATTAAGTGCGCAAAACCCAATTTTTGATTCGAATAGTGTTGTAGTTTACAAACAAGATGAATTGTTACATCTCAATTCAGGAATTCTAAAGATGAAATCAATTAAAATAATTGATATTAGAGGTCGCTTGCTTTTTAAAAAAAATAATATTGATTCCAATTCGGCTATTATCACTGATTTAAAAGCTTCGCAACAAGTTTTAATAGTCCAAATTACATCTAAAGATGATAAAACAGTGTCTAAGAAAGTCATGTATTAAATAGAAAATTATAAAAAAGATTCAAAATTAGTTTTTTCTAATATTTATAAATCCCTCTATTTTTTTAGCTTCTTTTACATCAAAGAACGGATTAATTAAAAGGGAACACCCATAAAAATGTATAGAACTCTTAGTTCACTTTATATAAAAACCGTTCGTTCAATTAAAATTCTAAGCACTATTTAATTTTATACTTTGGTTACGATCAAATATAGAATACGTTACAATTCAAATAAACAATAAGCACTACACACCCTACTAATAAATTCATTTTACAGTCAAAAAAAGAACAACTTCATTTTCTACTGCTTATATTTGTCAAAAATGATTTTTGTGAAATAATTTATTGTGTTGTCAAATGGGCACACACTATTTCCAAACTCAAAATTTCAACGTAAAACAATAAATGTCAAGAGATATACAACTTAAAGAACGCTGGGAACAGCTTGTAAAATTATTATCCGATCAGTTTTCACAAGGCGAAGATCTAGATTTGGATGCCATAATTTACCTTATTGGCGTACAAGAACTTGGTAAAATCCATCGAGAATATAAAAAAGACGAAAAATTAAACCTCATGCACATTGCTATTTGTCGACTTTTAGAACCTTATGGTTTCTACGAATTTGAGTATTTTGATCAAGATGGCTGGCCTCATTATATCGTAAAAGAAGAATTACCTGCGCTAAAAGCTGGTGAACAATCGGTTTTAATGAAAGAAGCAATTGTCACTTATTTCTTAGAAAAAGAACTTATAGAGTAAGCGAATAGTGATTGGTTATTTTTGCAACATTTATTTTACTAAATACCAATTCCATTTCACTAGTCACTAAAAATTCCTAAATTTGCACTCTCAATACTAGAATGAAAATGATTGACAAGATAAACGAATATATTGCCGAAGCTAACGCTTTTTCGACCCAAGATGCGGCAGAATTAGAGATTTTTAGAATTAAATTTTTAGGAAGCAAAGGGCTTTTGAAAGACTTTTTTGCTGATTTTAAAAATGTTCCCAACGATCAAAAAAAGGAATTTGGATTAGTAATTAATTTACTTAAAACCACTGCCGAAGAAAAAGTAAAATCGATTCAAGATGTATTAGAAAGCAAAGTAGAAATAAAAGGAGTTTATGGTGATTTAACTCGTCCTGCTGAGCCTCTAGTAATTGGTTCCCGTCATCCAATTTCATTGGTAAAAAACCAAATTATAGATATTTTTTCGACCATCGGTTTTAATGTTTCTGAAGGTCCGGAAATCGAAGACGACTGGCACAATTTCACCGCGTTGAACTTACCAGAATACCATCCAGCACGCGACATGCAAGACACCTTTTTTATTCAAACCAATCCGGATATTTTGTTAAGAACACACACTTCATCCGTGCAAGTTCGCTATATGGAAAACAATAAACCGCCTATTCGAACAATTTCGCCAGGACGCGTTTTCCGAAACGAAGCGGTTTCATCCCGTTCGCACTGCATCTTTCACCAAGTGGAAGGATTGTATATTGATAAAGATGTTTCTTTTGCTGACTTGAAACAAACGTTACTTTACTTTACAAAGGAAATGTTTGGGAAATCTAAAATTCGTTTACGCCCTTCTTATTTTCCTTTTACGGAGCCCAGTGCAGAAATTGATATTTATTGGGGATTAAAAACCGAAACCGATTATCGAATTACTAAAGGAACGGGTTGGTTAGAGATAGGTGGTTGTGGTATGGTTGACCCTAATGTACTGAAAAATTGTGGTATAAATCCCGATGAATTTAATGGTTTTGCCTTTGGAATGGGTATCGAACGCATTGCCATGCTATTGTATCAAATTGGTGATATTCGAATGTTTTATGAAAATGACATTCGTTTCTTAGAGCAATTTAAATCAAGTATATAAAATAAATAAAAATTAGATAGATAGCGGAAAGATATTACCCGCCCATCATCTATTAATCTAATATCTAGTAGTCTATAATTTATTAGTGTAACAGCTATTATCTCAACATGAAAAAAGACATTGTCATTCCAGAAGTAGAAAACGTTTTCCTAGCTGCAGTTCAAGAATGGAGCGACGATTTTATGGAAAAAGTTTGGTATGCCTATCTGGTAAACGATAGTGATTTTAAACTCGACAGTGTGATGATTGTCTCCAAAGCTTTTGGAACAATTGATGGTGAAATAAAGAAAACCTCGCTTTTACGTCACGCTTTTATGGAAATTCCCCCAGTTTCAGTAGCAAAAGTTGAAATGATTGAAAAAAGCGTAACTACTTTAAATAATGAATTTATGGTGACTTTCTTTATTGGAAATACCTTATATGACAAGAATTTTATCTTTAAAGCCAATTCCATTTCAGAAAAAAATGTTGAAGAAGTGCCAATTTTATTTGTTGATGGCGTAATTGTGAGATAAGTATGAATTCCATTTCAAAAAAAATGCGATGGGGAATTATAGGTTGTGGAAATGTAACCGAAGTAAAAAGCGGTCCTGCTTATCAAAAGACCGAAGGATTTGAAATTGTAGCTGTAATGCGCAGAAATGCAGAAAAAGCGGCTGATTATGCCAAAAGACACGGCATAAAAAAATACTATTCTGATGCTGACGACTTAATAAACGATCCCGAAGTTGATGCTATTTATATCGCAACGCCACCCGATTCCCATAAATTCTATGGACTCAAAGTCGCTTTGGCAGGTAAACCATGTTGCATAGAAAAACCTTTGGCGCCCAATTATGAAGATAGTTTGGCAATTCACAATGCCTTTTCAACTAAAAATTTACCATTATTTGTAGCCTATTATCGCCGATCACTTCCTCGATTTGAACAAATAAAAAGCTGGATTGATCAAAAAAGTATTGGCGAAATACGACATGTAAACTGGCATTTTATGCGTCCACCATCAACAGTTGATGTTTCTGGTGAATATAATTGGAGAACTGATGTTTCTGTCGCTAAGGGCGGTTATTTCGATGATTTGGCAAGTCACGGTTTGGATTTGTTTGTTTATCTTTTAGGGGAGATAAAAAATGCTTCAGGAGTGAATTTAAACCAACAAAATTGGTATTCCGCAAAAGATGCCATTGCAGCAACATGGCTACACAAATCGGGAATTACAGGAACAGGAAGTTGGAATTTTGGCTGTCATTTTTTGGAAGATAAGGCAACAATTTATGGTAGTAAAGGAAAAATTACTTTTTCAATATTTGAAGAAAACAACATTTTATTGGAAACTGAAAACAACACAACTGAACTTTTTATTCCACATCCAGAAAATGTGCAGCTCTTTCATGTTAAAAAAATGCAAGAACATTTGAGCGGAATTAGTATCTATCCTGCTACAGGTTTATCCGCAGTGCACACCAATTGGGTAATGGATCAAATTATGGCGGAAATGTAAAACTAAATTATTGTCAAGATACATGTATGTTGGCCTTGTTATCGTTAAATAAATTAGTAAATCCCAACACATTACTTAAATTAGCGTTTTCAAAACAGCATCAATTACTTATAAATAAGCTAAGAAAAACAACAAGATATAATTTATTCTTATAGAAAAAGGAATTAAATGGGTTTACATACCAATAAAAAACAAAATAATGAAACTGTACGCAATAGAATCCGGAAATTTTAAACTTGACGGTGGTGCCATGTTTGGGGTCGTGCCAAAAACCATTTGGAACAAAACCAATCCTGCAGACGAAAACAATCTAATTGACATTGCCGCACGATGCCTATTAATTGAAGATAGCAACCGCCTAATTTTAATTGACACCGGAATGGGCAACAAACAATCAGAAAAATTCTTTGGCTACTATTCGCTTTGGGGAACCCACTCAATGGATGCTTCATTGGCAAAATACGGTTTTCATCGCGAAGATATTACCGATGTTTTTATGACCCATTTGCATTTTGATCATTGTGGTGGAAGTGTGCAGTGGAACTCCAATAAAACAGGATATGAACCCGCTTTTAAAAACGCCAAATTTTGGACCAATGAAAATCATTGGGAATGGGCAACAAAACCCAACGCTAGAGAAAAAGCCTCTTTCCTTTCGGAAAATATTTTACCTATGCAAGAAAGTGGTCAACTGCATTTTATCAAACGTCTTGAAGGTGATTTTTTACCAGAATCAGAACTTGGTTTTGGTATTTTCTTTGCCGATGGGCACACCGAAAAAATGATGTTACCACAGATTAAATATCGAGAAAAAACCATTTGTTTTATGGCCGATTTAGTGCCAACTGCGGGACATTTACCTTTGCCGTACGTGATGGGCTATGATACAAGACCATTATTAACCTTGCCAGAAAAAGCAAAGTTTCTCACTGAAGCGGCAACCAACAACTATTATTTATTTTTAGAACACGATGCGCATAACGAAATCATTACTGTTGAAAATACAGATAGAGGGGTGCGTTTAAAAGAAATTTTCACATGTGACGATGTCCTAAAATAAAGTTAATTTGTATCGTTATTGTAATAATCTTAAAGTATTTTTGACCTACTAACTTAATTGAAAAATAAGCAAAATGAAAATAATAAAACGCACCTATTTATCGCTAATTACTGCTTTAGCACTATCTTTTTCAGCAAATGCACAAAGCACAACTACATTTACTGCAAAAAAGGCAGCTCTTACTGAAAACCAATTACAGCGATGGAGTCATTTAGATCTAGCCAAAGATAGTATTCCAGGAATGAGTGTTGACAAAGCTTACGCTGAATTGTTGAAAAACAAAAAAGGAGTAAAAGTAATTGTAGGTATTGTAGATTCTGGAGTTGACATCGACCACGAAGATTTAAAAGCAGTTATCTGGACTAATAAAAAAGAAATTGCAGGAAATGGAATAGATGATGATAAAAACGGTTACATCGATGATATTCATGGATGGAACTTTTTAGGACAATCGAATAACGAAAATTTAGAATTAGTGCGCATGCTGAAAAAACCAGACGATGGTTCGGAAGTATATAAAAAAGCCCAAGAAGAATTCAAAGTAAAACAAGACGAATGCATGCAAAATAAACAACAAGTTGATTTTATTTTAAATGCGGACAAAGCAATTCGAGAATTTTTAAAGAAAGACACTTATTCGCTTGATGATTTAAAAGCCATTAATACAGAGGATTCAAATTTAAAAAGAAGCACGATGGTGATGCAATCTGTGGCTAGTAAAGCAGGAAGTGATTTCATGGGAGCAATTAATGAATTCAAAGATTATGTATACGAACAGGTTGATTTTAATTTAAATAAAGATTTTGACGGTCGTAAACTTGTTGGTGACAACCCAGAAGATATTAAAGATAAAAAATATGGTAACAATACCGTATATGCACCAGACAAAGAAGATTCGCTTCATGGAACCCACGTAGCAGGCATAATTGCACAAGGTAGAAACAACAATTTAGGAGGCGATGGAGTTAATTCGAATGTAGAAATTATGGCGGTAAGAGCCGTTCCAAATGGAGATGAGTATGATAAAGATGTTGCGTTATCCATTCGTTATGCGGTTGATAATGGTGCAAAAGTTATTAATGGGAGTTTTGGAAAAGATTTTTCCCCACACAAAGAATGGGTTTGGGATGCTATCAAATATGCCGAATCAAAAGACGTTTTGATTGTATTTGCTGCAGGGAATGATGCAAAAGATATAGATATAGAACCAACTTTTCCTACAGATTCCAAAGACAAAAAAACGGAAATTTCAGATAATGTTTTGACAATTGGAGCATTAAATTTTGAATATGGAAGTGCTATGGTTGCTGATTTTTCCAATTATGGAAAAAACAATGTAGATGTTTTTGCTCCAGGCGTTCAAATTTATGCTACAGTTCCAAATAATAAATACAAATTTGAGCAAGGAACATCAATGGCATCACCAAATGCAGCAGGAGTAGCGGCTTTAGTTCGTTCGTATTATCCAAAATTGTCTGCCAAACAAGTAAAGCATATTCTTATGGATTCTGGAACTGCCATCACTACAGAAGTTGTTGTTGCTGGAGATCCAAGTAACAAACAACCTTTTTCAAATCTTTGCAAATCGGGAAAAATAGTTAATGCTTACAATGCGTTGCTTATGGCCGAAAACATGTCCAAAAAGAAATAATAATGTTACAATAATATAAAAGCTTGTCTTTAATTTTAAATAAATTTAGACAAGCTTCTTTTATAAAAATTACTTTCCCATTTTATTGTTTACAAAATGAAAAAACTACTTTTATTTACATTCCTAATTTGCGCTTTAGCAAAAACAACGGCGCAAAGCAACAAGTATTGGCAACAACACGTGGACTATAAAATGCAGGTGACAATGGATGTAAATACCTATAATTATAAAGGCACACAAGAATTGATTTATGAAAACAATTCGCCAGACACCTTAAAAAAAGTGTTTTATCACTTGTATAACAACGCCTTCCAGCCGGGTAGTGAGATGGATGCTCGATTGAAAGCCATTAAAGACCCCGATGCACGAATGGTTACGAAAACTAAAAATGCGGATGGTACAATTACAAAAGAAAGTAGAATTTCAAGTTTAAAACCTGATGAAATCGGATATTTAAAAACATCAAACTTCAAGCAAGATGGGGTTTTTGCAGCAACAAAAGAAGTGGGAACTATCCTAGAAGTTACATTATCAAAACCAATTTTACCACATTCAAAAACTACATTCACACTTGACTTCGATGGACAAGTGCCCATTCAAATTCGTCGTTCAGGAAGAAATAACAGCGAAGGTATTGCGTTATCCATGGCACAATGGTATCCAAAAATAGCCGAATTTGATTTTGAAGGATGGCACGCCGACCCTTATATTGCAAGAGAATTTCATGGTGTTTGGGGCAATTTTGATGTGAAAATTACTATTGATTCCAATTATATTATTGGGGGATCAGGCTATTTAGAAAACGCTAATACTATTGGTTTTGGATACGAAGATAAAAATAAAAAAATAAAAAAAGATGCCAATGCCGAAACCCTAACATGGCATTTTATAGCTCCTAATGTACACGATTTTACATGGGCTGCAGACAAAAATTATTTGCATGATGTAGTGCAAGTTCCTGAGGGAGCGACCCTACATTTTCTATATAAAAACAATCCGAAAATCATTGCGAATTGGAAAAAATTAGAACCTAAAACCGTCCAACTAATGCAATTTTACAATGCAACGGTGGGCAAATATCCTTACAAACAATACTCCGTAATTCAAGGGGGCGATGGCGGAATGGAATATGCTATGTGTACTTTAATTCTTGGTGAAGGCACGTATGAAGGCATTCTTGGAACTACAGCTCACGAAATGGCACACTCGTGGTTCCAACACATTTTGGCTACCAACGAGAGCAAACATTCCTGGATGGATGAAGGATTTACTTCCTTTTTAGAAGATTTAGGCATGAATGCAATTGCTGATAAAAAAATTGAAAATCCTTTTTCAGGAGCCTATTCAGGATATATCAATTTAGCCAATTCAGGAAAAGAGCAACCTTTGTCTACTCATTCCGATAGATACGATGAAAACAGAAGCTATAGTGTTTCTTCCTACAGCAAAGGCGAAGTATTTTTGGCGCAATTGCAATATATTATTGGGAAAGAAAATCTTTTAAAAACAGTACAAAGATATTTTCAGGATTTTAAATTCAAACATCCAACGCCAAATGACATAAAAAGAAGTGCCGAACGCGTTTCGGGAGCCAATTTAGATTGGTATTTAACTGATTTTACTGAAACTACCAATACGATAGATTATGCCATTAAAGAGGTTAACGAAGACAACAATCAAACCACGGTTATATTTGAACGCCTTGGCAGAACGCCTATGCCAATTGACGTTACGGTTGACTATATCGATGGCACAAAAGAAAGTTTTTATATTCCACTACGAATGATGAGTTTTGAAAAAGCAAATCCAAATCCCAACACAAAAAGAACGGTTTTGTCCGATTGGGCTTGGGCTTATCCTACTTATTCATTTGCGATAGCAAAACCTAAAAACACCATCAAGAAAATCACAATTGATGAGAGTAATTTAATGGCGGATGTAAAACCAGAAAATAATGTTTACGAAGTTGTTATTAAGTGATAAAAAATGGAGTTCAACAAGGGTTATTTAAAACCGATACCCTACCGAAAGTCCAAATTTTCCAACAATCTTATAACTTGATGCGTAATTAGAATAATCGTTTAATAAATTTCTTCCAACACCAGAATTAATTTCAAACAAAATTCCATTCCGAGTAATCCATTTTCCACCTATACCAATACCAATTGCTAAATCAGTAACATTTGAGGTTTCATAAGAATAATAGTAACCATATGAAGTGCGTTTTTCAGCTTTAAAACTACTTAGCATTGTGAATCCTTCAAAGAAAAAACCAGCTGCTGGTTTGTCTCCAAAATACAAACGATAATAAGGGCTTAAACTAAAAGTGGTATTGATTTCACGCCCTGAAGATAATATTAGACCCACTCCTAAACCAGATTCATCATTTATTAGGTGTTCGTAAGACGCATTTAAAGCCCCTGCAAATATTAAATAAGTGACATCTAATTTTAATTCGTTTTGTTTAAAATCAATTGTTTTTTTCTCTTGGCTATTGCCAAATGAATAAACTAAAATGCAGAATGCTATTACGAATTTTTTCATTTGTTTAAGTTTTAAGGAACAAATGTAATGCATTTAAAGAATAAATATGCTTAAAAGAATTATTTGTCCCGATTTACATACAAACGAGAAACATACTTTCCTATTACGTCAAACTCTAAATTTATTTTTGTACCTACAACAAAAGTATTGAAATTAGTGTGCTCAAATGTATAGGGGATAATTGCTACACTAAATTCGTTTTTCTTGGAGTGAACCACGGTTAGACTAACACCATTAACAGTTACAGACCCTTTTTCGATGGTAATATTACCTACACTTTCATCATATTCAAAGGTATAATACCAACTTCCGTTTGCGTTTTCAACACTTTTACAAATACCAATTTGATCCACATGCCCTTGTACGATATGCCCGTCCAAACGATCACCAAGTTTCATGGCGCGTTCTAAATTGACTAGACTTCCCGTTTTCCAATCATTTAAATTGGTTTTTTCCAAAGTTTCTCTAATTGCAGTAACCGTATATTGATTGTCATTTATTGCAACAACCGTTAGACAAACGCCGTTGTGAGCCACACTTTGGTCAATTTTCAACTCCTTTGTGATGGATGACGTAATGGTTATGTGAAGATTATCATTGTCTTTTACTAGTGCTGTAACAGTGCCGAGTGATTCTATAATTCCTGTAAACATTTCTTATTTTATTTTTACTAAATTTGCACTTCAAAATTAGCAATAAATAACCTGAAGTAATAATGAAAAAAGCAGAAAATATAATCGTCGGAATTTCAATCGGAGATTTAAACGGTATTGGAAGCGAAGTTGTTCTAAAAACATTTGAAGACAATCGAATGTTGGAATTGTGCACGCCTGTTATTTTTGCAAACGTAAAAATACTTTCATTTCTAAAAAAGAGTTTTGAATCGACAACGGTGCTTCATGGTATAGATCGATTGGATCAGATTGTTACCGGAAAAATCAATGTACTCAATGTTTGGCGTGAAGGATTTACTTTAGAGTATGGTGTAAACGACCCAATTGTTGGGAGTTATGCCATCAAATCATTTGTTGCTGCTACAAAAGCCTTGAAAGAAGGATTAATAGATGTTTTGGTAACTGCGCCAATAAATAAATATAATGTTCAATCGGACGAATTTAAATTTCCAGGACACACGGATTATTTAAACCAAGAATTAGAGGGCAATGCTTTGATGTTAATGGTTCAGGATAATTTGAGAGTAGGTCTTTTAACCGACCATATTCCTGTAAATGAAGTGGCTTCACATCTAACAGAAACCCTAATCCGTCAAAAAATAGAAACGGTAAAACAATCTTTAATTCAAGACTTTAGCATCAATAAACCTAAAATTGCTGTATTAGGATTAAATCCTCATGCTGGCGACGGTGGTGTTATTGGAAAAGAAGATGAAGAAATTTTAAAACCCGTCATAAAAAAAATGTTCGAGAAAGGCACACTCGTTTTTGGACCTTATCCAGCTGATGGTTTTTTTGGAAGTGCACAATATGAGAAATTTGATGCCGTAATCGCTTCTTATCACGACCAAGGATTGATTCCGTTTAAAACATTGTCTTTCGGAAATGGTGTTAATTATACTGCGGGTTTGAATAAAATTAGAACGTCACCGGATCACGGCACTGCCTACGACATTGCAGGAAAAGGCATCGCCGATTTTAACTCCTTCAAAGAAGCGGTTTATTTGGCAATTGATATTTATAACTCTCGAAATGAGTTTGCTGAAATCAGTAAAATGCCACTAAAATCAAAATAAAAACACTTATAAACAAAAAAAGGTTAATAACCCTTTTGAATTTGTAATTAATTTATATCTTTGCACTCCTTAATAAAGGAACAAATTGTTGTTATAATGAAACAATTAAATCAATTTTTAATTTCTTTTATAGGATTAAAATTAGGAAAACATCAGTTTGAATATCAAATAAATAAAACGTTCTTTGATACCTTTGATTATGATGAATTTGAAAATTCAAACATCAAAGTAAATTTAGTTTTTGAAAAGAAAACGACCTTCATGGAACTACATTTTAAGCATAAAGGAACGATTCATGTTCCTTGTGACTTAACAAATGAAATGTTTGATATGCCTATTAAAGGCAAAATAAGATTAGTAGTTCAATTTGGTGAAGCATTTAATAATGATAATGATGAATTGTTGATTTTGCCTCACGGCGAACATCAAATTGATGTTTCACAATACATTTATGAAATGATTGTGCTTTCTATCCCATTAAGGAAAATACATCCTGGAATTAAAGACGGCACTCTAAAATCAGAAGCGCTTGACAAGCTAAATGAATTGAAAGTAAAAAAAGTAGTGCAAAGCACAAAAGAAGAAATAGACCCACGTTGGGACAAATTAAAACAACTATTAACGGATAAATAATACAGTACAATGGCACATCCTAAGAGAAAAATCTCCAAAACAAGAAGAGATAAGAGAAGAACACATTATAAAGCAACTGTAGCTCAAATCGCTACTTGTCCAATCACTGGAGAAGCTCATTTATACCACAGAGCCTATTGGCATGAAGGTAAAATGTATTACAGAGGGCAAGTTGTTATTGACAAGCAAGTTGCTGTTGCATAATACAATATTGCAAAACATTTTTTAAACTCTCACCTAGTGAGGGTTTTTTTTGTTTTTTATACTTTAAAGGGTTAAATAAACGCTTTCTAAAGCATGGTTTTAGATTTTTTTTTGTAATTTCCACAACTTTTCTGATTCAAATTTCAGATAGAAAAAATAGTATCACATGACTAAAATTACAGCCGCAATTACTGCTGTCGGAGGATATGTTCCTGAATTTGTACTTTCAAACAAAGTGCTTGAAACCATGGTTGATACCAATGATGAATGGATAACATCAAGAACGGGAATAAAAGAAAGAAGAATATTAAAAGGGGAAGGGTTAGGCACTTCTTTCCTGGCCATAAAAGCAGCTGAAGATTTACTTGCAAAAGGGAATATTGATCCTTTAGAAATAGATTTGGTAATTGTAGCTTCTACAACCCCGGACCTTCTTGTTGCTTCAACGGCGGTCTATGTAGCTACTCAAATTGGCGCAACTAATGCTTTTGCTTATGATTTACAAGCCGCATGCTCTGGATTTTTATTCGGCATGTCAACGGCAGCTGCTTATATTCAAGCTGGAAGATATAAAAAAGTAATTTTGATTGGTGCTGATAAAATGTCTTCTATTATTGATTATACGGACCGTGCTACTTGCATCATTTTTGGAGATGGTGCTGGAGCTGTGCTTTTTGAGCCGAACAATGAAGGATTGGGTCTGCAAGACGAATATTTAAGGAGTGATGGAGTAGGTAGAGAGTTTTTAAAAATTGATGCTGGAGGATCAATACTTCCTGCATCAGCAGAAACGGTTGCCAACAATCAACATTATGTTTTTCAAGATGGAAAAACCGTTTTCAAATGGGCAGTAACCAACATGGCCGATGTAAGTGAACTTATTATGAATCGAAATAACCTCACTAATGACGATGTTGACTGGTTAATTTCGCATCAAGCCAACAGACGTATTATTGATGCTACATCAAGCCGAATGAATCTTGATGAATCCAAAGTTTTGATTAATATCGAAAAATACGGAAACACCACCTCGGCAACTTTACCGTTACTTTTATTTGATTTTGAGAAAAAATTCAAAAAAGGAGACAATTTAATTTTTGCAGCTTTCGGTGGCGGATTCACTTGGGGAGCTATTTATTTAAAATGGGCCTACGATAAAAAAGAATAATACATTTGATAAGGATTTCAACAGGAACCCTTTCAATCATTATAGTATAACAAATAAAACAAACCTATTATGGATTTAAAAGAAATTCAAAATCTGATTAAATTTGTAGCAAACTCAGGTGTTGCTGAAGTAAAATTAGAAATGGATGATGTAAAAATCACCATCAGAACCACATTAGAAGGTAATGCGCATGAAGTAACTTATCTTCAAGCGCCGCAAAACGTTTTGCAACAAGCACCTGCGCCACAAATAGCGCCTGTTGTGGCCACACCAATACCTACAGCGCCTGTTGCTGACGAAAATGCCAAATACATCACTATCAAATCACCAATTATTGGTACTTTCTACAGAAAACCATCTCCAGACAAAGCCATGTTTGTAGAAGTGGGAAGCGCTATTGGAAAAGGGGATGTACTTTGCGTCATTGAAGCCATGAAACTTTTCAACGAAATTGAATCTGAAGTTAGCGGTAAAATCGTAAAAATATTGGTGGATGATATGTCTCCAGTAGAATTTGACCAACCTTTGTTTCTAGTTGACCCATCTTAAATTTAATTATAAATTATGAATTATAAATTAGGAATTGGTTTTGCCTTTCGTAACTTATAACTTATAACTCATAACTCATAATTCAAATAAAATGTTTAAAAAAATATTAATTGCCAATAGGGGAGAAATTGCTTTACGCGTAATTCGAACTTGTAGAGAAATGGGCATCAAAACCGTAGCCGTTTACTCCACTGCAGATGCCGAAAGTTTACACGTAAAATTTGCTGACGAAGCCGTTTGTATTGGACCACCTCCAAGTAATTTATCTTACTTAAAAATGTCAAATATCATTGCTGCTGCAGAAATTACAAATGCAGATGCTATTCACCCAGGTTATGGTTTTTTATCTGAAAACGCAAAATTTTCTAAAATATGTCAAGAACATGGAATAAAATTTATTGGCGCTTCTCCTGAAATGATTGATAGAATGGGCGATAAAGCTTCGGCAAAAGCGACCATGATTGAAGCCGGAGTGCCTTGTGTTCCTGGTTCTGTTGGAATTTTAGAATCTTATGAACAGGCCGCTAGCATCGCTAAAGAATTTGGTTATCCTGTCATGCTTAAAGCAACCGCAGGTGGTGGAGGAAAAGGAATGCGTGCCGTTTGGAAGGAAGAAGATTTATTGAAAGCATGGGAAAGCGCTCGTCAAGAATCGGCTGCTGCTTTTGGAAACGATGGCATGTATTTAGAAAAATTAATTGAAGAACCACGCCATATTGAAATTCAAGTTGTTGGTGATGCTTACGGAAAAGCGTGTCATCTTTCAGAAAGAGATTGCTCGGTGCAACGCCGTCATCAAAAATTGACAGAAGAAACTCCTTCACCATTTATGACGGATGAATTGCGTCAAAAAATGGGCGAAGCCGCTGTAAAAGCTGCCGAATATATTAAATATGAAGGTGCTGGAACGGTAGAGTTTTTGGTGGACAAACACCGTAATTTCTACTTCATGGAAATGAATACCAGAATCCAAGTAGAGCATCCAATTACTGAACAAGTGATTGACTATGATTTAATTCGGGAGCAAATTTTGGTAGCTGCTGGTGTGCCAATTTCAGGGAAAAACTATTTACCTCAATTGCACGCTATCGAATGTCGTATTAATGCCGAAGACCCTTACAACGATTTCCGCCCTTCGCCAGGAAAAATCACTACTTTACATACGCCAGGAGGTCACGGAATTCGTTTAGACACTCATGTTTATTCCGGGTATTCCATTCCGCCGAATTACGACTCGATGATTGCTAAGTTGATTACGACAGCACAAACGCGACAAGAAGCTATCAATAAAATGAAACGTGCGTTGGATGAATTTGTAATTGAAGGCATCAAAACAACTATTCCGTTCCATAGACAATTGATGGATGATCCACGCTATGTTGCGGGTGATTATACTACCGCCTTTATGGATGATTTTAAAATGAATGAAATAGAGTAAAAACTTGATTTATATTTATAAAAACCTTGCAGTGATGCAAGGTTTTTTTATGCATGAAAGTTTTGTACTTCAAATCCGTACATTACTTTTCGATCCCAAAAGTGTGGCAATAGCAAACCGTTCAAATTCGACAATAATAAACTTAAATAATATCTATATATTTGTAACACATAAAACAAAATGAAAAAAACAGAAACATAAAATTTTAAACATATCGTTGAGCTTTTAGCTCTTATTCTCACAAATCAGAAACCTAGGAAATTTCTACATACGAATGAGAATAAGCCGCGAGAGTTCACGTCCATCTGGGCGTGGGCTGTTCGTGCTTATTTTTCGTATGGGCTCTCCTAGGTGCCTTGATTTGATTGTAGGCATTTTGGACAGTTTCATGCCCTTTTTTATGCTTATTAGTTTAAGAGCAAGCTTCGCTTTTAAACTAAACTATGGCAAAGCAATCTTCCAACACCAATCTTCACAAAGCCAAAAATGTTAAAAATGATGAGTTTTATACCCAACTCTCGGACATAGAAAATGAATTACGGCACTACAAAGACCATTTTAGAGACAAAGTGGTCTATTGCAATTGCGATGACCCTAGAGTCAGCAATTTTTTTCATTATTTCTCTTATAATTTTGAACATTTAGGACTCAAAAAACTAATTGCCACTTGCTATAAAAATCAAGATGTTGATTTATTCAGCACATATAATTCTGAACAAGCGGTTTATTTGGAATACACAGGCGATAAAAACGGGAATAGCATTCCAGACGCTAACGAAATAGGCGTACAACCTTTACAAGGCGATGGCGATTTTAGAAGTTCTGAAAGTATTGAATTACTCCAACAAGCTGATATTGTGGTGACCAATCCTCCTTTTTCTTTGTTTAGAGAATATGTGTCTCAACTCATTCAGTACAACAAGAAGTTTGTACTAATAGGAAATAAGAATATCATCACATATAAAGAAATATTTAAATTAATAAAAGAAGATAAAATGTGGGTTGGAAATACCCCTATGAGTACTGACATGCTATTTGATGTGACTGAAAATTATGCAAAAGAATTAGTTGAGAAAAAGAAAGAAGGAAGCGGCTATAAAATTGTTGATGGTGTTGTAAAAGGTAGAGCACAAGCGAATTGGTTTACCAATTTAGACATAGATAAAAGACACGAAGACTACATACTGCACAAGAAATACACTCCGGAGGAATATCCAATGTATGACAACTACGATGCTATTAATGTAGATAAAACCAAAGATATTCCTGCTGATTATGCTGGACATATTGGTGTACCCATAACTTTTTTAGACAAATACAATCCAAAACAATTTGAAATTATAAAATTTAGAAAAGGTGATGACGATAGGGATTTAGTAATAAATGGAAAGTCACCCTATTTTAGAATAATCATCAAAAACAAAAAACTATGAACATAACACTTAAAGAAATTTCGGTTAAGGAATTAATAAACGGTTATAAAGACAATAACGATGATGGCGTAGTGGGTTACGGAGGTCAATTAGACATTCGCCCACCTTACCAACGAGAATTTGTTTATGATATAAAAGAACGCAATGCGGTGATTAATACCTTGCAAAAGAACTTTCCGTTGAATGTGATGTATTGGGCGGTAAGAGATGCTTCGACAAGTTCAGCACAAGAGCTGGAAGTTATTGATGGGCAGCAGCGCACCATTTCCATTTGTCAATACGTGAATGGCGATTATTCTATTGATGGTTTGGCTTTTCATAATTTACCTAAAGACAAGCAAGAGCAAATTTTGGATTACAAATTAATGGTGTATTTCTGTTCGGGAACCGATAGCGAGAAACTAGATTGGTTTGAAACTATTAACATTGCCGGGAAAGTATTAACAGAACAAGAATTACGCAACGCAGTCTATTCAGGTTCGTGGGTGTCGGATGCCAAACGGTATTTTTCAAAAAATTCTCGTCCAAAAATTGGCGATGAATATTTAAATGGTTCTGCCAACCGACAAGAATATTTAGAAAAAGCCATTGATTGGATTTCAGAAGGCAAGATAAAAGAATACATGTCAAAAAATCAATTGGAGCCCAACGCCAATGAACTGTGGCTGTATTTTCAATCGGTTATTAATTGGGTCAAAGTTACGTTTCCAAAGTACCGCAAAGAAATGAAAGGAATTGAATGGGGAACATTATACAACGAATTCAAAAACGATAAATGGGATGCTAAAGCATTAGAAGAAGAAATTACGGATTTAATGTTAGACGAAGATGTGTCCAATAAAAAAGGGATTTACTATTTTGTTTTAAACCGAAAAGAAAGACATTTAAGTATTCGCACTTTTTCAGACAAACAAAAACGAGAAGCCTTTGAGCGCCAAAAAGGAATTTGTGTGAAATGTGGCGAAAAATTTGAACTAAATGAAATGGAAGCCGACCACATTACCCCTTGGCACGAAGGCGGAAAAACAGCAGCAGATAATTGTCAAATGTTGTGCAAACATGATAATAGAATCAAGTCTGGGAAATAACCAAATCACCGTTTATCCCAATCCTGCCAAAGACCACATCACGATTGATTGTGGAACTTTAGCAAATGTTGTAGGTTACCATATTGAAATAGTCAATACGCTAGGTCAGGTAGTTTTCAATCAACCAATGAATACACAGCAATATAATGTAGCATTAAACTCTTGGAGTGGTACCGGCGTGTATTTGGTGAAGATTTACGATGCTTCAAACAATTTATTAAATACCAAAAAAATTATTTTGCAGTAAATAAAAAGCAGCTTTTAATTTAAAGCACCGATAGTTTATTGCATTCCGTTCAATTACGACTCGATGACTGCAAAGTTGATTACAATTGGGCAAATTTAACGCTATTTGTTTCGATAATTTCAAAACAAAGGCAACATAAAATCAATTGGTACGGAAGTTAAAATTCATTTATAGTGATGAAATATTAAAAAGATGTACGGCTTTTAATTAAAAGCCGTACATCTTTTAGGTAATTGCCGTACATCTTTTGTGCAATTGCCGTACATCTTTTTAAAATAAGAACCCGACAAAATGATTTTTACTACCCTATCATCAATAAAATAGTTCCCTATTGTTGTAGTTATTGCTCTCTAAGTAACTTTTTTAGATGAATTTGTGATTGCAGGCATCAAAACAACTAGTCCATTTCACAGGCAATTGATGGATGATTCACGCTATATAGCAGGCGATTACACTACCGCTTTTATGGATGATTTTAAAATGAATGATCCAAAATAAATTTAATAAAAATCCCAACGCATCAACAAGTTGGGATTTTCTTTACTTTTGTACCTCATTACACATAAAACCAGATATGAAAACAAACCCGTTTTTCCGCATCGTTTTTTTCTTAGTCATTTCTTTTTCTAATGCACAATGCTGGAAATCAGTATCGGTAGGCTATACGCATGCACTTGCTATTGGAGGCAACAATACACTTTGGGCATGGGGAAATAACAATCACGGGCAACTGGGTATCGGACCAATTGTATCAAATAAGGCGCCAGCACAAGTGGGTACTGATTCCGATTGGAAAATGGTGTCTGCTGGGAGTGGACCTTATGCGTTTACATTAGCATTAAAAAACAATGGAACGTTGTGGGCATGGGGCAATAATACTTATGGTCAAGTCGGTGACGGCACTTTTGTAGATAAATTGGCACCGGTTCAAGTGGGTACTGATACGGATTGGAAATCAATTTCGGCAGGCTATTCGCATGCTTTAGCAACCAAAAACAATGGTACTTTATGGTCTTGGGGCAATAGCGAATTTTATGCTTTGGGCAACACCGCAGGATACGGTGATGGCTTTAACAGAAATATTCCCGCTCAAGTAGGCACCTTAAGCACTTGGAATATGGTTTCTGCTGGCGACAGGTATTCGCTTGCTTTGCAAACCAACGGAACCGTTTATGGTTGGGGCTATAATTCTGGCAATCCTATTGGTTTAAATTCTGGACTTTATGTTATGTCGCCTCAAATTCGTTCCTACAATAATACGGGAGTGAAGTGGATATCGGCAGGCGGAAATCACAGTTATGATGTGAAATCAGCCAACAGTTTATTGGTTACTTGGGGAAGCAATGTATATGGGCAAACGGGTGGCACAACCTGCGCGGGATGTCCTGTATATTATGTAAAAGATATGGATTGTGGCGATGATACTTCGGCTATTATCAAAACGGACAATACTTTGTGGTACACGGGTAAAAAATTAGGTTATCCTTCTACTTCAACGGTACAACTGACTAACAATTTTTTACAATTTGGCACAGCATCCAATTGGAAATCGGTTTCCGTTGGCAATCAGAGTGGGGCTGCACTAACTACCAGTGGTGAGTTATGGACTTGGGGATGGAATTTTTGGGGGAATTTAGGCAATGGTACAACAGTAGATTCTATGGTGCCTATTCCCATCGCCTGTCCAATGGCTTTAAACACCACAAGCCCAACTGACATTCCAAAATGTAGTATTTATCCGAATCCAGCTACCGAAGAACTTCAAATTAGCGCTCCAGAAAATACGAGTGTTGAACAACTTTTGGTAACGGATGTGTCGGGTAAAAAATGCCTTAACGCTACAAACACAAATAACAAACTAAACATTTCACAGCTAAAATCAGGCCTTTATTTGTTGCACATTCAACTAGAAAACACTACCGAGATTTTAAAATTTATAAAAAAATAAAGTAACAATTACTTCATCAAAATTTCAACATTTCGATCAGGCTAAAGCAAAATAAGAGCTAAATTTATGAGGCAAACCTAATTCAGTTGGACTTTTTTAATTCGATTTATAGCTCGAATATAAGGATTTTAATTTTCACAAATTTGTTATTTCAGTTCACAATAGTCTGTTATTGAAAGGTATAGTGTTACTTTAAAAATTTATTTGTAGTAAAGCAATCTAAAAACATCGCTTTTTTGTTGTTAAATGGCACTTTAAAAACCATAATTTTAAACAAGAACTTCTTGATAGCAATGATAAGAGATTTCATATACAAAGGAAACCCACATTCGATTATCATTTGATTCTTTTGCAAAAGCAATAACCTTTTTGAACTTTAAACGATAAACCTATATTTAAAAAGTAAAAAAATAATATCTTTACAAACAAAATCTAATACGAACTTAAGTTGTGCACGTCACAACACTACATATAAAATTATGGCATGTACAAGTTGTTCAACTTCTGATGGTGGTGCACCAAAAGGTTGTAAAAATAATGGGACTTGTGGCACTGACAGCTGCAATAAATTAACGGTTTTTGACTGGCTTTCCAACATGAACTTGTCGAATGGCGAAACGCCGTTTGACTGTGTCGAAATTCGTTTTAAAAATGGCAGAAAAGAATTTTATCGCAATACCGAAAAGTTAACTTTAAGCATGGGCGACATTGTTGCCACTGAAGCATCTCCAGGACACGATGTTGGAATTGTAACCCTTACAGGCGAATTAGTAAAAATTCAAATGAAGAAAAAAGGAGTCAATCACAATAGTAAAGATATCCCCAAAGTATATAGAAAAGCGTCTCAAAGAGATATTGATATTTGGTCGGTGGCTCGAGATAAAGAAGAACCAATGAAAGTAAAAGCCAGAGAATTGGCTATTGCTCAGCAATTAGAAATGAAAATTTCTGACGTGGAGTTTCAAGGGGATGGTTCTAAAGCTACTTTTTATTATACTGCCGAAGAACGTATTGATTTTCGTATGCTGATTAAAGATTTTGCAAAAGAATTCAGCACCAGAGTAGAAATGAAACAAGTTGGTTTCCGACAAGAAGCCGCTCGTTTGGGTGGAATTGGCTCTTGCGGGCGCGAATTGTGTTGTTCGACTTGGCTTACTGATTTTAGAAGTGTAAATACTTCTGCAGCACGCTACCAACAATTGTCATTAAATCCCCAAAAATTAGCTGGTCAATGCGGAAAACTAAAATGCTGCTTGAATTATGAGTTGGACACTTATATGGATGCTTTGAAAGATTTTCCGGATTTTGACACGAAATTAGTTACAGAAAAAGGGGATGCTATTTGTCAAAAACAAGATATTTTTAAAGGATTAATGTGGTTTGCCTATACTAATAATTTTGCCAATTGGCATGTATTAAAAACGGAACAGGTTAGAGAAATTATTGCCGAAAATAAATTAAAAAACAAAGTGTCTTCTTTAGAAGATTTTGCACTTGAATTGGTAGCTCCGCCTGAAAAAGATTTCAACAACGCAATGGGACAAGAAAGTTTAACCCGTTTTGATCAACCAAAACGAAAAAACAAGCCCAATAAAAACCGTAAATCTGGCGGTGAAAATGTAATTGTTGCAAATGCAAATAAACCGGTAACAGCCAATAACAATGCAATTGCCAGCAATAAAACAGTAAATAACAATCCGAATACCAACAACAACCGACCTAGTAACGGGAAAAAGAACAAGGGAAATAGAAACAATACAAATCAAAACCGACCACAAGGAGAGCGAAATACGAATGGTAACAAAATAATTCCGAATCAAAAAAATGAACCTAAGGAGTAGCATTTTCTTTATTTTGGCACTATTGCTTTTGAATTCTTGCGACAAGAAAAGAGTTTTTGATGAATATAAAACCGTTGGCAACAATTGGAAAAAAAGTGATATTGTGTCTTTTAGTTTCAAAGAATCCGACACCACAAAAGCCTATAATCTGTTTATCAATCTAAGAAATAACGATAATTATGAATTCAATAATTTATATTTAATTGTTGCCTTAGAACAGCCCAACGGACTTGTTAAAAGAGATACATTACAATATGAAATGACCAATCCAGACGGCACATTACTTGGAAACGGTTTTTCAGACATTAAAGAAAACAAACTTTTTTATAAAGAAAAAATGCGTTTTAACAAAATCGGTACCTACAAAGTGCACATACAACATGCGGTTAGACAAACAGGAAAAGTTGTTGGCGTCGAAGCATTAGAAGGAGTAACCGAAGTTGGTTTTAGAATTGAATCATTAGAATAAAATTATGGCAATTAAAAAAAACAAGAGTACTGCTGTAAGAGACATCCCTTACTATCAAAAGAAATTTAGGAAAATTTTCTTATATACCCTAGGTGGCACGTTTGTATTTTTTCTTTTCGCATCTTGGGGCTTATTGGGTTCTATGCCTTCGTTTGAAGAATTAGAAAATCCAAATTCCAATTTGGCAACCGAAGTGATTTCTGCTGATGGAGTAACTATTGGTAAATTTTACAATGAAAACAGGACTTCTGTTAAGTACAGTGATTTGCCACAGCATTTGGTAAAAGCCCTTGTCGCAACCGAAGATGAACGTTTTTATGAACATTCAGGAATCGATGGACGAAGAACACTTGGTGCATTTGTAAAATTAGGCACCAATGGGGGCGCAAGTACTTTGACACAACAATTGGCGAAATTATTATTTCATGGTGAAGGTTCTAAATTTTTACCTTTTAGAATCATTCAAAAAGCCAAAGAATGGATTATTGCGATAAAACTTGAAAAGCAATACACTAAAAATGAAATCATTGCCATGTACTTTAATAAGGTTGATTTTGTTAATACTGCCGTAGGGATTCGTTCTGCTGCAAAAGTATATTTTGGTAAGGAACCCCGCAATTTAACTATTGATGAAAGCGCAATGCTAGTTGGTATGCTAACTAACCCATCGGCATTTAACCCAGTAAGAAGACCTGAAAAAGTTCGAGTTAGACGAAATATCGTCTTAGGACAAATGGTGAGAAACGGCGTTATTACGGAATCTCAAAAGGAGCAATATGCTAAAGAACCTATCATTTTAAAATTTCAACCAGAAAGCCATCAAGACGGAATAGCAACCTACTTTAGAGAATATATTCGTGATTTTATGAAAGGTTGGGTCAAAGACAATAAAAAACCCGATGGTTCTGATTATGACATCTACCGCGATGGATTAAAAATATATACGACTATTGATTCTAGAATGCAAACCTATGCAGAAGAAGCTGTTTCTGCCCACATGAAAAACTTACAAGAAGAATTTTCGATACAACAAAAAACGAATAAAAATGCGCCTTTTGTAAATCTTTCGCAAATAGAAACGGATAAACTAATGGCTCGTGCCCAAAAGGCGTCTGAACGATGGAGAGTTTTAAAAGAGCAAGATAAATCAGATGAAGAAATTATAAAGTCCTTTGATTTAAAAACTAAAATGACTGTTTTTTCATGGAAGGGGGAACGTGATACCCTTATGACGCCAAATGATTCTATTCGTTATTACAAAAACTTTCTTCAAAGCGGCGTGATGGCAATGGAACCGCAAACGGGTTTTGTAAAAGTATGGGTTGGAGGCATTCAATACAAACATTTTCAATACGATCACGTTGGGCAAGGCGCACGACAGGTAGGCTCCACTTTCAAACCAATTGTTTATGCCACTGCCATTAAAGAATTAGGGATGTCGCCATGTGATTCTATTATTGATTCCAATTTTTCTATTCCAAAAGGGCGTCACAATGTAACTGAAACTTGGACCCCAAACAATTCTAATGGAAAATATATGGGATTAGTAACCTTAAAATATGCACTTGCCAATTCTATAAATACGGTATCCGCAAAATTAATTGATCGAACAGGACCTGAAGCGGTTGTAGAGCTAGCCCATAAATTAGGCATAAAATCAGATATACCAGCACAACCATCTATTGCGCTTGGGGCAGTAGAAATCACGGTACATGATATGGTAGCAGCTTATAGCACTTTTGCCAATCAAGGAGTATATATTAAGCCGCAAGTCATCACAAAAATTGAAGACAAAAACGGAACGGTATTATACAAACCCGCATCAGAATCGCATGATGTTTTGGACAAAGACATTGCTTATGCCGTCATAAAATTATTAGAAGGTGTAACAGAATCCGGTTCTGGTGCAAGATTACGCACCGAAGGTGGTGGCAATGGCTACAATAGAGTTACAGGCTATCCGTATGTGTTTAGAAATCCAATTGCTGGAAAAACCGGAACTACTCAAAACCAATCTGATGGCTGGTTTGTGGGAATGGTTCCTAATCTAGCTACTGGTGTTTGGGTTGGAAATGAAGATCGTTCCGCTCATTTCAAAGGCATTACTTATGGTCAAGGTGCCACAGCCGCTCTACCAATATGGGCAATGTTTATGAAAAAATGTTATGGAGACCCCATGTTAAACGTTTCGATGGAAGATTTTGAACGGCCAAAAGATTTGAAAATTAAAGTTGATTGCTACGCTAAAATTGTAAAAGATACCACTGAAACGGAACAAAATGCAGATGAATTTGGAATATAGATAAACTGTGGTATGGATTATTTTGTAATAGCTGTACTAAACATTCGAATAAAACCAAGAGGGTATTTTAATAAATCGGCATTGTAATTAAAAATAGTCAACGGAAATAGAGTTAGGAAACGTTAATCTCGTTTTTTTCCACAATTTAGTATAAAAACTAAACCCTCTTTAATCCTTATTGGAATTAAAGAGGGTTTTGATTTTTGATTTCAGATTGTTGATCCTAGATTCTTGACCCCAGCGATAGCGAACGGGCGAAGCATTTTAGATAAAAACTACAACCTTATCAATCTATTTTCTAATCAAACGAATCGCTTGCATTTCGTTAGCTT